>CAVQSY010000001.1:0-9908 GCA_963716025.1 uncultured Chloroflexia bacterium
GCTACTCGTGGTACCCGGAGCCGGCGTTCTACCGGGAGGTGCTGGCGCGGGGCGGGACAGCCGAAGATCGAGCGCGGCGCCGGGAAGAGATCGAGAGCCGTGAGCAGCGGGTGAGCGACTCGTACGTGCTGACCGCCATCCACGAACTGAAGGCCCGGTATCCGGTCGATCCGAACCAGGTCTATGTGATGGGGCATTCCGAAGGCGGCGTGTTGGCGTACGGGCTGGCGCTCGAGAATCCCGAGATCATCCGGGGTTTGATCGTGGTCGGTGCGCGGCTTCGAGACGGGGACGCTCCGGCCGAGGTCCTTTCCGGCGCTGCCGGAAAACTGCAGGTTCTGATCTGCCATTCTCCGGAGGACGAAGCAATCGAGTTCGATTCCGCCAAGACGGCTCACGAAACCCTGAAGGCAGCCGGGATCCGAAGCACTGTGGTTCCGTACGCGGGCGGACATGGGATCTCCACCGAACTGGTGAAAACCATTGCCCAATGGATCGCCCATCCCGATCGGCTCGGGCAACCGCGGGACTGAGGCTTGTGGAAGCCGGCCACGGGGACACGGACGGACCATCTCGGCTGTTGTGGAGCGGAATTCGCCGCGACACCGAATCCGGACACGCTCGCGGGCCGGGGAGGACCCCGGGCCATCAGGAGAACCCTTGCTTCGAGGGGCATTACGGCTTCCCCGGGTCGTTCTGTGCGAAGATCCCGTCAATTGGATTGAAAACCATGGGAGAGGAGGATCCGCCATGGCTCGACTCCCCGGACTGTGGTCGTTGGTCTCGGTCGCTGCCCTCGGTCTCGCCGGTGGCATCAGCTTCGCTGCGACGAAACGAGTTGCCGCCCGACGTGTGCGATCTCCTGATCCACGAGGAGCAATCGGAACTCGAGACCGCGGAACTCTCCGTGAGCCTCGCCCGCTCCAATTTCGCTGCCTATGAACGGATCATGGAGATGATCGAGGGTCTGTGGCAGGCGGACGCGATCGAGCGCATGACCTACATCGAGGCCAGGTACGACCGCGACGCGGCGAGACTCGCCCTCGAGGAAGCGGGATTGCTCCTGGAACGCCAGTCCGTTCTGGTCGAACAGTTGCGCCTCATCTGCGGTCCCGGTGTCTCGAAAGACGGTGAGCAAGAACGGGCCCGGACGATCCGGGAAGCCTATCTGCGCTACCGCAAGGCGGACTGCGACTCGCTGGCCAAGTCGATCGAGGTCGCCGCCACCAACCTGGAGTTCAACCGGGAGCTACTGAAGAGCGTGCTCGACCTGCGCGAGGGAAACGTGGCCACGAAGCCCCAGGTGATCCTCGCTGAACTCGAAGTGGAGCGGGAAGAGAAGAGGCTCGCCGATGCGAAGGGTCGGGCGAAAGCCTGCCGCGAAGCGCTCTCCGAACCGGGCGGGACGCCCGGCGCAGCGGCCCCGCGCAGTGCGCGGTGAGTTGCCGGTCACTGACCGATCCACCGAACCGACTCGCTGGCTTCAGGCCGGTCGGGGGGACGCGGTGGCCGCACTGATCCTGGGCATCCTCGCCCGGAACTTCTAGGGACAGGCTCCGGCCCCTGGCGCCCGCGGCTTGGCCGCGCTCTCGGTGCCGAAGCCGCTTCTCGCTCCCGAACCCTCCTCGTACTCCACGAGATAGAAGAAGGCCTGGCCTGATGTCGGGACACGCGTGTCTTCGTCTCCCAGCGTGGTCGTGTCGGCGGAGGAGGCTTCGATGCAGACCACCGGGCCCAGGGCGTACTCGTTCTCCAGGTCCTCGACGGCCGGAAGCTCTCCCGAGATCACGTGATAGCTGGTCGCGCCCGGCGCGGGAGTCCAGCTCAACAGCGTTCCGTCCTCTGAGGGCAGGAGTCTCGAGCAGGATCGGCTCGACCACGCCGTCGCGATCGAGCGGCACCGCGACGACGGCGTCCGTCAGCGCTTCGTTCAGCGAACCGTCGGCCCCGCGGTAGCGACGCCGTGTAGACCCGCCCGCTACCCTCGCGGTCGCGCTCGGCCCGGAGGCTGAACGCACGGTCGTCGGTGCCCGGATCGACACCGGCGACGTCTCCCGTCGTCGCTCCGTCGCCGTCCCCGGGCGCGTCGTCCGGTTCGTCGGGAATCAGGGAGACCAGCTCGACCGTCACGGCGCCGCACAGGTCCGACGCCACGACGTCGGTCGTGACGTCGACCATGCGGTGGTTTGGGGGCCACAACTCGAGCGGGGCGGCCGCCGCCGCCAGGCTGGGAGGCGTCGTGTCCACGACGCTTGCCGTGCAGGCCCGCGCGTCCTCGAGGCCGGCGGCGTCCCGCACGACCAACGTCACGTCGTGGGTTCCGAGCGGCAGGGGCGCGTCGAGTTGCGCTCCGAAGCCGAGGAACTCCTCCGTTGCCGTCCCGTAGTCGCGGTACCAGCGATACTCGACGATGTCGTCGTTGGTGCCGGGGGACGAATCGGGGTCGCGCGAACCGATGCCGTCGAGCAGCACGTCGGCGCCGTCCGGTCCCGTGCACTCGCTCTCCGCGTCGATGCAGCCCGCGAACGGATGGGAGTTGCCCAGGTCCCCGGACTTGAGGAAGAAGCCGATCCCGGGATCGCTCCACGCAGACCTCGAATGTCGAAGCGAAGGCCGTGCGCACCGTCGTATCGACTGCCGTGACGTCACGGGGGTTGCGGCGCGAGGGGCAGTGCGGGTGAGGGCCGGGGATCCCCGGAGCCTGGAACGCGGCGGCGACGGCGCCGGCGATGTCGTCGGCCGCCTGCCCGGCCGCCGTGGGCAGCGTGATCGCGCAGGTGCCGAGGCCCGACGTCTCGACGACGGTGACGTCGCCCCCCTCGGCGCCCGAGGGTCCCGTCTCGAGCTGCAGCGAGATCCGGTGAAGCTGGCCGCGCAGCGGAAGGCCGAGTGAGCGCAGCTCGAAGCAGCGCCCGGTCGCCTCGCCCGGCGCCGCGTGGACGGCGGGCAGCAGCTGGGTGCCGGTCTCGGCGGGGGCCTGGAGCTCCAGCCATGGCCCCGCGCCCCACGCATCTTCCCCGCTGCCCGGCTCGCTGCCGACCAGGCCGGCCGCCAGGCCGGCGGCCGTGCAGGTCGCGCTCTCCCCGAGGAGCTCGGCGGCTCGGGTCACGATCCGCGACGGCTCGTCGCCGATGGCGACCGGAACGTGGACCGTGCAGAGCGAGCGGGTCGAGCCGTCGCCGGACTGCAGCTCGGCCACGAGATCGAACTGCGCCCCGGCCGAGGCGCCTTCGCTCGTGTCCATCATGGGCTCGGCGGTACGCAGCAGGGCCGAGGCCGGGGCGGTGACCATCTGTACGCCTTGCAGCGGCTCGGTGGCCGTCTCGCGGCCGCAAGTGACCTGGACCGCGTCGACCGACTCGCAGCTGTCGATCGGCACGCCGCCGGCGCACTGCCCATCGATGCAGGCCCAGACGAGCGGCAGATCCTCGAAGATCTCGTCGACCGAGCTGACCACCCTCCCGTCCGCATCGGTGCGCAGCGTGCCTCCGAGCGCGTCGACCGCACTGTCCACACAGGGGGTGCCGTCCTCCTGCAGCACCTGAATCGAGCAGTCGGCTCCTGGAGTGAACTCCAAGCCCCAGAAGGGGAGGTCCAGCGGGTGCATCTCCTCCCACCAACACTCACCGGGTATCACCATCATCAGGCCGCGCACGAAGGCGCCTCGTCCGTGGGTCGCTACCACCGTGCGTGAGCGCCCGGAGTCGACGGCGATGTCGATGACGGGCGCGTTGGGCAGCCCCGCGCTGTCGGTGATCCAGGTCGTCGTGCCTCCCGGCATGCGCCACAGGGTGCTGCCCGTATGGTTGCTGTCCAGGCCGACGAGCAGCGTGTCGGTCGGCTCGTGGCCGATCTTGATCACGTTGGCCGGGACGCCGGCGGGCAGCCCGGTGTCGGCCGCGCTCCAGCCTTCTCCCGCGTTCGGTGTCTCCCAGACCCTGGGGAAGCTCCCGAAGCCCGAGAAGCTGACCCAGGCCTGCAGCGGGTTGACAGGCGACACGGCGATGCCGGTCACGGGAGCGTCCGGCAGCGTCTGGCTGACGAGATCCCAGTCGGCCGGGTTCTCGCACGGCTCGAGTGGGGGGTCCGGCGGTTCGGGGTCGTCGCAATCGGCGCTTGGCGCGCTGGTGGTCCACAGTTCGCCGCTGTAGTAACCGACGTAGATGCGGTTCGGATCGCTCGGGGCGACCGCGATCGAGGTGATCACGTCCCTCTCGCGCCAGATCTCGGGATGCTCCGACATGCTCAGCACCGGGCTGACGTCGGTCCAGCTCTGCGCGTCGTCGTCGGAGCGCCAGAGGCGGTTGCTGCCGTAGTAGAGCGAGTGGAGTGGGGAGGGGTCCTGGACGAAGGGCGCGTAGAACGCCTTGTACCACTCCCCCTGTGGGGCCCTGAATTGCCAGGAGACTCCTTCGGTGGTTGAGCGCATCAGAGCCCCATCGTTGTTACCCGCGTACAGGATGGCGACATTGTCGAGATCCATCTCCGTGTCTCCGCCGTCGGCGCAGCAGTCCACGTATTCCCAGACCGGACCGCCGGTCCACAGTTGCCCACCGTTGTCCTGGCTCGCCGCGAGGATCTTGAGCGTCAGCGGCGAGGTGGCGATGGACTGGAAACCGGTGATCTGCAGGCCGTCGTTGCGCGGGAACCAGGTGCCGTAGCTGAGCTGCTCGGCGAAGCCTCCGTCCGACGTGCTGTAACGATGCGTGGGATTGTTGACGTCGAACACGATGTCGTGGTGGTCGAAGTGGATGCGGTGGTGAGAATCCCAGGGGGCGCTGCCGGGAGTCGCGTTGCCGTCGACCGCCCCGTCCCAGATGTGGCCGGAGGTCGAGGAACTGCACATCGTCACGCCGCCGAAGTAGAGAGTGCTGTGGTCTTGTGGATGAACCTCCAGGGCATGCGTGTAGCGGCTGTAGGCACGGCCACAGGGCGCTGGCGTACCAGACAGATTAGCGGGATTGCCCGGCTGTTGGAGGGTCCAGCCAAGACCCGCGTCGGTACTCTTGTAGATCGCCGGCTCGCAGTTCTGGAACTTCCAATCGGCACAGAAGCCGAAGGTCGCGTAGAGATAGGTATCGCTGCCGGGCACGTAAGTGTTGATCGTCGTCGCGATCTCGACGTGGTCGAACGGCTCCTGGAACGGGTCGGGAAGTCCGTCGGCATCTGGGCAGAGCAATCCTCCGTCGAGCCCTTCGTTCAGGGGGCACCAGCCCGCTCCGCCATTGACCGTCTTGAAGACCCCACGACCCAGGAAGCCGGCGTAGAGGGTGCTCGAATCCTGCGGATCCATCTTTAGACTCGTGGGGAGGGCATCGCCCGCCTGGAGCACGGTCAGCTTGCTCCAGGTCGCGCCCTGGTCGGTTGACTTGTAGATCCCGTATCCGCCCACCGGTTCGGGGGCGGTGACCGTTGCTTCCGTCGTCGAGACGGTGCTGCCGCTGGAGAGGGCGATCCACAGCGTGGTCGTCGCTCCCGAGGTCCCCGGCAGCAGCACGATGTCGACGATCGATCCGCCGTGGAAGTCGTACCCCGATGAAGACCCGTCTCGCAAAGCCCAGCTGTACGTCAGCGGGTCCAGACCCACGCGCGTGCCGACGAGCAGCCCGGCACCGTAGTAGGTGTCGCGGCGGATGGCATTCTCGCCCGTGCCGACGTAGAGCGTCGCGCAGCCCGAGCTGTCGCAGTCGGCGACCGCCAGGGCGCCCACCGCGAGCGACTCCTCGTTGTCGGATAGCGGCTGCCAGCCCTGGCCGCCGTTCGGCGAGTACCAGACCCCCCCCGCGGCCGTGCCGAGCCAGACCTGCTGGAAATCGTGGGGGTTGACCGCGATCGCCGAGGCGCGGCCGGACACTCCACCCTTGAAAGGCCCGTTGATCGGGGCCGGCCCGATGGGGGTCCATTGACCGTTGGCCCCGGCTGGAACTGCAACGAGGCAGAGCGTGACGAGCAACAACAAGGTCCGAGCGACGTTCCGGTTCATGCAGATCCCCCACATCCCGCCGCGGGGTTCGGCGTCGAAGACAGGGGTACGGTGATCCGTGGCCCCCCCTCTGGCCATTCGCAGGGGAGAGTACCGCGAAACCGCGTGCGGGGGAACTGCGACGCGTATCGGCGACCTAAATCGGACACGGGCAACCAAGGAATCGGAGGCAGAGAGCCGCGGCTTCCCGCCGGAGATCAGTTCTTGACGTCCAGTCCCTTGTTCTTCTGCATCAATTCCATCTTGGCGATTCCCTCGCAGTGGGATTCGGCCAGTGGCTCCGCGTAGGGCTCGAGCGAGGCCGCGACGGCCGGGGGCAGCCCATTCGCCCAGGGGAACTCCTGTCGCCCGGCGCTCAGGCTTTCGATCTGATCGCGGAGGTCGCCGGCCAGTTCCGGGTACGCCGATCGGATCTCGCTGGACTCGAGTGCGTCCAGCTGATTGCGGAGGATCTGCGCCAACTCCCTGCGTGCCCGATCGCCCACGTGGGCCTGTTCGATGTCGGCGAACGGTGAGTTGTGCACTTGACGGAGCTGATCGGCGTAGGCCAGGACATAGATGTACAGGTACTCGCCCAACCCCATCTCCTCCTCCAGCAGTGCCTGGTTGCGGGCCTCCATGAAGCGCAGAAACGCCGGGCCCAGACTCAGCATGTCCTTGATGCCGCCGATGCTCTCCCGCGCCACGACGGTCCTGGGCACGTTCTCGTCTTGCTCCAGTCGATCCAGTCGTTCCAGGATGCCGAATCTCTCCTGAAAGGCCGGGCAGTGCTCGCGGACCCGCTCCCGCACGCGCAGGAACGCCTCGACCCGTTCCGCAGCGATCGAGCCATCCGGGGCGGGCACGAAGGCCGTCGCTTCCCCGCAGCGCTCATTGAGGGTCTGTTCGGTGCGCTTGGCCTCTCCGACGAAATGGCCGACCAGGAGCGCGGCCGCGAAGGCCAGGGCCAGGAAGACCAGGAAGGCGATCCCGCAGCCTTTGCCTCGCTTCGCTTTCCCGGATGCCGGTTGTCGCGCCAATTGTTGAACCTCCCCGGTCCGCGGCTCGGTCGGGCCGGCCCTCATTATTAACGACGCATTCCGAAAGGTGAAGGTTCCCTTCGTCAGGCACTCTTGTGCCTGCGACCGGCATCGGAGCTTTCAAAAAGAGATCCAGGGCTGCGTGTGGGACGCTAAGATAGGTCGTCGACGAGCGGGAGCCGGCTGCGCCGGCTGGAGCGCCCGATCTCGCGGGTCGAACACAGCAACGGCAAGGGAGTCGCCATGAAAGCCATGCGTTCGGTTGTCGTCGGTTTGCTGGCCATCCTGCTGTCCTTCACCGCGCTGGGGGCGAAGTCCGAGCGAAAGCAGAAGGAAGATCGCGAGAGCACCACCGCGATGAGCGAGAAGACGTTCGAGGGGCTGGCCCTGCGCGGGATCGGACCGGCACTGATGGCGGGCCGGATCGCCGACATCGCGGTCGATCCGGGCGACCCGAGCACCTGGTACGTCGCCGTGGGCAGCGGCGGGCTGTGGCGGACCGACAACGCGGGGACGACGTGGAAGCCGCTCTTCGACGACCAGGGCTCGTACTCCATCGGTTGCGTGACGCTCGATCCGACCAACCCCTCGGTGGTGTGGGTCGGCACCGGCGAGAACGTGGGCGGCCGCCACGTGGGCTACGGTGACGGCGTCTATCGCAGCCGCGATCGGCGGCGAGAGCTGGGAAAACGTCGGCTTGAAGGAGTCCGAGCACATCGGCTCCATCGTCATCGACCCGCGAGACTCCGACGTGGTCTACGTCGCCGCGCAGGGCCCGCTGTGGTCGCCCGGCGGCGAGCGAGGCCTGTACAAGACCACCGACGGGGGCGCGACGTGGGAAAGGATCCTCGGCGGTGGTGAGTACACCGGGGTGAACGAGGTCGTGATGGACCCGTCCGCCCCGGACGTGCTCTACGCAGCGACCCACCAGCGGTTCCGCAACGTGGCGGCGTTGATCAACGGCGGCCCGGAGTCCGGAATCCACAAGTCCACCGATGGCGGCAAGACCTGGCGCGAGCTGCAGGCCGGCCTGCCCGAGGAGGACATGGGAAAGATCGGCCTCGCCGTCTCGCCCCAGAAGACCAACGTCGTCTACGCCACCATCGAACTGGCGCACCGCAAGGGCGGTTTCTACCGTTCGAAGGACGGCGGCGAGACGTGGGAGAAGCGCAACGACTACCACTCCGGCGGCACCGGCCCGCACTACTACCAGGAGATCTTCGCCAGCCCTCACGCCTTCGACCGCGTGTACCAGGCCGACGTGCAGCTCCACGTGACCCACGACGGGGGCCAGACGTTCAGCCCCGTGGGCGAAAAGCACAAGCACGTGGACAACCACGCCGTAGCCTTCCACCCGACCGACCCCGAGTGGCTGCTCGTGGGCTGCGACGGCGGACTGTACGAGAGCTGGGACCTGGGGCAGAACTGGAGATTCCACGCCAACCTGCCGGTCACGCAGTTCTACAAGGTGGCCGTGGACTACGATGAGCCGTTCTACAACGTGTACGGCGGCACCCAGGACAACAACACGCAGGGCGGCCCGTCGCGCACGGACAACGTGCACGGCATCCGCAACAGCGACTGGTGGGTCCCGCTGTTCGCCGACGGCCACCAGCCGGCGGTCGATCCGACCAACCCGGACATCATCTACGCCCAGTGGCAGCAGGGAAACCTCACCCGCGTCGATCGCAAGACCGGCGAGGTCGTCTACATCCAGCCCCAACCGGGACGGGGAGAGGAGTGGGACCGCTACAACTGGGACGCCCCGATCCTGATCAGCCCCCACGATCCGACGCGGCTGTACCACGGCAGCCAGCGCGTGTGGCGCAGCGACGACCGCGGCGACAGCTGGCGCCCGATCAGCGGCGATCTGACCCGCGGGCTCGACCGCCTCGCGCAGCCGATGATGGGCCGGGTCTGGAGCTTCGACGCGGTGTGGGACTTCCTGGCCATGTCCAGGTACGGCACGATCACCTCGCTGGCCGAGTCTCCCCTGGTCGAGGGGCTGTTCTACGCCGGCACCGACGACGGGCTGATCCAGGTCACCGAGGACGGCGGCGCGAACTGGCGCCGCCTGGACCGCATGCCGGGGGTCGAGCCATTCTTCTACGTCAACGACATCAAGGCCGACCTCCACGACCCGGATACGGTGTATGCCGCGCTCGACCGGCACAAGTTCGGCGACTTCGCGCCGTACCTGTTCAAGAGCGTGGACCGGGGCCGGACCTGGAAGAGCATCGCCGGGGACCTGCCGGACCGGCACGTCGTCTGGCGCGTGGTCCAGGACCACGTCGATCCGGGCCTGCTCTTCGCCGGGACCGAGTTCGGCGTGTTCTTCACCACGAGCGACGGCGAGCGCTGGGTCAAGCTGTCCGGCGGCGTGCCGAACATCCCGTTCCGCGACCTCGCGATCCAGCAGCGGGAAAACGACCTGGTCGGCGCCAGCTTCGGCCGCGGCTTCTTCATCCTGGACGACTACACGCCGCTGCGCGGGATTTCCGCGCAGGTCCTGGAACAGGAAGTCGTGCTCTTCCCCGTGCGCAAGGCCCCGTGGTACCTCGAGCGCAGGCCGCTGGGCGGCTCCGAGAAGGCGTCGC
Source organism: uncultured Chloroflexia bacterium (assembly GCA_963716025.1). GTDB lineage: Bacteria > Chloroflexota > Limnocylindria > Limnocylindrales > CSP1-4 > CAIXZV01. Next base: position 9,600 of record CAVQSY010000001.1, read on the forward strand.
AGGGCGGAGCGTTCTTCACCGCGCCCAACCCGCCGTTCGGCGCGGTGTTCACGTACTACCTGAAGGACGGGATCCTCAAGCGCAAGGAGGTCCGGCGCGAGCGCGAGAAGGAGATCGAAGAGGAGGGCGGCGACACGCCGTACCCCGGCTGGGACGAGATCCGTCTGGAGAACGCGGAAACCGACCCGCTCGTCGTATTGACCGTGCGCGACGCGGAAGGCCATGTCGTGCGCCGTCTGACCGGTCCCGTCGCCCCCGGGTTCCACCGCGTCGCGTGGGACCTGAGGTTCCCCTCGGCCAGCCCGTGGC
>CAVQSY010000002.1:0-33315 GCA_963716025.1 uncultured Chloroflexia bacterium
CGCTTCGCGATCTCGGCCACGCGCTCGGGCTCGGCCCCCGCCTGGTCGCCGGCCAGCACGTGGTCCACGCGGCCGCACCGGTGCGAGCCCCGGAGCACCTGCAGGCAGCCGTTCTCCCGGGTGGCGGGGTCCACCGCGATGAAGACGCTCACGAGGTCCGGGGCGAGGACGCCGTTCTGGTACCAGTAGCCGTAGTCCTGGTGCCAGGCCCAGGCCCCGCCGACCCGGGCCTCCTTCATGATCATCTTCGAGTGGTAGTGGTAGACCTCGTCGTCGAGGATGCGCTCGCAGGTCTCCACCACCGACCGGCACCGCGCGAACATCCCGTAGATCCCGTCGCCCGGGTGGTTCCAGAGAGACAGGCGCACGACGCCGCCCTCGCCGTCGGCCCGGCCGAAGGAGTGGTCGTCGAGCGCCTTGTCCTCCTTCGCGGCGCGCCGCAGCAGTGAGGTCTCGCGCGTGTCGAAGAGCCCGCGCGCGAGCACGAACCCGTCCCGGGGGTAGGCGGCGAGCTCGGCGGCGGTCAGGGCTCCACGGGCCATCGGGGGTTCAGGCCTCGACCTTGCGGGTCGCCTTGTTCCAGCGGACCGGCTTGCCCGCCTTGTAGGACAGGTTGCACATGTGGCCGACGAGGGCGGCGTGGTGGCCGAAGCGCACGTCCTCGATCGGCTGGCCGCCGGTGCGGATGGCGTCGATCCAGTTGCGGACGTGGGCGCGGGTCGAGTCCTCGTCGTTCGACTTGTACTCGACCGGCTCCGCCGTCGCGGGCCCGTCGAGCGGGGTCAGGTTGTCGGTCAGGTTCATCAGCTCCTGGAACCGGGCCGTGGTGGCCTTCGGCCACGAGTGGGTCGAGTAGGCGAAGCTCTCCGTGCGCGGCTCGTAGTAGTACTTGAACGAGCCGCCGGCGTACTCGAGCGTCCCCTCGCTCCCGTAGACGGTGAGGAGCGGACCGGGGTGGCCGTTGCTGGCGGTGCTGGAGAGGCGGAGCACGAAGCCCTCCGGGTACCTCACCATCGAGGTCATCTGGTCCGGCACCTCGCGGTAGTTCTTCCAGTGGTAGATGTCGCCGAAGCTGAAGACGCTGTCCGGCTCCTGCACGCCCATGAGCTGGTGGGTGGCGGTGACGAGGTGCACGAAGAGGTCGGTGGGCAGGCCGCCCGAGTAGTCCCAGAAGAGCCGCCACTGGAAGAACCGGCGCAGGTCGAAGTCGTGCGGGGGGGCCGAGCCGAGGAAGGTCTTGAAGTCGACCGTGGCCGGCGACGCGTCCGGGGGGATCGGGTAGTACCAGGCGCCGGTCGCGGTGTTGCGGTGGAACTTGCCCTCGACGAGCGTGACCTGGCCGAGCCTCCCGCTCCGGATGAGGTCGGCCGCCTTTAGCGCGCAGCCCATGCTCATGTACTGGCTGCCCACCTGCAGCACCTTGCCGCTCTTCTCCACCGCCGAGATGAAGGCCTCGCCCTCCTCCCAGGAGTGGGTCATCGGCTTCTCGACGTAGACGTGCTTGCCCGCGGCGAGAGCCTCCTGGGTCATCTTCAGGTGCCAGTGGTCGGGGGTCGCGATCACCACCGCGTCGACGTCGGCGCGGGACGAGGATCTCCCGGTAGTCGCCGGTGACCGCGGGGGCGGGGTCGATGAGCTCCTGGGCGCGGGCGAGGTGCCCCTTGTAGCAGTCGGCGGCCGCCTTGATCTCGACCCCGGCGATGCCGGCCGCCGCCTCCATGAGCAGGGTCCCGCGGATGCCGACCCCGACGAACCCGAGCCGCACCGGCTTCAGGTTCACCGCGGCGGAGTTGTTGCAGCTGGGCGCTCGCCTCGCGGGCGCCGCCCGCGGCCGTGGCCGCGGCCGCGATCAGCGAGGACTTCTCGAGGAACTGCCGGCGGTTGATCGAGTCGGACATGGAGCCTCCTGCGGTTCGCGGGCGGACCGGACGCCGCGTGGGCAAATGCTATCAGTTCCCGACCCGAGGGGCGGCGGGTTGCCGTCGCTCTATTCGAAGTAGCCGTTGACGTCGACGACGACGTGGACGGTGCCCGAGGCCTGGCCGACCCGGACCGAGAGCTCCCCCGCTCCGCCCAGCCCGACGATCGCGTTGTTGGCGCGGGTGAGGCCCGCGGCGTAGTTCAGGGTCGAGGCGAGGGGCTCGGGGCCGCCCGCGGGGAAGAGGCGCAGGTTCCCTGCGCTCGTCTGCCCGGTCACCGTGACGTTGAGCGACACCGCGCGAGCGGTCGCGGGCACGGCGCAGGGCGCGCCGGCCAGGGTGAAGCGCGCCAGGCGGCCCGCCGCGAGCGGCTGGGGGCCGCCGAGAGGGGCCGAGCGGGTGTCGACGCGGCGGCACGGCGTCACGGTGTGGAAGCTCGTCGGCACGGGCGGAACGACGGGGCCGGTCTCGTCCGCGCCCACGTCGGGGGCGGCCCCGCGGGGCCGGGGCTCCCCGTCCACGTCGTCGACCACCCCGGTGAGAACGCCCTGGTCGATCGCCGAGGAGGCCGAGGGGGCGAGATGGAGGTCGCCGGAGGCCGCCCCCACGAACCACGCGGCGGCCGCGCCCGTCACGTTGCCGGCCAGGGCGGCCCCCGCTCCGTCACGCTGCCGGAGCGCCACGTTCACGAGGTTGTTCGTCACGGTGGCCGACGTTCGCGCGAAGCGCCACTCCACCGAGGAGAAGGACGCGGCGGGATCGCCGGACCACACGGTGTTGTGGAGGGCCAGGGCACCGCAGGCCTGCCAGAGGCACACCCCGCAGTCGAAGCCGTACTCCGAGGCGAAGAGCCCCGCGGCGTGGGCGGAGACGAAGTTGTTGCGGGCGACCCCGCCGTAGTGGTCCACGTAGCCGCCGGCCGCGGCCGGGCAGGGCACGTCGGCCCACGCCCGCGCGGCGGAGCCGGACTCGAGCAGCCCGAAGCCGATGCCGCGCGCGTTGTCGCGGAGCACGTTCCGCTCGACCGTGGTGTCGCGCGACTCCTTCCAGAAGTGCACCGCGTGCTCCGAGAGCCCGCTCTCGCACCAGAAGCCCTCGATCAGGTTGTCCCGCACCGTCCAGCCCCGGGCGCCGTGGGCGTCGATGCCGCCCGTGTAGCAGGCGTCCCGGACCCGCGCGCGGCCGGCCGCGGTCATCTCGATGTGCGAGCAGGCCACGGTGCCGGCGTCGGCGTAGGGACCGCCGGGGATCAGGGGGTTCACCTTGATCGCCTGCTGCCCGGGATCGACGACGTGCACGTTGTAGACGAGCGTCCCGTTCGTCGCCGCCACCCCGGACGGCATGACGTGGATCGGGTGGTCGTAGGCCTCGCGCAAGGTGAGGTCCGCGACCGTCACGTTCGAGGCGACCACCTGGACGATCTCCGTCGTGAGGTCGTTGCCGTCGAGCACGACCGCCTCGCGGTCGCCTCCCTGGCCCCGGAGGGTGACGCCGGGGGCCGTGATGCGCAGGAAGACGCCGTCGAGGTCGTAGTGGCCGGGAACGACCAGGATGGTCTGCCCCGGCGCCGCCCCGCTCACGGCCGCTGCCAGCGCCGACACGCTGGCCACGGTGACGACCGGGCCCGCCGGCGGCGGGAGCGGGGGGCAAGACTCAGCTCCGAGCCGGGCGGCCGCAACCAGGACCGGCACCGTGAGGGCCGCGATCCGGCGAAGGCGAGGACCCCTCATGGCGGTGCGATGGTCGCACGTCCGACGGGGCGCCGGCGTGAGGGGGCTCACGGACGGACCTTGCCGCGCCGCCAGCTGGCTTTCCCGGCCGCCGAGGAGCCCCCGTGACAGGCTCAGCCCGGCTGCCCCGAGGTGCCGCAGGCCCCGAAGGTGTTCGCGAGCGCCGGGGTCAAGAGCCCCGGCGCTTACGGTCGGTTCCCGGGGATGACGACCCGCCAGCTCATCTCCCTCGCGGGCGACCTCACCCCGGACGGCTCCGACGGGCGGCTCAAGGTCGTCCGCCAGGTCGACGGCAAGAGCGAGGAAGACAAGAGCAAGTTCGACGCGCCCGTGAAGCCCGGCAACCCCGTTGTCGTCCACCGGCGGCTCTTCTGGCGAGCCGCCGCCGGCCTTCTCTGCCCCGTCCGATACGTCTTACGAATAGCGACTGAACAGTCGCGTCGACCACCATCGTTGTTGTTGGGTGAACGCAAGACACATCTTGCGGTTTATCGTCCCCTGTGGATACCATCCTCCAGCGCTGCCTGCCCTCCTCCCTCCCGGGCAAGCCACAAGTATCGAACCGGATCCGTGCCGTTGGGCTGGGTATCCGCTCTTCGCGGCGACGTTGCCTCGATGCAGGGCCGGGAGGGCCTCGAGGAGGACCGTGCTTCGACTGACGAGCATCCGGGCGCTGTTGGTACTCTCCGGCGCGCTTCTTTTCTCAATGCCCCTGCGCGAGGCGCACGCGGCGTGTCCTCCCGGCACGCCCGCCGACGCGATCGAACCGGCGAACCGCCTGACCGGAAACCCGGCGAGCGAGTGGGACGTCACGGGGGCGGGTGGCCTGGACCTCCAGGGCTTCGCCACCGACACTCAGCGTCAACCGCGGCGAGACGGTCTCGTTCAGGGTGAGCACGCGGCCACCGGATACCGGATCGACATTCACCCCCGTTGCAGCACGGACTCAGGCGGAGCTTGAGGTGCAACCGATCAGGGTCACGGGAAGACGGCTGTGTGGTCTATCGGACGGACGCGGGCGGCGAGCATCGTGAGTGGCGACAGGTCGTGGATCACGTCACGCGGCGCCAATCCGCGGGCACAGTTCCGGTTGTTCTGCTTTCCGTACGGTGGGGCCGGGGCCTCGATCTTCCGGGCATGGCCTCGTGCTCTAGCCGAAGAAGTCGAGGTGTGCGCCGTCCGTCTTCCCGGGAGGGAAAGCCGTCGGAACGAGGCGCCGTACACTTCCATTCGTGCTCTGGTCGACGAGCTGGCAGACGTCCTTCGGCCCATGATGGATGTCCCGTTCGCTCTATTCGGCCACAGCCTCGGAGCATTCGTCGCGTTCGAACTCGCCCGTCAGCTTCGAAGGAACAATGGACCTGCGCCGGCTTGCTTGTTGCTGTCCGGGCAGCGCGCACCCCACCTGCCCGACCCTCAGCCACTGCTCTATCGCTTGCCCGACACGGCGTTCGTCGACGGAATTCGCCAACGGTACGACGCCATTCCACAGGCAGTGGTCGACACGCCCGGCCTACTGCAGGCCTTGCTGCCGGTTCTTCGCGCCGACTTCACCATGAACGACACCTACTGCTATACGGACGATGAGCCTCTCGATTGTCCGATCACCTGCTTCGGCGGCTTCGATGACCACGAAGCCAGACCTGAGGAACTCGAGGCGTGGAGCGAACAGACTCGTTCATCGTTCACTCTCGAGCTGTTCCCGGGCGGTCACTTCTTCCTGCACAGGGACGAAGCCGCCGTTCTACAGGCGGTGTCTCGGCAGCTGGAACTCGTCACGGGTCGAGTGACATGAACGACCCGCAAGCGTTCGGCCCGCAGTCGCCGCCGGAAACGACGATGTCGTTCTCCTGCTTCATCGTCGGAGAGGGAACGTTGCCGATCCGCTGCGCAGAGATTCTCCTCGAGCGCGGACATCACGTGAGCGGCGTCATTTCAGATGACGCGGTATTCGCCCGCTGGGCGCACGATCACGCTCTTCCTGTCATCTCGCCCGCAACACATGTGGTCGAGACCCTGAATGAACGGCCATTCGACTACCTGTTCAGCATCGTCAACAACCGAATCCTGCCGAAGGAGGTGTTCGGTCTGCCACGCAAGCGAACCATCAACTACCACGATGGTCCCCTGCCGAAGTATGCGGGGACGCATGCCACATCCTGGGCGCTGATCAATCGTGAGACGGCGCATGGCGTCACCTGGCACGGAGTGGCCGAAGTCGTCGATGCGGGTGAGATTCTCGTTCAGCGCCGCGTGCCGATCGATCCCGCAGAAACCGCGATCACGTTGAACGCCAAGTGCTACGAAGCTGCGATCGCGAGCTTCGAGCAACTCGTTGAGGAGCTGTCTCTGGGACGCGAACGACCGCGGCGACAGAACCTCGAGGAGCGGACATTCTATCGGCGGTTCGATCGGCCACATCGAGCGAATGTGCTCTCGTGGAACGATGATGCCGAAGAGCTTTCGGCACTGGTGAGGGCGCTCGACTTCGGTCCGTATCCCAACCCGATGGGCACGGCCAGATGGTGGATCGCCGATGACATCGTCCTGGTGCGCAGACTCGATCAGCTCGCATCAGCTTCGAGCACGCCTCCTGGAACCATTCTGAAGATCGATCGCGAGAAGATCGTGGTGTCGACCGCCACGTCTGATGTGGCGCTCCGCAAACTCGCGAGCCTCAATGGTAGGGAGCTGCCGACCGACGAGGTCGCCGCGATGTACGGGCTGACAGAAGGCCATCGGCTTGACGCTGTCAGCGACTCGCTGACTCAGCAGTTGACCCATCTGGCTGCCTCGTGTGCCCGGCATGAGTCGTTCTGGGTCGATCGACTCGCCTCGCTACAACCACTCTCGCTGTCCAAGGGCACTCGATCCACCGCTGACACCTCGGGGACCACGCCAGCTGAAGCTGTCAGGGCGCCGATCTCGGAGGCGTTCGTCTCCCGAGCGCGTGTCAACTTCCCTGCCTCGAAAGCGGGCGAGGTCGTAATGGCGGCCCTGGTCGCCTTTCTCGCTCGGCTTGGTGGAGAACTGGCCTTCGATATTGGCTATTCCGACGACACGCTGCAGGCCGACACGGCAGGCGCCGGACGGTTGTACGCGCCGGCTGTGCCCCTACGCGTCGAGATCGCACCGACGCTCGGGATCGACGCCCTGCTCGCCGCCCTACGAGCCGATGCCGAGTTGCTTGGAGAGCGGAAGACCTTCGGGCTCGACATTGCATCGCGCTATCCGAGACTACGTTCGGCGACGACCATGACCGCTGGGCCCTGGTGTCCTTTGTCGATCGTGCGCACGGCAGCGTTCGACAAGATCCGCCCGTGGCGTGGAACCGCCTTGACGATCTTGGTCACCGACGAGGGCGAAGGCCTTTGGCTGCACGATACGACGCACTTCAGCCGGCACGACGTGGAACAGATGATCGATCGGTTCGGCGCTTTTCTGGGCTTGGTCGTTCTGGATCCTGGTCGGCCAGTTGGTGAGTTGCCGTTGCTGTCCGGGGAGGAGCAGCGTCGGTTGTCGGTTGAGTGGAACGCGACTGCCGCCGAGTACCCGCGGGAGCAGTCGGTTGCGGGGTTGTTCGAGCTGCAGGTGCAACGAACCCCCGCCGCGGTTGCGGTGGTGTTCGAGGGTGTCTCCTTGTCGTATCGCGAGTTGGATGAGCGGGCGAATCGTCTGGCGCGGTATTTGGCGGGCTTGGGTGTCGGGCGTGGGGTGTTGGTGGGTGTGTGTGTTGAGCGGTCGTTGGAGATGTTGGTGGCGGTGTTGGGGCTGTTGAAGTCGGGTGGGACGTATGTGCCGTTGGATCCGGGATTTCCGCGTGATCGTTTGGGGTTCATGGCCGAAGATGCTGACCTCGGGTTGATTCTGACCACGGAGGTATCGCGGGAGTTCTTGCCGGAGTTCGGTGGGGTGGTGGTGAGTGTTGATGGTCAGTCATCGCAGATCGCTGCGTGCTCCGGTGAGAGTTTGGGTGTGACGGTTGGAATCGAGGATCTGGCGTATGTCCTTTACACGTCGGGTTCGACGGGGCGGCCGAAGGGTGTGGAGGTTTCGCATCGGGCGTTGACGAATTTCTTGTGGGCGATGCGGGATCGGCCAGGGTTCGGTGAGGGTGATGTGTTGTTGGCGGTGACGACGTTGTCGTTCGATATTGCCGGGTTGGAGCTGTATCTGCCGTTGATCACTGGCGGGTGCGTGGTGGTGGCGAGCCGGCCGGTGTCTGCGGATGGCCGCCGGTTGCAGGAGTTGTTGGTGTCTTCGGGGGCGACGGTGATGCAGGCGACACCCGCGACGTGGCGGATGTTGATCGAGGCGGGTTGGTCTGGGACGCCGGGGTTGAAGGTGCTGTGTGGCGGCGAGGGGTTGCCTCGCGAGTTGGCGAACCAGCTGCTGAAACGCGTGCCGGAGGTCTGGAACATGTATGGGCCGACCGAGACGACGATCTGGTCGTCGGTGCAGCAGATCACGTCCGGCGATGCTGAGATCACGATCGGCCGTCCGATTGCCAACACCGAGTTCTTTATCGTCGATAAGCAGTTACAGCTGGTGCCGATCGGGGTGCCGGGCGAGTTGTTGATTGGTGGTGATGGGCTCGCCAACGGTTATCGGAACCGGCCTGAGCTCACCGCGCAACAGTTCATTGCGCACCCGTTCTCTGATGTTGCCGGGGCGCGGGTCTATCGCACGGGGGATCTCGTCCGCTACCGTGATGATGGCCAGGTCGTTCATATGGGTCGCCTCGATCATCAGGTGAAGATCCGTGGGTTTCGGATCGAACTGGGTGAGATCGAAACCTCGTTGAATCAGCATCCGAAAGTCGCCAACGGCGTGGTCGTAGCACGACACGACCACGAAGGCGCCGCCTATCTGGCGGCGTATGTGGTGGCTGCGCCAGGAACCCACCCGACGATTGGCGAGTTGCGCCGGTTCTTGCAGAGCAATCTACCGGACTACATGGTCCCGGCCGCCTTCGTGTATCTCGACGCGTTCCCCTTGACCCCGAACGGAAAGATCGACCGCCGGTCACTGCCCGAACCAGACCACGCCCGACCATCGCTCGATAACGTCTACGTGGCGCCCCGCACACCGACGGAGCACACCCTGACCGAGATCTGGCGAGAACTCCTGAACGTCGAACGAGTCGGCATCTACGACGACTTCTTCGAACTCGGCGGCCAATCACTCTTGGCCGCCCAGATGATCGCTCGAATCGACTCTTCGTTCGGAGTAGGCGTGCAGCTGCGGACGCTGTTGGCCCAGCCGTCGGTCGCCGGCTTGGCGGGCGCAATCGAGCAGGCGACGACTGCCCTCGGCGACGACGAAGTCTTGTCGGCCTTGCTCGACGAACTCGAGTCGATGTCGGTCGAGGCAACGAACGACGATATCTCATCGAAGGACCCGGGAGCGAGTTGAGACATGACTGAGCTATCAGAGCGAATCGCAAGCCTGTCGCCCGAGAAGCGCGAAGTGTTCTTGCGGCGACTGCGGCAAGAACAAGCTCGTGCGACAGGTGTACCCACACCGGTCGACCGGCCGGTCGTCGCGCCGAGCCCCCATGACCGACATAAGCCGTTCCCGTTGACCGACATCCAGCAGGCCTATTGGATCGGCCGCAACAGATCCTTCGAGTTGGGGGGCGTTGCGTGTCACGTCTACAGGGAGATCGAGTTCTGGAACCTGGAGGTGGGTCGACTCGAGACCGCCCTTCGGGCGTTGATCGATCGCCACGAGATGCTCCGCGCGGTCATCTTGCCCGATGGTCGCCAACGGATCCTCGATTCCGTGCCCCCGTACGAGGTCAAGGTCCTCGACCTGGCGCAACAGACGCCCGGACGCGCACAAGCCCGCATGGAAGCCGTTCGTTCCGAGATGTCTCATCAGATGCTGCCTCTCGACCAGGCGCCGCTCTTCGAGTTCCGCGTCTCCCAGCTTGGCCAGGGCCGCTGCATCGTGCACATAAGCCTCGACGTTCTGGTCGGTGACGCGCGCAGCTACGACATCTTCTTCTCCGAGCTCGGGGCCTTGTACCACGATCCTGAGACAGCCCTCCCACCGATCGAGCTCTCGTTCAGGGACTACGTGCTCGCCGCCCGAGCCCTGGAACAGACAGCCGACTACCAACGGGCCAAGGCCTACTGGACCGAACGTCTCGAGACGCTTCCGCCCGCGCCCGAGTTGTCGCTCGCGAAGGACCCCAGCGCTGTCACCACCGTCACGTTCGCTCGACGGTCGGCCTCCGTTCGACGCCGATCGCTGGCGCCGGCTCAAAGTGCGCGCGGGCAAGTCGGGGGTGACCCCGTCGGTGCTGCTCCTTGCGGCGTACTCCGAGGTGCTCGCCCTGTGGGCCAAGAATCCGCGGTTCACGATCAACCTGACGCTCTTCAACCGTCTGCCACTACATCGTCAAGTCAACGACATCATCGGCGACTTCACATCAGTGACCATGCTGGAGGTCGACGGGGCGTCGGAACCGACGTTTCTCCACCGTGCGAGGCGTATCCAGCAGCAGTTGTGGGACGACATCGATCATCGTGCGTTCGGAGGGGTGCGCGTACTCCGTGAGCGAGCCCGGCAGCAGAGTGGGAACATGGGCGAGGTGATGCCGGTCGTCTTCACCAGCATCCTCCCCGACGAGACACGAAGCGGACCCGGCCCGATGGCGTGGATGGGACCGGTCACCTACGAGATTACGCAGACGCCCCAGCTCTGGCTCGACCACATGGCCGCGGAGGAAGCAGGGTCGCTGGTGACCAACTGGGATGCGGTGGAAGAACTGTTCCCCGCCGGGATGCTAGACGACATGTTCGACGCCTACTGTCGCTTGATCGATCGGCTGGGCGATGACGACGGTGCCTGGCACGAACGTCGTTGCGAGTTTCAGGCTCGCCTCGCGCCTCCCGGCCAGCTCGAACGACGTTCGTCCGTCAACTCGACCGACGCACCCATCCCGGACGGGCTGCTGCATTCCAGGTTCTTCGAACAGGCCGGTCGACGGCCGGACGCGCCCGCCGTCATCAGCCCGACCGCCACGCTGTCTTACGGGGACCTCGCCGATCGAGCCAAGCAGGTTGGGCATTGGCTCCGCGCCCACGGGGCACGGCCGAACACGTTGGTCGCCGTGGTGATGGAGAAGGGCTGGGAGCAGGTCGTCGGCGTGTTGGGAGCCCTCGCGTCCGGAGCGGCCTATCTGCCGATCGATGCGACCCTGCCCACGGAGCGGCTGTCGTACATCCTGGATCACGGTCGGGTATCCCTGGTCCTGACCCAGTCGTGGCACGACGAACGGATCGCATGGCCGGACGCCGTCGAGCGGCTGCGGATCGACGAGTCCGACGATCTCGGACTTGAGCCGAGCCCGATCCCACCGGCGAACGACCCCGGTGATCTTGCCTATGTCATCTACACCTCAGGTTCGACCGGTCACCCTAAGGGCGTGATGATCGATCACCGCGGCGCCCTGAACACCGTGGCCGACATCAACGCACGGTTCGGCGTAACGGCTCACGATCGTGTGCTTGCTTTGTCGGCACTGAACTTCGACCTGTCCGTGTACGACATCTTCGGTCTGCTCGGAGCGGGAGGGGCTATCGTGATGCCGCGCCCGCATTCCGAACGCGACCCTGCTCATTGGGCCGAGCTGATCGAGCAGCACGAGGTGACACTGTGGGACACGGTGCCGGCGCTGATGCAGATGCTCGTCGAGTACATCGCCGGTCAGTCGCAAGAGTTGCCGGCGTGCCTTCGGCTGGTCATGATGAGCGGCGACTGGATTCCGCTCGATCTGCCGGACCGGATCTCGGCGATGTCCGTCGACACCGATGTCATCAGTCTCGGTGGGGCGACCGAGGCATCGATTTGGTCGATCTTGCACCCGATCGATCGCGTCGACCCGTCCTGGAGCAGCATCCCATATGGAACGCCGATGGTGAACCAGACTTTCCATGTCTTGAACGACGCACTGGCACCGTGTCCGGTCTGGGTGCCCGGCTGGCTGTACATAGGTGGGATTGGTCTGGCCCTCGGGTATTGGCGCGACGAAGACAAGACAGCAGCCAGCTTTATCACGCATCCCAGTACGGGCCAGCGGCTCTATCGCACTGGTGACCTCGGCCGCTACCATGCCCGACGGCAACATCGAGTTCCTGGGCCGTGAGGACTTCCAGGTCAAGATCCGAGGACACCGCATCGAGCTGGGTGAGATCGAGTCGGCATTGCTCCAGCACGATCGCGTGCAAGCGGTGGTCGCTGCGGCCGCGGGTGAGACACGCGGCAACAAGCGCCTCGTCGCGTATGTGGTCCCGGCCCCTGACGAGGCTCCGGCACCGAACGGCGGGCTTCCTGATGCCGATTCGGGCCACGCTGCGGGAACCGGCTCGCTCCCACCGACGAAGCGGCTGGTCGATCCGCTGGCTCGGCTTCGTTTCAAGCTGCAGATGCCGGGGCTTCGGAAGGACGCCGGCGGACGCTCGATCCAGCTCGGCCCTGACCGGACGAGCGAACTGCTGCCCGAGTATCTACGGCGATGGAGCTCGCGCCGGTATTCGCGACGCTCCCTGTCGGCCCAGTCCTTCGCAGAACTGCTGGGTGTCCTCACGCCGATCGCTCTGGACGGGTCACCCTTTCCCAAGTACCGGTACGCGTCGGCCGGAAGCCTGTATCCGGTTCAGACGTACGTCTACGTGAAGCCGGACCGCATCACTGATGTCGCGCCAGGAGCGTACTACTACGACCCCATTTCGCACCGTCTCGCTTCGACCTCGGACGGCGCCCGTCTCAGCAAGAGCGATTTCCCGCACAGCGCGGCGATCTTCGAGGAATCTGCGTTCGCGTTGTTCCAGGTCGGTGAGCTTGATGCCGTGAGGCCGATGTACGGCGACGATAGCAGGGATTTCTGCCTCATCGAGGCTGGCCTGATCTGCCAACTCCTCGAAACGGCAGCGCCCGACAGTCAGATCGGGCTGTGTCAGATCGGCGGACTGGATTTTCGCCCGATCCGCAGCCGCTTCGGCCTCAGCGACAGCCACGCCTACCTGCACTGCCTCCTCGGCGGACCCCTCGATGCCGATCACGACGGACGGCGCGAACTCATGGAGTATGTGGATGAGATCCGCCCCATGCTGGACCTCGTCGCAGCAACGCCTGGCACTGGAGACAGAGACGGGCCATCGTCCGACGGACTCGGCAGGAGTTCCGGCCGGCTCGCCGACGCGCGCCGGGGCGACCTTGCCGACGTCTTGAAGACCTTTCTCGGCGAGAAGCTCCCAGAGTACATGGTGCCTGCGAGCTTCGTCTTCCTCGAGAGTCTGCCGCTTTCGTCCAACGGCAAGGTCGACCGCAGAGCACTCCCAGAACCGGAACTGGTAGAGGCGGAGATCGGCTCACCTTCCGCGTCCCCCAGGACCTCCACCGAACAGCGGCTCACCGAAATCTGGAGGGAGGTCCTGGGCATCGATCAGTTCGGCATCGACGACAACTTCTTCGAGCTCGGTGGAGACTCCGTCAGGGCGATCCAGATCATCGCCAGGGCGAACCGGGCCGACCTCCAGATCACACCCATCGACATCTTCGACCACCAGACCGTGGCGGAACTCGCCGCGGTTGCCGATGCCGCCTCGGCGCGGACTGCTGGCGACCCAGTCGCCGTAGAGCCGGCGGCAGCGGACCCGGTCGCGTCTTCGCCGTCCGACGAGGATGACTTCGATTGGTCGACAGACGATCTCAACTCGATCACCGACACACTCAAGAAGAAGTTCGGGGAGGGCGGAACATGAGGGGCGATTTCGAGGATTTCTATCCCTTGTCGCCGACCCAGGAGGGCATGCTGTTTCATAGCCTGTATGCTCCCGCATCCAGTGTGTATCGCGACCAGTCCAGCTATGCGTTCGAGGGCGAGCTCGATAGGGTGGCGTTCGAGCGGGCGTGGCAGGGAGTTCTGCAGCGGCATCCTGCGTTGAGGACGGCGTTTGTCTGGCACGATCTCGACGAGCCGGTCCAGGTCGTGTTCCGTCGACCGGTGTTGCCCTTCCAGTATCTCGACTGGAGTGGGGTGCCGGCTTCGGAGCAGCGGGATCGCTTGACTGGTTTCCTGGAGGCTGATCGGGAGCGGGCGTTCGACCTGTCGGTTGCTCCGTTGATGCGGCTCACGCTCATTCGTTTGGGTGAGCTTCGGCATCATGTCGTGTGGAGCGTGCATCACATCTTGTTGGATGGCTGGTCGGGTGCGTTGGTTATGCGCGAGGTGATGGCGTTGTATCGCGCGTACTCACGCGGGGAGCGGCCCGCGCTCCCGGCGAGTCGGCCGTACAAGGACTACGTCAAGTGGTTACGGCAGCGGGATTTGTCTGTGGCGGAGGAGTTCTGGACGGCTGCTCTGCGGGGGTTTTCGACTCCGACGGTGCTGGGGGTCGAGCGGCAGGTACCCCTCGAAGGGCTTGGTGTTGGTGATCGTTCCGTACGTTTGTCGGTGGAGATGACCGAGCGGTTGACGGCGTTCGCCCGGCAGAATCGATTGACATTGAACACGGTGGTGCAGGGCGCGTGGGCGTTGCTGTTGTCTCGTTACAGCTCGACGTCGGATGTGGTGTTTGGTGCCACGGTGTCCGGTCGGCCGACGTCGTTGGCGGGTGCCGAGGGCATTGTCGGGGTGATGATCAACACGATGCCGGTGCGTGTGGCGATTCCTGAAGTGGGTCCGGTGGTCTCGTGGTTGCAGGAGTGCCAGGGGCGGCTGGCACGTTTTCTTGAGCATCAGCACGCTCCGCTCGTGCGCATTCACAGCTGGAGCGAATCGCCGCGCGGTCTGTTCGACAACATCTTGATCTTCGAGAACTTCCCGGCCGAACCGGCTGATGAAGACGCCGACGTTCACGTCAGCGAGCAGCGGTACATGACGCGGACGAACTATTCGTTATCGATACTCGTGTTGCCCGGCGCCGAGCTCGAACTGCGCGCGTTGTATGAGCGGGGTCGCTTTGACGACGCAGTGATCACCCGGCTCCTGGGTCACCTCAAACACGTCCTTGAACAACTCGTTGCTGATCGCGACACCCAACTGGAACACGTGTCGCTCCTCACCGATGAAGAGCGCGAGTACCTGCTGCAAGGTCTGAACGAACGCGAGGCCGACCCCGATCCGCCCGCGGGCTCATGCGTCGTCGCGATGTTCGAGGAGCAGGCTGCGCGCCGGAGAGATGCCGTTGCCGTTTCGTTCGATGATCGGTCGATGTCCTACGGCCAGCTCGATGATCGTTCGAACCAGCTGGCGAGGCATCTGCAACTCCTCGGAGCCGGAAAGGGCGCCTTGGTCGGGGTCTGCGTGGAGCGTTCCCTGGAGATGATCGTCGCTTTGCTCGGAGTGATGAAGGCAGGTGCTGCCTACGTGCCCCTGGACCCGGACTTCCCCGCGGAGCGGCTGGCATTGATGGCAGGTGATGGGGGGCTCACTCTGATCCTGGCCACCGAATCATCCGAGGACTCGGTGCCGGAATCCGCGGCTGAGGTGTTGTGTCTTGATCGTGACTGGGAGCGCGTCGACCGACACACTTCCGACGGCGTGGCGCTGGCCGCCGGCCCCGACGACTTGGCCTATGTGCTGTACACGTCCGGTTCGACCGGACGGCCGAAAGGCGTCCAGGTGCCCCACCGAGCATTGGCCAATTTCTTGTGGTCGATGCGTCGACAACCGGGTTGTGGCGAGGATGACGTGTTGCTCGCAGTGACGACGCTGTCGTTCGATATCGCGGCGTTGGAGCTGTTCTTGCCCCTGACCGTCGGCGGGCGCGTTCAACTCGCGAGTCGATCGGTGGCGGGCGACGGCGCCCGGCTTCGAGCAGCGCTCGAGGAATCCGGCGCGACGATCATGCAAGCGACCCCGGCGACGTGGCGCATATTGATCGACGCGGGTTGGTCGGGCACGCCCGGACTGAAGGGGTTGTGTGGCGGCGAGGGACTACCGCGCGAACTCGCTGCTCAACTCCTGGAGCGAATCCCCGAGTTGTGGAACATGTACGGACCGACCGAGACGACGATCTGGTCGTCGATTCAACGGATCAGCGATCCAGAACAGGAGATCACGATCGGACGGCCCATCGCCAACACGAGCTTCTTCATCGTCGACAAGCGTCTACGCCCTGTGCCCCTCGGGGTGCCCGGCGAGTTGTTGATCGGCGGTGAGGGCCTCGCCACCGGGTATCGCAATCTGCCTGAGCTGACCTCACAGCAGTTCATCCCCCATCCGTTCTCGGAGGATCCTGATTCCCTGGTCTATCGGACCGGGGACCTCGTTCGATATCGCGCGGATGGTCAAGTGGCTCACCTGGGCCGGATTGATCACCAAGTGAAGGTCCGGGGCTTTCGGATTGAGCTGGGTGAGGTCGAGACGATGCTCGATCAGCACCCGTCCATCCAGGCCAGCGTGGTGACAACCGCCGATGACCACGCCGGCGGCAGGACCCTGGTCGCCTATCTTGTCGTCGGCGGCGACCATGCGCCGACCGTTGGTGAGCTGCGCCGCTTCTTGCTCCAGAAGCTGCCGGACTACATGATCCCGTCGTCCTTCGTGCTGATGGACGCTCTGCCCTTGACGCCGAACGGAAAGGTCGACCGCCGCGCTCTTCCGGCGCCGACGCAGACGCGCCCCCGCCTCGACAGCGTGTTCATCGAGGCACGAACCGAGTCCGAGAAGGCCCTGGTCGACATCTGGCAGGACCTGTTGGGCGTCGAACAGATCGGGATTCACGACGATTTCTTCGCGCTCGGCGGGAATTCCCTCGTTGCGGTGAAGCTCGTTGCTCGAATCGGCTCGACGTTCGGCATCACACTGCCACTGCGAACCTTGTTCAGTCAGCCAACCGTAGCGGAGCTGACCACTGTCATCGCCGTGCTGGTTGCCGAAGTGGTTGATCACGAGATCTTGCTGCGGACGATCGAAGAACTCGAGGAAATGCCAGCAGACACGGCGATCCACGAGGCCGGGTCGGAGTCAGCTGATGAGCATGGGCATGGCTGAACCTGTCGAGCTCGTCGTCGGCCCGGCGCACCAGACAACGTCGAGAACCGGACCGCTGCGCGGATTCGATGCGATGACGATTCCCGGTGACGTTGTGGTGGATGGGAGTACATGACGCACGACATCGAGGACTTCTACCCATTGTCGCCGACGCAGGCCGGCATGCTGTTTCACAGCCTGTACGCGCCCGAGTCCGGCGTGTATCGGCAACAGACGAGCTATGCCTTGAAGGGCGAACTCGATCGGTCGGCGTTTGAGCGGGCGTGGCAAGACGTTCTGCAGCGTCATCCCGCGTTGAGGACGGCGGTCGTTTGGCAGGATCTCGACGAGCCGATCCAGGTGGTGTCACCTCGACCGACGTTGCCATTCGCGTACCTCGACTGGAGCGGGCTGGCGGCTTCGGAGCAGCGGGATCGTTTGCGTCGGTTCCTGGAGGCTGATCGGGAACAGGGATTCGATCTGTCGATCGCACCGCTGATGCGGCTCACGCTCATTCGTCTGAGTGACCTGCGGCATCATGTGGTCTGCAGCGCGCATCACATCTTGCTGGATGGCTGGTCGGGGGCGCTGGTCCAGCGAGAGGTGATGGCGTTGTATCGCTCCTACTGGAGGGGGGAGCGGCTCGACCTGGCGCCGAGTCGGCCGTACAAGGCGTTCGTCAAGTGGCTGCGGAAGCAAGATCTTTCTGCGGCGGAGCAGTTCTGGACGGGCGCTTTGCGGGGGTTCTCGACCCCCACAGTGCTAGGGGTCGAGCGGCATGTGCCGCTTCAGGGGCTCGGTCTTGGTGATCGCTCGCTGCGCCTGTCGGCGGAGATGACGGAGCAGTTGAGGACGTTCGCTCGGCACAACCGTTTGACGATGAGCACGGTCTTGCAGGGCACATGGGCGTTGTTGTTGTCCCGCTACAGCTCGACCTCGGACGTTGTGTTTGGAGTGACTGTGTCGGGGCGTCCGCCGTCACTGTTGGGTGCTGATGGCATTGTTGGCGTGATGATCAACACGATTCCCATGCGTGTGATGGTTCGTGAGGCGAGTTCGGTTGTGCCATGGTTGCAGGAGTGTCAGAGACAGTTCGCGCGGTTCCGCGAGCATGAGCACGCTCCCCTCGTGCACATTCAGAGCTGGAGCCAGTTGCCGCGCGGCCTGTTCGACACCATCCTCGTCTTCGAGAACTTCCCGACCCAAGGGGCGGACGGCGAGGGTGACCTCCAGGTTAGCGAGCAATTGTACGTGACGCGGACGAACTATTCGTTGTCGATGTACGTGCTACCCGGCACTGAGCTCGAACTACGGGCTCTGTACGAGCGCGGCCGCTTTGACGACGCTGCGATCGCGCGACTGGTCGGGCATTTCCAGGCCCTGCTGGAGGCGGTCGTAGTTGATCCTGGTCGGCCGGTTGGTGAGTTGCCGTTGTTGTCGGTGGAGGAACTGCGTCGTGTCTCGGTTGAGTGGAATGCGACTGACGCCGAGTATCCGCGGGAACGGTCGGTTGCTGGGCTGTTCGAGGTGCAGGTGGAGCGGACACCTGATGCTGTGGCGGTGGTGTGTGAGGGTGAGCGTCTGACGTATCGCGAGCTGGATGGGCGGGCGAATCGGTTGGCTCGGTGGTTGTGGTCGCGGGGTGTAGAGCCCGGGGTGTTGGTGGGGGTGTGTGTCGAGCGGTCGTTGGAGATGTTGGTGGCGGTGTTGGGGGTATTGAAGTCGGGTGGCGGGTATGTGCCGTTGGATCCGGGGTTTCCTCGGGATCGGCTGCGGTTCATGGCCGCTGATGCCGGGCTGGGGTTGGTGCTGACGTCGGAGGTGTCGCGGGGGTCCGTGCCGGAGTTTGGCGGGTTGGTGGTGAGTCTGGATGGGCAGTGGGATGAGATTGCTGTGGAGCCGTCCACGGCGGTGGCATCGGTTGGTGGGTCGGAGGACGTGGCGTATGTGCTCTACACGTCGGGTTCGACCGGGAAGCCCAAGGGTGTGGAGGTTCCGCACCGGGCGTTGACGAACTTCTTGTGGTCGATGCGGGATCGGCCGGGGTTCTGTGACGGTGACGTGTTGTTGGCGGTGACCACGCTGTCGTTTGATATTGCCGGGTTGGAGTTGTATCTGCCGTTGATCACCGGTGGATGTGTGGTGGTGGCGAGCCGGCAGGTGGCTGCCGATGGACGCCGGTTGCAGGAGCTTTTGGTGTCGTCGGGGGCGACGGTCATGCAGGCCACTCCCGCGACGTGGCGGATGCTGCTCGACGCTGGCTGGTCCGGCACGCCGGGACTCAAGGTGCTCTGTGGTGGGGAGGGGTTGCCTCAGGAGCTGGCTCATCGTCTGCTGGATCGATGCGCCGAGCTGTGGAACATGTATGGGCCGACGGAGACGACGATCTGGTCGTCCGTGCAACAGATCACCTCCGGCGATGCTGAGGTCACGATTGGTCGACCGATCGCGAACACCGAGTTCTACATCGTCGACCCGAATCTGCAGCCGGTCCCGATCGGGGTGCCGGGCGAGCTGTTGATCGGTGGTGACGGTCTCGCGCACGGCTATCGGAATCGTCCCGAGCTCACCGCGCGGCAGTTCATCGCGCACCCGTTCTCGGATATTGCCGGGGCGCGGGTGTATCGCACGGGGGATCTGGCCCGCTACCGCGACGACGGCCAGGTCGTTCCTATGGGTCGCCTCGATCATCAGGTGAAGATCCGTGGGTTCCGGATCGAGTTGGGTGAGATCGAGACCTTGTTGAACCAGCATCCGTCTGTCCACAACAGCGTGGTCGTGGCGCGACACGACGACGCAGGTGACGCCTACCTGGCGGCGTATGTGGTGGCTGCTCCGGAAGCTACACCGACGATTGGTGACTTGCGTCGGTTCTTGCAGAACGATCTGCCTGACTACATGGTCCCGACCGCGTTCGTACAGCTCGACGAGTTCCCGTTAACACCGAACGGCAAGATCGACCGCCGATCACTGCCCGAACCAGACCACGCCCGACCAACGTTGGACAGTGTGTATGTGGCAGCGCGTACACCGACGGAGCGCACACTGGTGGGGCTCTGGCAGCAACTCCTCCATGTCGAACAGGTCGGCATCCACGACGACTTCTTCGACCTCGGCGGACACTCACTCCTCGCCCTCCAGCTTATCAACCGCATGCTCGCCACCTTCGGCGTCGACATCCCCCTCCACACCCTCTTCGAAGCGCCGACGATTGAGAGCATCTCGGAGCTGGTCGACCGGATCCACTCGGTGGACGAGGCCCCGGCATCCCCTCCGACCGCAGGCCCGACGCGCCCCACCGACTCCGAGCGCAAGCTGGTCGCGATCTGGGAGGACCTGTTCGACGTATGTCCGATCGGCACCAGAGAGAGCTTCCTGGACTTGCAGGGGGACACCGATCGGCTCGAAGAGATGATGATGGAAACCAGGCGGACCTTCGGCGTCTTGGCCGAGGGGTTGTCGGCTCGGACCTTCCTTCGCGAACCGACGATCGAGGCACTGGCCGCGACCATCGACAGTTCCATGGGAGCGGGCTCGCCGTCCCTGGTCGTGTGCCTCCAACCCAATGGGGCCGAGAAGCCACTGTTCCTGGTCCACGCCGGCGGGGGCTACGTGTTCTTCTATCGGGCTCTGGCGGCACGCCTCGAGCATGCACGCCCGGTGTACGCCATACGCGCCGAGACGCCGGCCGACGGTGGTGGTGCGCCGTTCACCCAGGCTGAGAGCATCGAAGCGGTTGCGGCTCGCTACGTCGCCGAGGTCAGGTCCGTGCAGCCCGAGGGGCCGTACACCCTCGGCGGCGCCTGCATCGGCGGCGTGATCGCATTCGAGATGGCGCAGCAGCTCCAGGCGAGCGGCGAGGAGATCGCCGGACCGCTGCTGCTCTTCGATTCGATCGCCACGAACAACGAGTATCTCGACGCCGAGGACCTGGAGATCCTCCGGGACTCGGGTCTCTACCGCTACGACCGCGGCGTCGCCGGTCTGTGGCAGCGAGTCTCGCGCAAGCTGCGTGACGCCTGGGAGATGAGTGTGATCGAAGGTGTTGTCCATCTTGGTCGAGCGATCGTCTCTTGGGCATCATCGCGCCTCAGGCAAGTCGTGGCGTCGACGTGGCGCACGGCACGCGAAGTGGGATCGCACGTGGCGGGGCACCTCCGGCGGGCAATCCCGTCGGTTGGGGCGAGGATCGAGACACCTGAGCAACTGCAGACGCGGTTCATGGCCGAGTCACTGGCCGCGGCCCTCCGGCTCGCTTGGTCCTATCGACCACGACCACTTGCCGGCCGCCTGGTGCTCTTCGAGGCCGCCGAAAGTGGCCCGTACGAGAGAACGTGGCGGGGGCTCGCTACTGAGATTGTCGTCTACGACCGGCCGGGAGAGCATCTCGACATGCTGGAGGATCCATGGGTCACGGGCACCGCATCCCTCGTCGAAGCGTGCCTCCGTCGAGGCGCCGACGCCGTCGCGGGATCCCGATCCGGGGATCCTTCCCGCTCCAGTCCCACGTCCGATCTCGAGTAGGTGTCGGCGACCGGATTGGCCTCGATCCGGGCCGTCTCAACGCGCTGCTCCTACTCCGCCCATCGCCACCTCCGGTGCCGGACCCGCCAGCCGTGGCCGGCCACGGCGACGGCACCGACGTGGTCGGCAGCCGGCTCGAAGGCGTGCAGCGAAAAGCGCTCCGCTTCGGCCGGGTCCCCGAGGGTGCGGAGAAGACGCGGCGGTTCGTCCGGACCGAACGCCACGTCGAAGCTGTCGAGGGGGCGGGCGAGGCCGCACCCGAGGGCCTTCAGGAAGGCCTCCTTCCGGGTCCAGGCCTCGTAGAAGCCCCGGAGACGGGCCGGCTCCGGAAGCGACTGCAGCCGGGCGACCTCGCGGGGCGAGAAGGCCGCCCGAGCCACGGCCCCGGCATCGCTCAGCGGCCGCACCCGCTCGACGTCCACGCCGATTCCGCCACACCGAGGGGCCAGGGCGCAGACCACGACGGCCTCGGAGTGGGCCAGGTTGAACTCGAGATCGCCGTGCGCCTCGGCGAGGCCCGGCTTGCCGCCCGGGCCGTAGCGGAAGCGCAGCTCCACGGGCTCCTCTCCCAGGCGCTGCGACAGCAGGAGTCGCAGGAAGGCGCGCCCGGCGACGAAGCGGTCGCGGTGGCGGGCGAACACGAAGCGCCTGGCGCGCTCCCGCTCGTCGGCGGAGAGGTACTCGTGCAGAGCGGTGATCACGGGGGCCGGCGGGTCGAGCGAGGCCGACCACACGTCCACTGCCAACTGCTCCGGGCCGTCGCGGGCCGGTTTCCCGCCGGGTGTGTCTTCGGCCAGGGTGGACGCTCCTTGCTCCTCCTTCGGAGATTAGGCCACCTCCGGGGGGCAAAGAAAGCGGGACGCCAGCTGCTAGACTAGCCCCTCCGGAGCCGCTGCCCGCCAGCGGTGCCGGCTGACCCACGGAGGGAGAGCGCCTGAGCCAGAGCACCGAAGAGACCCCACCCCAGGCTTCGGCCTCCCCTGAAACCGCCGCGGGGGAAAGGGAAAGCAGCTACGGCCAGATCCTGAAGTCCTCGGCTCTGATCGGCGGCTCGTCGCTCCTGAACGTCGGGGGTGGCATCGTCCGAAGCAAGGCCTTTGCGCTGTTTCTGGGACCTTCCGGCTTCGGGCTGATGGGCCTGTACCTGTCGATCGTCAACCTGGCCGAAGCCATCGCCGGGATGGGGGTGAACACGGCGGGGGTGCGGCAGATTGCCGTTGCCGTCGGCTCTGGCGACACCGGGCACATCGCTCGCACGGCACGGGTCCTCCGCTGGTCGTCGCTGGCGCTCGGTGTCGTCGGGGGGGTGCTGCTCCTCCTGCTCTCGCGGCCGACCTCCAAGCTCACCTTCGGCACCGACGAGCGTGCGGGACCGGTGGCCCTCCTCGCGCTGGCGGTGCTCTTCCGGACCGTCGGCGCCGGCCAGGGCGCCCTGATCCAGGGGCTGCGACGCATTCCCGACCTGGCGAAGAGCACCGTGTTCGGAGGGATCCTGGGCACGGTCGCCAGCATCGCGCTCGTCTACTTCTTCCGGGAGCGAGGAATCGTGCCTTCGCTCATCGCGATCGAAGCCGCGCTCCTGCTCTTCTCCTGGAGGTACAGCCGAAGAGTGCGCCTGGAAGCGGTCACGATGACACCGTCCTTCGTCGTCAACGAAGGGGGGGCGCTGCTGAAGCTGGGCTTCGCGTTCATGACGAGCGGGATGCTGGCCATGGGCGCGGCCTACGCGGTTCGCCTGATCGTCGCCCGGAAGATCGGCCTCGACGCCGCCGGCCTCTACCAGTCGGCCTGGACGGTCGGGGGACTGTACGTGGGATTCGTCTTGCAGGCGATGGGGGCGGATTTTTATCCCCGGCTGACCGCCGCCATCACGAACCACGACGAGGCCAACCGTCTCGTGAACGAGCAGGCCCAGGTCTCCATGCTCCTCGCAGGACCCGGCGTTCTCGGAACCCTCACGTTTGCGCCCTTGATCGTGCCTCTCTTCTACTCGATGGCCTTCCTGGAGGGCGTCGAGCTGCTGCGCTGGCTGTGCATTGGAGTGGCGTTGCGCGTCATCACCTGGCCGATGGGCATCGTCATCGTCGCGCACGGCAGGCAGAGCGTCTTCCTGTTCGTGGAGATCGCCTACACGCTCGTCTTCCTGGCTCTCGCCTGGACCGGGGTGCACTTCCTGGGGCTGAACGGCTCGGGCATGGCCTTCTTCGGATCGTACGTCTTCCACGGACTGATGCTCTATCCCGTCGTCAGGTGGCTCACCGGCTTCCGCTGGTCGGCGGCGAACATGAAGCTCGGCGCGGCTTTCCTCACGGCGATCGGGGTCCTCTTCGGCCTGCACTACGTCCTGCGGCCCTGGCTGGCCACCACGGTCGGCGCCGCGGCCGTCGCCGCGACCTCCTACTACTCCCTCCGGACCCTCGTCCGGCTGGTTCCCCCGAGCCGCCTGCCTTCCCCGGTCCGGCGCATCGCCGGATGGCTGGGGGTCCTGCCGACCTCCCAGCCATGAAGGGACTCGCACCATGAGCTCGCGAGCGCCGGGGCTTTCGGGGGGGAACGCGGAGGGCATCATGGACCACATCCGGAACTTCTGCATCATCGCCCACATCGATCACGGCAAGTCGACGCTCGCCGACCGCCTCATCCAGCGCTGCGGGGCGGTGGCGGACCGGGACTTCCGCGACCAGATCCTCGACTCCATGGACCTCGAGCGCGAGCGCGGGATCACGATCAAGGCCAACACCGTCAGCCTGCCGTACACCGCGAAGGACGGGAAGACCTACGAGCTCAACCTGATCGACACGCCCGGGCACGTCGACTTCTCCCACGAGGTGCGCCGCTCGCTGATGAGCTGCGAGGGCGCTCTCCTGGTGATCGACGCCTCGCAGGGCGTCGAGGCGCAGACCGTCGCCAACCTGTACCTGGCCATGGAGTTCGGGCTCGAGGTGGTGCCGGTGATCAACAAGATCGACCTCCCGTCCGCCGACGTCGAGCGGGTGATGGAGGAGATCGACCGCGACCTCGGGCTCGACCCGTTCGCCTCGATCCAGGTCTCGGCCAAGCTGGGCACGGGCATCGACGACCTGCTGGAGGCGATCGTCCAGCAGCTGCCCCCGCCCAAGGGCGACCCGGCAGGCGCCGCTGCGGGCGCTGCTCTTCGACGCCCAGTACGACGCCTACCGCGGCGCCGTCCTGCTGGTGCGCCTCTTCGACGGCACCCTGCGCGCCGGCGACCCGGGTCCGCTTCATGCACTCGGGCCAGGAGCACAAGGTCGAGGAGGTGGGCTACCAGCGTCTCAAGCACGTCCCCGCCCCCGAGCTGTCCGCGGGAGAGGTGGGCTACGTGCTGGCCGGGGTGAAGAGCCTCTCGGGCCTCGCCATCGGGGACACGCTGACCGAGGCCGAGCGCCCCGCCGCGGAGCCGGTGCCCGGCTACCGCGAGGCGAAGCCGGTGGTCTTCTCCTCGATCTACCCGATGGCCACGGACGACTACGAGGACCTGACGAAGGCGCTCGAGAAGCTGAAGCTCAACGACGCGTCCCTCATCTACGAGAAGGACAGCTCGGCCGCCCTCGGCTTCGGCTTCCGCTGCGGGTTCCTGGGGCTCCTCCACCTCGACGTGGTCCAGGAGCGGCTCGAGCGCGAGTACGACCTGTCGCTGATCCTCTCCGCCCCCTCGGTCCGCTACCGGATCGTGCTGAACGACGACTCCGAGGTCTGGGTCGACAACCCGACCTTCTATCCGGACCCGGCCTCGATCAAGGAGGCGTACGAGCCCTACATCAAGGCGACGATCATGACCCCCGAGCGCTACCTCGGGACGGTGATGGAGCTGTGCCGCGAGCGGCGCGGGGTCGACACCACCTTCAACTACCTCGCCGCGGGCCGGATGGAGGTCGTGAGCCAGGTGCCCCTGGCCGAGGTGCTCTTCGACTTCTACGACCGCCTGAAGTCGATCACCCAGGGCTACGGGTCGTTCGACTACGAGCTCCTGGACTACCGCCTGGGCGACATGGTGAAGGTCGACATCCTCGTGAACGGGGAGAAGGTCGACGCCCTGTCGCAGCTCGTCCACCGCGAGTTCGCGCGCCCGCGGGCGCTGCGCTACTGCGAGCGGCTGGCCAAGACGATCCCGCGCCAGCAGTTCAAGATCGCGATCCAGGGCGCGATCGGCGGCCAGATCATCGCCCGCACCACCATCAACGCCTTCCGCAAGGACGTGACGGCGAAGTGCTACGGCGGCGACATCTCCCGCAAGCGCAAGCTCCTCGAGAAGCAGAAGGAGGGCAAGAAGAAGATGAAGATGGTGGGGGCGGTGGAGATCCCGCAGGCGGCCTTCGTGTCGGTGCTCCGGACCGAGGACGAGAGACGACGGCTAGCAGGCGGCAGCCCGAATGCGCCGGCGCTTGAGCAGCCAGGTCAGGTAGGCCGCTGCGGTCACATCGTAGGCGAGACAGAACTCTCGGCCACCAGCGTGGCACGCGCGGATTGGAGATGAGAGCGCCGTGGCCGAGATCGAACAGGCCATGTGCCGCCAGTGCAACCACGACCAGCCAGAGCGACGACCGGAAGCCCCAATCACGACGGGATAGAAGGCGCGGTCGCGATCCAGGCCGAGGCCGGTGGCAAACAGCCCAACCGCGAATGCCAGTGACGCTCCGATCACCAATGCCCCGCCACACCTCCTCACCGGTCCTGCGCGAACCCTCGCCATGACGCGACGCCCCCCATCGGCTCCAGGACCGGGCGGGAGACGGTGATATCGCTCGGCAGGACCTCGTGGCTACGCTCCGCCCTTAGGGCGCGGCCCTTCGACAGCCACCAGGACCGTGCTTCGTCGACGGTCCAGGGAGAAACAGCGCAGCGCTCTAGCGCCGCCACGGCCAGCGCGGCCGTCTGCGGCCGTCGGGCCGGGTCCTTCGCAAGGCACTCCAGGACCCAGGCCTCGAGTGCTTCGGGCAGGGCGCGGCCGAGCCGATCCGACGGCGCCACGGGCGTCGTGTGCAGGTGATGGCCGCAGATCTCGATGAGCGTGCGGCCCTCGAACACGTGCTGTCCCGTCAGCAGGAAGTACGCAACCGCCCCGACCGCGTAGAGATCCGCGCGCGCGTCCGCGCCCGGCGAGCGGATCGCTTCAGGGGCGAGGTAGTGTGGCGTGCCGACGAGGGCGGCCTCGTGACTCAGCCCGGCCTCGTCCTCGAGGTCCTTGACGAGGCCGAAGTCCACCACCTTCGCCACGTCGGGCACCGCGCCACGCTCGCACAGGATGACGTTCCCGGGCTTGACGTCGCGGTGCACGAGGCCGATGCCGTGGGCTTCGGCGAGGGCCCCGAGCACGTGGCTCAAGACGTGCGCCACGCGCGCCGGTGGCTGCGGGCCGACGGCCAGGACCACCAGCCCGTCCTCGAGCAGAAGGACGCCGTGGGCCACGCGGTGCGCGCCGGCTACCTCTACTCGGGGATGGCGGACGTGGCCGCGCTCACCGGCGACCTCGCGTACGGGCGGGCCCTCGACGCGCTCTGGGAGAACGTGGTCGGGCCGCAAGCTGTACCTGACCGGCGGCGTCGGCGCCCGGCGCGCCGGCGAGGCCTGCGGCGACGACGGTACGAGCTTCCGAGCCGCACCGCCTACGCGAGAGACCTGCGCCGCGATCGACGGAGCGATGTGGAACCACCGCATGATCCTCCTCCGCGGCGACGCCGGGTACCGGGAGGATCAGGATGACGTGCAGGAGCAGCACCATGCCGTGCAGATCGGCCTCCGGCATCGAGCCCGACGGCACGAGGAGGACCAGCATCCCGAGGGCCAGCAGCAGCAGGGCGTCGAGGGCGCGCAGTGCCTTCTGGGAACGCGGGCCGCGTCGGCAGTACAGCCATGTCCCCCCCATGAGCACCATGACGGCCGCGACCGACGTGTGCCCGGCCGGCGTCAGCTGGCTCTCCCGACCGAGGCGGGCGAGCACCTGGCTAACGGTGTAGAAGGCGGCCGCGATCGCGAACGCGATGCCGCCGAAGAGACGGAGCCTGTCCTGCAGCAGACGTCCCTCGAGGGACTCGGCTCCGCTCGAGGATCCGGACGGAGCTTGCGGCCGCAACACCTCGGAGGACATTGCGCCAGTATAGCGGGCGGCAGGCGCGGAGCCTCTCCGCACCGAGGACGCCGAGGACGACGGCTAGCGTCCGCCTCGAGTGACGGCCTTCACGGCCACGAAGACCACGTGCTTGCGCCCGCCCGCGCCGGGGCGCGGGGCGACCCGGACGGCGGAGGCGTCGAAGCCGCTGCGCTGGAGACGGCGCAGGTAGCGCTCGTCCGGTCCCGTGGCCCAGACCGCGAGCGCGCCGCCCTCCTTCAGGGCGACGTGGCACGCGACGACGCCCGCTGGCGTCGTACAGGCGGGCGTTCGCGTCGTGGATCAGCGCCGCGGGCCCGTTGTCCACGTCGAGCAGGATCAGGTCGTAGACGGCGCGCGCCTCCCCGATGCGCTCCCGGACGTCGCCCACGCGCACCGTGACCCGCGGGTCCTCCAGCGGCCGCCCGGCCAGGTCGCCCACGTGGGCGCGGTTCCAGTCCACCACCGAGGAGGACTGCTCGGCCACCACGACCTTCCCGCGCGGACCGAGGAGGTCCAGGGTCGCGCGCAGGGAGAACCCGAGCCCGAGCCCCCCGATCAACACCGTCCTCGCGTGCGGCACCTTCGCGAAGGCGAGGCGAGCCAGGTCCTCCTCGGAGCCGTGGGCTCGGCTGGACATCAGGACGGGACCGTCGACGCGAACCTCCCACTCGGTGCCACGCCGCGCCAGCGTGAGCACGGTGCCGTCGGCGGTCCGCGCCTCGTCGAGGGTGATCCAGGGGAGCATGCCGCAAGAGTACAGCGTGATGCTATGGTCACGGCGAGATGACGGCGCCCGGGCTCTACCTCCACGTCCCGTTCTGCTCGGCGATCTGCCCGTACTGCGACTTCTCGGTGCTGAAGGCGGGCGTCCCCGCCCGCAAGCGCTTCGTCGAGCACCTGGTGGCCGAGGTGGCTCTCGCCGCGCGCGAGTGGAGCGACCCGCGGCCCTTCGACACCGTGTACTTCGGCGGGGGCACGCCCTCGCTGCTGCCGCCCGAGGACCTCGAGCGCGTGCTCGGCGCGTGCCGCTCGCACCTGGCGCTCGCGACGCCCGCGCCCTGGATCTTCCTGGAGGCCAACCCCGAGGACGTGACGCCGGACGCCTGCGCCGCGTGGCGGGCGCCTCGGGGTGCGAACCCTCTCCCTCGGGGTGCAGTCCTTCTCCGACGAGGCGCTCCGCTTCCTCGGCCGCCGCCACGGCGCGGCGCAGGCGCGGGCCGCGGTCGAGACCGCGCAGGCCGCGGGCTTCGACACCGTCTCGGTCGACCTCATCTTCGGCCTGCCCGGCCAGACCGCGGAGGCCTGGCGGCGCGAGCTGGCGACGGCGGTGGCGCTCGGGCCGGGGCACCTGTCGTGCTACCAGCTCACGATCCACCCGCGCACGCGGTTCGGCGTCGCCGCGAAGCGAGGCCAGCTCTCCGAGATGCCCGAGGGCGAGCAGGCCGTGCTCTTCGAGCTCACCCACCGCTTCCTCGCGGACGCGGGCTACTCCGCGTACGAGGTCTCCAACTTCGCGCGCAGCCCCGACCACGAGTCGCGCCACAACCGCAAGTACTGGGACCACACGCCCTACCTCGGGCTCGGCCCCTCGGCGCACTCGTTCGCGGCCGCGGACGCGGGCGTCGGCCGCCGCCCGCCGCTGGTGGAACGAGCGGCGCACGCCGCGCTGGGAGAGCCGGGTGGCGGCGGGCGAGCGGCCCGTCGAGGGCGAGGAGTCCCTCGGCCCGAAGGCGCTGGCGACGGAGGCGCTGATGCTGGGCCTGCGCACCACGGCCGGGATCGACCTCGACGGCTTCACGGCGCGCTACGGGGTCGACCTGCTGGCCGCGAACGACGCCCTCGTCGCCCGCCTCGTGGCCGAGGGCCGCCTCGTCGTGCGACGCCGGCCCGGAGGGCGACCGGCGGCTGGTGCCGACAGCGTCCGGACTGGCCGTGGCGGACGGCCTGGCCGCCGCGTTCGACATCCCGCTCCCGAGCCGGCTCGATCGGTGACACACTCGGAGCCTCATGGAGAGCCCTCTCTACCCGGCCGCTCGCGCCAGCGCCGCCCGGATCGAGGCGCACTTCACCCGGCGGACGGCCAGTGCCCCGGCCGCGGGGACGCCCCTGCCGGACGCGCGGACGATCGAGGCCCTGATCGACGCCGCTTTCTGGGCGAGCCTCCTGCGGGAGGAGGGCTACTCCCCCGAGATCTCGCTGGCCTTCCTGCCCCCCGGGCGGGCGGAGCGGGCGATGAGGCTGGCCGTTCCCCTGCCCCTCGGCCCGCGCGCCCTCGCCCGTCTGGCGCCGGCCGTCGAGCGCCCCGGGATCCACCTCGGGGTCTGGCGCCAGGGGCCGCAGCTCGTCGTGTGGGGAACGACCCGGGCGATCCCGAGCCTCTCCTTCGTGGTCGAGGTGGTCGGTCCGGGCCTGCTCGTGGTCAAGCACCGGATCCGCGACGACTCCGCCAAGTTCGAGAACGTGGCCGTGTTCGAGGGCGACCAGGTGAAGATCCTGAGCCGGGAGCCGGCGATGACATGCGAGCCGCCCGCGCTGCTGCGGTCGTTCCTCGCCCCCGACGGGTCACCGGAGGCGGACGGCTCCGGTGACGTGCTCCTGAGGCTCGCGGTCTCGATGCGCGCGCACGGGCGCGGGGGAACGCTCCTCGTGGTCCCCGGGGGGACCGAAGGCTGGCGGGACTCGATCGAGCGGCCCATCGGCTACGGCATCGAGCCGCCGTTCACCGAGCTCGCGGAGCTCGTCCACGCGGCGGACGACGAGCACGGACACCGCCACGAGGCCCTGGGGCGGGTGGTGGACGCCCTCGCCGGTCTCACCGCGGTGGACGGCGCCACCCTGATCACGGACCGCTACGAGCTTCTCGCCTTCGGGGCGAAGATCGGACGCGCAGACGGCCGCCCGCGGGTCGAGCGCGTCGTCCTGACCGAGCCGGTCGAGGGGCGCGAGGCGAGGGTTTTGGCCCCTCTGGAGCTCGGCGGCACCCGCCACATGTCGGCGGCCCAGTTCGCCCAGGACCAACCCGACGCGGTGACCCTGGTCGCCTCCCAGGACGGGCGCTTCACGGTGTTCGCCTGGTCGGCGCGCGAGGGCATGGTGCACGCCCACCGGGTCGAGGCGCTACTGCTCTGACCGTGCCGGCGAGCGTGAACCCTCCGGACTGTTGACATTCAACGTGGATACATAATGTAATCTCACCGTGTTCGGAACGGAGCCGCGAAATGTGCCGGTTGCGGGTGGTCACGGCGAGCACCGAAGGCTCGGCGGGCCCCGAGCGGCAGGCCCAGCCGAACGCCGCTCGTCCTACCGCTTGGCGTTCGACCCGGGAGTCGTCGCCCTGGACCTGCCGGGCTCGCCGAGCGTCCCGGTCCTGGACGTGAGCGGCGACGGGGCGAGCCTCTTCCTGCCGCAGGCGGCACTCGGGCGGTCCCGCCTTCCCACCGTGCTGCACCTGAACGGCCGGCACTCCTTCGGCGCGGATCTCGAGCTCGTCCGGCACGCGAGCCTCGACCCGGACCGGGTTGAGGTCGGGGTTCGCTTCCGCGGCCTGTCCCACGAAGCCTGGCACGACCTCGGGGAGTTCCTGATCGCGGAGTTCCTGCGCCGCCAGCGAAGCCTGGAGCGGCTGAGCCTCGCGCCGGGGCCCCTCCTGCGCGTCCGGGACGAGGCGCGCATGGCCGGCATCCTCCGGCTGCACGGCGTGGCGCAGGGGCGGCCCCTGTCGGTGTACCGGGGCCACCAGCCGCTTCCCGTGCGTCTTCGCCTGGACTCGATCGCCCCGAACAACGCGCACCTCGAGGCGACGAGCGACCTCGAGGACGCCCTCGAACCGGATGTCTCCTACTCCTTCCTTCTCCCGGCGTCGGGCGCGGCGATCCTCTTCTCGGCCACGGCGCGGCCCGGCCGGGGGCGCGCGGTGAGGCTGTCCTTCCCGGTGGAGATGCTGCAGGGCGGCTTCCGGGACTCGCTGCGCCTTCCGACCCTGCACGAGGAAGGCGTCCTCGTCTCGTTCCCCCACCACCGGACGGACGGTCTCCGGCGGGCGCGGCTGGTGCAGGACGTGTCCGACCAAGGCCTGTCCTTCCCTCTCGCCGCGGGCCAGGACCTTCTCCTCCCGGGTGACCGCCTCGACGACCTTCGCGTGGAGCTCCCCACGGGGGCGGTCTCGACCCGGGCGGTCATCCGCAGCGTCGCCCCGCGCGACGGCGGCGCCGGCCTCACGTGCGGGATCGAGCTGCTGGACTTCGAAGGAGTCGCCGATCGCCGGCGGTGGGAGCGGTACCTGTTCTCGAAGGCTTACCCCCGCACCCTTGACGAGGGTCCCGACCTCGCGGGAATGGCCTGGAAGATGCTCGACTCCTCGGGGTACCTCGACCTGTGGACGCGGGCCGAGGATCGCGAGCGGCTCGAGCGCCGGTTTCACCATCAGTGGAGCTGGCCGGCGGCGGTTCCGAGCCACCTGATCGTGCTGCGCGAGGAGTCGCGCTACGCGGGGACGTTCGCCACCAGCCGCCTCTACCCCAGAACGTGGCTCCTCCACAGCCTGGGGGTGGACAAGGACGCCGGCGGCGGCACGGCGCGGTGCTGGACCTGGCTCGCGAGCTCTACGCCGCCATGCTCCGGCTGCTCAAGGGGGAAACCCAGGGGCGCTTCTTCGCCCTCTTCGTCCAGAAGGACAAGCGCTGGACCGACCTCCTCTACGGCGGGTTCGTCCGGACGCTGCCGCAAGGCGCGGCGTCCGTGTACGACGAGTACGCCCTTTACAAGTGCCGCACCAGGACGAGCCCGCACCCCTTCCGGCCGAGGCCGCTCGCTGGAGCGTGCGAGAGGCGGAGCGCGACGAGCTCACGGAGGTCGCCCGGCGGCTGCGCGGCCTCCTCACGCCGCTCGAGCTCGAGGCCTATTCCTACGGCGAGGACGAGATCGACCTCGGCTCCTTCTCCGCCGAGGACCCGGCGGAGTTTCGCCGCAGCGTCTTCGTGGCCCGGGACGAGGACGGCCCCGCGGCCGCCCTGGTCCTGGAGAGCGGGAGCGAGGGAGTCAACGTCTTCGGGCTCCTCAACAGCTGCCGCATCTTTTCCTTCGGCCCGTCCCCGATCGCGCCGAGGTCAAGGGGATCTGCGGCACCCTCCTCGCCGCCGCCCGCGAGGCCTACCGCGCGCGGGACGTGCGGGAGTTCATCATCTTCTCGACCCACGAGGCCATGGCCGAAGCCGCCTTCGAGCGGGGCAGCTGCCTCATCTCCGACGGGGTCCGGTGGGTCGCCTCGTGCGAGCTCCTCCAGGCGTGGACGACCTACATCGACGAGGTGCTCCAGAGCCGATCCCACGAGCTGCGGGGGCCGCGCGAAGTCCCGGGCGAACGGCGGCCGTGGGGGCCGGACCGGATGGGAGCTGACTCGCCCGCGGACGACCTGCGCGCGCGGCTCGAGGCGCCGCCGGGCGACGACTCGAGCGCGTGGAAGCCGCTCTTCTTCCACCGAACGACGCCGGAGACCGGAGCCGCCTCGCCGGGCTGCTCCGGGACGAGCCGGGCGCTCGCGTGCACAGCTCGATCCGCAGCCAGCTGGACGAGCTCGTGGAGTGCCGGGACCCCCGGCTGAAGAACGACCCGGCCGAACGCAACCGGCGGGTCGCGGCGCACCTCGACGGTCGGCCCGTCGCGGAGTACGGGTGCTGGATCTACTTCCCCTGGTCGCGCCAGCTCGTCCAGACCCTGCCCGCGGCGGAGTTCCGCGAGGTGCGGGCGAGCCGGAACCGCTACAAGATCACCGTCGAGGAGCAGGCGCGCCTGCGCTCGTTCACGATCGGCGTGGTGGGCCTGTCCGTGGGGCAGGCCGTCGCCATGGCCATGGCCCTCGAAGGCTGCGGCGGCACCTACCGGCTCGCGGACTTCGACCACCTCGCCCTCTCCAACCTCAACCGCCTGGCCTGCGGGATCGCCGACCTGGGCCTCAACAAGGCGGTCCTGTCCGCGCGGCGCCTGCTCGAGATCGACCCTTTCCTCGACCTGCGCGTGCTCCCCGACGGCGTGAGTGAGGAGTCGGTC
>CAVQSY010000003.1:0-119061 GCA_963716025.1 uncultured Chloroflexia bacterium
GCCTGACGCCGGTCGCGGATGTGGCCCGCGCCCGGCTGACGCCGGTCGTCAGGCGCCCAGGCGCTCCTTGACAGCGGCCAGGGCCGCAGCCACCGGCGCCGGTGCCGTGCCACCAGTCACGTCCGCCGCCGCCAGCGACCCCTCGATCGTTGCCGCACCGCGGAGCTGCGAGGCGATCCCACGGCGATGCGCGAGGTCGCGGGCGACGGGATCGTCGCTGCCATCGAGGGCGGCCCGGACCGCCTCGTCGGGCAGCTCGGCAAGCGTCGGGATCCCTTCGGCCTCGGCGCCCCCGACCAGGCCCCCGACGATGTGGTGGGCCGTCCGGAACGCGACGCCCAACCGGACGAGCGTGTCCGCGACGGCCGTCGCGGTCGTGTAGCCCCCTCGGTCGCGGCGCCATCCGCGCGGCATCGATAGTGAGCGTGTCGACCAGGCCGGTCATCACCTCGAGCGACGCTTCAAGGGGGACGACGGCGTCGAACAAGGGCGGCGTCGTCCTGGAGGTCGCGCTGATAGGCGAGCGGGAGCCCCTTGAGCAGGGTCAGCATCCCGGCCAGCTCACCGATCGTCGCGGCGGCCCGTCCACGGACGAGCTCCGCCGGATCCGGGTTCTTCTTGTTGGGCATCATCGAGGAGCCGGTGGAGAAGGTGTCGGCGACCCGGACGAACCCGAAGCGGGGGTTCGACCACCAGGTGATCTCCTCGGCAAGGCGGCTCAGGTGCACCATCGCCAGCGCGGCGGCCGCCAGGACCTCGACCACGAAGTCGCGGTCGGACACGGCGTCCAGCGAGTTCGCGGTCACGCCGTCGAACCCGAGCTCGGACGCGGTGGTCTCGCGATCGAGCGCGTAGCCCGCTCCGGCGAGGGCGCCGGCCCCCAGCGGGGAGATGTTCAGGCGTGAGCGCGCATCGGCGATGCGCCCGCGGTCTCGCTCCAGCATCTCGACGTACGCGAGCAGGTGGTGCGCGAACAGCACGGGCTGGGCAGGCTGGATGTGCGTGCTTCCCGGCAGGACGGCGTCCCTTCCCGCTCCGCCAGGTCGACGAGCGCGCGCTCCAGACCCGTGATCCCGGCATCGAGCCGATCACACGCCCGGCGCGTCCAGAGGCGGACGTCGGTCGCGACCTGGTCGTTGCGTGACCGGCCCGTGTGCAGCTTCCCACCGACGGTGCCGACCCGCTCGGTCAGCATCGTCTCGAGGTTCATGTGCACATCCTCGAGCGCCGGGTCCCAGGCAACGCTGCCGGCAACCACGTCGTCCCGCAGCGCGACGAGCCCGCGTTCGAGGACCTGGGCCTCGTCCTCGGTCAGCAGCCCCGCCCGGCCAAGCCCGCGGACATGCGCGATCGAGCCCGCGATGTCGTCGAGCGCCAGCTCGGCATCGATCTCGATCGAGCGCGTGAAGTCCGCCATTCGCGCGTCCGGCCCGTCGCCGAATCGTCCGCCCCAGAGCCGCATAGTGCCTCCTAGGAATCGTGCGGTTCCATCGTACCGGCCACGGGTCTGTCGGCCCCGCCGCTCGGCCGTCGGCCGTCGATCGACCGGGTGCGTCGTGGTTCAGTGGTGAACGTCGCGCAGCCGCTCGGTCGCCTCCTCGGGGGTGAGGTCGCGCTGGGGTTCGCTGAGGAGCTCGTAGCCGACCATGAACTTGCGCACGCTCGCCCGCAGCAGCGGCGGGTAGAAATGGGCATGGAGCTGCCACGCGGCCTCGAGCCCGAGACCGAATGGCGCCTGGTGCCAGCCCATCGAGAACGGGAATGGCTTGCGGAACAGCGCGTCGTAGCGCCGGTTGAGGTCCTGCAGGGCGCCCGCCAGCCCGTCGCGTCCGGCGTCGCCGAGGTCCGCGAGGCGGGCGGCGGGCACCACGGGCACCAGCATGGTCTCGAACGGCCACGATGCCCAGAACGGGACCAGGGTCAGCCAGCCGTCTGCGTCACGGACCACCCGCGGGCCCCCGCGCTCGGCGGCAGCGTAGTCGGCGAGCAGCCGGGACCCAGTGGCGTCGAGATGCTCCCGCTGGCGTGCCGCCTCAAGCTCGGCCTCGACCGGGAGCGCGTCGCCTGACCAGATCTGGCCGTGCGGGTGCGGGTTGCTGGCGCCCATCGCGGCCCCGCGGTTCTCGAACACCTGGACCCACCCGAAGCGCTCGCCGAGCTCCGTGGTCTGGTCCGCCCAGACGTCGATCACGCGCCGGATCGCGGGCGAGTCCATGTCCGCCAGGGTCACGTCGTGGCGCGGTGAGAAGCACACGACACGGCACGTCCCGCGCGTGCCCTCGGCCCGGAACAGGCCCGCCCCCACCCGAGCGTCGCTGGTGTCGGGGCGGAGCGCCGCGAAGTCATTGGTGAACACGAATGTCGCGGCGTAATCGGGGTTCATGTCGCCGGTGACCCGGGTGTTGCGGGGGCAGAGGTAGCAGTCCGGGTCGTGTTCAGGCCGCTCGTCGGGCGGCTCGGGTTCCTCGGCGCCGAGCCAGGGCCGATTCGTTCGGCCCGCGGAGACCAGAACCCAGCCGCCGGTCAGGGCATTTCGGCGCCGATGGGGCTCATCGTCTAGGGCGGCGACGGCAGCGTCGTCCGGGCGCATCGCGAAGTCAGTGGACACCGCCGGCCTCGTCGCTCTGGGGCACGATCCGATCGGGGGCCGGCAGCGGTTGGGGCCCCGAGCTGGAATGGTCAACATCCACCAGCACAAGCTCTCCAACGGCCTCGCGCACGGCGGCCTGGGCCGCAGGGTCCAGCCCGGTGTCGGAGATGAGCACGTCCGCTTGGTCGAGACGGGCGATCGAGGCGATGCCGATCACCCCCCACTTGGAGTGGTCGGCGACGACGACAAGGCGCCGCCCGGCTTCGATGAGGGCGACGTCCGTCTCGGCCTCGAGCAGGTTTGGACAGGTGAAGCCGGCACGAGCTTCCATCCCGTGAACGCCCATGAACACCAGGTCGAGGTGGACGGACCGAAGCTGTGCAACGGCGAACGAGCCGACCAACGCCTCCGATGGCGTCCGGACGCCGCCCGTGAGGATCACGGTCTGGTCATGCCGTCCGGATCGATCGAGCACGTCGGCCACCCGGATCGAGTTGGTGACGACGATCAGGCCGGGGGTGTCGACAAGGCGGGCTGCAAGCGCGAAGGTGGTCGTACCAGCCGACAGCGCAATCGCCATCCCGGGCTCGACGAGGCGCACGGCAGCGGCGGCAATCGCGTCTTTCTCGGCCAGTTGCAGGGTCGACTTGGCTGAGAACCCCGGTTCGTGCAGCGCCAGGGGAGAGGCGGTGGCGCCACCGTGGACCTTGACCAGCAGGCCGCGCTCCTGCAGAGACTCGAGGTCGCGCCGGATCGTCATGTCCGACACGCTGAGCTCGCGGACGAGGTCCGCCACGCGCACCGCGCCGCGCTCGCGAACCTGAGCAACGATCAGCGTCCTGGCGCTGGTGCGCGAACAGGACCCGATCGCTCTCGGGGTTCCGCCTGATCTCGCTCATCCTCGACACGGGCTGTGGTACCTCACGGAGCGGCCGATGTGAGAGTGCACCCTCAACGCCGCAAAGTCAACATGTCTCAACGATGTTCCACCAATGATCCGTGGTGAAATCGCTTGACATCAGGCGATTGGACGTTCACACTGCGCGTGAACCTGTTTGATTCTGTCGACAGGTGCGACTGGAGGAGAACGTATGGCAGCAAGCATCGGGTTGCGATCCAGAATGCTCGTGGGCGCCGCCGCCCTCGGGCTGATGGTGACCGCGTGCGGTGGCGCAACGAGCTCGCCCAGCGCTGCCGCCACGCAGGCACCTGCGGCGAGCGAGGCGCCGCCCGCAACTGAGGCGCCGCCGGCAGGCTTGGGCGAGACGTCGCTCGGCTCGAACGAGAGCGACCCGAACCCGAAGCAGGCGGTTCACAACACCGTGGACGCTTCTGCCGCAGCAGGCAGGCATCACGGTCAACGTCAAGGACAACGACCACAACACCTTCCAGGACTCGATCAGCTCGTACCTGCAGGGCACGCCGGACGACGTGGTCAAGTGGTTCGCGGGCAACCGGGTCCGGTTCTTCGCCGACCAGGGTCTCCTGTCGCCGATCGACGACGTGTGGGCCGAGATCGAGCAGTACCAGACACCCGGCCTCCGCGCCGCCTCGACCGGCACCGATGGCAAGACGTACTTCGTGCCCGTCTACAACTACCCCTGGGTCGTCCTCTACCGGAAGAGCGTGTTCGCCGAGAAGGGCTACGAGATCCCCAAGACGATCGAAGAGTTCACGGCCCTCGGCGACAAGATGAAGGCCGACGGCATCGTCCCGCTCGCGCTCGGCGACCAGGACGGCTGGCCCGCGATGGGTACCTTCGACATCCTCAACATGCGGATGAATGGGTACGACTTCCACATCGGCCTCATGGAGGGCCGCGAGAAGTGGAGCGATCCGCGCGTCAAGGCCGTCTTCGCAAAGTGGGCGGAGCTGCTCCCCTACTTCCAGGAGGGTGCGCCCGGCCGGACCTGGCAGGATGCCGCAAAGGCCGCGCTCGTCGATAAGACGGCCGGGATGTACTTCCTCGGCACGTTCGCGATCGAGCAGGCCGGCGATGCGGCGTAGCGACGTCGGCTTCTTCCCGTTCCCGACCCTCGGGACCGCGTTCGACAGCGAGAACGCCATGGACGCCCCGATCGACGGCTTCATGATGGTCGCCAACCCGAAGAACCCTGAAGCTGCCAAGGCATTCCTCAAGTGCGTCGGCTCGCCCGAGGCCCAGGTCGTCTATGTCACCAGCCCTGGCATCGGCAGCGTTGCCGTGTCCCCGCTGGCGGACACCAGCAACTACACCGAGATCCAGAAGGCAAATGCCGACGTTCTCAAGAGCGCCGGCAAGATCGCCCAGTTCCTCGATCGCGACGCTCGGGCGGACTTCGCCGGTCCGTCGGGGATGCAGGGCTTCCTGATCAACTTCCTGACCAAGCCCGACCAGGATCTGGACAAGTTCCTCAGCGAGATCCAGGCCTACTACGACTCGCTTCCTCCGGAATGAGCCGGCTAGGCTGAACCGATCTTGAGCGCGCAAGTCTCTCGATCAGAGCTCGTGACCCCGCCGGCTTCGGACGGCGGGGTCACACCGTCTCGACGCCGGGAGAAGCACTACAGCCTGCTCTCCCGCAGCGACCGGATCACGCTGTGGCTGATGGCGGGGATCCCGACCCTGCTGGTCGTGGTCTTCGTCCTGTTCCCGACCTTCGCCTCGGTCATCCTGTCCTTCACGAGCTGGAACGGCATCGGGGGCTTGGACAGGATCCAGTTCATCGGCTTCAAGAACTACACCGACCTGTTCACGGTCTACAAGCCGTTCTGGCCGGGAGTCTCCCACAACCTGATCTGGCTGGTCTTCTTCCTCGTGGTCGCCACCCCACTCGGCATGTTCCTCGCGGTCCTGCTGGACAAGAACATCCGTGGCACGCGCATCTACCAGAGCGCCATCTACCTGCCGGTGGTCCTGTCCCTCGCGATCGTTGGCTTCATCTGGATCCTCATCTACGCGCCGGAACAGGGCCTGCTCAACAACATCCTGGGCCGCACGGCCCAGGGGAACCAGATCTCCTGGCTGGGGGACCCCAGCATCAACCTGTGGGCAGTGCTCATCGCCGCGACGTGGCGTCAAGTGGGCTACGTGATGGTGCTGTACCTGGCGGGCCTCAAGGGCGTGGATCCGTCACTGCGCGAGGCCGCGTCCATCGACGGCGCAGGGGAGCGCCAGACGTTCTTCCGCGTGGTGTTCCCCGTGATGCGACCGATCAACATCGTGATCCTCGTGATCACCGTGATCGAATCGCTCCGGGCCTTCGACCTCGCGTTCATCATCAACAAGGGGCTCAACGGCCTCGAGTTGATGTCCACGATGGTGACCAACAACATCATCGGGGAGACGAGCCGGATCGGGTTCGGGTCCGCGATCGCTGTGCTCCTGTTCGTGTTCTCGGTAGGCCCGATCGTCGTGTACCTGGTTCGCGCCCTGCGGGAGGAGATCCAGTGACCGAGACCACCCTCCGCGGACGTGCACCAGCCTCGGCCTCGGGCTCGGCCGCCAGCGTCCGCCGGCGAAAGCGACTCAAGCGCTACGCCCTGCACGCCTTCCTGATCTCGATCAGCCTGATCTGGTTGCTGCCGCTCGCGTGGGCGATCTACACCTCGCTGCGCCCGTATGCGGACACGGGTGGGGACCCCCGGGGCTACGTGTCGATCGGGGGCGCCTATGGCTTCGATAACTACGTCGAGGCGTGGACGCGCGGGGACATGGTCAAGTACTTCATCAACACGGCGATCATCCTGGTGCCTGCGGTGATCCTCGTGCTGCTGCTCGCGTCCATGATGGCGTTCACGGTGTCGCGCTACAGCTGGCGCTTCAATCTCGGTCTCCTGATGTTGTTCACAGCCGCCAACCTGCTACCACCGCAGGTGCTCATCACCCCCTTGTTCCGGATGTTCATCGCCCTGCCGCTACCTTCGTTTCTGAGCGACAACGGGGTCTTCTACGACCAGTACGTCGGGATTATCGTGGTCAATGTGGCCTTCCAGCTGGGCTTCTGCACCTTTGTGCTCAGCAACTACATG
The DNA here is from genome assembly GCA_963716025.1 of uncultured Chloroflexia bacterium. Taxonomy (GTDB): domain Bacteria; phylum Chloroflexota; class Limnocylindria; order Limnocylindrales; family CSP1-4; genus CAIXZV01. The sequence goes on from CAVQSY010000003.1 coordinate 6,602, forward strand.
AAGACGCTGCCCAAGGAGCTCAACGAGGCGGCCACGGTGGACGGCGCCTCGGTATGGAAGACGTACTGGAATGTGATCCTGCCGCTCACCCGCCCGGCCCTCGCGGCGCTGGCGACCCTCCAGGTGACGTGGATCTACAACGACTTCTTCTGGGCCCTGATCCTCATGTTCACGCAGGACAAGCGCCCGATCACCAGCGCTCTGAACCAGCTCAAGGGGGAGTTCTTCCAGGACAACAACCTGATCGCCGCCGGCGCGGTCATGGTCGCGATCCCCACCCTGATCGTGTTCATTGCCCTCCAGAAGCAGTTCGTCAGCGGCTTGACCCTCGGCTCGACCAAGGGCTAGCACCAGATGCACCTGACCCCGGGAACCCGTGCCCATCAGGAGTCCCGATCGGTGTCGCGCCATCCGTGGGCTGAGCCCGAGCTCGTCGCGCGCGGCCGCCTCCCGATGCACGCAGTCCCGCACCTGGACCGCCTCCCGCTCGATGGCGCGTGGCGCTTCCAGCTGCTGCACTCGCCGGCGGACAACCCGGCCGACACCTGGCGGGAGATTGACGTGCCCGGCTGCTGGACGATGCAGGACACCTGGGACCGCCCCATCTACACCAACGTCCAGATGCCGTTTCCCCATCGGCCGCCGGAGGTCCCGGACGAGAACCCCACGGGCGTGTACGAGCGGACGTTCGCGCTCCCGGCGTCGTGGGCGGGCAAGCGCGTCGTGCTGCACGTCGGTGCCGCCGAGAGCGTGCTGATCGTGGAGCTCGACGGGACGGAGATCGGCGTCTCCAAGGATTCGCACCTGGCCGCTGAGTTCGACCTGACCGATCACCTGCATGCTGGCGAGCACACCCTGCGCCTGACTGTCGTGAAGTGGTCCGACGCCTCGTTTATCGAGGACCAGGACCAGTGGTGGCACGGCGGCATCACACGGTCCGTGTACCTGTACGCGACCGGCCCCGCATACCTTGCCGACGTGCAGATCGACGCCGGCCTGGCATCCGACAACGCCACCGGGACCCTCGCGCTCGAGGTGCAGGTGGGTTGGCGATCGGGACACCGGGCGCCGGGCTGGCGGATCGAGATGACGCTGGACGGGCTGGACGGCTCAGTGGTCGCGGCCGTACCCCACGAGCCGCCGGCGCCCGGTGGGCCCGGCGATTGGGTCGTTCCGGGACCGCCCCGGCGCGGCGTGCTGGACCTCGTCAGCCTGAGTGCCGCGGGCGCGCTCACCGCCGCGGACGACATCGTCCGCTGGGAGCAGGCGCGGCCCGTCGTGAGGCCACCGCGCGTCGGCATCGTGCGCCTGGAGACGCGCGTCCCCGGCGTCACGCCTTGGACCGCCGAGGTACCAGCCCTGCGCCGCCTCGGCGTGACGCTTCGGGCGCCGGACGGCACTGTCGCCGAACGCATCGATCGTCGCATCGGCTTCCGCCGCGTCGAGGTCACGGACAGGGAGCTGCTGGTCAACGGCCGGGCCGTGCTGATCCGGGGCGTGAATCGCCACGACTTCGACCCGCAAACCGGTCGTGTCGTGTCCGAGGACGACCTGCGGGCAGACGTCATCTTGATGAAGCAGTTCGGCGTCAATGCTGTCCGCACGTCGCATTACCCCAACGAACCCGCCTTCCTCGACCTGTGCGACGAGCTTGGCCTGTACGTGATCAGCGAGGCGGACATCGAGTCCCACGCCTACATCGACGATCTGTGCCACGACCCCAGGTACCGGAACGCCTGGGTGGATCGCGTCGCCCGGATGGTCACGCGGGACCGCCACCATCCCTCGATCATCGCGTGGTCGCTGGGCAACGAGTCTGGGCACGGTGCCAACCATGACGCGGCGGCGGGTTGGGTGCGGCGAACCGACCCTTCGCGGCCGCTCCACTATGAGGGCGCGATCCGCTTCGACTGGAGCAGCGACCAGCGCGCAAGCGACATCACCTGCCCGATGTACCCGCCGATCGCGGCGATCGTCGCCCACGCCACGTCGGGGCGACAGCGGCATCCGCTGATCATGTGCGAGTACGGGCACGCGATGGGCAACAGCGTCGGAACGCTCGGCGAGTACTGGGACGCCATCGAGTCCACCCACGGCCTGCAGGGCGGGTTTCTCTGGGAATGGCGGGACCACGGCCTGCAACAACGCCTCCCCGACGGGACCGTCCGATCCGCCTACGGCGGAGACTTTGGCGACGAGCCCAACGACGGGGCCTTCGTCCTCGACGGCGTCTGCTTCCCGGATCGGACGCCGAAGCCAGCCCTCTGGGAGGCCCGGCACCTCGCCGCACCGGTGCGCGCAGAGGCCGGGAACGGTTGGCCGACCAGTGGGCGGGTCGTGCTGGAGAACCGCGGTGACTTCCGGGACGTGGGGTGGCTCCGAGCGACATGGGAGCTCGCCGTTGACGGCGTCACAAGCGCTGGCGGGGACCTGCCCCTCCCGGTCCTCCCCCCGGGTGACCGCGCCGAGGTCGAAATCCCGGGGTTCAACCCGCCAGCCTACGGCCGTGCTGAGCAGTGCCTCACCATCCGCTTCATCCTGGCCGAGGACACCGCCTGGGCCTCCGCGGGCTTCGAAGTGGGCTGGGCGCAGCTCCAAGTGGCAGCGGGCCGGATCGACGACGGCAGGACGGCGTGGACCAGCGACGTGTCGCTCGACACCGAGGGTCGCCTCCTCCACCCAGCGTTTGCAGAGGCTCCGGCGCTCGCCCTGTGGCGGGCGCCAACGGACAATGACCGCATCGGGGGCATGGCCGAACGCTGGGCTTCATGGGGCCTTGCGGACCTGCAGCGGAGGCTCGTTGCGGTCGAGCCCGGTCCTGCAGCGGTCACCGTGCGGTCACTCTGGACCACCGGCGGCGACGTCGCGATCCCACACGTGGCCAGCATCTCGAGCGACATCCTGGGCCGGATCCGCGTCGAGGAGAGCGTCGAGATCCCCGGCATCCTCGCGGACCTGCCGCGGGTCGGGACCACCCTGACGTTGACTGGGGGGCACGAGGCGCTCTGCTGGCTGGGGCGCGGACCCCACGAGACCTACCCGGATCGAAAGCGCGGTGGACCGCTCGGCCGCTGGACATCCTCGGTCACAGACCAACTCGTCCCGTACGTGCGTCCGCAGGAGGGCGGCGGCCACGCAGACGTGCAGTGGCTGGAACTGCAGCGCAGCGACGGGACCGGAATCCGGATCGCCCTGGACCGGCCGCGCCAGGTCTCGGTATTGCACCTGACGGCTGCCGACCTCGACGCCGCCCGGCACGTCACCGAGCTGCGCGCGCGCCCCGAGACCATCGTCACGTTGGACGCCGTGCACCGCGGCGTCGGGACCGCGAGCTGTGGTCCGGATACTCTCGAGACGTACCTCGTGCGGGCGGGAACGCACCGCTGGACCTGGACGCTCGAACCCCTGGATCGCCACGTGAGGCCGGCCCAATGACCGTCGCCTGGGATGCGGCCACTCGCGAGTGGCACCTCCACAACGGGCACACCAGCTGGGTGCTTGCCGTGCTGGAGAACGGCTGGATCGGCCATCTCCACGCCGGGGCGTCGCTGGCCGTTGGCCCATCCTACCGACACCTTGCGCCGCCGTTCGCCGGGTACGACAACCGCGTCGGCGAGCCGATCGGGCTGGCAGTGCCCGGCCTCGGCGTCGGTGACTTCCGGGTTCCGGCCCTGGTGGTCGAAACCGCCGACGGTGCGATGGTTCTGGACCCGCAGTACGCAGGCCACCGGGTCATCCCGGGCAAGCCGGCACTCGGCGGCGGGCTGCCGGCCACGTACGTCGAAGGGGACGACGAGGCGGACACGCTCGAGATCGACCTGGTAGATGCGCCGAGCGGGATCACCGTCACGCTCTCGACCACGATGTTCACGGGCGGGGCCACCGTGGCGCGCTCGATGCGGATCACCAACGGCGGGCCCGCCCCGGCCACGATCCTGTGCGCAATGTCCGCCACGCTCGACCTGCCCGATGCCGGATGGACCATGATCCAACTGTCCGGAACGTGGGCGCGCGAGCGGTCCGCGTGGGAGCGTCCGCTGGTGCCCGGCCGCCAGTCCATCGGCAGCCTCCGGGGCGGCTCGGGCAACGAGCACAATCCGTTCCTCGGGCTGCGGCGGGCTACTACCACCGAGGACCGCGGCGAGGCCTGGGGAGTCGCCCTCGTGTACTCCGGCAACTTCCTGGCCGAGGTGGACGTGGATCCGTTCGCAACCGCGCGCCTGAGGATCGGCATCCATCCCGAAGGGTTTGCATGGCGACTGGAGCCCGGCCAGACCTTCACGACGCCGGAAGCCATCCTGGCGTGGTCCGATCGGGGCCTTGGCGGCGTGTCGAACGCGCTCCACGGCCTCCTGCGCACGCGCCTCGCTCGCGGCCCGTGGCGCGACGCCGACCGGCCCGTGCTGCTCAACAACTGGGAGGGTACCTACTTCGATTTCGACCATGACCGGCTGGTTGCGATGGCCATTGAGGCCAAGTCGCTCGGGATCGAGCTGTTCGTCCTTGACGACGGCTGGTTTGGTGCCCGGGACAACGACCGGCGAGGTCTCGGTGACTGGACGGTCAATCGCTCCAAGCTGCCCCACGGCATGGACGGGCTCGCCCGCGAGATCCACGCGTTGGGTCTGCAATTCGGGATCTGGATCGAGCCGGAGATGGTCAATCCCGACAGCGATCTGTTCCGGGCCCACCAGGAATGGGTCGTCGGGGTGCCCGGCCGCCCCAGGACCGAGAGTCGTCACCAGCTCGTCCTCGATCTCGCTCAGCCGGCGGTCGTCAACCACATCGCCGATGCCATCGGGTCGATCCTTGCGTCTGCCCCCATCGACTACGTGAAGTGGGACTGGAACCGGTTTGTCACCGAACCATGGACCGCGGCCGTGCCCCCGGACCGGCAGGGCGAGTTCTTCCACCGCTACGTGCTGGGCCTGTACGACCTGTACGAGCGCCTGACCTCACGGTTCCCGGACATCCTGTTCGAGTCGTGCGCGAGCGGCGGCGCCCGGTTCGACGCGGGCATGCTCCCCTGGGCACCGCAGGCCTGGACCAGCGACGACACCGACGCCGTAGAACGCTTGGCGATCCAGTGGGGCAGCTCGATCCCCTACCCGCTCTCGTCGCTCAGCGCGCACGTGTCCGCGATCCCCAACCACCAGACTGGGCGAACGGCGCCGATCGGGTTTCGGGCCGCCGTGGCCATGTTCGGAGTGTTCGGGTATGAGCTGGATCCCGGCGGTCTGCCCGACGCCGAACGTGACGAGATTCGCCGGCAAGTGGCGTTCTACGTGGAGCGGCGGGACCTGTTCCAGCGGGGACGGTTCGCGCGGTTGCGCAGCCCGTTCGCAGGAACCGGGAACGAAACCGCGTGGATGGTGTCATCCGATGACGGCGTGCGTGCCGTGGCTGCCCACTACCGGGTGCTGTACCGCCCGCTCCCGGTTCGAGACCGGCTTCGCCTCCGCGACCTGGACCCGGACGCCCGCTACGAGGTCACCGCCTGGTCATCGTTCACGGCGCCGGAGGGCAGCTTCGTGCGCGGCGGCGACGAGCTGATGCGGGTGGGGATCGGCATCGAGCCACCTGACCCGGCGCCGTCGGACGCGCAGCCACCCGACGGGATTCGCATCGTCCGCGGTGACTTCACGTTCCGCCTGTTCGACCTACGCCGCCTCTGAAGCGGGGTTTGCCGGCGGCGAGCCCACGGCGTCCGCCCCTGGTGGGTGCGCACGTGCCTCCCGCACCTTGACCTGGTGCGGCACGGTGCAGACGATGCTCGTCTGGGTGCGTAGCCTGAGGAGGTACGGGTTGGGCAGCGACCCCACCGGGCGCCAGAAGTCGAGGATCGGCGGCGTGCTCGGGCCAAGCAGCGACATCAGGCTTCCCAACGTTCGGACGCCGTGCAACGAATACCGCGACACCCCCGAACCCGAGGATTCGGATCGCGTTCCACCGCCGGTGCCGCCGACCCTCATCCGGCGGATCATGGACCGCCTGGCGAGCCACGTGGCCCCGGCACCGTTCACGATCCGTAACCGCGGACGGCTGCGGTCGTGGGCTCAGGCGATCCGTCGGGCGCCGTCCGAGGCCGCCACCTCGAACACGCGCGGGGCGAGGCCCGTCCGCGCCGGATAGTCGCGCATCACCGCCTCACGCAACGCCGGCACGGCATCCCGGCGGACAAGGTTGATCGTGCAGCCACCGAACCCGGCCCCGGTCAGGCGCGCGCCGATGACCCCGGGGGTGGAACGGGCGATCTCGACGAGCTCATCCAGCTCGCGGCTGCTGATCCCGAACAGGTCCCGCATCGACGCGTGGCTCTCGCAGAACAGCCTGCCGACGGTTGCCAGGTCGCCCGCCTCAAAGGCAGCGACTGTCTCCTGGACACGCTCGTTCTCGAGGACGACATGCTCAGCGCGGGCCGCGACGATCTCGTCCATCCGCGGCCGCTCCGCTGCAAGCATCGCCGGGGTCACGTCGCGCAGCGAGGTCACACCGGGTACGGTCTTCGCGATGACGGTGACCGCAGCCTCGCACTGGGCACGCCGCTCGTTGTAGGCGGACGACTCCAGGCGCCGGGGCGAGCCTGAGTGGCAGGCGACAAGCGCGAGGTCCTCATCGGCCATGGCGATCGATCGGTGGTCGAGGGTGCGGCAGTCGAGCAGGAGCGCACGGCCCGCCTCGCCGAAGATCGACGCGAACTGGTCCATGATCCCGTTGTTGAGGCCGATGTAGCCGTTCTCACCCCGCTGGACGAGGTGAACGAGGCGCATCGGATCCACCGCCGGCCGGTCGCCGCCGGAGAGCGCCCAAGCGCTCACAACCTCCAGCGCCGCTGACGACGAGAGGCCTGCGCCCTGCGGCAGGTCCGAGGCGAGGATTCCGCGGAACCCACGAGGTTCGAAGCCTGCCTCTTCCATCGCCCAGGCAATGCCAGCCACATAGTCGATCCACCCGCCCTGCCGGGCGCCGACGATCGCAGGATCGAACTCCCCCGTTTCGCCGGTCTCGGCCAGGGTCAGGCGGACGATGCCATCGTCGGCTGGGAGCAGAGCGATCGCGATCCCGAGGTCGATCGCGACCGGCAGCACGAACCCTTCGTTGTAGTCGGTGTGCTCCCCGATCAGGTTCACGCGGCCCGGCGCGTGCACGACGCGGACGTCACCGGGGCTTGCAGCGGCCTCGGGCGAGACCGCGGCCAGCCGTTGCGCCAGGGCGCCGGGTTCTCGAGCAAGCGTCGCGGCGTCGGGATCGGGCTGGACGGTGGCCATGTCCGACCAAGCCTACCGTCACGCGCTGACCCTCGTGGCCCGCCTGGCGGCGGCTATGATCCCGCGATGCAGAAGAGCACCACCTGGGTGTGGATCCCGTTCCTCGCCCTCGGCTTCTTCTGGGGCTCCTCGTACCTGTGGATCAAGATCGGGCTCGGAAGCCTGCCACCGCTCACGCTGATCGCCGGCCGGCTGCTCATCGGCGCCACCTTCCTCGCCGCTGTGGTCGCCGTCGCGCGCCAGGAGCTGCCGCGACGCCCGATGCAGTACCTCCACCTGTTCGTGATGAGCCTCGTGAACGTCGTGCTGCCGTTCATCCTGATCACCGTCGGCGAGCAGTCCATCGACTCGGCGCTCGCGTCGATCCTCAACGCCACCGTACCGCTCACGGTCATCCTGCTCGCCCCATGGTTCCTGCCCGACGAGCGCATCACCATGGCGCGCGTCGCGGGCCTGGCGCTCGGCTTTGCGGGCGTGATCCTGCTGGTTGCGCCGGACCTCGTGAACCTGGGCGACGCCGATCTCTCCGGCGAGCTGATGATGATCGGGTCGTCGATCTGCTACGGCGTCGGCAACGTGTACGCCCGGCGCAACGTGCACGGCCTGCGGCCGATGATCCCGGCCCTGTTCCAGGTCTCGTTCGCGGCGCTGGTCGTGGTGCCCCTGGCGTTGGTCGTGGACCGCCCGTTCGAGACGGTCTCGCCGGCGCCCGAAGCGTTCGTCGCGGTCCTGTGGCTGGGCTCGCTCGGGTCCGGGCTGGCCTACCTCGCCTACTTCACGATCCTCCAGCAGTGGGGCGCGACCCGCACCTCGATGGTCGCCTACCTCCTGCCGGTGGTGGGCATCGCCCTGGGTGCGGCGGTCCTGGGTGATCCGGTGACCTTCAACCGCATCGCGGGGACGACGCTCGTCATCGCCGGGATCGCGCTGGTCAACAGCGGGCCGGCCATGCGCCGGTTCTGGGGCCGGCCGGAGGAGATGGCCCCGCCGGTCGCCGAGCCCTGACCCGCGCGCGGACGGCGGTCACGGCGCTGCCCGTCAGCGCCGCCCGTCAGCTCCGCCCGATCAGCTCCGCCCGTCAGCTCCGCCCGATCAGCTCCCGATCGCGTCCAGGTGCCCGGAGAGGGCCTCCACGATCAGGGCGTGGTCGTCCTGCTGCGGCAGCCCGGAGACCAGCACCACCCCGACGCGTCCCGTCCCGGCGACGAGCAGCGGAAAGCCGCCGCCGTGCGGGGCGTACTCGGGAAATCGGAGCGAGGTCGCCGCCTCGAAGCTGGTGCCCGCGGCCTCGTGGCGGAGGCGCTCGTACAGGCTGGCGTGGCCGAAGTGCTCCACCACCCGGCGCTTGCCCTCGAGATACAGGTCGTTGTGGGCGTTCGTCCCCGGGCGCGCGGCACGGAAGACCAGCCGCTGCCCGTGCCACACCTCGATCGTGATCGCGAGATCCCGCTCCACCGCCCGGTCCAGCAGCCAACGGCCGATCGCGAGGCAGTCGCCGGGGGAGCAGGTGGGCAGCGTCAGGCGCTCCTCCTGCGCAAGGATCTCGCCGGGCGTCGGAAACGGCGCGGGCTGGGTCACCGGGAGGTCTCAGCCCCGAAACGCTCACGGAGCCGCGGCAGGATGCGCTCCCCGTAGCGGGCGATGGCCGCCTCCTGGTCAGGGCCTGGGAAGTGGAACACGAGGTGGTTGAAGCCATAGCCGATGTACGTGGCGACCTGCTCGAGGTGCTCGTCGACGTCGGCCGACACCAGCCATCGGCGGTGGGCGAAGGGCTCGGCCTCCCTGGCGGCGATCTCCAGGTCGCGCGGATCGTGGATGCCCATCTTCTGCTCGCCCGACAGCGCGAGGGCCGCCCACACCTTGGTGTCCTCCATCGCCCGCCCGAGGTCGGGGTCGAACGAAACCTTCATCTCGATCATCCGGTCGATCGCACCGGCGTCGCGGCCGGCCTTCGCCGCCCCCTCCTCGAGCGCCGGCAGCAGCGTGTCTGTGTACAGCTCGCGGCCCTTGCCCGAGGTGCAGATGAAGCCGGCGCCGAGCCGGCCGGCCAGGCGGGCGGCGGCGGGTCCCGAGGCGGCGATGTAGACGGGCACCGGCTGGTCGGGCTTGTCGTAGATGGTGGCCTGGTGGGTCCGGTAGAAGTCGCCCTCGAAGTCCACGAACTCGGCGCCGGGGGCGGTGAGGGCCCCGATGAGGGTGACGGACTCGCGGAGCCGGGCGAAGCGCTCGCTCTGCTCGGGCCAGTCCACGCCGACCGGGACCTCGTTCATGGACTCGCCGGTCCCAACCCCGAGGATCACGCGCCCCGGAGCGAGACAGCCCAGGGTGGAGAAGGCCTGGGCGACGACGGCGGGGTTGTACCGGAAGGAGGGCGTCAGGACCGACGTGCCGAGGGTGACCCTCGAGGTCGCGATCGCGGCTGCACCCAGCCACACGAGGGCGTTGGGCGCGTGGCCGTCGGTGTGGCGCCAGGGCTGGAAGTGATCGCTGGTCCACACCGAATCGAACCCGGCGGCCTCCGCGGCGACAGCGAGATCGAGAAGCCGGCGCGGGGGGAACTGCTCGGCCGACGCCTTGTAACCGAGGGTCAGGTCAGGCATGGCTACCTCATCTGCAGGGGACACCGCACGAGGGTCTCCATGGTGCCCTGAATCTGCATCGGGCGCCGGTGGGCGGCGACGACGGGCTCGATCAACCGGCGAAGGCGAGCACCGCGGCGCCCGCGAGCACCATCACCGAACCCGCGAGCCGCAGCCCGATCTCGAGGCGGGTGACGCCCTCGCGGAGCACGATGACCCCCCAGGCGGCCGTGATCAGCACCGCCGACTCCCGGAGGGGTCCGACGAGCGCGACCTCGGCCCGCGACAGCGCGAACAGCACGAGCAGGTACCCGCCAAGGGTCAGCAGCCCCGCCGGCACGGCGCGGCGCAGGTCGAGGGGCGCCGTGGCAGCGAACGCGCCCCCGGCGATCCGCGGCCGGAGCCAGTCGATCGCCACGAGGCCGACGGCCCCGACGACCCACAGGATGGCCGCATAGAGCCAGGGAGGGACGAGCTGCGACCCGACCCGGTCGATGCTGGTGTAGGTGGCGATCATGAGCGCGGTGAGGAGCGCGAAGGTGGCGGCGCCCCGCTCGGCGGCGTGGCGCCCACGCAGGAGCCGCCATGGTCGCTGGACGGTCAGCAGACCGACGAGCAGCAGGGTGACACCGCCGACAGCCATCGGTACCAGCCGCTCACCGAGGACGACCACCCCGATCAGCACGATCAGCACGGGCGCGGTGCCCCGTGCCAGCGGATAGACCACCGACAGGTCGCCGCGACGGTACGCCGCCGCGAGGAACACGAAGTACGCGATCTCCGCGAGGCCCGACACGAACCCCACCATGATCCCCTCGGGCGGAACGGGCGGCCGCCCGAGCAGCCCCCAGGCAACCGCCGCACCGGGGACGATCACCAGCGACCCGGCGACCATTCCGACGGTCACGGTGCGCAGCGGGTCGCCCGCGGTCTTGAGCAGGATGTTCCAGGACGCGTGCATCACCGCCGAGACGACCACGAGGGCGAGCGCAAGCGAGTCCACCCAGCGAGTCTAGGGGCACCGCGCGCCCGCGCGGCGCCCGGTGCCGAGGGGCGCCCGCGCGGCGGTGTCGTCAGGCGCCGGTGCGGCCCCCGAGATCAGCGGCCGATGTCCCGCCGGGTCATCCCCCAGGCGCCGGCCGCGATGCCGCCCACGGCCAGCACCACGCAGGCCACGATCCCCACGGGATCCCAGTTGCCGATCATCGGCTGGCCAAGGTGCGACGTGAGCGCCAGCTGGTGGAACCAGTCCGGCAGGCCCAGCGGCGGCGACAGCAGGTCGACGAGATAGGTGACCACGACGAGGATCGCCGTGACCTCCGCGGCGAGCGAGGTCCGCCATAGCCCGCCGACCGCGAAGCCGATGCCGACGAAGGCCGCGGCGACAAGGCCCAGCGACGCCGAGCCCAGGATCGCGTCACCGGCGGACGCGCCGGCGCCGGCGGTGCCGAGGCCCACGCCCAGGGCATAGACGACGGTCATCACCAGGACCGCGAGCAGGGCGGCGATCCCCCCGGCCACGACCCACTGCGCCCGGGCGAGGGGCGAGGCGAGCACCAGCTCCAGCCGGCCGCTGGTCTCGTCCGATGCCCACTTGGCCACGATCGTCGCGGCCGCGAACCCGGATGCGATCAGGAACAGCTCCGCGTACAACTGCAGCCAGGCGCCTGCCGTCGTGAAGTCGAAGCCTGGGAAGATCTGTCCGAAGATGACAGTCAGGCTGGAGTCGGTGCCGAGCGAGTCGGTGAACCCGCCCACCATGGAGGCCAGGAGCGCACCCCAGATCCCCATGCCGAGGCCCCACGACAGCGCTCGCGGCAGCTGGTCGCCGAACGCCCGGCTGATCGGCCCGCGGACGCCGAGCACCTCCGCCGGCAGCGACGGCAGCCCGATGCCCATCGTCACCCCCAGGTCACGCCGGTTGAACAGCTCGACCCCGACGACCAGCAGGATCACGCCGACCAGGGCGGTCGCCGCCACGCCTGCCCAGTCGAACAGGCCGACCAGGGGGATGTGGTTGAGCATCCAGTGGAACGGGCTGATCGTGACCAGCGGTCCCCCGATGTCCAGCCCGCTCGCGACCCACAGCAGCAGCATCGCCAGCGCACTGACGCCCGCCGCGCCGCCGCGCCCGAGCAGCGGGGCGAGCGCGAACGCGAGCCCGCCGAAGCACAGGGCGAGCGCCCCGACCCACGCCGCGAAGCCCACCGACTGGAGCAGCGAGATCTGGTCACCCATCGCCGCGTCGCCAAAGGCGTTGGAGCTCACGACCAGCATGACCGCGAGGATCGCCAGCGCGAGCCAGACCATGGTGAGGTGCGCCGCCAGCTTCTCGAGGGCGATCCGCCGCTTGCCGAACGGGGACGAGGCGACGAAGTCGAGGCTTCCGCGGGCGGACTCCCCGGCCAGCGTCCCGGTCAGTGCCATGATCGACCAGAGGGCGGTCCCGAGCGCGAACAGGGCGCCGTACTTGAAGGTCAGCCAGCCACCCAGCGTGCCCAGCGATGCCCCCATGATCGTGGCGTTGCCGAACAGGTTGACCATCTCGGGCGGCATGCCGCTGACCAATGCCCCAAGATCCGCCCGCGCCTCGGGCGAGGGGAACACGGTCCCGATCGCCGTGCCCATCACCAGCGCGAGCCCGCCGAACATGCCGGCCGCGATGATGAACGCGAGCCGCGAGTCACGGATGGTCTTGCCGTAGATGCTGCCGAGCCCGTACAGGCGCCGGCGGAGCGGGATCGACGGCAGGGATGTCGCCGCGGGGCGGGGCGGCACGCCGGCACTAGCGGTCATGGGAACCAGCCTCCACGGCCTCACGGCCGTACTGGGCAAGGAACGTCTCTTCGAGCGACGGCTCGCGTGAGACGAAGTCGAGCAGCTCGAACTGGGCGGCGGCCCGGACCACCGGGGTGATCGCGCCCGTGACCCGCATCCGCAGGACGTGGTCGTCGGCGACGACGTCGCTTACGCCCGGCAGGTCCGAGAAGGTGCCGGCGGGGACGGCGCCGGCGAAGCGCAGCTCCACCTGGTGGTGGGCAAGGTCACGCAGGCTCTCGACGGTGCCCGACTTGACGAGGCGTCCATCGCGGATGATCGCCACCCGGCCGCAGCTCTTTTCGACCTCCGACAGGATGTGGGACGAGAGGAACACGGTGGCGCCGTCGGCGGCGACGGTCTCCCGCAGGATGGTGAAGAACGTCTGCTGGACCAGCGGATCCAGGCCCGAGGTGGGCTCGTCGAGCACGAGCAGCTCGGGCCGGTGCTGGAGGGCGGCGATCACGCCCACCTTCTGCTTGTTGCCCTTGCTGTACTGCTTGAACCGCTTGTCCGGGTCGAGGTCGAGGCGCTCGATGAGGGCCGCCTGGTACGCCTGGTCCACGCCGCCGCGCAGGTTGGCGAAGTAGTCGAGGGTCTGGCGCCCCGACAGGCGGTCGTAGAGGGCGAACTCGCCCGGGATGTAGCCGATGCGGCGATGGATCGCCACCGGGTCCACGGTCGACTCGATGTCGAACACCCAGGCCTTGCCCGAGGTCGGCCGGATCAGGTCGAGGAAGGTGCGGATCGTGGTCGTCTTGCCGGCGCCATTCGGTCCCAGGAACCCGAACACCTCGCCCTGCTGGACCTCGAGGTCCAGGTCGATGATCCCCCGGCTCGCGCCGTAGCGCTTGGTCAGGTGCTCGGTGCGGATGATGGCGGGCATCTCAGTCCTTTCCCGCTGGGACGCTCGCGGAGGCGGCTGCCTCCCGTTCGGCCCGGATCTGGGCGATGAGCTGCGGAAACATCCCGAGCAGCATCGCGTAGAGGCGCTGGACCTCGCGAAGTCGCCCGAGCGACTCCTCGGATCGGTCAGCGTAGGCAAGAAGGATGTCGTCGAGCGCGCGGAGCGAAGGACGCGTTGCCCGCTCCTTCGCCTCGAGGCTGTGGATCACCGCGTCCGGCGATGTCCGCCAGTGCTCGCGTCGATCTCCCGGACGCTTCGTGCGGACGATGAGGCCCGAGGGCTCCAGCATGCGGACGGCCCCGCTGATGGCTCCCCGGCTGGCACCGATCGCCGCCGAGATCTCGTCGACCGTCTGGTCGGGGGGTTCGCAGATCAGCAGCCAGGCCCACAGGCGGCCGGCGACGGGCGGCAACCCTTCCGAGGCGAGAATCCGCGACCAGCGATCGATGAAGGCCTGCTCTTCACTCTGCATCACTGGATCCTACGCAGTACTGATCGTTCAGTCAATGCTGAAATCACAGGAATCCAGAAATCCTGCCCTGGGAACGGTCGGCGCCGGTCGAGGCGCGGACAGCTCAGGCGCCGGGCCAGCCGCCCAGCTCGGCGAGCGTCGGCGGGTTGGCGCCGGCGCGCCCGCACACGACAGAGGACGCTCGCACGGCGAACCGTGTGGCACGGAGGACGGTGTCGAGGTTGCCGAGGCCGTCTCGGCCAACGCCATCGTGGACCAGGCAGGCAAGGAACGCCCCGCCGAAGGTGTCACCGGCGCCCACGGTGTCCACCACGTCGACCGACGGCGCCGGCACGCGCTCCACCCGGCTGCCGCTGAACACCGTGACCGGCTTGCCGCCGTCCGTCACGAGCACCACCCGCGGTCCATGAGCTCGAACCCACTCGACCGCAGCCTCGATCGAGCGGCCGGGCCGCAGGAATGCCAGGTCTTCGGCGCTGGCCTTGAACACGTCCGCACGCGCGGCAACACGCAGGATTCGAGCCCGCCACGCGTCGGGGTCCGGAATGATCACTGGGCGCGCGTTGGGGTCCAGCAGGAGCAGGACGTCATCCGCAAGCCCGGCCACCATCGTCTCGAGGGTGGTTGCCATCGGCTCGAGGACCATCCCCAGGGTCCCGGTGAGGACCGCCCGGGTGGTGCTCGGCAGCCCGCCCGCCAGCGGTCCGGGCAGGACCGCGGGCGCGGACGTGCCCTCGATATAGAAGCGGTACGTCGCCGCCCCATCATCGCCGAGCTCGGCGAGCGCCAGGGTCGTCGGGCAATCGGTCCGCTGGACAAGGCCCAGGCCAACGCCGTCGGCAACCAGCCCCGACTCCAGCATCCGGCCGAAGCGGTCCGACGACAGGCCGCCGACCCACGCTGTCGGCACCCCGAGACGCGCGATCGCGCGGACCGAGTTGTATGGTCCGCCTCCGCCCACGGGGACGATCTCGCCCGACGAGCGGACGATGAGGTCCACGAGCGCGTCGCCGGCAACGACGACCAACGGGCGTCCGCCACGCGCGGTGCTGGGAGGCATCCCGGGTGTCACCCGCCGATTATCGCAGCGTCGAGTCCGGCACCGGACGGGCGGATCGCAGGCGCGGCGCCCCGCGCTACGAGCGCGAGCATGAAGCGCTGAGCAGGGCGCTCACCGGCCGTGGCAGGATGCCACCGTGATGAACGACCCCCTGCCCGCCAGCCTGGCGCACTACTTCGCGGGTCCCGACGGCACGATCCAGCGGGTGCGCCTCGCGGCCTATGCCTGGTGCGAGCGCGACGACGCCGTGCTGCTGACGCGTGTCTCCCCCGACGGTCCCGGCGGCGGGCTCTGGACCCTCCCGGGCGGCGGCCTCGATTTTGGCGAGCACCCCGCAGCCGCGGTGATCAGGGAGATCGACGAGGAGACCGGGTATGGCGCCTCGATCGGCGACCTCCTCGGGATCTGGTCGGCGGTGCTGGAGTCCGGCCTCACCATCAGCGGACACCGGGTCCAGACGGTGGGCGTCCTCTACCGCGGCACGATCACCGGCGGGGACCTGCGACTCGAGTACGAGGGTTCAACGGACCTCGCGGCCTGGGTTCCCTTCGGCGGGTTGGACGACCTGCCGTCGGCGGACCTGCTCGCGTGGGCGCGCCGCCTGGTGGGCCGCTGACAGCCTGCCGTGCAACCTGGGCGGATGGCCGGAACCGGAACCGGCTGCGCCCGTGGATCACCGCAGACGGTACTCTCCGGGCATGCCCGACCAGTCCGCCTGGGAGCTGCGGTTCCGCGCCCCGATCCTGTCCTTCCCCGCCTGGTCCGACGCGGATCCCGACCGCCTGGTCGTTGCCTCCACCGAGAGCGGCTCGTACCAGCTCCACGCGTGGGACCGGCGCACGGGTCGCCGCCGCCAGGTCACGTTCGACCCCGTCGGTGTGCTGGAGGGTCGGCCGACCCGCGACGGGACGGGCGTCATCTGGTTCCGCGACGAGACCGGCGACGAGACCGGCACCTTCGTCGTCGCCCCGTTCGACGAGGCGACGCCCCCCGAGCCGCTGATCACGGGCCTGCCCAGGGGCTGGCCCGAGGGCCTGGCGGTCGGCCGGCGGCGGACCGTAGCGGGGATCAGCACCGAGACCGCGTTCACGATCTGGGTCTCCGACGACGGGGGCGACGCCCGGCTGCTCCACGAGCATCCGCAGCCCGTCCGGGTCGCCGGCGGCATGGGCATGTCCGGCCCGGTCGACCGCGCCGCGCTGTCGTCGGACGATGCCGTGGTGGTCCTCGAGGTGATGGAGGACGGCGACGTCCTGCATCCCTCGCTGCGCTCGGTCGACGCGGCGACCGGCGAGACCCTCGCGGAGCTCCGCGACCCCGGCCTGGAGCTGGCAGCCTTCGCCTTCTCGCCGGTCCCCGGGGACCTCCGCGTCGCCATCACGCATGAGCGCACCGGCGACCGCCGGCCGGCCCTGTGGCACGCGCTGACGGGCGAGGTGACGGACCTCGCGCTGGACCTCGTCGGGACCGTGGAGGGCGTGGACTGGTGGCCCGACGGGAGCGCCCTGCTGCTCGTGGTCCTCGAGGCCGGGCGACACCGGCTGCTCCGCTACGAGCTGGCCGGTGGCGACCTGACCGTGCTCGAGACGGCGCCCGGCTCCATCACCTCCGCCGGCGTGCGTCCGGACGGTGCCGTCTGGTACCGCGGCCACGATGGCGAGCACCCGGCGCGGCTGCTCGCCGCTGGCTCGCCGGCGCCGCTGCTGGAGGCCGACGGCCCCGCAGCGCCGCTCGGCCGCCCGTTCGAGACGTGGTGGTTCGACAATCCGAAGGGCCAGCGTGTCCACGGGTTCCTGGTGCGGCCCGAGGGCAAGAGTCCACACCCGGTGATGATGCGGGTGCACGGTGGGCCGCACAGCGTGGACATGGACCGCTGGGCGCCCGACCTCCAGGCCCACGTGGACGCGGGGTTCCTGGTGGCCATGGTCAACTACCGCGGCTCCGAGGGTTTCGGCCAGGCGTGGCGGGACGAGCTGACCGGCAACATCGGCTTCCTCGAGCTCGAGGACGTCCTCGCCGGCCTTGACGACCTGGTGGCTCGCGGCGACGCGGACCCGTCCCGCGCGGTCCTCGCGGGCTGGTCGTGGGGCGGCTACATCACGCTCCTGGGTGCCGGCCGCCACCCGGACCGGTGGCGGTCGCTGGTCGCCGGCGTGCCCGTCGCCGACTACATCGCGGCCTACGAGGACGAGGCGCCGATGCTCCAGGCGCTCGACCGGGCGCTGTTCGGGGGCTCCCCCGACGAGGTCCCGGCGCTGTTCCACGAGCGGAACCCACTCACCTACGTGGACGCCGTCACCGCACCGCTGCTGATCATGGCCGGCGAGAACGACTCCCGGTGCCCCATCCGCCAGGTCCGGAACTACGTCGAGCGGCTGCGGGCCCGGGGCGTGGAGCCGCGCGTGTACACCTATGCCACCGGGCACGCCTCGTTCGACATCGCGGAACGGATCCTGCAGACGGCGATCGTGCTCGACCGCCTCACGGCCTCGGTCCCCGGGATCCGGCGGCTCGACGGCGTGGACGCGCACCTGGCGGCCGCGGGGCTCGCCCCGGAGGCCGCCATCCGGGGCTGACGGCCGCGGCTCGGCTAGCTCGCGAACCGGTAGCGCGCCTCCTCGCCGCGGCAGCGAGGTCCACGCCCGTACGCGACCTCACCCGCGGTGACGTCGGCAAGGCACCAGAACGCGGTCACCGACGTCTCCGAGCCGTCGTCGTGGCGGCAGATCGAGGGGCTCGTGGCATGGTCGGCCAGGAACGCGGCGAGCTGGTCCGGGCCGATGGAGCCCGGGGCCGGGCCAACGCCATCGGGGCCGTCGAGGAGCTCCAGCGCCCGCGCCAGGCGGACGGCCGAGCGCTTCGCATAGGCCGGGTCGCCCTCGTAGCGGCGCATCCGGTCGCAGGCGTAGTGGTTGGTGTGGGCCAGCGTCCCGGCAGCGGACGGGGTCACCAGCTCGGCGTCGGTCGCGGAGCCCTCCACCTCGAGCACGCGCCCGTCGCGGTGGGCGAAAACCGTGTTGTACGAGGAGGCGCGGTCCGGGCGCAGGGCCATCGTCACGGCGTCGTCGAGCGTGCGGGCCGTGAGCTGCTCGCGGACCATGAGCAGCCGCGGGACACCCACCCGCTCGTCGTTCGGCGCCAGCTCGTTCCCGGTCAGCGACAGGCCGGCGTCGTTCCAGCCCACGCTGATCCACGGCCCGATCCCGAGCGAGAAGACCCGCGGCTCACCGGGCACGCGCCACTCGATCGCGACCACCGCTGCCTCGGATGCCGGCGAGAGGTCGTTGGTGTGGGCGACCCAGACGTGTCCGTCAGGCGTGGCCGGCGGGACCGCGACGAGGTCGCTGCACCGCCCGTCCACGACCTCGCCGGCGGTGGCCTGCGACGGGCGCACGGTCCAGATCTCCTCGACCGAGGCCGCGAACAGGGCGAGCGGGTCGACCTGCGCGCCATCGGCCGCCCCGTCGATCTCGTCCACCAGCCAGGGCGTCGCCGCGAGCGTGGCCTCCCGGTAGCGGGTGGCCAGCACCAGCTGCTCGTCGCGTGACCGGCCGGCCGGAAGGTCGGCGTCGAAGGCAACCGCCCTGCGGATGACGTCGGCACACGCCGCACCGATCTGCCGCCCGACGTCGCGGTGCGATCCCTCCACCGCGAGGAACGGCAGGCCACCCCGGCGCTCCATGCCCCGCGCGGTCCCCTACCCGCCCGCGCGGCTGCGTGGCTTGGACGGCAGCCGCCGCTTGCCCTCGACCAGGTAGTGCGTGAACCAGTCGCGCACCTGGACCAGGTTCTCAGCGCGCCGGAACGGGGTGCCGCCGCGGGTCAGCTCGTGGCTCTCCTCGGGCACGCGCATGAACCGGACCGGCCGCCTCAGCGAGCGCAGCACCGTGAACAGCGCCTCGGCCTGGCCCACCGTGGTCCGGATGTCGCGCTCGCTGTGCTGGATCAGCAGCGGGGTCCGGATGTGGCGCGCGTAGGTGAGCGGCGAGATCGCGTCGAAGTACTCCGGGTCATCCCACGGGGAGCGCCCGAACTCGGTCCGGGTCCACTCGCCGCTCGAGATGTCGCCCGTGAGGAACAGCATCCGCATGTCCACGACCGAGCGGGCGGTCAGCGCTGCGCAGAACCGGTCCGAGTGACCGACGATCCAGTTGGTGAGGTAGCCGCCGTACGAGCCGCCGGTCACGCCCAGGCGCTCAGGATCAGCCAGGCCGTCCTCGATCGCCTGGTCCACGCCGGCCATGACGTCGGCCATCGGGCCGTCGCCCCAGTCACCGAGGTTGGCGCGGTTGAATGCCTCGCCATAGCCCTCCGAGCCGCGCGGGTTGGAGGCGAGCACCGAGATCCCGGCGCCCGCGAGGATCTGGAACTCCAGCATCGGTGCCCAGCCATAGAGCGTGTGGGGTCCGCCGTGGATCTCGAGGACCAGCGGCCGCCTCCCAGGGCCCCCGGGGTAGATCCAGCCCTGGATGTCGAAGCCGCCACCCTGCCAGCGGCGTTCCACGGGCTCGACCATCGCGACCTCCGCCGCCAGGTCGCCGTTGAGATGCGTGAGCGTCCGGGGCGGGGCCGCAGGGCCTCGTGCGGGCAGGTCGATCGCGACGACCTCCGGGAAGGTGGTCGGGGTGGAATGCACGGCCGCGACGACATCGCGAGCGCTTCCCGTGCCGCCGGTCACCGGTCCGGCGTCCCAGCTCGACAGGTAGTGTCGCCCCTCGGTCAGCCGCTCGGGCTGCCCGGCCCCGTCGATCGCCACCCGCCACAGCTCGTACGACCCGTCCACGGGAGCGGAGAACAGGGCGTACGCGCCGTCGGCGGTCAGGACAAGGCGTGCCTCCTCGCCAACCGCCACGTCGCTGTTCATCCCGGCGTCGGGCTTGAGCTCGCTGCCTGCGAGGAGATCCGTGCCGCCTCCGGGGCCCGCATCCGAGCCGTCCGCGGCAACGCGCCAGATCCCGGTTCGATAGGCCGCCCGGGGATACCGGTCGCCGAGCGCGATGATCGCCGTCCCGTCGCGCGTCCAGGTCGGGTGCAGGAAGAAGCCGTCACCGGCGGTCACGGTGGTCAGCTGGCTGGTCGCCACGTCGACCACGTAGATGCCGGCCCGCGATACGAGGTCGGGGTCCCGGTGGCGGTTGGCCGCGAACGCGATCCGCGTGCCATCCGGCGACCATGCCGGATGCGTCTCGGCAGCCGGACCCTGGACCAGTGGCTCCGCGACGCCGGTCGCGGCATCCACCAGCCACAGATGGGCCTCGCGGTCATCGACAAAGCCGGTGCCGTTGTGCTGGTAGCCAAGCCGGTCGAGGTACCGGTAGTCGGACAACGGAGGCTCGCCCGCGTTGGGCTTGGGCGGGCGGCCCCGGCGGCGCCGTTCCTCCACCTCGGTCGAGCCCAGCGAGCTGGTCAGGATCGCGAGCCGGGTCCCGTCCGGCGACCAGTCGAACGCGTCCACGCTGCGCGGCAGGTCCGTCAGGCGGCGCGCCTCGCCACCGTCGAGCGGCAGCAGGAACACCTGGTCGCAGTCCTCGCGGTCCTTCGGGTCGGCCGGTCGCTCCGGCTCCTCCTCGACGTGGAGGCGGCGGTCGCTGATGAAGGCGAGCGTCCTGCCGTCGGGCGAGAAGCGCGGGTGGCGATCCGTCTTGTGGCCGATCGTCAGCCGGCGGGCCGGAGCAGAGCCATCGACCTGGGCGAGCCAGATGGACTGCCGATACCCGTCGCGGCCGACGGCAGTTCGCTTGACCGTGAAGGCGACGAGGCGCCCGTCGGGGGAGACTCGGAGATCGGTCGGGATCTGGAGCCGGTAGAGATCGTCGGGTTGCGCGGGTCGAGGCACGGAGCCCTCCGGGGTGCGCGGGCAGATCGGCGGCGCGGGCAGGCGTCGCCTCGTTGTCGCCAGTCTATCGCCGGACGAGGGGCTACCATCGAGAAGCGATGGCCGAGCAGCTCTCCTTCCGGCTCGAGCCGGCGATGCCGCGGCCGGGCGACGTGGCGCCCATGTGGCCCACGCCTCGCCCCGATCCCTTCGACTCCGCCGACTGGCTGTTCGAGCCCACCTGGGGCGGCCACCGGGTGCTGGTCTTTGTCGAACCGGGGGCGGCGGCCGGCGGTGGCGAGGTCCGCGTGGTCGATGCCCGTGGCGCTTCGTACGAGGCGGTCCTCCCTGAGCTCGCGGGGCTGGCCGTCCGGGTGGCCGCCCGGTCCGCGGTGCTCGACGGCGAGCTGGTGGTGGTCGATGCGCGTGGCCACGCAGACGACGAGGCGCTCCGTCGCCGGCTGTCGGGACAGCCCGGCGGGCCGGTCGCGCTGCTCGTGTTCGACCTGCTCCACGTCGACGGACGCTGGCTCCTCGGCCAGCCGCTGGACAAGCGACGGGTGGCCCTCCGCAAGGTCCTGCGCCCCGGCGACGAGGTGGTCGTGGTGCCGGCGATCGGCGGCGAGGGTCTCGCCCTGCACGCGGCCGTGTCCACGCAGGGGATCGCCGGGATCCTCGCGCGCCGCCGGGCATCGCCGTACCTGCCCGGGGTCCGGAGCACGCTCTGGCGGTCGATCGCGGCGTCCGCGCCGGGTGAGGCGCCGGCAGCGGCCGAGGAGGGCCTCGAGGACGAGGCCGGGGTCGGGGTCGCGCCGGCCACGGCGCCGGTGCTGGCGATGTTCCGCCGACTGCCCTTCCCCGACGACCCCGACGCCTAGGGTGAACAGCCTGGGCGGCGGCACCCCGTGCCACTACCGCACGGTTGTGCCGTTGCAGCGGGGTTAGGCCACCGGGCGGAGGTTCCCACCACGCCGCGGCGTGGCAAGTCGCAAGTGACTGTGCTGGATGACCACCGTTCGGAGCTCGTCACACCCGCACGCGTGACCCCGGCGCGAGCTCCTCGTGGTGGTCGGGCGGTTGAGTCGCTGGTGACTTGGCCCATCGAGATCCCGTGCGACCGCATCCTGGTCGCGATGGCCAGTGGGGGATCCGGGTCGCTGGAGTTCCCGTCAGCCTCCTCGAACCGCCCGGACGAACGTGCCCACCGAGGGCGGCTGGCCGTAGAGCAGCACGCCCGCGCGGTAGATGCGGATCGCCAGCAGCGCGACCAGCGGCACCGTGACCAGCATCAGGCCCAGGCTGAGCACCAGCTCCCAGGGCTCCACGCGTCCGATCGCGAGGCGGGACATCATGACGAACGGGCTCCACAGCGGCACGTACGACGCGAACCGGATGAACCCCGCGGAACTGCCGGACAGCGCCAGCACGGCGGGCAGGTAGCCCATGATCGCCGGGATCGACAGCGGCAGGGCGACGATCTGCAGGTCCTCCGCGCGGGACAGCATCGAGCCGGCCGCGGCATACATCGACGCGTAGAGGGCGAACCCCAGCACGAAGTAGACGAGGAACGCGGCAACCAGCCCCGGCGACAGCCCGGCGAGCGAGGTCGCGGCGGTCGGGTCCTCGCCCAGCACGGCATTTCCGATCTGCCCGGAGAAGACCACCATCGCGATCGCCGGCACCAGGACAAGGGTGACCTGCGTGAGCCCGGCGAGGCCGATGCCCACGATCTTGCCCACCACGAGCTGGGGGGCCGTGGCGGCGGAGATGAGCATCTCCATCACGCGACTGGCCTTCTCGGCCACGATCCCCGACGCGACCCACAGCCCGTAGAACACGAGGGTCAGGAACGAGAGCACCACGAACACGATGCCGACGATCCGGCGGCTCGCGTACTCCGCGGTGTTGATGGTCGTGGCACCGGCTCCGCCAGGGGTTGCCGCTCCGGCGTCGACGACGGCGAACGTGGGCTGGACGAACGCGACCTGGGACGGGGGCGCGGAGGCGGTCCAGTCGAGGACGCCGACCGCGAATGCGCCGATCTGCAGGAGCTGGGCCTTGTCCTGGCCAAGCGCCCCGACGGTCACGACCCGGAAGTCCAGGCCTCCCGAGCTCGCCCGCTCAATCAGCAGCGCCCCGGCCGCGGCGCCGTCGCTGACATCCGCGACTGCGCGAGCGGGATCGGGCGCGGGCACGAAGTCGAAGGAGCGCTCGGCGGATCCCGACGCGTCGAGCTGTGCGTTGAGGAACCCGTCCATGACGCCGATCGCGCGCGCGGCGAGCCCCGGCTCCTCGGCGGCGACCACGATCCGGGTGACGGTCGCGCGGTCCACGACCCGCACGGCAAGCGGGATCAGCGCGATGACGACGGCGAGCCCGGCCATCAGCACGGTGGACACGAGGAAGGCCTTCGACTTCACCCGCTCGGCGTATTCGCGGCGGGCAACGAGGCTCACGTTCCGGGCTCCCGCCCCTGCCCCTGTCGGCGCCTCGCGCGTCACGCGGCGTCCTCCGCCGGGGACACGTCGGCCTCGGGCGCCAGGTGCATCTCCTCGTCGGCCGGACGACCCACGAAGTCGATGAAGACCTGCTCGAGCGACGGGTCGGCGACCTCGAAGTGGGTGACCCGCGCACCAGCGCCGACCGCTGCCGCGAGGACCCCGTCCGGCTCGACGCCTTCGTCGAGCTCGACCGTGGACCGGTCCATGCCCGCCTGGATGACTCGCGTCCCCGCGACGGTCGCGAGCCACGGGAGACGGTGGTCGCCCTCCACCGAGATCCGCACCATCCGCCGGCCGCTCGCCCGTCGGACCTCCCGCATCGGCCCGCCGATCACCATCCGCCCGCGGTCCACGATGGCAACCGATTCGCAGAGCGCCTCGGCGACCTCCATCTGGTGGGTGGAGAAGATGACGGTGCGGCCGCGATCGCGAAGCTCTAGGAACGCCTCGCGCAGGAGCATCGTGTTGACGGGATCGAGACCGGTGAACGGCTCGTCCATGAGCAGGACCTGGGGGTCGTGCAGGGTCGCCGCGATGAACTGGACCTTCTGCTGGTTGCCCTTGGACAGCTGCTCCGCCTTGCGCGCGGCGAGGTCGTCGGCGCGGAACCGGTGCAGCGCTGCGAGCGCATCCCGCTTCGCGCGCTCCGGGGGCACCCCGTGGAGGCCGGCGAAGAACACCAGCTGGTCCAGCACGCGCATCCGCGGGTACAGGCCGCGCTCCTCCGGGAGGTAGCCCCAGGTGGACCGGGGCAGGCGATGGCTCTCGGTGCCGCGCCAGGCGACCCGGCCGGCATCCGGCTCGAGGACGCCGAGCGCGATCCGCATCGTCGTCGTCTTGCCCGCACCGTTGGCGCCCAGGAACCCGAACACCTGGCCGGGGAGAACCTCGAAGCTCAGGTCATCGAGGGCGACGACGGACCCAAATCGCTTGGAGAGACGGTCGATGACGAGCGACATGTGCGGCGAGCATAGCGGGCGTACCCGTGGCGGCCACGGAGGGAAGGTCCCAGACCCAGGTGCGGTGATGGTCCCGGTCCAGCGCTGGCCGGCCGGCGGGCGGGCATGCCTCCACGACCACGGCGCGGCGCCCGGGGTACGATCGAGACATGCAGGATCCCCGGATGACTCCCGTTCGCATCGACGCCAACCGCGCGGCCGGGACGTTGCGCGTCGAATGGGCCGACGGCCATGCGACCGGCTTCGACACGACGCAGCTCCGCTGGCTTTGCCCGTGCGCCTATTGCCGGGGCGAGGCCGGGATGCCGGGCTGGCTCGACACCAACCCGACGCTGACCGCCGACCAGACGCGTCTCGTGGATGTCGCCATGGTCGGGTCCTATGCGATCCAGCCGACCTGGGGCGACGGACACGCCACCGGGTTCCACACGTTCATGCTGCTGCGCGACATGTGCCCGTGCGACGAATGCACGCGCCGTCGCGAGCAGCGGTCCACAGACGGCCAGCATTGGCATGGAGGAGATCGGTGATCATCGCAACCACGCCGTTCATCGCCGGGTACCGCGTGGCGGAGACCCGGGGGCAGGTCTTCGGGCTCGTGGTCCGGAGCCGTGGCCTGGGCGGCAACCTGATCGCCGGGCTGCGCTCGATCGCCGGCGGCGAGATCCACGAGTACACGAGCCTGCTCGAGGACACCCGCCGCCAGGCCATCGACCGGATGGTCCAGAACGCCACCATGGTCGGCGGGAACGCCGTCATCTCGATGCGCTTTGACTCCTCGGAGCTGGCGGGGACCATGTCCGAGATCGTGGCCTACGGCACTGCCGTCGTGCTCGTGCCCGATGCCTCGGTGGCGCAGCCGGGTGCCGACCTCGCGGCGGCCGCCCAGCCCGTCGAGTAGCCGGTTGGGGGTCCAGCTCGCCCGGGGGCTCATCGGGGCCGTCGGGCTGCTCCTGATCCTGGGCGGGATCGCCACCGCCGCGGTTGGCGGTACTGCGGGCTCGCTCGTGTCGGCGCTGACGCTGTTCCTGCCGGGTGCCGTCCTCGTCGCCGCGGTGCTGCTCGAGCGGACCCGCTACCGGTCGCTCAACGCCGAGCGGACCGGCGACGGCCACGGGCCCGGCGGCGGCGAGACCCGCGCCGTTGAGCCCCGGTTCCGACCCAGCGAGGAGCGGTTCGTGGACCCCACGACCGGGGTGCCGATGCGCGTCTGGGTTGACCCCGCCACTGGCGAACGGCGGTACGTCCCGGAGGGCTGATCGCCTGGCGGGTTCGCGCCGCGGCTCCCACGGCTCCACGGCTCGGGGCCAGCTGGTCGGCTGGTCACGGCCACGCGCGGGGCGTGGCGTCCGTGTCGAGCGTGGCGGACCCTTGCACGGTGCCATGCACCACCTCGACTTCGAACGGGCCATCTGCACCGCCACGGCCCGCCGGGGCGCTGCGCCGCCTCCCGCCGGGGCGAGGCGCCTCCGGCGGCACCTGACCGTCCGAGCTCGAGAACACCGAGACATCGGCTTGAAACCCGGCCGGGCACACACCTTTGAGCTCACGTGGAGCAGGACAGCCCCGCGGAGCCCCCGAATCCGAGTGGTATTCTCGATGGCCCGACCGGGACCGGGGGATGCGGCCGTCGTCACGCGCCACACACCGGGCCCGTGCGCACCCGAAAGGACCCATGGCCACCGTTCGACCCGCTCCCGGACCGCGCATCGCCGGCCGTGGTCGACGCCGGTCCGCGCGGGAGCAGAAGGGTCCGATCCTCAACCGGGAGCTGTCGTGGATCGAGTTCAACGCGCGCGTCCTGCACGAGGCGAAGGACACCCGCAACCCGCTCCTGGAGCGGGTCAAGTTCCTGGCCATCTTCGCGTCCAATCTTGACGAGTTCTTCCAGGTCCGCGTGTCCGGCCTGCGACGGCAGGACCGCTCGATGGGACAGCACCACAGCCTCGATGGGCTGACCCCGGGTCAGCAGCTGGACGCCATCCGGGAGCGCGTGCGCGAGCTCGTCGACGAGCACTCCACGGCATGGAACGAGATCCGTGAGCAGCTGGCCACCGAGGGCGTGGAGATCCACGACTACGAGGATGTTCCCGAGCACCACGAGACCCTCCGGCGACGGTTCCACGACGAGATCTTCCCCGTTCTCACCCCGCTCGCCGTGGATCCCGGGCACCCGTTCCCGTACATCTCCACGTTGAGCCTGTCCATCGCGGTGGGGCTCCGCGACCCGGAGACCGGTGAGAAGCGGTTCGCGCGAGTCAAGATCCCGCCCACCCTGCCGCGGCTGTTCGCGGTCGAGCGTGACAGGTTCGTGCTCCTCGACCAGGTGATCGAGGCGAACCTCGACGAGCTGTTCCGGGGCATGGAGATCCTCGAGACCCACCTGTTCCGGGTCACCCGCGATGCCGACATCACGCTCGAGGAGGACGAGGCGGACGACCTGCTGATCGCGATCGAGGAGGAGATCCGCCGGCGGCGCTTCGGCGAGGCGGTGCGGCTCGAGGTCGAGCGGTCGATGCCGGAGCTCACGCGACAGATCCTCACCCGTGGCACGGGCGTCCACGAGGAGGATGCCTTCGAGATCGCCGGGATGCTGGACCTCACGGCGCTGTGGCAGCTCGTGTCGCTCGACCGGCCGGACCTCAAGGCCCCGGTCCACACCCCGGTCATCCCGGGGCGGCTGCTCCCGCAGCAGGACGATGAACCGGTCGACGTGTTCGCCCAGATCCGGGCGAGCGACATCTTCCTCCACCATCCGTACGAGTCGTTCTCCGCCTCCGTGGAGCGCTTCATCGACCAGGCCGCCGATGATCCCGACGTCCTGACGATCAAGCAGACGCTGTACCGGACGTCAGGCGATTCGCCGATCGTCGGTGCCCTGATCCGGGCGGCCGAACGGGGCAAGCAGGTCGTCGTGCTGGTCGAGATCAAGGCCCGCTTCGACGAGGAGAACAACATCGTGTGGGCCCGCCGCCTGGAGCGGGTCGGCGCCCACGTCGTGTATGGGCTGGTCGGTCTCAAGACGCATTCGAAGGTCGCGCTCGTCGTGCGCCGGGAGGGCTCGGGCCTGCGCCGCTACGTCCACATCGGGACCGGGAACTACAACGGCAAGACCGCGCGGCTGTACACGGACCTCGGTCTGCTCACCTGTCGCGAAGAGCTGGGCGCCGACGTCACGGACCTGTTCAACGTGCTGACGGGCCTCTCGCGCCAGCGGGTCTTCCGCCGCCTGCTGGTTGCGCCCATGACCCTGCGGACGCGGTTCCTCGAGATGGTCGAACGCGAGACCGCCAGCGCGCGTGCCGGCCACCCGGCCCGGATCGTCCTCAAGGTGAACTCGCTGGTGGACACCCCCACGATTGAATCCCTGTACGAGGCGGCAAGGGCGGGCGTCGAGATCGACCTGATCGTTCGCGGCGCCTGCTGTCTCGTCCCGGGCGTGGCAGGCATCTCCGAGCGGATCCGGGTGCGGTCGATCATCGGCGAGTTCCTCGAGCACTCACGGATCTGGATGTTCAACAACGGTGGACGGCCGGAGTGGTACATCGGGTCGGCCGACCTCATGGAGCGCAACCTGGACCGGCGGGTCGAGGTGGTGACCCCGGTCGAGGACCATGAGGCCCGGGTGCGGCTGGGCCGGATCATCGAGGTCATGCTCGCCGACGATCGACGGTCATGGCAGCTGGGCAATGACGGTCGGTGGCTCCGGACCGAGGTCGCCGAGTCGCGCGAGGGCACCGTCGAGGCCTTCGCGGTCCTCAAGGATGATGCGGCAGCCGCGCTTGCGCTCGCGGATGCGTCGTCCGGGTCCAAGACCCTGGCGGGCTCGATGGATCCTCGCGCGTGAGCGTGGCGGGCGACGACCGCCCAGTCGAGGTCGAGCTCAAGTACCACATGACCGACACGTCGGCCGGCGATCGCCTGCTGGGCACCGACGAGCTTGCCGGCATGCCGGCGGTCGCACCGCCGGAGCGGGTCGTCCATGAGGACCGGTACATCGACACAGCCGATGGCGCCCTCGCGGCCGCCGGGTATGCGGTCCGCCTGCGGACGGATGGGGACGAGACGATGATCACCCTCAAGGGCCTGCGGCGGGAGGACGACGGCGGCGTGGTCCATCGCCGAGAGGAGCTCGAGGGACCGGCCGATCCCGATGCCGAGGCGGCCGCGTGGCCCGTCTCTGCCGCGCGCGACGCCGTGGTGACGATCGCCGGCGCCTCGCCCCTGCACGAGCTCGTCCAGGTCCGGCAGGTCCGCCGCCGGCGCTGCTACGGGGCGGCCGGAGCGATGGTGGAGCTCTCCGTGGACGACGTCGAGGTGGTCGTGGCCGACCGCGTCATCGATCGGTTCGCCGAGCTGGAGGTCGAGCTGCGCGAGGGCGAGGACGCCGTGCTAGAGCCGTTTGCCGACATGCTGTCCGAGATCGAGGAACTGGTGCCCTCGGACACCTCGAAGCTCGAGCGAGCCATGGAGGCGGTTCGCCGCGAACCGGCGTCGAGCGACGCCGGACCCGAACCCTCGATCGGCGGAGAGGAGGCGGCCGACCTCGCCGGGAGGACGCGGGCAGCCGCCGTGTCCACGTCCCTTGCAGTGGCACCCCCAGGGACCGGCACCGGGCCCGTGGCGGCCGCGCAGCCCGGCGACGCGTCCACGCCCTCCGGCGCATCGCCCGTGGCCGTGATCCCCGCAACCCCGCGACTCGTCGTCGCGAAGTCCCCCGGGGTCCTTGCCGATGACCATCTCGCGGAGGCCGGCCGCAAGGTCATCCGGTTCCACCTGGCCCGGATGATCGCCCGTGAGGCCGGGATGCGCGACAGCCACGATCCCGAGGAGCTGCACGCGATGCGCGTCGCCACGCGCCGGCAGCGAGCCGCCTGGCGCGTCTTCGGCGATGCCTTCGACCACCGGTACACCGACCGGTACACGCGGCGTCTCAAGCTGGTCGCGCGCGACCTCGGGGCCGTGCGTGATCTCGATGTGCTGATCGAGGCCGGCGAGTCCTACCAGGCCGGGTTGGCGGCGGCCGAACGATCCGCGTATGAGCCGATCCTCCGCAGCTGGCGCACGCAGCGGGACACGGCACGGGAGGTGCTCGTCCGGGAGCTGGACTCCGCGCGGTATCGGCGGTGGCTCGACGCGTACGTAGCCTTCGCGCAGGTCGACGGCCTCGGCAGCAGGGCGGTCGGACCGGTCGAGCCACACCGGGTCCGGGACACGATGGCCTCGCGCATCTGGGTGGCGTACGAGGTCGTGCGAGCCTACGAGCCGGTCATGCGGTGGGCGGACGTCACGACCCTCCATGACCTCCGGATTGCCGCGAAATGGCTCCGGTACACCCTGGAGTTCGTGCGCGAGGCGCTCGGCCGGGAAGCCGGGTCCGTGATCGAGAAGATCGTGGCGCTCCAAGATCACCTCGGCTGGCTGCATGACGCCGACGTGGCGGCCCACCTCGCCCGCACGTTCCTCGTCGAACACGCGGGGCAGCTCAGCGAGGCCGAGAGCGCCGCCATCGGCCGCTACCTTGTCGACCGTGAGCGAGAACTGGCGCGTCTGCGCCGCACCGTGGGGCCCGCCTGGCGGGGTGTCTCGAGTCCGGCGTTTCGCCGTGCGCTCGGGCGGGTGGTCGCCGGGCTCTGAACCGGCCGCCCATCAGGCGCCTGGCTCAGGGTCCTCGGGCCAGCCCTGCACCAGCGTCCCGAGCCGGTCGCGCCATGCCGACCCGGCTGTCGCCACCGCCAACGCGAGACCTTCGCGGATCCCCTCCTCCGACACGGTCAGGCCGCTCGCCCCATATCGTTCGAGGATCGCGTCGACGATGATCGCGCCCGCGGGCAGGATGCGTGCACGCGCCGGGCGGACCAGGTGGCGCTCGGCAGCCTCGACGCTCCGCTCGACGCCCAGCATCGAGAGTGCGACCGTCAGCCGGCGCCGGGTCAGGGTCCGGTCGTCGACGGCCGACGGGAGCAGGCGCAGCAGGTTCGAGGCGGTGCCGCCCACGGCGACCAGGCCGCCCGGATGGATGTCCGGAGCATCGCGAACGACCGCCTGGACCCGTGCCCTGAGCGCTCCAAGCTCGGCCGCGGACGGCGGATCCGCGCGAACCTCGTCGCGGGTGAGCCTGGCAGCGCCCAGTGGCAGCCCGTGCGTCTCCACATGGCCCTGCGGGTCCACGACGACGAACTCGGTGCTTCCTCCGCCGATGTCGACAACGAGCAGGCTCGATGTGAGCCGGCGGCCATTCGTCACGCCGAGGAGCGTCAGCAGCCCCTCCTCGCCGTGTTCAAGGACGTGGAACGGCACGCCGGTCCGGGATTCCACCGCATGGACCACGGCCGCGGCGTCATCCGCGCGGCGCATCGGCTCCGTACCCACGATCGCCACCCGGGTGGCCCCAAGCTGGCGCGCGGAGCCGGCATAGACCGCGAGGGACGCGATCAGCTCCTCGGCCGCCGCGGGACCAATGCGCCCGTCCGCCGTGATCCGATCGCCGAGGCCGAGAAACACCGACTCGTCGAGGAGCGGCAGGACGCGGTGACCGTCGACGGCAGCGACCAGGAGGTGCACGCTCGTGGCCCCGACGTCGATCGCGGCGCAGATGACGGCGGCGTCCGGGATCACCACGGGAGCGGCGAGCTCCGGTGTCACCGGGGCCAGGAGCGGGGTCGGCACGACGGACGATCGAGCGGGCTCGGGCTCCGGTTCGGGCTCCGGTTCGGGCTCGGGCTCGGGGGCCGCCTCGGGTGCCGCCTCGGGCTCCGGTTCTGGCTCGGCCTCGGGTGCCGCCTCGGGCTCCGGTTCTGGCTCGGCCTCGGGTGCCGCCTCGGGCTCCGGTTCTGGCTCGGCCTCGGGTGCCGCCTCGGGCTCCGGTTCTGGCTCGGCCTCGGGTGCCGCCTCGGGCTCCGGTTCTGGCTCGGCCTCGGGTGCCGCCTCGGGCTCCGGTTCTGGCTCGGCCTCGGGTGCCGCCTCGGGCTCCGGTTCTGGCTCGGCCTCGGGTGCCGCCTCGGGCTCCGGTTCTGGCTCGGCCTCGGGTGCCGCCTCGGGCTCGGGCTCGGGGGCCGCCTCGGGTGCCGCCTCGGGCTCCGGTTCTGGCTCGGCCTCGGGTGCCGCCTCGGGCTCCGGTTCTGGCTCGGCCTCGGGTGCCGCCTCGGGCTCCGGTTCTGGCTCGGCCTCGGGTGCCGCCTCGGGCTCCGGTTCTGGCTCGGCCTCGGGTGCCGCCTCGGGCTCCGGTTCTGGCTCGGCCTCGGGTGCCGCCTCGGGCTCCGGTTCTGGCTCGGCCTCGGGTGCCGCCTCGGGCTCCGGTTCGGGCTCGGGCTCGGGGGCCGCCTCGGGTGCCGCCTCGGGCTCCGGTTCTGGCTCGGCCTCGGGTGCCGCCTCGGGCTCCGGTTCTGGCTCGGGCTCCGGTTCTGGCTCGGGCTCCGCCTGGGGCGCGGCCCCCACCCGGCTGACGATCGCGGAAGCCGCCGGTCTGGCGGTCTTGCGAACGAGGTCGGCGACCTCCTCCAGCACCGCGCCCGCGGCGTTCGAACGCGAGACCCGCGATGCATCTTCGGCGGCCGCGCGCGCCGCCTTGGCCACTCGACGAGCCTCCTTGTCGGCCGCCTTCGAGGCCTTGCGGGCCACCTTCGAGGCATCTCTCGCCGCCCGTTTTGCCGCCTTCGCCCGCTTGCGGGCGAGCTTCGCGGCGCGGGCTGCATCGCGACCGGCCATCTTGGCCGCCTGCTTCGCAGCCTTTGCTGCCTGCTTTGCCGCCTTGCGCGCCATGGTGGTGGACGCCCGATCGACGTCGAGGGTGGCAGCCGTCGGGTGCGAGCCGTCGAGCGCGCCGCGGGTCGTCGCCCCGGCCTCCCCGGCCTCCCCGGCGTCCGACATCGTGTCCTCCAGGCTCCTACGCGGACACCCTTGCCTGTGGTGCCACTGCAATGGCCAGTCTGCCGCACGCGGGCCGACCGCGCTGGCGACCGGCGCGCCCGCGCCCACGGACACGACCGTCGTCACTCGTCCCGGCGGATGACGGTCCAGCCGGGGACCTCCCATCGCTCGTGGCAGGAGCCGCGGCACGCGTGACCCACGACCCGCGAGCCGGATCTCGATCGCCCGTCCACCTTGCCGCTGTGCGCGGGGCGAGCTGCCGACTGGATCCCCAGTGCGTTAACCGGCCGCTTAACCCAACGCACAAGACCCGTTGACAACCCGACCCGATCGTGAGGCCGGCAACGAAACACGACAGAGGAGTCCATCTTCGTGACGCTCACGACCCATAAGCGGATCACAGCCTTGGCGTTGGCCGGAATGGTCCTGGTCGCGGCCTGCGGTGGCGGCACCGGCGCCCCGGCGGCTACGACGGCGCCCACGCAGGCGCCCGGCGAATCCAATGCGCCTGCCGAGACCCCGGCGTCCGCCGGGCCTGTACGCCTGATCGGCGCCGGCGCGAGCTTCCCTGAACCGATCTACCTCGAGTGGATCGGCGCGTACGCCGACGTCCAGCCCGACCTCAGCATCAACTACCAGGGCATCGGCTCGTCCGGCGGCCGCGAGCAGTTCATCGGCCAGCAGGTTGACTTCGCCGGCTCGGATGCCTTCATGAAGGACGAGGAGATCACGGCGGCCCTGGCAGCCCGCCCGTGCGAAGCCGTGCTGCACATCCCGACCGTCTTCGGCGGCGTGGCCATCGCCTACAACGAGCCAGGCCTTGAGGGACTCGTACTCGACGGCGGGACGATCGCCAGGATCGCGCTCGGCACCGTGACCAACTTCAACGATCCGGCGATCGCTGCCCTCAATCCGGGCGTGGCCCTCCCTGACCAGCCGCTCACCTGGGTCCACCGGTCGGATGGCTCCGGGACCACGAGCATCTTCACCACCTACCTGACCGATGTGAGCCCCGACTGGGCCGCGGGACCCGGCAAGGGCTCCGAGGTCGAGTGGCCGACGGGCATCGGCGGTGACCAGAACGACGGAGTGGCCTCGGCGATCAGCCAGCAGCCCGGCGGTATCGGCTACGTGTCCTACGAGTTCGCCGTCGAGACGGGTCTGTCCGTGGCGGCGGTGGTCAACAGCGATGGCAGCGCGATCGTCCCGTCGAGCGACACCGTTTCGGCTGCCGCCCTGACCGTGACCGTTCCGGATGACTTCCGGTTCGCGATCCTGGGCGTCGGCGGCGATGGCTACCCGATCGCGGGCGCCACCTGGATCCTCGCCTACACGTGCGGCATGGAGGCGGCCAAGGCCGACGCCCTCAAGGATTGGCTCACCTGGTCGCTCACCGAAGGCGACGCCCTCGTCAAGGAGCTCAATTACGCGCCGCTACCCGATGAGCTCCAGACCCGCGTCCTGGACCAGATCGAGCGGATCAACGCCGAAGGCTGATCCTCCCTTCGCTCCTCCTCCTCCTCCGGTCCGGGGAGTTGCCACCTCAGGGGCGACTCCCCGGACCGTTCCCCTCACCGCACCGGACGCAGGATGACCACCACGCACAACCCGGACGTCCCAACCATCCACGGCTCGGCCGCCGGACGCGGAGCCGATGCCGCCTTCCGGTGGATCGTGCGGCTTGCCGGCGTCCTCGTGCTCGTCATCCTCGCCCTCATGATCGGTTCGACGACCTATGAGTCCTGGCCGGTGTTCGCGAAGGAGGGGCTGGGCTTCTTCACCAGCGACACGTGGCGACCCGGATCGTCGCGAACCGAGATCACGGGCGACTACGGAGCGCTGGCGTTCATCTTCGGGACCGTCGTCAGCAGCCTGCTCGCCATCGTGATCGCCGTCCCGCTCGCCGTCGCCATCGCGCTGTTCCTCACCCAGGTCGCCACGCGCCGGGTCCGGAGCCTCCTCACCTACACCGTCGACCTCCTGGCGATGATCCCGAGCGTGGTGATCGGCCTGTGGGCGGTCGTGTTCTTCGTCCCGGTTGTGGTCTACCCGGTGATGCTGGCGCTCGAGGGCACGATCGGCCAGGTCATCCCCCTGTTCGAGGCGCCGGTGACGGTGCGCAGCCTCTTCGCCGCAGGCCTGGTGCTGGCGCTGATGATTCTGCCGATCATCACCGCGATCGTGCGTGAGGTCTTCGCCACCACGCCGCCCGACGAGCGATCCGCCGCCTACGGGATGGGCGCCACCGACTGGGAGGTCATGCGCCACGTCACCGTGCCGCGAGCCCGGGCGGGGATCATCGGCGCGTCGATGCTCGGCCTGGGCCGGGCCCTGGGCGAGACGATTGCCGTCCTGCTCGTCATCGGTGGCTCGGCCCGGATCGGGATCGGCCTGTTCCAGCCTGGCCAGACGATCGCCGGCCAGATCGCGAGCGCCTTCGCAGAGGCGAGCCCGGAGGGCATCGACGCTCTGATCGCCCTTGGCGTGGCACTGTTCGCGATCACCATCCTGATCAACATGACGGCCCGGTTCGTCATCTGGCGGCTCGGGACGATCGGTGGAGACTCGTCGCTGTGAGCGCCTTCGACCGCGCCGCTCCGAGGCTCGGCGGCCAGGCGGCCCCCAACGCCGCCGCCCGCCGCCGCAAGAACCAGCTCATGCGCGCCGTGCTGTTCGGGGCGGTCCTGATGGCCGTGGTGCCGCTGGCGTTGATTCTCCTCGTGACCGTCGCCAACGGCCTTCCGGCGCTCAACCTCGAGTTCCTGACCACCACCCAGCCGCTGTCGTTCCGGCGCGATGGGGGCGGCTTCCTCCACGGGCTGCTGGGAACCGCGATGATGCTGGGGATCGCCGTCCTGATCAGCGTGCCGCTGGGGATCACGACGGCGGTCTTCGTGACCGAGTACCCGGACAGCCGTCTGGCCCGGCCCGTCCGGTTCTTCACCGACGTGATGACCGGCGTGCCGTCCATCTTCGTGGGCCTGTTCGTGTACTCGACGCTGGTCCGCGAGGCGGGGCTGGGGTTCGGCACCCTGCCGGGAGCCATCGCGATCTCGATCCTGATGCTGCCGATCGTCGTGCGCTCCTCCGAGGAGATCCTGCGCCTCGTCCCCTCCGACATCCGCAACGCGAGCGTGGCGATGGGTGCCCGCCGCTGGCAGACCACCCTGTTCGTGGTCCTGCCGGCCGCCTCGTCGGGCCTGATCACCGGCGTGATGCTGGCCGTGGCGCGCGGCGCCGGCGAGACCGCGCCGCTCATCCTGACCGCGTTCGGGACGCCATACCTGGTCACTGCCCTGACGGGCGAGGCCCAGACCGCCCTGCCGCTGCTGATCTTCGAGGGCGCTCGACTGCCGTTCGCGGCGGCGCAGGCCCGCGCGTGGGCGGGAGCCCTGGAGCTCATCGCGATCGTCCTGGTCCTCACGGTGCTGGCCCGCGCGGTCAGCAGCCGGTCACGGGCGAAGGGTTGACCGATGCCCACCGATCACCCGCAATCCACCGACCATCCCGAGGGAGACCCGATGTCCGCCGTCCTCGTTCGTCCCCGAGAGCTCGCGCCGTCGCCGACCTCCCCTCCGCCCGGCGAGCCCGGCGAGACCGGTGCCGCCGTCGTGATGCGCGGTGTGTCCATCTACTACGGTTCCTTCCGGGCGGTGAAGGAGATCTCCTTCAACGTGGCGGCCAACGCCGTCACCGCGCTCATCGGGCCGTCCGGGAGCGGCAAGTCCACGCTCCTGCGGGCCATCAACCGGATGAACGAGCTGATCCCCGGCACCCGCGTCGAGGGCCAGGTCCTGTACCAGGGCCAGGACGTCTACGCCAAGGGCGTGGACCCGGTGGAGGTCCGACGACGGATCGGGATGGTGTTCCAGAAGCCGAACCCGTTCCCCAAGTCGATCTACGACAACGTGGCGTTCGGCCCGCGTCTCAACGGGTTCAAGGGCAGCCTCGACGAGCTCGTGGAACGGAGCCTCCGACGGGCAGCGCTGTGGGACGACGTCAAGGACAAGCTCCGCCAGTCCGGCCTCGCGCTCTCGGGTGGCCAGCAGCAGCGACTGTGCATCGCGCGCACGATCGCGGTCCACCCCGAGATCATCCTCATGGACGAGCCCGCCTCGGCGCTCGATCCACGATCGACCCTCCAGATCGAGGAGCTGATGCTGGAGCTCAAGCAGGAGTACACGATCCTGATCGTGACCCATAACATGCAGCAGGCGGCCCGGGCGTCCGACCGCACGGTGTTCATGAACATGGCCGACGACCGGGCCGGGTACGTGGTCGAGCAGGGCCCCACCCTCGACATCTTCACCAACCCGAAGCATCGGCTGACCGAGGACTACGTGTCCGGTCGCTTCGGCTGAGACGGGAGAACGCGATGGCAGACGATCAGCAGCAGCCGATGCCCGGCATGGCGGGCGCGCTGGGAGACGCGGTCGAGTCCGTTCCCGAGATCGCCCCCTTCGGCGATCCCCATCAGCCGTTCCCCCCGGCCCATGGTGTCCGCAGCGCCTACGACCGCGAGATCGCCGAGATCAAGGACACCGTGCTCCGGATGGGCTCCCAGGTGGAAGCGCAGATCCACGCGGCGATCGGCGCGCTCGTCGCCCACGATGCGGAGGCCGCCCTCGACGTGATCAAGGCGGACCGGGTCATCAACGAGCAGCAGCGCCAGGCGACCGCGATGATCGCTGCCGTGATCGCCACCCAGAACCCGGTGGCCCGCGACCTCCGCTACCTGCTCACGCTCGATCACGTGAGCTACGAGCTCGAGCGGATGGGCGACCACGCGGGCTCGGTGGCCAAGCAGGCCCGCAAGCTGGCGCCGTTCGCGCCGCTCAAGGACTACGTGCTGCTGCCCGAGCTCGGCGGACGGGTGGCTGATCTCGTGGGCGGCATCATCCGGGCACTCGTCGACGTGGACGAGCACGCCGCCCGCGAGGTCGCCGCGCTCGATGACGAGGTGGACAGCCTGTACCACCGGATCTTCGACGAGGTGCTGGTCCTCATGCGCGAGGACCCGGCCAACGTGGACCCGGGCACGCGGATCCTGTTCGCTGCGCACTACCTCGAGCAAATCGGCGACCGGGTGACCAACATCGCGGAGGACATCGTGTTCCTGTCCTCCGGCGAGGTCGAGGACCTGAACCCTTGACGATGCGGCTCGCCCCTGCGAGCCTGACGCCCGCATGAGCACGCTGTTCCTCCTTCGTCACGCCCACGCCGGCGATTCCGGGCGCTGGACCCGCGATGACGCGCTGCGCCCCCTCTCCGACAAGGGGCGCCGGCAGTCGGAGCGGATCGGGCGGATGCTGGCGGCGATCGACGAGGCGCCTGACCTCCTGATCACCTCGCCCAAGGTGCGC
This sequence comes from uncultured Chloroflexia bacterium, assembly GCA_963716025.1. Classification (GTDB taxonomy): domain Bacteria; phylum Chloroflexota; class Limnocylindria; order Limnocylindrales; family CSP1-4; genus CAIXZV01. Next base: position 44,212 of record CAVQSY010000003.1, read on the forward strand.
GCCGCCCAGACCGCCGAGATCGTGGGCGCCGCGCTCAAGATCCCGGTCGTGGAGGATCCCCGGGTGGCCGGCTCGCTCGATGCGGAGCGCGTGGGCGAGATCCTGGCGGCCGCCGGTCCGGCTGTGCGTCCGTGCCTGGTGGGCCACGACCCGGAGTTCTCGTCGGTGCTCGGGGAGCTGGTCGGCGTGGCCTACATCGCGATGCGCAAGGGCGCCGTGGCGCGGGTTGACTTCGAAGACGAGATGGGCGCCGGTCGCGGCCTGCTGCGCTACCTCGTGCCGCCGGAGCTGCTCGCGGACCGCTAGATGCCTTCTGCGGTCGGCGCTTGGGACGCGTCACCGTCAAGTCATGTGCGACTGGGCTCCGTGACCACCGAACGGAGCTCGTCGCACGACCACGCTTGGGGCGGTGACGAGCTCCCCGTGGAGGTCCGACGGGCCAGTCAGTGGCGACTGGCCGGGCCGGCGGCGGCCGGGCTCAACCGGCGGCCGGCCGTGGCCCTGATCAGGCCTCTGGGCCCGATCAGGCCTCGATGCCTCGCGACCGCTCCAGCACGATCTGGTGGTTCTGCGTGACGCCGGTCGCGAAGCCCGCCTCGGACAGCGCGAGGTAGTACTCCCACATCCGGATGAACCGGTCGTCGAAGCCCTGGGCGCGCACCTCGGTCACGTTGGCCAGGAACCGCGTCCGCCAGGCCCGGAGCGTCGTGCGCGTAGTGGGGGCCGATGTCCGACGCGTCGCGCAGGAGCAGCCGGGTCCCATGGAGCGACTGCTCGATGACCGACAGCGACGGGCACAGGCCGCCCGGGAAGATGTAGGTCTGGATCCAGTTGGCCCCTCGCCGCTGGCTCTCGTAGGCCACGTCCGGGAACGTGATGACCTGGAGGCTGAACCTGCCGCCGGGCTTGAGCGCGCGGTCCACCGCCTCGAAGTACGTCTCGAAGTACTCCGCGCCGACGGCCTCGAGCATCTCGATCGAGACGACGGCGTCGTAGGTGCCGGTGATGTCGCGGTAGTCCCGGAGCTCGATGTCGACGAGGTGCTCGAGGCCGGCCTCGCGGACGCGCTCCCGCGCCAGCGCGTGCTGCTCCTTCGAGATCGTGATCGACGTGACCCGGCATCCGAGCTCGCCCGCGGCGTACAGGGCGAAGCCACCCCATCCGGATCCGATCTCGAGCACGTGCATGCCCGCCTCCAGGCCCGCACCCTCGGCGATCCGCCGGTACTTGTTGCGCTGGGCATCGGCAAGGGCCTGGTCCGGCGTCTCGAACACGGCGCACGAGTACGTCATCGTCTCGTCGAGGAACAGGCGGTAGAAGTCGTTACCCAGGTCGTAGTGCGCGGAGATGTTCTGCCTGGCCCGCTGCCTGCTGTTGCGGCGCGCCCGGTGGGCGAGGACCCGCGGGATCTCAAGAGGTGCTCGCCACCAGCCCTTCGCCAGGGCGAGCGACGAGCGATTGAGCGCGGCGAGCTCGATCAGCGCCTCGAGATCGGGCGACGACCACTGGCCGTCCATGTACGCCTCGCCGGCGCCGGTCTCGCCGTGGAGCAGGATCCGCACGGCCGCATCCATGTCATGGATCCGGATCTCCGCCCGGCGCGGCGACGCGGCATCACCGAACAATCGCCGGCGGCCATCCGGCATGACCACCGCGAGGCACCCGACACGGATGCGTGACGCCGCAGCCATCCCGATCCGCTCCGCGATCGACGTCACGGCGCGTCCGGAGGCAGCGGTCAGGCGGCTGGTGGGGGCCGGCAGGTTCATCGGACGGGATCTCCGTGAGGCGTGGCCGGCGTACCGCCGGCGCTCGCGACGCCTGCAGCGGCGTGTTCCCGGACCGCAACGCCATGACGCTGGAACCGGATCCCCAGACGCCACAGCCGCAGCGCGTGGACGTGGATCAGCGCCATCGTGCGATGCGTCATCAAGGGGTGGCGGAGGAGCATCCGGAGCAGCGACCGGTCCGACAGCACCCGGCGCGTGAGCAGGAGGCTGGTGGAGAGCACTGGCGTGTCGCCCTTGCGCTCGTTGATGGCGATCCTGCAGCCCGGCCGCCTCGTCCGACACGTGCACCGCGTACCGGCCTTCCATGTCGATGAACGGCGAGACGTAGAATGCCTTGTCCATCCCAGACCACGAATGGCCCCCCCGGCGAGCGCGCCCGCAATGTGTACAGGTGCCGTTCGTGGTGCGTGTTGTGCACCTCGACGATCACGATGCGCAGGGCGCCGCCGGCGTCGCGGCAGAGGTAGAAGCTGGCGGGATTGAACACGTAGCCCAGGATCCGCAGGCTGGTCACCAGCGTGATCCGCCAGCCGGTGGGGTCCTCACCCTCGGCCCGGAGGTGGTCCAGCACGGTCGCCCGCAGGTCCGCGGCCGGCTCGGGCCAGTGGTCCGCGTCGCGGAACCCGAACACGTTTCGGCGGTTGCGGCTGACGAGGCGCAGGGACGTGTCCACCTCGTCGAGCTCGGACAGGTCGAGCGCGAAGTAGAAGACGTCGTGCTCCATCGCCCAGTGCGCCGGGCTCGACCGCCGGTGGGCGACCTTGCCCTCCAGGAGATGGGACCTCATGCCGCCTGCTCCCGGGTGTCCGCGGGCAGCGATCGCCGGCCACGGCCATGCCGGACCGGCAGCCATCCTCGTGGAAGCCCCAGCCGAGATGCGCCCCGGCGTAGTACGTGTCGCGGTGGCCCTGCAGGCGGCCGACGGCAGCCTGCGACTCGAGCGAACCGCTGCGTGTACAGGGGGTGGCTGAACTCCCGGGCGAGGATGACCTGCTCGTCGCGCACGAGGTCGCCGGGGTTGACCGAGACGAAGTACTGCGTCGGACCGGGGAGCGACTGCAGGCGGTTCATGTGATAGGTCATGGTGACGGTCCCGCCGGGCGGGTCGCACGCTGCCTGGTCGACGTTCCACGATGCCCACGCGGCGGGCCGCTTCGGCATCACGCCCGTATCGGTGTGCAGCACCACCTGGTTGCGGTTGTACTCGAAGCCGCCGAGCGCAGACCGCTCGCCGGAGTCCGCGTCGGCCAGCAGCGTCAGCGTGTCGTCGGCGTGCGTCGCCATCACGACGGCGTCGAACCGGTCGCCAGCTCCGGAACGGGTTCTCACGACCGGACCCGCGTCACCGCGGAGAACAGCGGTCACCGGGTCGCCCGACCGCAGGCTGCCGGCGGGCAGGGCAGCCAGGAGCCGCTCGACGTAGGTGTGCGAACCGCCCGTGACGGTGCGCCACGGATGCGACTTCCCCACGCCGATCAGGCCATGGTTGTCGAGGAAGCGCAGCAGGTAGTCGACGGGGTACTCGGCGGTCCGGCCGGGGGCGGTGGACCAGACGGCTGCGGTGATGGGAACCAGGAAGTGGTCACGGAAGCCAGCTCCGAACCGGCGATCGGCGAGGTACTCACCGAGGTTCATCCCGGTGGGCGTGTCGCCGTCGAGGATGGCCCGGGCGTCGCGGTAGAAGCGGAGGATGTCCGGAAACATGCGCAGGTAGGACGGCCGGAACGCGAGCTCTCGCTGGGCGAAGAACCCGCCGGCCCCTCGCGACCCGAACTCGACATCGCATGACCGGCAGGCCGAGGCGAACGACATGTCGCTCGGCTGGGTCTCGACACCGAGCTCGGCGAACAGGTTCACGAGACTCGGGTACGTCGGCTCGTTGTAGACGATGAACCCGGTGTCCACGTTGACGGGGCCGGACGGCGAGTCCACGGTGACGGTGGCAACATGACCGCCGGCTGTCTCCTCGCCCTCGAACAGGGTGACCCCGTGGCCCTCGCGGTCGAGCGCCCATGCCGCCGACAGGCCGCTGACGCCGGCGCCGACGACGGCGATCTTCATCGGGTCGTCGCCCCCGACGCGGCCCGCTCGTCGAGGGTGCGCTGCATGCCGCCGAGGGCGTCCTTGGCGATCTTCTCGAAGGTGCCGCCGACGAGGGGCTGGATCAGCCGCATCCAGCCGGAGAGGCGGATGTCGGCCGTGTAGTCGATCCGGGTGCCGCTGCCCGCAGGCTCGAAGCGGATCTCGTCCACCGCGGACACGCCCGACCCCTCGCCGGTCAGCACGACGCGGTTGGGAGCCTCGAAGGCGGTGATGCGGTACTCCATCGGGGCCACGCGCCCGCGCATCCGGACGCCGAGGCTGTAGCGGGAGCCAAGGCCAACCGGGCCGTCGTCGATCCGCTCGGACGTGGCGACTCCGGGGTCCCAGTGCTGCGAGTTCGCGAAGTCCGCGATGAACGCGAAGGACTCCTCGATGGGCAGCGGTGTCTCGATGATCTCGTGCAGTCTTGTCATGTCGGGTCTCGGTCTCCGGGTCCTGCTCGGGGACCCCCTGCCCTAATCTTCGCCTGAAACGGCGATCCGGATGGGCCACGAGAGCGAACAGGAGATGTGATCAACCTCAGAGAACTCGCCGACGAGCTGCTGGAGCTGCTGGTCGTTCCCTCGTTCACCCGCACCGGCTACGACCTCCGGCGGCGCCTGTTCGCCTGGGAGGACCCATCGGCTTGGTCGCTCGCCGGCCGGACCGTGGTCCTCACGGGCCCCACGTCTGGTCTTGGCCGGGAGGCTGCGGAGTCCCTGGCCCGCATGGGGGCCCGGCTCGTCCTCGTTGGCCGGGATCCGGCGCGTCTCGAAGCCGTTCGAGCCGACCTGGTCGAGGCGACCGGGAACGCGGCGATCACCACGCAGGTCGCCGACATGTCGTCGCTGGCATCGGTGCGAGCGGCGGCCGACGGCATCCTGGCGTCCGAGCCCCGGATCGACGTCATCGTCGACAACGCCGGCGCGATGTTCCCGGACCGGCAGGCCACCCCGGAAGGCCACGAGCGGACCCTTGCCACCATGGTGCTCGGGCCATTCGTGCTGGTGTCGCGGCTCCTTCCCCGCCTCGCGGAGAGCCCCGATCGCCCGGATCGTGGCGGTCACCTCGGGCGGGATGTACACCCAGTCGCTGCCCCTGGACGATCTCGAATACGAGCGCGGGACCTACACCGGAGCGCTCGCCTACGCGCGCGCCAAACGCGCCCAGGTGGCGCTCGTGCGCGAGTGGGCCCGGCGCCTGCGGGCGCGAGGCGTGTCCGTCAACGCCATGCACCCGGGCTGGGCCGACACGCCCGGCCTCGCCGCCTCGCTGCCCGGGTTCCGGGAGCGCCTCGGCGGCCAGCTGCGCACGGCTGCCGAGGGCGTGGACACGCTGCTGTGGCTGGCGGCCGCGCCCGAGGGCCGCCGCGCGACGGGGCGCCTGTTCCTCGATCGACGCCCGCGCCCGTTCGACCGGGTGCCATCCACCCGACTGGACCGGGCCGCCCGACGGACGCTGTGGGGCGCGGTGGTCGAGCTCAGCGGCGAGGCGGACCCGGCGCCGGTGGCCTGACGAGCGGTCCGCGATCAGGCGTTGCGGGCCTTGCCGCGGACGTCGAAGCAGGGCGGCATCAGGCGACGCCCGCCTTTGCCCTGGCGCGCAGGCCGCGGAGCGTCTTCATCACGGAGTTCTCGCCCCGTCCGAAGTAGTCGTGGAGGCGGACGTACTCGGCATACAGGACGTCGTACACGGCCGTTGCCGCATGATCCGGCACGTAGGCCTGGTCCTTGAGCCGCGCCATTGCGCGGGCCGCCTCCTCGATCGAGGCGTAGCCCCCGGCCGCAGCGCCCGCGGCCACGGCCCCGAACATCGCCGAACCGAGGGCGGGCGTCTGGTCGGAGGCGGAGAGCCGGAACGGCCGGCCGGTGACGTCCGCGTAGATCTGCATGATCAGCGGACTCTTGTCGGCCAGGCCCCCGCAGGCGATGACCTCGTTGACCGGCACGCCGTTGGCCTCGAGCGCCTCCATGATCACGCGCGTCCCGTACGCCGTCGCCTCGATCAGCGCGCGATAGATCTCGGGCGCCGTGGTCGCAAGCGTGGCGCCGACCAGCAAGCCTCCGAGCTCGGCGTCGACGAGCACGGAGCGGTTGCCGTTCCACCAGTCGAGGGCGAGCAGGCCGGACTCCCCCGGCGCGAGGAGCCCGGCCTGTTCCTGGAGGAACGCGTGGATGTCGAGGCCGCGGGCGCGCGCCTCGACCTGGTATCGCTCGGGCACGGCGTGCTCGGTGAACCACGCGAAGTGGTCGCCCACGCAGCTCTGCCCGGCCTCGTAGCCGAAGTAGCCGGGGATGATCCCGTCCTCGACGTAGCCGCAGATGCCGGGTACGAGGTGCTCCTCCGAGCCGAGGACCATGTGGCAGGTGCTGGTGCCCATGATCATGACCATGCGTCCGGCCTCGGTGACCGTGGCCGCCGGAACGGAGGCATGCGCATCGACATTGGCCACGGCGACCGCGGTGCCGGGCAGCAGCCCCGTCCAGGCCGCGGCCTCGTCGGTCAGGCCGCCCGCCCGGTCGCCCGTGCGCGCGATGTCGCGGCGCATCTTCGCGTCAACCACGTCGGCCAGGCGCGGGTCGAGCGCCTCGAAGTAGGCGCGGTCCGGGAAGCCGTCGCGCTTGCTCCAGAGCGCCTTGTAGCCGGCCGTCGTGGCGTTGCGGGTCTCGGCGCCGGTCAGCTGCCAGACCACCCAGTCCGCCGCCTCGATCAGGCGGTCCGCGCGGGCGTAGACGTCGGGCGCCTCGTCGAGGATCTGGAGGGCCTTGGAGAAGAACCACTCGGAGCTGATCTTGCCGCCGTAGCGCGTCAGCCAGCCCTGACCCGTGGCCTCGGCCGTCTCGTTGATCCGGTCAGCCTCGGGCTGGGCGGCGTGGTGCTTCCACAGCTTGACCCACGCGTGCGGATTCGCGCGCAGGTCGGGCAGCAGCGTGAGCGGCGTGCCGTCGGCGAGGGTGGGCATCATCGTGCAGGCGGTGAAGTCGATGCCCAGCCCGACGACGTCGGCCGGATCCACGCCCGCCGCGCGCATCGCCTCGGGCACCGTCTCGCGGAACACTCGCAGGTAGTCGTCGGGGTCCTGGAGCGCCCAGTCAGGCGGAAGCGGAACGTCGCGGTCCTCGAGTGGCAGCCGCTCGTCGATCACGCCGTGGCTGTACGGCCATACGGCGGTGGCGATCTGCCGTCCGTCGGACACGTCCACCACCACCGCGCGGCCCGACTCGGACCCGAAGTCAACGCCGATCGCGTACCTGCTCACTCGTCTCTCGTCATGCTGGGTAGGCCCCTGTCGCAATCGCCCCGGATCCCGATCAAGGATATCGCCCGCATGACGGAGCGGGCCGTGCGAGGCGCGCGAGGTCGTCTGCGCCGGAGAGCCGCACCACGCCGGCGATGACCCGGTTACCCGTCGAGCGCGGTCCCCTCGACGCAGCACGCGAAGACGCCCAGGCTGGCCAGCCGGTCGAACGTGGTCCGGCGGCGCACCGTCCAGGCCATCACCTCGAGCGCGGCGGCGCGCGCGGGTCCGATCGTGGCGGGCGTCACGGCACCCCAATGGACCGACAGGCCCTGGAGCCCCAGCTCGAGGGCATAGTCGATCGTGGCCGGCGCCAGGGTCCAGGTGGTGAGCCACCGCTTCCAGCCGGGAAGCCGGACCGCCATGTCGGCGAGTGTGGATGGCTGGAAGGACGAGATGACCGCCCGCTCCCCGCTGTCGCCGCGGGCGGCCCGCAGCACCTCGGCAGTGGCATCCCCGTGGTCGTTGCCCTTCAGCTCCACGTTGAGGAACGTGCGCCTCGGCAGGGCGGCCATCGTCGCCGCCAGGGTGGGCACCCCGAGCTCACCGAGCTGCTCCGCGGACAGCGCATCGACCCGGTCTGCCCGTTCCTGGACCCGGGCGAGCGTCTCGTCGTGGATGAGCACCGGGACGCCATCGGCGCTCAGGCGGACGTCGAACTCCACCCCGTCACAGGCCGGGAGCCGCACCGCGGCCTGCAGGGCGGCCAGCGTGTTCTCGGGAGCCGCGCGCCAGTCGCCGCGATGGGCCAGTCGCATCGGGTGCGCATGGGTGGCAGGCAGCAGCCGCTCGGCAGCGGTGACCGCAGGCGCAGGGGCCCGACCCCGGAACTCGGCCTCGACCCCGACCCGTACGTGGGCGGCGATCCCGAAGTGGTCCGACGGATACAGGGCCGGGTCGCCGACGGCGGGCCTGTTGAATGCCAGGCGCACGTCCTCCACCGCGACCGCGCCCCGTACCCAGATGTAATCCAGGCAGTCCGGCTCGCCGTCGGTATCCATTGCCGGCGCCTGGAGGCCCGACGGCCACGTCAGCAGCGGCTCCACCCCCTTGGCGGTCACATAGGCGGACGTGAACCCCGCCTCGACCATCTCCGCGTACACGCGGTGCCCCGGACCCACATTGAAGTCGCCCACAACGATGATCGCGTCGTGCTCGGGCGAGGCGCCGAGCCACGCCGTCAGCGCGTTGACCTGGGCAAGGCCCACGTCCCGTTCGTCAGGCTTGTTGTGGAGGTGGGCGACGGCAAACACGAGGCGAGCGCCGCTGGGCAGGGTGATCCGCACGCGGTGGGCCGCGCGTGTGGCCCCAAGGTCGAGGCGGTCGACATCACCTGCGACGAGGGGCGCCTTCACCAGCATGCTGTTGCCGTACTCGGGTCGGCCGGCCCAGCCCCGGACCGCCTCGTACCGCGCTTCGCCGGCCGCACCCAGCAGCCGGTCCTGCTGCATCGGATAGACGACCTCCTGGAGGCCGATCAGGTCCGGCTGGAGCGCCGCCATGTCGGCCAGCAGGAGCGGCAGTCGCTCCTCCCAGCGGTCGGCGAGGTTGAGGATGTTGAGCGTGGCGACGAGCACGCGGTCCAACGGGGCTCCTTGTGTGGCCGGGTGATCCTAGTCAGGCCGATGCGGCCATCGGCAGGGTCACGGTGAAGGTGGATCCGGCGCCCTCCTCGGACGTGACCGCGATCCTGCCGCCGTGGCCTTCGACCACGTGCCGGGCAATCGCGAGACCCAGGCCGGTGCCGCCGCCGCGGACGCGCGCGCGGTCGGCCTTGTAGAAGCGCTCGAAGATCCGGTCGCGGTCCGCGGCCTTGATGCCGATCCCGTGGTCGGCGACCGAGATCGTGATCCCGCCGCCTTCGCGGCGAATGGCGACCCTGACCTCCCCGCCGTCGGGGCTGAACTTGACCGCGTTGTGCACGAGATTGACGAGGACCTGGCCCAGGCGGGTCTCGTCGCCGTGGATTCGCGGCAGACCGGGCTCGGCGTCGACCACGAGCGCCACGCCGCTGCGCTCGGCGAACAGCCGCAGTCGATCAGTCGAGGTGGTGGCGAGGGCGGCCAGGTCCACGTCGTCGTCGAGCCGCAGCTGGCTGCCACCCTCGATCCGGGCGAGGTCGAGCATCTCGTTGACCATCTGGGCGAGATGGCCGGTCTCCACCTCGATCCTGGCGATCCGCTCGCGCATCCTGGGCGGCACGTCGGCGGTCTCCGCCTCGCGTGCGAGCGTCTCGGCGAGGAGGGTCACCGTCGAGAGCGGCGTCCGCAGCTCATGGCCGAGATTGTCGATGAACTCGGTGCGGATCTGCTGGAGACGCCGGAGCTCGGTGACATCCTCGAGCACGATCTCGAGGTCGCCCGTGTCGGTCCGCAGGGCGCGCACCACCAGGCAGCGAGGATCGCCGCCGCCCGTCCGGTGCTCGGCGGTGGTGGAGCTGCCGGCCGGCAGGGCATCGAGGGTGGCCTCGAGCGGTGCGTCGAGGAACGCCTCCATCAGGGTCCGCCCGGCGAGCGGACGCGCAGCCCCGAGGAGGCTCTGCGCACGGTCGTTCGCTGCGCTGATCCGCCGGTCGCCGCGGACCCGGAGCACCCCAACCGGGAGCCCATCGGTGGTCGGGAGCGGGATCGAAGCGGCGGCGGCCTGTGGCGTCGGGGCCGCCCTGCTCGATCCCACGAGTCGATCGACCTCGTCGGCGCGCCGGCGCATGACCACGAGCGCGGCGGCGAGCGCGGAGGCGAGACCGACAACGGCGATGAGCAGCACCGAATCCATGACGGCGAGCATCGTATCCGGCATCAGACCCGAAGCGCGGATCCCGGAGCCGCGGATCCCGGAATCACCGCGTGCGCCGGATCCCCGGGTGGCGGCCCGGCTCGCGGCCCGGCTCGCGGCCCGGCCCTCCGGTTGCGGCCATCCACGGTGCCACCAGCGCCGCATAGGTCGCCGGCGCAAAGGCGTGCTGGAGCGCGGACACATGGCCGATCCGCGCAGCCAGCCGGCGCGATCGCGTGGCCACGGCCGGCGCCAGGCCCTCGACCGGCACGGCAGCCGCCACGTCCCGTGCGGCCAGCAGGGCCGAGATCCGGAGCGCCTCGTCCTCGTCCCGGTCGAGCGACGCGGGCCACGGACGCTCCTCACCGGCAATGCCCTGCGAGGCGCGGAGGAACGCGGCCAGCTCGTCTCGCGTGAGCACGGCGGCCCGGTCGCGGACAGCAGCCACCCCGTCGCCGTTGGGGCCATACCGCGGCTGGTCCAGCGACGCGTCCCATGCCCGCAGGAGACGCTCGCGCGCCCGGCTGCGGAACGGCTCGGCGAGCATGTCGTCGAGGAACGGGGTCAGGACGAGCTCCGCGGCCACGCCGAGCAGCCCCTCTCGCAGACCGGTGTCGGCCCACCGGCCGGTCGGGACACGGCGGGCGACGTCCGTCTCGACGGCCGAGAACGCGTCCATCGCATCGGGCGTCAGGAAGCGGCGGACAGTCGCGAGGAAGGCGATGGGCGGCGGCTCGGCGGCGGCCAGGCGGTCCAGCTCGTCCGGGGTGAGCCGGGCAACCCGTTCGAGGAACCGGGCAAGCCGCTGCGCAGGGTCGCCGCGCACCAGGTCTGGCCGACTGGGCCGGCGCGCGCCGGCCCGCGCGGTCGCCCGCGAGCCCGGCTGGTGCGCCCACGGTGCCCGCGCCACCCTCGGCCGGTACCCGGAACGGCGGACGCGGGGACCCGGGGCCATCCCCAGGCCGAGCCGCTCCGCGTCGTAGCGAGCGCGCAGATCCGGGTCGCCGAGCCAGTCGTGCGCGACGTTGATCCGCTTGGCGCGGTCCAGCGCGGCCTCGCCTTCGCCGGAGACGTCCGGGTGGTGGCGCTTGAGCAGCGCCCGCCAGGCCAGCTCGATGGCCTCGGGCGAGGCATCCACGGTGACCTCGAGGCGCGCGTAGAGGTCGTCCTCGGGCAGCGGCTGGCCGGGCATCGGCCGGGGGCTTCCCGGGTCAGGCCGGCGTCGCGGACCTGCCGGCGAGGAACGCCTCGACGTCCTCGATCGGTCGCACGACCTTGTCGCCCGTCGCGCGGTTCGTTGACCTCGATCCCGCCGGCTGCCAGCGAGCGCGGGCTGACGGTCAGGATCCAGGGCATCCCGAGCAGCTCCGCGTCGGTGAACTTGACGCCCGGCGACTCGTCGCGGTCGTCGTACAGGATCTCGTGGTGCGGGCCGGCGGCGGCCGCGAGCTCGTGGAGCCGATCCGCGATCTCCGGTCACGCTGGGGATCCTTGTTGGCGCCGAGGGCCACGAGGTGCGCCGGGTACGGGGCCACCTCGGCGGGCCACCGATCCCCTTCTCGTCGTGGTGGGCCTCGACGATGCACGCGACGTTGCGACCCAGGCCGATGCCGTAGGAGCCCATCACGATCGGGTGGCGCTCGCCATCCTCGCCCAGGTACTCGGCGCCCGAGCGCCTCGGTGTACCTGGTCCCGAGCTTGAAGATGTTGCCGACCTCGATGCCGTTGCGCAGGATCACCGTCCCGTCGCAGTTGGGACAGCGGTCGCCCTCGCGGACGCTCGCGATGTCGGCGACCACGTCCGGCGTGTAGTCCCGGCCGACGTTGATGTTGCGCAGGTGGTAGCCCGCGCTTGTTGGCGCCGGCGACCAGGTTGGGGCTCTGCGCCACCAGGTCGTCCACCACGATGACCGCGTCGCGGGCGCCGATCGGCGAGCCGTAGCCCGCCTCCATGCCGCGCGCCTGGATCTCCTCGACCTGGGCCGGCCGCAGCCCGCCGATCGCCTTGATCGCGTTGACCAGCTTGGTCTCGTTGACGTCGTAGTCGCCGCGCACGATGGCCACGACGAACCGCCCGTCGCCGGTCACGAAGAACACGGCCTTGGCCGTCCGGCTGGCGGGACGCCGAGGAACGCCGCCAGCGCCTCGATCGTGGTCGTGTCGGGGGTGTGCGACCTCCTCGACCGGGGCAGCGTCCTCCTCGCGGGCCGGCGCATCCGCGATCGTCGGGGCGATCTGGCGGTTCGACGCGTAGCCGCAGGCCTCGCACAGGACCAGCACGTCCTCGCCCGCGGGGTTGAGCGAACATGAACTCGTGGGCCAGGCTGCCGCCCATCATCCCGACGTCGGAGCTGACCGGCGATCGCCTTGAGGCCGAGGCGCTCGAAGATCCGGGTGTAGGCCCGATGGTGCGCCCAGTACGCCGTGTCGAGGCCCGCGTCGTCGCGATCGCAGCGTGTACGAGTCCTTCATCACGAACTCGCGGACGCGGATGAGGCCGCCGCGGGACCGAGGCTCGTCGCGGAACTTGGTCTGGAAGTGGTAGACGATCATCGGCAGCTGCCGGTAGCTGCGCACGATGTCGCGCAGGAGGTCCGCCACGACCTCCTCGTGGGTCATCGCGAGCACCATGTCCCGGTCGCGCCCGGTCCTTGAAGCGCGCCATCTCCGGGCCGATCGCGTCGTAGCGGCCGGTCTCCCGCCACAGGTCCGCCGGGATGGACGACCGGCATCTCCATCTCCTGGCCGCCGATGGCGTTCAGCTCCTCGCGGATGACCTGCTCGACGCGCTGGTTGACGCGGAACCCGAGCGGCAGCAGCGAGTAGATGCCGGCACCCAGCTGGCGCACGTAGCCCGCCCGCAGCAGCAGGCGGTGGGACGGCATCTCCGCTTCGGAGGGGTCGTCGCGGAGCGTGGTGAAGAACAGGCTGGAGAGGCGCATGGCGCGAAGGATACCGGTCCGGCGCAGCGCGGGCCTCCCGGCCGCAGATGTCGACATGGCGTTCATCTGCCGGCTCGCGGCCGGTATCCTTTCGACCGCCGCCAGTCCCCAGCCCCGGCGGCACGGAGGAGCCCTCCCATCCAGGACCTGACGCTGTTCCTGCTCGCGGTCATCGCGCTGGCCGTCGTGTTCGACTACATCAACGGCTTCCACGACACGGCCAACGCGATCGCCACGTCCGTTGCGACCCGTGCCCTCCGCCCGCAGTACGCGCTGCTGATGGCCGCCGCCTTCAACTTCATCGGCGCCTTCGCCGGGACCGCCGTAGCCAAGACGATCGGGGCCGGGATCGTCGACGAGCAGACGACCACCCAGGTGGTGGTGGCCGCCGCGCTGATCGGCGCGATCGCGTGGAACCTGATCACGTGGTGGCTGGGCCTGCCCAGCTCGAGCAGTCACGCGCTGATCGGCGGCCTCCTCGGGGCGACCATCATCGCCAGCGGGACCGGCGCCCTCAAGATCGACGGGATCCTCAACAAGGTGGGCGTGCCGCTGGTCAGCTCGCCGGTCATCGGGTTCATCGGGGCGCTGGCGCTCATGGTCGCCATGAGCTGGCTGTTCCGGGGGTATGCGCGCAAGCGCCTCAGCACCGTGTTCCGGCGCCTCCAGGTGTTCTCGGCCGGCTTCATGGCCTTCGCGCACGGCTCCAACGATGCCCAGAAGACGATGGGCATCATCACCCTCGCGCTGTTCTCGGCGGGGGTCATCCCCACCGTGGAGGTCCCCGTGTGGGTCATCGTGATCTCGGCGACGGCGTTGTCGCTGGGAACCGCGATGGGTGGCTGGCGGATCATGCACACGATGGGCCAGCGGGTGGTGGAGCTGGAGCCGATCCACGGCTTCGCGGCCGAGACGACGGCGGCGACCGTCATCTACGGGGCGGCCCACTTCGGGATGCCCGTGTCCACGACCCACGTCATCTCCAGCGCCATCATGGGCGTCGGCACCAGCCGGGGCCTGCGCGGGGTCCGCTGGGGCGTTGCCCGCCGGATCCTGATCGCATGGGTGCTCACCATCCCTGCCGCCGGAATCGTCGGTGCCCTGTCCTGGGTGGTGCTCAACGGCATCGGCTTCCGATGAGCCGCCCCCGCCCGAACGCCCTTCCTCGAACGCCCGCCACCGGAGGCCTGCCATGGTCCGCCTGATCCCTCGCGACGAGAAGTTCTTCGACCTGTTCATCAAGGACGGCGAGACGATCCTGGAAGCGGCGCGCTGTCTCGAATTGATGGTCGCCACCTACGATCGCCTCGATGAGCGGGTCGCCGAGATCCAGGCGCTCGAGAAGGCGGGCGATGCCATCGACCGGGAGATCGCGACGCGGCTCGAGCGATCGTTCATCACGCCCTTCGACCGCGAGGACATCCACGAGCTGACCGTCCATCTCGACGATGTCCTCGACGGTATCCAGGCGACGGCCGAGACGTTCCTCATCTACAAGATCGCGCAACCGTCCGGTGAGGCGCGCCAGATGGTCGGGATCCTCGCCGGGCAGGCCGTCCAGCTGCTGGAGGCACTCTCGAAGCTGGAACGGGGCAAGGGGATCGGAACGCACCTCGAGCTGATCCACGATCTCGAGCACGAAGCGGACGGCCTTTCTCGGGCCGCGATCGGGCGCCTGTTCGAGGTTGGCAACGATCCGCTGGACGTGATCAAGCAGCGCGACCTCATCAAGAGCCTCGAGGAGACCATCGACGCCGCCGAGGACGCGGCCGAGGTGATGGAGCGGATCCTCGCCAAGAGCTGAGTGGGATCCGCGGGCGACCCGACGCATCTCGGCAAGCCCCGCGTCCTGCCACGAGCCGGCGGCGTCGTCACCCGCCGCTGCGGGGATCGTCCTCCGTCCGGGGTCCCATCGAAGCCGCCGTCGTCCGGACGCGCCGGGCATCCGTCGAGGGCGCGGCGTGCCTCCCGGACATCGGGTGCCGGCCCTCGGCGTCGATCACGTGCATGACCGCGTTGATCAGCGCGAGGTGCGTGAACGCCTGGGGGAAGTTGCCCAGGTGCCGGCCGGTCTCCGCGTCGATCTCCTCGCCGTACAGGTCCAGCGAGCTGGAGAGCGACAGCAGGCGCTCGCAAAGGCGCCGGCCGCGGCCGACCTCACCGATCTGGACAAGGGCCGAGACGAGCCAGAAGGAGCAGATGGTGAAGCTCCCCTCCTTGCCCGACAGACCATCGTCGGTGTGCTCGGTGCGGTAACGCAGAACCAGCCCGTCCTCGGTCAGCTCGTCGGCGATCGCGAGGACCGTGTTCCTGATGCGCGGGTCGTCGGCCGGCAGGAAGCGGACCAGCGGCAGGAGGAGCAGCGACGCGTCGAGCGCGGTGGTGTCGTAGTGCTGCGTGAAGACGCCCCGCGAATCCACGCCGTTGGCCAGCACGTCTGTCTTGATCTCGTCCGCGGCAGCCTGCCAGCGCGAGGCCGCCTCCGCGTCGCCCCGGAGGTGGGCAAGCCGGACACCACGATCCGCAGCGACCCAGCACATCACCTTGGACGAGGTGAAGTGCCTCGGCTCCCCGCGGACCTCCCAGATGCCCCGATCCGGCAGGCGCCATTCCTCGATGGCCTGCTCGACCAGGCGACTGAGGATGGTCGACATCCGGTCGTCCAGCCGGTCCCGCGACGAACTGTGGAGGTAGAACGAGTCGAGGATCGCGCCCCAGACATCGTGCTGGCGCTGCTCATAGGCCGCATTCCCGATCCGCACCGGCTGGGCGCCGTCGTAGCCCGAGAGGTGGTCCAGCGTCCGCTCCGGGAGCTCCCGCTCGCCCCCGATGCCGTACATCACCTGGATGCCGCCGTCGGTGCCCGCCAGCTCGGCCAGGAAGTAGAAGAAGTCGTTGGCCTCCCAGTCGAAGCCCAGCGTGTACAGGCCCCACAACGCAAAGGTGGAGTCCCGGACCCAGCTGTAGCGGTAGTCCCAGTTGCGCTCGCCGCCCGGCGTCTCCGGGAGCGAGGTCGTCGCCGCGGCCACGATGGCCCCTGTCGGTGCGTAGGCCAGGCCCTTGAGCGTCAAGGCCGACCGCTGGAGGTGCGAACGCCACGGGTGATCCGGGAAGCGGCCCCTGGCCAGCCAGTGCTGCCAGTGGTGCGCGGTCCAGACGAGCCGCTCCTGGCTCTCGGCGACCGTCCGCGGGGGACGGCCCTCACCCCAGGACAAGGCGACAAACCTCGTCTCGCCGGCCTTGATCAGCGTCCTCGCGATGGCGCTTGGACCTTCGAACCCCATCCGGAGGTCGCTGGTGAGCGTGAGCTCCGCGCCGTCCGGACCGCGGCAGACGACCTGATGGTAGTCGTCCCCGGAGTAGGCCCACTCCCCTGTCGACTGTCCGTAGTCGAACACCGGCTCGCAATCGAGCGTGAGCTGCATCTCACCGTTCACGCACCGGATCGTGCGCAGCAGCACGTGCTCGGCATCGTAGTCGGTGGGGGCTCGGCGGTGCGTCCTCGAGCGGATCCCGGTGTTGTGCCATGGTCCGATCAGCAGCACGTCCCGGATGATCACCCAGCCGCCGCTGGCGTTCTCCCAGGTGGTCTCGAGCACCATGGTGCCCGGCAGGTAGCGCCGGGCTGCCGGGACCATCACGTCCGCGGGCCCGAGGCGGAAGCCGCCGGCATCGCGGTCCAGGATCGCCCCGAACACGCTCGGGGAGTCGAACCGGGGCAGGCACATCCATTCGACGGTGCCGCTGGGGGCGACGAGCGCGGTCACCTCGCCGTCCGACAGGAAGGCGTAGTCGCCGATGGGCGGGAAGGCCGAGCCGTCGTGCCCGCTCGCGGTCAGGGAGCTGGCCGGAGTCACGGTCCGGGTCGGAGCGGGACCGACGAGCGGCGCACGTGGACCGGCGCCCTGGTCCGGGACCGGGGTGTCGGGCGGCTGTCCGGCTGTCTCTCGCTCGACCTGCATCGTGCCTCCGTGGACGACCAGTTTCCCACGCGCGGCAAATCGGGCCCATGGCCCGGGAGGGCCATCAGGGAACGGGACCGCGCCCCCAGGCGGGACCGCGCCCCCAGGCGGGACCGCGCCCCCAGGCGGGACCGCGCCCCCAGGCAGGACCGCGCCCCCAGGCAGGACCGCGCCCCCAGGCGGGACCGCGCCCCCGGGCGGGACCGCGCCCCCAGGCGCGCCGGGTCCGATCGCGGGGCGAGTGAACGGTGCGCTCGATGGCGATCCCACTCGCCCCGCGAGCCGGGTCCGGGCGGATGCTGCCCAGGGACGTCCGGTTGCGCACGCCCCGCGAGTGGGACCATGCCGGACCGCACCGTTCACTCGGCCGGCGAGCGAGTCCTGTGGGGTTGCGGGAACCTGCCGGCGAGCGGGCGCCGGGCGTCCACGCCTGGCGGATTCAGCCGGGGCGGCGGTACACGTAGCCGACCCCGCGGACGGTCTGCACGTACTGGGGTCTGGCTGGGTCCTCCTCCAGCTCGGAGCGGAGCCAGTGCACGTGGACGTCTACCGTCCGGGTCTCGCCCGCGTAGTCGTAGCCCCAGACCTTCTCCAGGAGCTGGTCCCGGGAGAAGACCTGGCCCGGGTTGCGGACCAGGAAGGACAGCAGCTCGAAGGCCTTGGGCTTGAGTGGGACCGCCACGCCGTCGCGCAGGACGCGATGGCCTGCGAGGTCGATCTGGACCCGGCCAAGGTCCATCAGCGGCGGCGGCCCGTCGACGGCGGCCCGCTGCTCGGCACGCCTGAAGATCGCCCGGATGCGGGCGGTGAGCTCGCGGAGGCTGAACGGCTTGGTGACGTAGTCGTCGGCGCCGAGCTCGAGGCCCACCACCTTGTCCACCTCCCCGTCACGCGCGGTGAGCATGATGATCGGCACGGCCGACTCGGCGCGCAGGATCCGGCAGACCTCGACACCCGAGAGCTCCGGCAGCATCAGGTCGAGCAGGACGAGGTCCGGACGGCTCTCCCGAAACCGGGTCAGGGCCTCGCGTCCGTCGGCCGCCGGGATCGCACGGAACCCCTCGAGCTCCAGGGCCTCGACGAGGGTCTCGCGAAGGGTCGTCTCGTCATCGACGACGAGGATGGTGCGAGCCATGTGCCCCGGATGGTCGCCGCTGGAGGTTAACGCCGTGTTCACGTCGTGTTCACGTCGTGTTGGGGGCCGTCGAGGCCGGTCATCCGCGAGGGGCGAGGCTCGTGACCGCCCGGTCGAGACGGGCCAGGGTCCGATCCCGACCGAGGGCAACGAGCGTGTCGAACAGGGGCGGGGTGGCGGTCTGGCCGGTTGTGGCCACGCGGACGGCCATGAACAGGTCGCCGGCTTTCCAGCCGCGGGCCTCGGCGAGGGCGCGCAGCGGCGGCTCCAGCTCGTCGGCCTCCCAGGTGACCGCATCGTGGGCCGCGAGGGCTGCCCTCGCGGCCACCAGCCCATCGCGGGTCGTCGCGGGATCCCAGCGCTTGGGGACGAGCAGCGCCGGGTCCACGGCGAGCTCGTCCCGCCACAGGAACCCGGCCACGTCCACGATCGCCGCCAGGGTCGGGATCCGCTCCCGCACCATCGGCAGCAGCGATCGCACCTCGTCGGCCGACGGCGCATGGTCGACCTGACCCGCGACGCAGGCCGCCTCGAGGAACGGCAGCAGCCGGTCCACCAGGTCCTCATCGGCCAGCTTCCGGATCCACTGGCCGTTGAGCCACTCCAGCCGCTCCCGGTCGAAGCGGGCCCCACCCTTCTGGACCTTGTCCAACTCGAAGCGGTCGACGATCTCGTCGATCGTGAGCACGTCCTCCTCGGTTCCCGGCGACCAGCCCAGGAACGCGAAGTAGTTGACCAGGGCCTCGCGCAGGAACCCCTGGGCCACGTAGTCGGCGACGGCGGTCTGGCTCTTGCGCTTGCTCATCTTGGTGCCGTCGGGGTTGAGGATGAGCGGCAGGTGGGCGAACAGCGGCAGCGGGTAGCCCAGCGCCTCGAACAGCAGGATGTGCTTGGGCGTGTTGCTGACGTGGTCCTCGCCGCGGATCACGTGGCTGATCCGCATCGCCATGTCGTCGACCACCACGGTGAAGTGGTACAGGGGGGTGCCGTCGGCGCGGACGATCACGAAATCGCCGCCGAGGTTCGCCGTGTCGATCTCCACCCGGTCTCGCACGAGATCGTCCCACGCGACGACGCCGGGGCGCACCCGGAACCGCAGGGCGCCCCGATGACCCGCTGCCTCTCGCGCTGCGCGCTCGTCAACGGTCAGCGCGGCACACCGTCCGAGGTAGCGGACCGGCTCCTTCGCGGCCTCCTGGGCCTTCCGGTCGGCATCGAGCTGGTCCGTCGTGCAGTAGCAAGGGTAGGCGCGGTCCTGCTCGAGCAGCAGCCGGGCCGCGGCGGCGTAGTCGTCGATGCGGGCCATCTGACGGTACGGCGCATACGGGCCCACCTCGCCCAGGCCGCCCACGCCCGGTCCTTCGTCCCACGTGATCCCGAGCCAGTGGAGGCCGTCGAGGATGTCCTTCTCGAACGCCGAGGTGCTCCGGGCGACATCGGTGTCCTCGAGCCGCAGGACGAAGGTGCCGCCGACGTGCCTTGCGAACAGGTAGTTGAACAGCGCCGTGCGCGCCGTCCCGATGTGGAGGGGGCCGGTTGGGCTGGGCGCGATGCGGACTCGGGTGTGGGAGGGCATGCCCCGATTGTAGGGGGCGGCGACGTGGGGACCCGGGTCAGCCCCCGAGCGGAGCCGGGACCCGGTGGAACAGCGCCGGATCGGCCTCGCCGGGCAGCATCCGGATCAGGGCCGCCGGACGCAGGCCCAGCGTCGCCCGGCCACGCGGGCCATCGAGCGTGAGGCTGTCGAGCGACTCCGAACGCGCCAGGATGGTGACGTGGGCCCCCGGGGTCAGCGCCCGGGCCTCGAGGTAGGACAGCAGGCCCGCGTCCTCCTCGGCCTCCTCCGTGATCCGCAGCACGGTGGCCCGCGATCCGGACTCCAGCTCGCTGAGCGGGATCCCGGCCGGCCGGCGATGGGCGATCTCGAGGTCGATGGGGTTGCCGTGCGGGCAGGTCTCGGGGTGCCCGAGCAGCTCGTCGAGCCGTGACTCGACCCGGGGTGAGAGCGCGCCCTGGAGCCGGGCCGCTTCCACGTCGCTCTCGGCCCAGGTCAGGCCGACGACGGAGGTGAGGAGCCACTCGAGCAGGGCATGGCGATGGAAGATCCCATCCGCGGCAGCGCGCCCCGCGTGCGTGAGCACCAGCCCGCGGCCGGTCGATGGCTCGAGGAGCCCGTCGGACGCCAGCCGGCGGCACATCTCGCTCGCCGCCTGCGTGGACACCCCGACGTGGCGCCCCAGCTGTGCCGAGGTTGCCACCCGACCATCCGAGCCCATCACGCGAAGGGCGAGCAGATACTCCTGGGCGGCCGCGGAGATGTCGTCGCTGTCGTTCCGGCGCATGTCCGAAGTCTACGTCGCGCGGCGGCCGCCACCGCGCCTGGCTCGCGCTTCGGCGCCCGGATCCTCGCCTGCCGGATCCTCGCCTGCCGGATCCTCGCCAGCAGCGGCACGGCGCGCCCGGGCGAGGTACTCCGGGCCGTGCTTGCGGGGATCGGCGTATTCCCGGGGGTTGAGCGTCCAGTAGGTGCCCGACGAGGGCCCGTACCAGGCACCGCCCTTCCACTCCGGATCGAGCGGCATCTCGGTCGCCTCGTCATAGGTGGTGGAGCCGGGCGTGGCCCTGCGCGTTCCGCGCCCGGGATGCGCGCCCGCGCCGCTGGTGCCGCCGGCATCGTCGCCGGTACCGCTGCGGGCACCCGGCTCGCGGCTGCTGCGATTGCCGGCTCCGGGACCGGCGGCCGGCTCCGCCGTCCCCTTGTCGCCGGCGTCACGGGCAGACCCGCGGCCGCCGCCGGCCTGCCTCGCACGCCAGGCGTCCCGCGACGCCCGCGGCCGCGCAGCATCGGCCTGTCCCGGGTCGGCCGGCGCCCACGGGTCGCGCACCCGACGAAGGCGCCCATCACCGTCCACCAGGTGCTCGTAGGCTGCCTGGATCGCCAGGAACCTCGACAGCGCCCGCTCGCCCGCCGTGTCGGGGTGGTACTGCTTGGCCAGCCGGCGATAGGCGGACTTGATCTCGTTCAGGGAAGCACCGGGCGCCACGCCGAGTGTCCGGTGGGGATCTCCCTGGAGCGTCATCGGGGCGCCTCCGCGGCGAGGTGGGGGTCAGCCGTCACCGCACGGGTCAGCCGGTGAGCTCGCCCACCGGCGCCAGCTCGAACGACGCGATCGCCTCGCCCACCACCCGACCGTGCGGATCGAGGCTCGGTGGCCGGTGGTAGCGCGAGAGGACGCGGAGCGCCTGGCCCTCGAGCACACCGATCTGGCTGAGCGCCTCGACGGTTGCGGCGTGGCCAGCGCGATCGTATCCACCCCCGTCTTCGATCTTGAGGGCGAACCCGGATGGCGACGAGCCCTCGCCGCGCGCGCCGGCGAGGATCCCCACGCACGACAGCGCCTCGGCGCCTCCCTTGACGACAAGCGCGCCCGGCACCGCCTTCATGAGCGACGTGTCGAGACGCTCACGGGTCCCGGCGACGAGATCAGGGTGCGCGACCATCGAATCGCGCACGGTCGCCAGGTGACGGGCAAGGGATGATCGCGCGTCCGACGCCGGCAGCAACTCCGGGCCGGCGAGGATCGCGAACGCGCGTGCGATCTCCCGGAGCGGGAACGCGAACGTCGCCACCCCGCAGGCATCGATGCTGGTCACGAGGCGCGACGGTGTCACCCCGAAACAGGCCGCCACGACGTCGACATAGGCCATGTGCGCCGGGTGATCCTCCTGCCAGTAGGTCTCCAGATCCCAGCCGCCCATCTTCGCCAGCAGCAGGAACGCCGTGTGTTGGCCGGAGCACATCTGCCGGAACGGGCCCGGCCGCTCGCCATCGCGGGCAAGCCGTGCCGCCGTGAGAGTGTCGAGCGGTCCGTCCGTGCCGCACGAGAGGGCCGCCTGCGCGATGCCGGCCCGGCGGTAGAGCCCCATGAGCGTCCGGACGTGGAGGTCCTCGCCCGAGTGGCTGGACGCCATGATGGCCAGCTCCTCAGCGGTGAGGTCGAACTCGGCCTGGCCGCCTGCCCGCAGCAGCGCCACCAGGCCGAACGGCTTGACCGCCGACCGGAGGTTGACGAGGCGATCCGCATCACCCAGCGAGTGCAACAGGCGGCCGCTCGAATCGACCTCGGCGATGTCGCCTCGGTGGACCGATTCCGTGACCCCGCTTCGCACCTGGCGGACCAGCACCGGCGGCACCGTCCAGCGCCCGGGTCGAGGGGATACGGCGGGTCGCGGGGAGCGGCTCGGGGTGCGCGTGGCCATCGCCCGCGAGCATAGCGCGCCGGGCACCGCGCGGCCCGTCGTCGCGCTAGCATTGAGCCTCGACCGGCAGGAGCGTGCCGCCCGGACGCACGGCGCCCGAACCCCGATCACAACGAGGGACACCCGTGGCTGACTGGCCGAACCTTCACGTGTCGCAGCACCCCGCCGTCCGCCACAAGCTGGGCATCCTGCGGGACGTGGCGACCGAGCCCAAGAAGTTCCGCGAGGTCGTCCGGGAGCTCTCCTGGCTGCTGGGCTACGAGGCGCTCGCCGACGCCCACACCCGGCCCATCGACGTCCCGACGCCGCTCGAGGTCGATGCAGGGCGAGGAGCTCGCCGATCGCATCGGCTTCATCCCCATCCTGCGCGCCGGTCTGGGCATGGTGGACGCGTTCCTGGAGCTGATGCCCACCGCCCAGGTCTGGCACCTGGGCCTGTTCCGCGACGAGCGCACGCTCCGCCCGGTCGAGTACTACAACAAGCTGCCCAACACCAGCACCGTGGACCTGTGCCTGATCCTCGACCCGATGCTCGCCACGGGCGGATCGGCCACGGCGGCGATCGAGGTCCTCAAGAAGTGGGGCGCGGTCCGGATCAAGCTCGTCAACCTGATCGCCGCGCCCGAGGGCGTCGAGGCGGTCCTGGCCGCCCACCCCGAGGTGGAGATCCACACGGCCGCCCTGGACCGCCAGCTCAACGAGAAGGGCTACATCATGCCCGGCCTGGGCGACGCCGGCGACCGCCAGTTCGGGACGGGCCACAGCGGCTGACTGCCAGCCGTTGCCGCCGAAAGGACGGCGCGCGCGGCGCGGCACGCCACGCAGCACGGGCCCCGCCGCTAGCATCTGTCGATGCGCCTCACCGCCCGGCGGCTCAATCGGGCAACGATCGCTCGGCAGCTGCTGCTCCAGCGCGAGGCGGTTGACGTCGTGGAAGCGGTTCGGCGCGTCGTCGCGCTCCAGGCCCAGGAGCCGGCCGCGCCGTATGTGGCGCTGTGGGATCGGGTGGAGGGATTCGACCCCGCGGAGCTGGACGCCGCATTCGCCAGCCGGGCGATCGTCAAGGCCCAGCTGATGCGGATCACGCTGCATGCGGTGACCGCAGGCGACTACCCGGCCTTCCGGGAGGCGATGGAGCGCACGCTGCGTGCGGTGCGGCTCCACGATCGGCGGTTCACGAGCGAGGGCATCTCGATCCCGGACGCGGACGCGCTCGTCCCGGACCTGCGCACGTTCATGTCCTCGCCCCGGCGCAATCGCGAGGTCGAGGCATGGCTGGAGGTGCGCTTCGGGGCCCCAATGGCACGCGTGTGGTGGGCGCTCCGCCAGTGCGGGCCGTTCGTCCACGCCGTGACCGGTGGCCCGTGGTCGTTCGGGCCAACGCCCGCGTATGTGGGCGCCTGCGAGCCGACGCGTGGGGGCGATGTCGCCGCCTCGACGCGGTCACTCGTCGTCCGCTACCTCGAGGCGTTCGGACCGGCCACCATGCAGGACATCGCGCAGTTTGGGACGATCTATCGACCGCCCGTGCAGGCCACACTGGCATCCCTCGGTGACGCCCTCGTGCGGTACGAGGGGCCGAACGAAGAGCTGCTCTATGACGTCCCCGGCGGCCGGCTGCCACCCGAGGACGTGCCTGTGCCACCGCGCCTCCTGGCCATGTGGGACAGCACGCTGCTCGCCTACGCCGATCGAAGCCGGATCATCCCGCCTGCGTACCGATCGCAGGTCATGCGCAAGAACGGCGACGTGCTGCCGACGATCCTCGTCGATGGCCACGTGGCGGGTGTGTGGCGCCCGACCGCGATCGGCATCGAGGTCACGGCGTTTCACCCTCTGGGCGACGATGCGTGGGCAGGGCTCGAGACCGAGGCCAGGAGCCTTCGAGCGCTTCTGGCTGGCCGTGAGCCCATCATCTTCCAGGGCCGATTTGCCCACTGGTGGACCCAGATGCCGACCGACGGCGTGGAGGTGCGCACCCTGGGCAACTGAGGGCCCGGATCTGCTCGACGTCCTCGACACGCTGGAGATCGAGCACCCAGGGTGTCGGGTACCCTTCGTGCACGCTCGACGATCCCGACACGGAGGCGCCCCATGGCCGAGGTCCTGCTGTTCCACCACGCCCAGGGTCTGACCCCGGGTGTCCGTGCCTTTGCCGACGAGCTGCGCGCCGCCGGGCACATCGTCCATACCCCGGACCTGTACGAAGGCCGGACCTTCGCGACCCTGGACGAGGGGCTCGCCCACGCCAAGGGGGTCGGCTTCGAGGCCATCCTCGAGCGCGGCGTGCGGACCGCGGACGACCTCCCCGCCGCCCTCGTGTACGCCGGCTTCTCGCTGGGCGAGATGGCCGCCCAGAAACTGGCCCAGACCCGGCCCGGGGCCCGCGGCGCGCTGCTCTTCTACTCCTGTATCCCGATCAGCGGCGAGTGGGCCTTCGGGCCCTGGCCGGACGGCGTCCCGGTCCAGGTCCACGGCATGGACGCGGACCCGGTCTTCGTCGGCGAGGGCGACATTGATGCCGCCCGCGAGATCGTCGCGAAGGTGGAAGACGCGGAGCTGTTCCTGTACCCGGGCGACCAGCACTACTTTGCCGACAGCTCGCTGCCCTCGTACGACGCGGAGGCGACCGCGCTGCTCACGACGCGGGTGCTCGCGTTCCTTGCCCGCGTCTGACCGCGCGCCCGACGTGGATGATCCCGTGATCCGAGCCGCCTACAGCCTGTGGCCGCAGGTCAACCGCAGCCTGCGCGAGGTGGTGGCGGCGATGACCGGCGAGCAGCTGGCGATCCGCCCATCGCCCGACCGGTGGCCGCTCTGGGCGACGGTGGGCCACCTTGCCTGCCAGCGCGTGTTCTGGCTGTGCGACTTCGCGGGTGAGCCCGGCGCGGAGACCACGCCCTTCACGAATGCCGCGTACGACTGCCCCGGGGACGACGACCTCGAGCACGTGCTGGGAGCCGAGGAGCTCGTCGCTGCGCTCGACGCGACCTTCCGCATCGTCGAGGGCTGCCTGGACCGCTGGACCGTGGGCATGCTTGACGAGGAGATCCGCCACCCGGAGTGGGACGGCTCCTGGGTCCGCAGCCGTGGCTCGGTCATCCAGCGGGTGTTCACCCACGACATCGCCCACTGCGCGGAGCTCAACGAGGCGCTCGGGATCGCCGGCCTGCCCCAGGTCGAGCTCTGGCACTGAGCCGGGTGAGACGCCGGCCGCGACGGTCACGACCCTGACAGCCTGCCTCCGCGGCATGGCCTCGCAGGCCGAGGTATCGTGTCGGCCGAATGGTTAGGTCGAGCCTAACTGTCAACACGGCACAAAGGGGAATGGCATCAACGACCGCGAGCGGACCGGCCTCATCGAGGCAGTCGTCGGCGACTACGAGGGCCTGCTTGCCAGGATGGCCGAGGCGAACTCGCCGGAGTTCCTGGAGATCGACATCACGATGCCGCAGGCAAAGGTGCTGTACCTCCTGACTGCCGGCGATCTCCACATGTCGGAGCTTGTCGCGCGTCTTGGCGTGACCCTGCCGACCGTGAGCGGGATCGTGGACCGGCTCGTCGAGCACGGGCTCGTCGGCCGTCGCGCGGTGGAATCCGACCGCCGGCGCGTGTTCGTGGGGCTCACGCCCGCCGGAGCGGCGTTGATCGACCGCTTCCGGGACCTCAACGCCCGCCAGATCCGGGACCTCCTGAGCGTCCTCGACGACAAGGACCTCGAGTCGATGCGCGGGTTCCTGGCCGTCCTCGACCGGGGGGTCTCCAGCCTCGCGGCCGCCATGCCGATCACCACCCTGGCGCCCGACGCGGTGCCCGAAGGGGCTTCGAGGAGCGCTGCGTCATGAACAGGCGAGTCGTCGCCATCGGCGTGGTGGTCGTTGGGGTGGCCCTGGTGGGACTCGCGGCGATCGGTGGGGCCATCGGCGGCCAGGCGCCGGAGGTCACGTACCTCACGGCGAAGGCATCAGTGGCGGACGTGCGCGACACCGTGTCGGTCAGCGGATCCGTGCGGTCCGTGGAGAGCTACGGGCTGGCGTTCGGACAGGAGCCGGTCCGCTCACCGTCGGTGGCCTCCGCACCCGGCTCGGCGGTCGCCCCGCAGTGGACGGTGCTGACCGTGGAGGTGGCGGCCGGCGAAGCCGTCAAGGCGGGCGACGTGCTCGCGACAGCGGACACCGCGGACGCGGAGGTCGTCCTCACCGTGGCCCAGGCCAACCTCGCCGCGGCCCAGGCGCGGCTCGAGACCAGCGAGAAGCCGGTCACGAAGACGGCTCGCGCCAAGGCCCGGCTCGGCATCAAGCAGGCGGAGAGCCAGCTCACCCAGGCCAAGAAGGCCCGCACCCAGACTCGGGCGTCCGGACGGCTCGCGATCTCCCAGGCGACCAAGGTGCTCGACGACGCCCGGCAGCGCCGGAAGGACGACCGGGCGGCCGGCGCCCTGCCGTCGGTGATCGACGCCGACACGGCGGCCGTCAAGCAGGCGAAGCGCGCGCTGGCCACCGCCGAGCGCCAGGCAGCATCGGCAAACACGCAGGCCTCGGGACAGGTGGCGGCGGCGAAGCTCGGCGTGGAATCGGCCGAGCTCGCGTTCGACCAGGCGGTCAACGTGGACACCGATGCCGCGGTGTCCGCCGACCAGGCCGCCGTCGCCCAGGCCCAATCGGCCGTCTCGGACGCGGAGCGAACGCTCGAGCTGGCGACGCTGACCGCGCCGATCGACGGCGTGGTCTCGTCGGTCTCCATCGAGCCCGGCGATCACGTGTCGACCACCGTCGTTTTGCTCCGCGGAACCGCCGTCGAAGTCGCGGCCTCCATCACCGAGAGCAACCTGCCCGCGGTGGCGGTCGGCCAGCCGGCGGAGGTGTCGATCCCCGCCCTGGACACGACCGTGATCGGCACCGTGGATTCCGTGGATCTCGCAGGCGCCACCAAGAGCGCATCGGGGATCGTGTCCTACGGCATCGTGATCTCGCTCGAAACGCCGCCCGACGGCGTGGCGCCCAGCATGACCGCCGACGTGGACATCACGACCGCCAGCGCCGAGGGCGTGCTGGCGGTGCCGGTGACGGCCATCAGTGGCGAGCCGGGCACCTACACGGTGCAGGTGCTGGACGGACCCGATCGCGTGCGGACCGTCCCCGTCGAGGTGGGCCTCCTCACCGCGTCGCTCGCGGAGATCCGCTCGGGCATCGATGTGGGCACCGTGGTCGTCACCGGGACGGCCACCGCCAGGGACCTGGTGACGACCTTCCCCACCGGCCCCGGCGGCACCGGTGACGGGGGTGGCACAGGGACCGGAGGCGGGTCGAGCCCAGGGAGCGGCCAGAATTGACAACGGTCCCGGTCGCTCTTGGCGCCCCGGCGGGGCCGGCCGCCGCCACGCCGGTCATCGAGATGCGCGGCATCGGCAAGACCTACAGCTCCGGCCGCCTCGAGGTGCGGGCGCTGGTCGACGTGGATCTCGACGTGGCGCCCGGTGACTTCCTCGCGATCGTCGGCCCTTCCGGCTCCGGCAAGTCGACCCTGATGAACCTGCTCGGCTGCCTCGACCGGCCCACGTCAGGCACGTACCGGCTGGCCGGGATCGACGTCGCCACGCTCCCGGACGATGAGCTCGCCCGCGTCCGCAACCGGACGATCGGGTTCGTGTTCCAGTCCTTCAACCTGCTCCCCCGCACCACGGCCCTCGAGAACGTCGCCATGCCGCTCCTGTACGCGGGCGTCCGGCGGACCGAGCGGAACCGGCGGGCGCACGAGGCCCTGGCCCGCCTGGGACTCGATGACCGCCTGACCCATGAGCCCTCGGAGCTGTCCGGCGGCCAGCAGCAGCGCGTGGCGATCGCCCGGGCGCTGGTGACCCAGCCGGCGATCATCCTTGCGGATGAGCCCACCGGGAACCTGGACTCAGCCTCGGGCGCGGACGTGCTCAAGCTGCTGCACGAGCTCAACGACGTCGGCACCACGATCGTCCTGATCACCCACGACAGCGACGTCGCGGTGGCGGCGAAGCGCAGCGTCCACGTGCGCGACGGGCGGGTCTCCTCGTGAACTGGGCGGAGCTGATCCCGCTCGCGATCTCCCGGCTGGCTGCGGCCCGGATGCGCGCCCTGCTGACGATGCTCGGCGTGATCATCGGTGTGGGCTCGATCGTCGCGCTGGTCTCGGTGGCGCAGGGCGCCACGTCGGGGATCACCAACCTGATCGAAGGCCTGGGGACGAACCTGCTCAGCATCAGCCCGGGTGCCAGCACCTTCGGATTCGTGCGCGGAGCGGCCGGATCCGGGGACACCCTGACCATCGCCGACGCGGAGGCCATCCGGGAGATCCCCGGCGTCGCGGACGTCGCCCCCCAGGTGTCCACGATCGCCGTGGTGGTGGCCGGCGATTCCAACACCACGACCACGGTCTCCGGGATCACCCCGTCGTTCATGCCGGTCCGGGCGTACGAGATCTGGCGTGGCTCGTTCGTGTCGGAGGCAGCGTACGAGGCGGGGCTGCGTGTTGCCGTGATCGGGTCGACCACGGCCGATGCCCTCCATCTCGGTGAGTCGGCGGTCGGCTCCAGGATCCTCGTCGGCGGCGTCCCGTTCCGCGTGATCGGGATCCTCCAACCCAAGGGCATCCTCGACGACCAGGTCCTGGTCCCGCTCACGGCCGTGCGCGACTACTTCGTGGCGGGCAGCTCGCTCCAGTCGCTGTCGGTCTCGACGGAGCGGGCGAGCCAGATCCCGATCGTCAAGTTCCAGGTCACCGAGCTGCTGCGCGTCCGCCACGGGATCGCCCAGGGCGAGGAGGACGACTTCACGGTCATCGACCAGACGCAGCTGCTGTCTGCGTTCGGGACAATCACGGGCTTCCTGTCGCTGCTGCTGGCCGGGATCGCGTCGATCAGCCTGCTGGTGGGCGGCATCGGCATCATGAACATCATGCTCGTCTCGGTCCGGGAGCGGACGCGCGAGATCGGGATCCGGAAGGCGATCGGGGCGCGCGGGCGCGACATCATGGCCCAGTTCCTGATCGAGGCGCTGGTGCTGTCGATGGCCGGGGGCCTGTTCGGCATCGCGTTCGGGGTGGCGGCCTCGGCGCTGGTCGGGGCCGTGGCCGGCTGGGGGCTCAACATCAGCCTGACGACCATCCTGCTGGCCGTGGGCTTCTCACTGGCCGTCGGCGTGGTCTTCGGGGTCTGGCCCGCCCGCCAGGCGGCCCGCCTGGATCCGATCACGGCGCTGCGGTACGAATAGGCTCGTCCGGTCTGCGCTCCGGGTCCCAAGGACCACCGGGGACTTGACCACCGTCGCCAACGCCCCATCATCACGGCACATACCTACGGAAATCGGGAGCACGGGGGTCCGGCCGGATGCCGACATCGGGGAGGCGGCGAGCGATCACGTGGCTTGGCGCGGCGATCCTGCTGTTGACCGCCTGCGGCAGCGACCCGGCGACGCCGGGCCCCGCGACGCCCGCGCCGACCGCAGACCCACGCCTCGAGGAAGTCGCCGAGGGTCGCGGTGTGTGGGAGCGGCAGCGTCCCTCCACGGTGGCCTATACGACGGTCGAGCACCGCGCGAGCGGCCAGGAGACGGTCGTCCACGTGGCGGAGATGGATGGGCGGGCAGAGGTCCAGCCCGTGTCGATGGCTCCGGACGCACCGGAGATCGGTGCCGCGCAGACCATCGGAGGCATTCTCGACCGCGCCGCCGCCGCGCTCGAGCAGCCCGGCGGCGAAGTGTCGATCTCCTACGACGTCCTGTACGGGTACGTGTCGCGCCTTGACCAGCGCCTGCCGGACGGCGCCGATGCGCAGGCCAGCGTGGAGGTGCGAGACCTCACGACCGCGGCCGATCGGACCAGCGCCTCGCGGGCCCGAGCAGCCCTCGACAGCCTGCTCCAGGCCTGGAATGCGCCACGCTCCCCCACCTGGGAGTACACGTGGAGCCGCTTCACCGCGGCCGACACGGTCTCGAGCGCCACGACCTACCGGGTCCACCACGAGGATGGCGCGACCACCGTCGCGGCCGAGGGCGGGGCGGCAGGCGACGCGGCGCCCCCGGACGCCGCCACCATCGGCGGCACCGTCGAGGCGGCCGTGGGCGTGCTCGCGGCCGGTGGCTGGGTCGACGTCGCCGCGGACGTGGAGGGTCTCGACGTCCTGGTCTCGATCGACCCATCGCCTTCGGCGCGAGGTGACGCCTACTGGATCCGGATCGACTACACGGACCTGTACGCGGTCCAGGCTCGCGAGGCCCTCGCCGCTGCCAGGGCCCGCTGGTCCGCCGCTGCCCCCGAGCGGTACGCGTTCCGCTGGCGCTACGAGGGCCCCGGCGGCTCATGGGGCTGGAACGTCACCCTCAATGGAGACGACGCCGAATTCAAGCCCACCGCGGGTGCGCCGCCCGTCGGGAGCTCGTTCGTCGCCCCGCGAATTGATGCCCTGTTCGATCTCGTCGGGGCCATCGTCGACGGCGGCGGCAAGGTGAAGGTGGTCTACGACACCGCGCTCGGATACCCGAAGACGGTCGCCGTCACCCAGGGCGGGGGTGCCGCCCCCAACGGCACCATCACCATCAGCAAGCTGAAGGTGAAGTAGCGGGTCCGGTCCTTGCCGCAGGGGTCAGGCCCCTGCCTCGTTCCCATCCCGGCCGCGGCCGATCGCGCCGCTCACGGCCGCGACGCCGTTGACGGCGGACCAGGTGGTGACCGCCTCGGCGAGGATCGACGAGGACGGGCGGATCGCGAGGCGGTCGTCGGCGCCGCGGATGCCGGCACCGAGCTCGTGGAGCCGGCCACGGTACGCGGGATGGTCGCCATCGGTGCGGGCCACGGGCGGGTAGACGTCGAAGTAGCCGGCAGGTGACACGACGATGGTGCTCTCGGCCAGCAGGAAGGACTTGCGGGACATCAGGAATCCGATCCGTCGCAAACGCAACGGACGAACTGGATGTGAACCCGGCGCTATCGACTGGACCCCACCATCGACCCAGCCGCCGGATCCGTCAAATGGGTGCGCGCCGGGGCCGGCGGCAACCGGGCGCCATCCGGGTCAGGCGCCACGAGCGTGGAGCCGCTCTCGGACCTCGGTGATGAGCTCGAAGAACCGCGGCGCCTCGCGGGTGGCGTCGTCGCGTGGCTGCGGCAGGTCGATCTCCACCGTGCTCATGATCCGGCCCGGCCGGGCGCCCATCACCACCACCCGCGTCGAGAGGTAGACGGCCTCCGGGATCGAGTGGGTCACGAACACGACCGTGGTCCCCGTCCGTGACCAGATCCGCAGCACCTCGTCGTTGAGGCGCTCGCGGGTCATCTCGTCCAGTGCCCCGAACGGCTCGTCCATGAGCAGGATGCGCGGCTCGAAGGCGAGCGCCCGCGCGATGGCGACCCGCTGCTGCATCCCGCCCGAGAGCTGGTAGGGACGGTGGCCGGCGAACCCGTCGAGGTCCACCAGGGCAAGCATCTCGCGGACCCGCGTCGCGCGGCGCTCTGCCGGCCAGCGCAGGATCTCGAGCGGGAGGGCGACGTTCTCCGCCACCGTCCGCCAGTCGAACAGGACGGGCGCCTGGAAGACGATCCCGTAGTCGCGGTCCAGCCGTGCGCGTCCAGGCGGCTTGGCGTTGACGGTCACCTCCCCTCGAGTCGGCGCGACAAGGTCCCCGATGACTCGCAGGAGCGTGGACTTGCCGCACCCGGACGGCCCGATGAGCGAGACGAACGCCCCAGGCTCGATCGCGAGGTCAACGGCCTCGAGGGCCAGCAATGGCCCGCCCTCGCCACCGGCGAAGGCCTTGTCGAGGCCGCGGATGCTGACGATCGGCCCGGCGGCCTGGGTCGCGCCGGCCGCCGGGTCCCCGCTCATGCCCTAGCCGGTGACCGCCTGGTCGGCGATGTCCAGCGCGGCGTCGATGATGGCAAAGCCCTCGGCCAGCTGGTCCTCGTTGATGCACAGGGGCGGGTTGGTGTGGATCGAGTTGTTGGCGATCATCGCGTACAGGCTGTGCTCGCGGAAGTACTTGCCGATCGCCTTCATCTCGTCGCTGGTCCCGTTGAAGGGCGTGATCGGCGTCCACGGGTCCTGGCTCCGGACGAGGTCAAGGATTCCGAACAGGCCGATGTTGCGGTGCGCCCCCACCGACGGGTGCTTGGCGGCCAGCGCCTCGTGATGGCGGCGCATGACCTCGCCCATCCGGGCGGCGTTGCCGATGAGGTCGTCGTCCTCGTACACGCCGATCGTGGCCAGGGCCGCGGCGAGGCTCACGGGGTGGCTGCTGTAGGTCAGGCCCCCGTAGAACATCTTGCCGTTCATGACCTCGGAGATGTGGTCGCGCATGGCGACCGCACCGAGGGGCAGGTAGGACGACGTGAGGCCCTTGGCCATCGTCATCAGGTCGGGGGTGACATCCCAGTGGTCGATCGCGAACCAGCGGCCGGTCCGCCCGAAGCCCGCCATGACCTCGTCGGCGACCATCAGGATCCCGTACTTGTCGCACAGCTCGCGGACACCCTTGATGTACCCGTCGGGCGGGATGAGGATGCCGTTGGTCCCGACGACGGTCTCGAGGAAGATGGCCGCGATCGTCTGGGCGCCCTCGTACTTGATCACGTCCTCGAGGCCGGTGAGGGCCTCGGCGGCCGAGCGCGGCTCCTTCTCGCCCCAGCGGTGCGTGTCCGGATAGCGCACCACACCCACGATGCCCGGCTCATTCGCCCAGCGACGATAGTCGCCGGTGAGCGTCATCGCCCCGGCCGTCGCGCCATGGTAGGCGCGATACCGGGCCAGCAGCTTGTACTTGCCCGTCACGTGCCGGGCGAGCTTGATCGCGTTCTCCACGGCCTCGGCGCCGCCGAGCGTGAAGAACACCTTGTTGAGGTCACCGGGCATGATCTCGGCCAGCTTCCGGCCGAGGCGGGCGCGGATCTCGGTCGCGAAGGCGGGCTGCACGAACTGGAGCTTCTCGGCCTGCGCGTTGATCGCGTCGAGCACGCGCCGATCGCCGTGCCCGATGTTGACCGACATCAGCTGGGCGTTGAAGTCCAGGATCCGGCGGCCTTCGGGCGTGTACAGGTAGACGCCCTCAGCGCGATCGATCGCGATCGGATCGAGCTGGCCCTGGATGGACCACGAGAACATCGTGTGCTCGCGGGAAAGGGAGACGATCTCCTCGCTGGTCATGCCGGGCGCGGCGCTGATGCCCATGATCCTCCGTTCCGGGCGGCCCGGGGTGGGCCGTCCGCTGCTGTCGGCCTTGGCTGCCGGCGTAGTGTGCCGTGGGAGCCATTACAACACACGGCCGACGCCGTGGCGGCGGACCAGACGGCCGGGTCATGGCGGGTGGAATCGCCTGTTCGCGTTGAGGTTGCTGGTAACTGGATCCAGCGATAACATCGGTTACCGCAGCTCCCTACCACCCCAGGAGGACCGCATGACGCGAGACGACGTCGTCCGCTGGCTCGAAGGCTACAACGATGCCTGGCGGACATACGACCCCGGCGCCATTCGCGCGCTGTTCGCGGAGGACGCCGAGTACCGCTACTACCCGTGGGGCGAGCCGCTTCGCGGCGCCTCCGCCATCGTCGACGACTGGCTGGCGGACCAGGACACCCCGGGCACCTACGAGGGTGCCTACGAGCCCTATGCCGTGGACGGTTCCCGGGCCGTGGCGGTGGGCACGAGCACGTACACCGGCGAGGCGGGTGACCGGCGCTACCACAACGTGTTCCTGCTCGAGTTCGACGGAGACGGCGCCTGCCGCCGGTTCACCGAGGTCTTCGCCCAGGAGCGCTGACCTGGGGGTCCGGGCCCCCGGCCCCGACAACCAGGGCCATCCGGGGGATGACGCCCGCGGCCGTTTGGGTGCACGATCTCCGCATGCGCCGTACGTTCCATGCCGCGCGGGTGCTTCTGCTCGCTGCGGCTCTCGTCGCGGGCCCGGCCGCCGGCACGGCCATTGCCGCCGCTCCCGACGCCACGCCGCCCGTGGTGACCCCTCCGGTCGCCCAGCCTGCGGCCGGCGAGACCGCGAAGTCGGCCGCCATCACGATGAGGGTCGCCTGGACGGCCACCGACAGCGGGACGGGCGTGGCGCGGGTCAAGGTGCAGATCAGTGTTGACGGTGGCTCGTGGGCGAAGGTCGCCCTGCCCAGGCCGGCTGCCAGGCACGCCATGGTCACGGTTCGACCCCCACACGACGCCAGGTTCCGGGTGCGAGCGAAGGATGGTGCCGGCAACTGGAGTCCGTGGGCGTACGGCAACGCGCTGCGCTGGGCGCTCACCTCGGAACAGTCGGCTGACGTCACCACCACGGGCGCCTGGGCCACCCTGGGCGCCGGCGGGTTCCTCGGCGACCGAGCCCTGCGCGGGCGCGCGGGCGGAACGGAGCTTGCGTTCGTGTTCACCGGGAGCCAGGTCGCGTGGATCGGTCGCCCGTCCCGATCGGGCGGGTCCGCCCGGGTTCTCCTCGATGGGCAGGACCGCGGCGTCGTCAGCACCTACGCGACTTCCACGGCCTACCGGCGCGTGGTCTACGTCGCGACCTGGCCCGAGCCGGGCCGCCACACCCTCACCATCCGCGTCGTCGGCACGCCGGGCCACCCCAACGTCGTCGTGGACGGGTTCATCGTGGGTGATGCGCCGTCGGCTGACCCGGTGCTGGTCGGCGCTGGAGACATCGCGTACTGCGGCAGCCCGGGCGACAACCGGACCGCGGACCTGCTCGACGCCATCCCGGGGCGCGTGTTCGCGGCCGGTGACACGGTCTATCCGGACGGGACGAGGGCCCAGTTCCGCGACTGCTACGGCCCCACCTGGGGCCGCTGGCGGCTCCGAACCTCCCCCGCCGTCGGCAACCACGAGTACCACACGCCCGGAGCCGGACCCTATTGGGACTACTTCGGTGCGCGGGCGGGCGAGCGCGGCAAGGGGTGGTACGCGTATGACCTCGGCAGCTGGCGGATCTACACGCTCAACGCCAACTGCACCGAGGTCGGCTGCGGGACCGGCTCAGCCCAGGAGCAGTGGCTCCGGGCGGACCTCGCAGCCAACCCGCGCGCCTGTGTGGCCGCGGTCATGCACCAGCCGCTGTTCTCCTCCGGTCAGCACGGGGGCGACCCAGTGGTCCGCCCCCTGTGGGAAGCCCTCGCCGATTTCGACGCCGACGTCGTCCTGGCCGGCCACGACCACGACTACGAGCGGTTTGCTCCCCAGACACCGGCGGGTGCCGCCTCCCCCACCGGCATCCGCGAGTTCGTGGTCGGCACCGGCGGGGGTCCGTTGCGTCCGTTCGCGACGATCCGGGCGAACAGCGAGGTTCGGGAGGCCGCGACCCACGGCGTGCTCCGGCTCACGCTCCGGGCCGCCTCCTATGACTGGCTGTTCATCCCGGTCGCCGGGCGGGTGTTCACGGATGCCGGAACGGGGCTCTGCCACTGAACCGCGACGCGGCAGGCGATGCCCACGGGCTGACTTCCGGCCCGCCCGGTAGGGGCCGACGGGGGCAGAAGCCCAAGGACCAGCGGCGTATGCTCCGCGCATTCGCCGCCGCGGCGACGCCGGTGGTGGCAGCCGTCCGAGCGGGCGGCAAACGGGAGTATCGAGGAGGCTGATTCATGCCCCGTAACGTGCGTGGCGCGCTGCTCCAGGCAACCTGGACCGGCGACAAGGAGTCGATGATCCAGAAGCACGAGGGCTATGCCCACGAGGCGGCCAAGCAGGGCGCGCAGGTGATGCTGCTTCCAGGAGCTCTTCTACGGACCGTACTTCTGCCAGGTGCAGGAGCAGCAGTACTACAGCTACACCGAGCTGATCCCGGACGGGCCGACCACGAAGCGGATGCAGGACCTCGCCAAGCAGACCGGCATGGTCCTCGTGGTGCCCGATGTACGAGGAGGACTCGACCTCGGGCATCTACTACAACACGGCGGCGGTGATCGACGCCGACGGCTCGTACCTGGGCAAGTACCGCAAGACCCACATCCCGCACGTCCAGGGCTTCTGGGAGAAGTTCTACTTCCGCCCCGGCAACCTCGGCTACCCGGTGTTCGAGACCGCGGTCGGCAAGGTCGGCGTCTACATCTGCTACGACCGCCACTTCCCCGAGGGCGCCCGCGCGCTGGGCCTCAACGGCGCCGAGATGGTGTTCATCCCGTCGGCCACCAGTCGCGGCCTGTCGGAGTACCTGTGGCGGATCGAGCAGGTCAGCCACGCGCTGGCCAACGGCTACTTCGTCGGCACGATCAACCGCGTCGGCATCGAGGCCGAGATCGGACCCGACGACTTCTACGGCCAGAGCTACTTCGTCGATCCGCGCGGCCAGTTCGTCGGCGCGGTGGGCAGCCCCCACGACGAGGAGCTGATCATCCGTGACATGGACTTCGACGTGATCAACGAGGTCCGCCAGACTTGGCAGTTCTACCGGGACCGCCGGCCCGACCAGTACGGAGACCTCACCCGGCCCTAGGCCGCCACGGAGGGCCGAACGGCACGGTTGCCGATGCGGCCGTGTCGGGTATGATCCCGCGCGGCTCGGCTGTCAAGGAGGAGGACAGCCGAGCCGCCTGATTCTCCCGGGTCCCCACAGGAGGCAGCGGAATGCAGTTCGGCTTCACGCTCAAGCCCGACCACTCGATCGAGCGCACGATCGAGCTCACCCGACAGGCGGAGGCTGCCGGCTTCACCCACGGCTGGCTGTTCGATTCGCACGTCCTGTGGAGAGACCCGTACCCGCTCCTGACGCTCATGGTCCAGGCCACGACGGCGATGCGGTTCGGGACCTGCGTCACCAACCCGGCCACGCGTGAGCCATCAGTCACGGCCTCGCTGCTCGCCGAGCTCAACGAGCTGTCCGGCGGGCGCATGGACCTGGGCATCGGCCGCGGCGACTCGGCGCGCCGGGTGCTGGGCAAGGCCCCGACAACGATGAAGGACCTCGAGCAGGCCGTGCACGTGATCCGGGCGCTGGTCGAGGGTCGCGGCATCGAGTTCGAGGGCGCGATGCTCGAACTGCCCTGGACACCGGGCTTCCCGCTCCCGGTGTGGATCGCGGGCTACGGCCCCGTGGCGCTCAAGCTGACGGGCCGCATCGCAGACGGGGCCATGCTCCAGATCGGCGACCCCGATCTCATCCGCTGGTTCGTATCCCAGGTGCGGGAATCCGCGGCGGCCGCCGGGCGGGACCCGGGCGCCGTGCAGGTCATGGCTGCCGCACCGGCCCACGTCGGTGACCTGGCCGACGGCCGGGACCGGACGCGCTGGTTCCCGGCGCTGGTCGGCAACCACGTCGTCGATCTCGTGAACAAGTACCCGCGCGAGGACCTGCCGCCGGAGCTGACGGCCTACATCCACGACCGCGAGGGCTACGACTACCTCCACCACGCCGAGGTCGGGTCCTCGAATGCCTCCTTCGTGACCGACGACATCGTGGACCGGTTCTGCCTGGTCGGCGGCCCGGACGCGCACATCGAGCGGCTCCGGACGCTTGCCGAAGCCGGGGTGGACCAGTTCAACCTGTACCTGATGAACGGCAACGAGGAGGAGCAGCTCGAGCTCTACGGGAAGCACGTGATCCCGGCCCTCCGGGACGTTGGCGCGGAGCGTCACGCCTGACGGCCGGGCACGTCCGCTCGACGAGCGCGGGGCCTGGGGACAGGCCGCCCAGCGATCCCGCCTCGGAGCATGGACCCTCCGCACCGCCACCGGACGGTCCGGCCCCGGTGACGGGGTGCACCACGATCACGCGGGTCTCCACGGCCGGTGGAGTCCAGTGTGGTGCGGTGGTGGGTCACCGGACCTACGTCACCCTCCCGCCCACCACCCCATCGGACCGACACTGTGGGGGCTGGAGGTCGCTCGATGACCGATCACTCGATGTTTCGCCGCCGGGATCCGTTCTGGGAGCTTGATGGCCCCGCCGCCCGGCGCGCGCGCCGGATCCGCCAGACACGTGGCGCGATCGCCTTCCTGTTCGCCGTCGTCGCCGTGGGCGCCACCATCCTGGCCTGGTTGATCCGGCTCGGGATCGCGGCGGCGCTGGGTGTGCCCCTCGCCCTGCCGGCGCTCTGACACCGGCCAAGCGGCGGGTGGGCCGGTGGGCCCCTGCCGGTGCGGCTGTCAGGGTCACGTCTCCACGTCAACCGGCCCTGTCACGGCCGGTCGCCATCGCTAGGATGGGTCCACGAGCGTCCCACCGCCTCCGGGTGAGGCGGCACATGCACGCGAGGAGGACAGATGCGGACCCTGATCGCCAACGGCACCATCGTCACCGCCGACGGGTCGTACCAGGCCGATGTGCTGGTCGACGGCGAGACGATCGCGCAGGTCGGCTCCAACCTGGCCGGTGCGGGCGTGAGCGCGGACGAGACGATCGACGCGACCGGCAAGTACGTGATCCCGGGCGGAATCGACGCCCACACCCACATGGAGCTGCCCTTCGGCGGGACCTTCGCCAAGGACACCTTCGAGACGGGCACCCGCGCGGCGGCGTTCGGCGGCACGACCTCGATCGTGGACTTCGCCGTCCAGGCGAAGGGCCAGTCGCTCCACGAGGGGCTCGACGCCTGGCACAAGAAGGCCGAGGGCAACGCCGTCGTCGACTACGGCTTCCACATGATCATGTCGGACGTCAACGATGCGACCCTGGCCGAGATGGACCAGCTGGTCGCCGAGGGCGTGCCGGACTTCAAGCTGTTCACCGCCTACCCGGGCGTCTTCCTTTCGCCGGACGACCACATCTTCCGGGCGATGCAGCAGACGAAGAAGAACGGCGGCCTCATCCTGATGCACGCCGAGAACGGACCCGTGATCGACATCCTGGCGGCGGAGCAGGTCGCAGCGGGCATGACCGATCCGCTCGGCCACGGGTTGGCCCGCGACTCGCGGATGGAGGCTGAGGCGACCAACCGGATGATCCGGCTGGCCGAGGTCGCCGGCGTTCCCGTGTACTTCGTCCACATGTCCGCCAAGGAGGCGCTGCAGGCCCTGATGGCGGCCCGCGACCGGGGCGCGATGGCCTGGGCGGAGACATGCCCCCAGTACCTCTACCTCAACCTCGATGACCTGGGCCACGGTTTCGAGGGCGCCAAGTTCGTCTGCTCGCCGCCGCTCCGCACGCCGGACCATTCAGAGGCCCTCTGGGCGGCGCTCAAGCGGGACGACCTCCAGCTCGTGGGCACCGACCATTGTCCGTTCGACTTCCACGGCCAGAAGGAGCTTGGACGCGGGGACTTCCGCAAGATCCCCAACGGCCTGCCCGGCGTCGAAGAGCGCGTGGACCTCATGCACCAGGGCGTCATCGACGGGCGCTACACCAGGGAGCGCTGGGTCGAGATCGTGTCCACCGCCCCGGCCAAGATCTTCGGGATGTACCCGCAGAAGGGCGTGATCGCCGCCGGCTCCGATGCGGACCTCGTGGTCTACGACCCGAACCGCAAGCACGTCCTGTCTGCCAAGACCCACCACATGGACGTCGACTACAGCTGCTACGAGGGGATGACCGTCCAGGGCGGCTCGGACGTCGTGCTGTCGCGTGGCACCGTGGTGGTCCGCGACGGTGAGTGGACCGGTCCTGCCGGCCACGGCAGGTTCCTCAAGCGCAGCCTCGCGAACTTCCCGCGCGTTTCATAGCCTCGGGCGCTGTGCCCGTCGGCCCGGTTCGCCCCGCGGGGCCCGGCCCGACGGGTGCGCGCGCCACCTCACCCGAACCGGGGCGTCGGACGCCCCAACCGTCGCGTCATGGGACGAGTCGGTCTCGGGGCGCTCCACCGGTCACGCAGCCGGGCAGGTCGCGGGATGTTCAGGAGTCCGGGCGCCCGAACTGGCGCGCCACGCGCTGGTTGGGGCTGCCAGCGTCCGGCGGGCGCGGCGAGCTGGCTCCCGGGTGCCCGGCAGGACCTATGACGAGCAGCCGACGCAATCCTCGGCGTGCAGACCCAGCGCCTCGCGCGCCTTGCACTCGTCGTCTACGCAGAAGGCCATCTCGAGCTTGCCGGGCTTCGCGCCGGCCTGGATCATGCCGCTGACCATGACGCCCGCATCGGCGAGCTTCTGGCTCACGGCGCCGAGGCTTCCGGGCTCATCGGGGATCTCGACCATCACGGGTTCACCCTCGATGAACACGTGGCCCAATCCCTTGAGCACCGAGCGAGCGGCATCGTCGTCCGTGAAGGTCACGAACATGCACTGGAGCGGCCCGGTCCCGGCACATGCGGCGTGATGGATCTGCACGCCTCGCTGGGCGAAGGTGCGGCTGAGCAGCGCGAGCTCGCCGGGATGGTTGTCAAGCTGGACGACGAACTGCCGGGCCATGGAAGCGCTCCCCTGGGTGGATTCCCCGCGATCGGCGCAAGCCTCATCCCCCACGGCGGGGCCGGACCAGTGCCGGACGGCGCTCGAAGGTCCCGACCGGTATCCCGCGAACGGGCCAACGGGCATAGATTCGGGTGGTCGAGGCATCGTCGCCACCAGGAGCCGTCGCCATGTTCGTGACTCTCGTCCACTGCCATGTCAAGCCCGAGCACGCCAACGCGTTCGAGGACGCCTGCCGGGCCAACTGCGAGGCCTCCAGTCGAGAGCCAGGCAACATCCGGTTCGACCTCCTGCGGCTCGCCGAGGACGCGACCCGCTTCGTGCTCTACGAGTGGTACGTGGACGAGGCGGCCGCCCGTGCCCACAGGGACACCCCGCACTACGCGACGTGGCGTGAGGCAACAGCCGGGATGTTCGCAGAAGACCGGTACGGCGTCCGATACACGGGCCTGTTTCCCGAAACCCCTGCCTCGTGAGCGATCCCGGCTCCCGGGTGCCGCAGCAGGGGTCCCGGGTGCCGCAGCAGGGGTCCCGGGTGCCGCAGCAGGGGTCCCGGGTGCCGCGACCAGGGTCCAAGGCGGTCGAGCCCGTACTCCCATTCGTGCTCGGGCGGATCCCGAGGATCACGTTTGGCGCGGGCACGTTCGGGCAGCTGCCGGGCACTGTGGCAGCGCATGGCGGCCGCGTGCTGCTGGTCACCGGCGGCCGATCGCTGGCGGCGTCGGGCCGGCGCGACGACCTGCTGGCGGGCCTGCGGGCTTCGGGCGTCACGGTTGCGGGTGAGGTGGCCGTCACCGACGAGCCGTCCCCGGGCCTCGTGGACGGCGCGGTGCGTGCCCATCGCGATGTCGCCGTGGACGTGGTCCTGGGGATCGGGGGTGGCAGCGTGCTCGACGCCGCCAAGGCGATCGCGGGGTTGCTCCGGTCCGGTTCCAGCGTGGAGGACCACCTCGAGGGACTGCCCGACTACCGCCCATACGATGGCGTGCCGGTGCCGCTCGTCGCTGTCCCGACGACGGCGGGCACGGGCTCCGAGGCCACGCGCAACGCGGTGCTGAGCGAGCGCGGTCCGGCCGGCTACAAGCGATCCTTCCGCGACGAGCGTCTCGTGGCGGCGGACGCGGTCATCGACCCGGACCTGCTGGCCGGCGCCGACCCCTCGCGGATCGCGGCCCACGGCATGGACGCCGTCACGCAGCTCCTCGAGGCCTACGTGTCAACGAAGGCTGGGCCCGTCACCGACACGCTGGCGCTGGACGGGCTACGAGCAGCTCGTGTCGCGCTGCTGCCGTGGCACGCGGACCCCGACGGCCCGGCGGCACCGGCAGCCCGCTCGAGGATGGCCTACGCGGCACTGCTGTCGGGGATCTGCCTCGCGCACGCCGGATTGGGAGGCGTCCACGGGCTAGCCTCTCCGCTCGGCGCCCAGCTCCCCATGCCCCATGGCGTCGCCTGTGGAACGACCCTCGCCGGCATCACGGCGGCGAACGTGGCGGCGCTTGAGGCGCGCGACCCTGGCTCGGCGACCCTCGGCCGCTACGCGACCCTGGGCCGGCTCCTGGCCGGCCTGCCCGAGTCGACCCCTCCGGACGAGGCACGCGCCGCCCTGGTCGCGGAGCTCCGGCGGTGGACGGCCGCGCTGGCCATTCGCGGGTTGCGCGCGTACGGCCTCACCGAGGGCGGGATCCCGGCGGTGGTCGCCGACGCCCGCGGCAGCTCGATGCGGACCAACCCGGTCACCCTGACCGACGAGGAGCTGGCCTCCGTCCTGCTCGCTGCACTCTGAGCCGGCGCCCGGCTCAGATCCGGGGGCGCGCAGACGGGTCAGGCCAGTCCGGCTCGCCCGGTGCCTTCGCCGGCCGCGGCGCCAACCCCGTGACGGCCACGGACCCCGGAACCACGACCAGCCGCGCGCGTCTCCCGCGCACCACCGCGACCCAGCCGATGATCAGCATCAGCCCGTACGACACCGCAGCGATCGCAATCGAGATCAACTGGTCCATCCGCAGCGGTCCCAACACCTCGGGGTCACGCCAGGTGGTCGCGACGATCGCCCG
Source organism: uncultured Chloroflexia bacterium (assembly GCA_963716025.1). Classification (GTDB taxonomy): domain Bacteria; phylum Chloroflexota; class Limnocylindria; order Limnocylindrales; family CSP1-4; genus CAIXZV01. The sequence continues at coordinate 86,802 of CAVQSY010000003.1, forward strand.
CGCGATCGCCCACGACCCGATCGCGAACAGGAACGCCCCGCCGTTGCGACCGGGGAAGGCATCAAAGGCGATCACCCAGCTGACGATGATGACCACGGCGAGGGTGGCCAGCGCCTCGTAGATCTGGGCGGGATGCGCCGCCAGCTGGGGCGCCAGCGAGCCCCACGGTCCGGGTCCGGCGTAGGCCGTGGCCCACGACGCATCGCTGAGCGTGCCCTGACCACTGCCCCCGAGGGCCATCACCGCCTTGCCGGCCGCCAGCCCCAGCAGCACCGGCATCGTCATCGCGTGTAGCCATCGACCGAGGGGTGCCCCGAGCAGTCCGGCCACGATCGACGCCGTGATCACGCCGCCAACGACGCCCAACGAGAGCTGGAGGCCGCCCTGGCCCAGATCGAGCAGCGCGCCGGGATTGGCCTGGTAGAAGTCCCAGTGGAGAAGCCAGTAGCCGAGGCGCGCGCCCACCGCGGCGCCCGGCAGCGCAGCCACCGCGATGTACAGCAGGTCGTCGGCGCGGAGCCAGTTGCGCTCCGCCGGGTCCCGGCCCGGGGCGTCGGCCGGCTTGTTGAGATCGATGGGCGTGGCGTGGGCCGCGAACGCCGCGATCAGGACGGCCAGGAATACGACGAGGGCAATGCCGAGCGTCTCGAGGCGGACGCTGAAGTCGCCGATCCGGACGATCGGGTCAAACGCGAGCTCGATGACGGCGCGGGGCGCCACGAGGTGGAGCACGACGCGGCGAGTCTACCGTGCCAGACACCACCGGCTGGGACCCCCAGCCACCGGTCGCGAGGGAACCTGACCAGCCGGTCGCGCGTTATGGGCCCATGATCACTCGACCCGTGCCCCGCCTCCCCGCCGCCCTCGTGCTGGTCGCGCTGGCAATCGCGGCGTGCTCGAGCGGCGCCGGCCCCGCGACCCCGACATCCGCCGCAGCATCCCCGTCGGCGCCGGCCACGCTGGCGCCGGCCACGCCCGCACCGTCCACCCTGGTCGCAAGCATGGAGCCCCCGACCGCCATCCCGGGCACGAGCGATGCGATCCCGGCCCCCTACCTCGAGGCGGCGATCGCCGATGCCGCGTCGCGCGCCGGCGTTGAACCGGCCGACGTCATCCTCGTCTCGGCCGAGTCTCGCGACTGGCCATCCGGCGCCTTGGGCTGCCCGGTGATGGGCTTCATGTACACCGACGTGATCACGCCGGGCTATCGGATCGTCGTGGAGGCGGGCGGTGCGACCTACGACTACCGGGCTGGAACCCGGGGTACCGGTGAGGTCCGCCTGTGCGAGAACCCGCTCGGGCCAGGCTGATCGGCGCACGCGGTCCCGGTGCGGCCTGTCACGGCGTGGCCGGGATCAGGACGGGAGCGCGGCCACCAGCTCCTTGACGGCGTTGACCGACTTCGCGAACGCCGCCTGCTCGTCGGCCGTGAGCGTGATCTCGAACACGCGATCAAGACCGCCTCGCCCGAGGATGACCGGGACACCGACGAAATACCCGTCGACCCCGAACTCGCCCTGGAGGAACGCGGCGCACGGCAGGACGCGTTTCCGGTCGTTGAGGATGGCATCGACCATCTCGAAGGCGGAGACCGCGGGGGCGTAGAAGGCGGAGCCCGTCTTGAGCAGGGCCACGATCTCGGCGCCGCCGTTGGCGGTCCGGTCCTCGAGGGCCTTCACGCGGTCTGGCGCGAGCAGCTCGGTGATCGGCACGCCCGCCACGGTGCTGTAGCGGGACAGCGGGACCATCGTGTCGCCGTGGCCGCCGAGCACGAAGGCGTGGACGTCCTTCACGGACACGCCCAGCTCCATCGCGATGAACGTCCGGAAGCGGGCCGAATCGAGGACACCGGCCATGCCCAGCACACGCTCACGAGGGAAGCCGGATGCCGCCTTGGCGACGTGGCACATGACGTCGAGCGGGTTGGTGACGACGATGATGATCGCGTCCGGCGAGACGGCCGCGGCCTGCTTGACGACGCCGCCGACGATCCCGGCGTTGGTCGCGATCAGGTCGTCGCGACTCATGCCCGGCTTGCGCGGGATGCCCGACGTGACCACGATGATGTCCGATCCGGCCGTGTCCGCGTAGTCGTTGGTACCGAGCACGTGCGCGTCATGGCCGACCACCGGGGCCGCCTCCGCGAGGTCGAGGCCCTTCCCCTGGGGCATGCCCTCGACGATATCCACGAGCACCACGTCGGCCAGTCCGGCCTCGGCGATCCGCTGCGCCGTCGTGGCGCCGACGTTTCCTGCGCCGATGACGGTGACCTTGTTCCGCGCCATGCTGTCGCTCCTCCTCGGCGTTCCGCTTGAGGGCGCGGGACGGGCGCCCGGGCGTTGCAGTCAGGTGGCCTGCATTCTAGCCCCGGCCGCTGCCCAGGAACCCCGCGTCCTCCACCCGCTTGGCGTCAGCCCTCGGCGACCGGGTCCGGGTCCACCGGGATCGGTCCAGCCGTGCGGACCGCTTCGGAGACGCCGGCGGCGTACTTCGCGAAGTTCTCGTGGAACATGCCGGCGATCCTGCGGGCAGCCTCGTCGTATGCCCCGGGGTCCGCCCACGTGTTGCGCGGGAACAGGACCTCGTCGGGGACGCCGGGGACGCTGACCGGGATCGCCACCCGGAAGATCGGGTCGACCACCGTCTCGACGGCGTCGAGCTCGCCGTTGATTGCCGCACGGACCATGTTCCGCGTGTGGTTGATGTTCATCCGATGGCCGGTCCCGTACGGGCCGCCCGTCCAGCCGGTGTTCACCAGCCAGACAGGGACGTCGAACTTGTCCAGGCGGTCCATCAGCATGTGCGCGTACTCGCCGGGGTGGCGGGGCAGGAACGGGGCGCCGAAACCCGCGCTGAACGTGGCGCTGGGCTCCTTGACGCCGATCTCGGTGCCGGCGAGCTTGGCGGTGTAGCCGCTGATGAAGTGGTAGGCCGCCTGCTCCCGGGTGAGCCGGCTGATCGGGGGCAGGACGCCGAATGCGTCGGCCGTGAGGAAGACCACGTGCTCCGGTCCGGGGGCCACGCCCGTGGGGTCTGCATTGCCGATGAAATGGAGCGGATACGCCGCGCGGGTGTTCTCGGTGAAGCGCTCGGAGTCCAGGTCCAGCTCCCGCGTCTCGGGGAACATGTCGGTGTTCTCGAGGATGGTCCCGAAGCGCTTCGTCGTGGCGAAGATGTCCGGCTCGTACATGGGAGACAGCCGGATCGTCTTGGCGTAGCAGCCACCCTCGAAGTTGAAGGTGTAGCCGTCGCCCCAGCCGTGCTCGTCGTCACCGATCAGGCTGCGCTGCGGGTCGGCCGACAGGGTGGTCTTCCCGGTGCCGGAAAGGCCGAAGAAGATGACGGAGTCGCCCTTCACGCCCACGTTGATCGAGGAATGCATCGGCAGCACGCCCTCGTCGGGCATCAGGTAGTTCATCACGGTGAACGCGGACTTCTTGATCTCCCCCGCGTACATCGTGCCGACGATGATGATCTCCATCCGCTGCAGGTGGAGGAGGATCGCCGTGCCGGTCCGCGTGCCCTCGGTCTCCGGGTCCGCCTGGAAGCTGGGCACGTTGATGATCGTGAAGTTGGGGGCGAAGGTCGCCAGGTCCTCGCGCGGCGGGCGGCGGAACAGGTTGCGCGCGAAGATGCTGGCCCAGGCCGTCTCGGTATAGACGCGCAGGCTACGCCGGTGGGCCGAGTGGGCGCCGATGTACATGTCCTGTGCGTACAGGCGCCGGTCCGCGACGTACGTCATGAGGCGCGCCCGGAGGCGGTCGTAGTGCGCCTCGCTGATCTCCTGGTTGACCTCGCCCCACCAGACCTTGGCCTCGCTCCACGGCTCACGAACGAGGAACTTGTCCCTGGGCGAACGGCCCGTGTGCTGGCCCGTCCGCACGACCAGCGGCCCCTCCGCCGCGAGCGTCCCTTCGTCCTCGCGGATGGCGCGCTCGTAGAGCTCGGCGACGGGGAGGTTGGCGAGGACGGAGCCCCCGATGGTCCCGGTTGGGGCCGGCACAGTCATCGACATGATCGAATACCTCGGCTGGGACGCGAGCATGCACGCCCGCGGGTGGCTCTGACCGGCCGCGCGTGACGGGTCCCAAGGGGACCCGGGAGTCGGCTTCCGCAGTCAAGGTTGCGATTCGGTTGCCGATCATGATACCGGGGTGCGCAACCTGCGGGGCACGGGCGTTCCGGCGGCAGGACGGTGATCCATCCGCAGGTCGAGGGTGCGCACACCACGCAGGGCGAGGAGGCGGGCGAAGAAGCCGGGCACGACGCCCATCGCGTTCCTGGGGCAGCGCAGGATCTATTCCGAGCGGTCCACGTCGACGGTCCACTGCGAGTCCACGCCGGCCGCCGGCACGACCTGCGACCAGTCCTCGTAGATGAGGCCGCCGACCTCCGGCAGGTGGATCCGGTACCCCACGTCCGGCGAGGACCAGCGGCTGTCGTTGAACGGCGCGTAGGGCCCGACGATCGTCTTCCCGTCGACGAGCCGCCGCCCCGTGTACGGGATCGGCGCGTCGCAGGCTCCGATGCCATCGGCGGGCTCGAGCGGGTAGAACGAGAGGATGAGGTCCTCGGTGCCGGGGGTGCCCGCTACCAGGGTGTCCTGATCGCGGATCAGCGCACCACCCGGGACCACCCGCCCGACGACCCAGAGCTGCTGGGTCGTGGTGGTCGGGGCGTGGCACTCGCCGGCGACGAGCGGGAGCGTCAGCGTCATGTCGGTGGTGCTGGCGATGACGCCGCGCATCAGGCCCCGGTACGTGCCGTCGGGATACTTCGTGAGCAGGCCCTCCGCGCTGTCCGTGCCGTTCCGGTGCGCCTGGGCGTCCATGCCGATCCCGATCCCGACCGTGACGTCGTAGACATCCGTGAGCGAGAGGTTGATGCCCGGGCCGTGGAACCCGATCGCGAACCCGCGCGTGGAGGACACCCGGCGGCCGCGAACCATCCCCGAGCCGAGCACGTGCTGCTGGACCCATGGGTCGCTCGACTCGTAGAACGCCTCGATCAGCTGCCACTTGTCGACGCTGGCGTACAGGCTGGCGAAATCCTCGGCCTCGAAGCCGACTCCGTCCGCCGGCTCGCGGCGCGGGTTGTAGACGACCCTGGCGTCGCCGGCGGCGGAGGCCGGCGTCACGGCGGGCAGGCTGCGATCGAGGCTCCCGTGCTTCTGGAGGCTGGACGGGTCGCTGGTCTCCCACCGGATCTCGAGCCCGAGCGGGTCGCCCCGGTCCCCGTTCACCTGCTCGAGGAGGTGGCGCCCGGTGGTCGGCGAGACCAGCGGGACGGACGGCCCCAGCCAGGCACCGATCGTGCCCGGGTCACCCGGACCGCCGTGACCCTCGTGGACCTCCCCCTGGGTGACGTCGAACCCGATCAGTGACGCCAGTGTCCGGATGTGGACCATGAGCTCGGTGCCTTCGTCGTAGGTCAGGACGCCCGGCCGGATCCCCGTCGCCGGCAGGTTCGGCTGGGCCGTGCCCCACGGCGGGCCGAGCGCCGCTGCGGCGATGCCAGCGCCGGGCACGATCCCGGCGAAACGCTCGTCGGCCGGTCCGACGAAGCCGTCGACGAACAGCAGCCAGGCGTGGACGGAGGTCATCCGGAACGACCCGTCGATCGGCTGCCCGAGCAGCACCTGGGGCACGAGGTCATCCGGGCGCTCGGCGTAGGCGTCGGCGTAGGCTCGCGTGAACGCGCGGGCGTCAAGGTCCGGGATGAACGGAGCCACGTCCGCGTACAGGTCGTCCATGGCGAACGGGAGCGCCCCGTCCTCCTGCTCCAGCGAGTCCGCGAGCTCCGCAGCCGAGCGGTCGATCAGGTCCCGGACCTCGACGTCGAACAGCCACGGGTCGCCCGCCTCGTGCTCGGCCCCTTCCCGGACCGGGGTGCCGTCCGGCGCGTAGATGCCGACGCCCATGAGCGCGAGCAGCGACACGACGCCGACGTCGACCCGCGACGGGTCGTACAGTGCCTCACCCACGGCGAACGGGTCGACCAGGGACGGGGCCGGCAACGCAGCCTCCCGAGGGGTGCCCGGACCCGGTCCGGGCAGGACCGGCTCGGCGGGGTTCGGTGCGATCGAGGGCGTCGCCTGGCCGGCGGGTGTCGGAGGGCCGCCGGACGGGGCGCCCGTCGCCGCGGGCGTGGAGGTGGTCGACGGTGCGGCGCAGGAAGCGACCGCGACCAGGAGGGCAGCGCTGAATGCGAGCGCGCGCCGGGAGGCCCTCCGCGGCGGCCGCACGCGCCGGACTGGCGTGCGTGGCGGGCGAAGGGGGCCGGGCATGTCCGCAGGCTGGCGGCCCGTGCTCGCGCCGTCATCGTCAACCTGCGCCACGCAGGCGGACGGAGCCCTTGCATCCGGAGTGACGAGGCGCCAGCATGCGCCCACGCGCAGACCCTTGGGAGCGCGGGCGGATCGAGAGGCAGGACATGGAGCCGCAGGTACCGGATCGCGCGCGCAGTGGACGACCTGCGGTCGCCCCGGAAGCGCTCGCACCCGCGGTCCGTCTCCTCGGGCGGTCCGAGGAGGAGCGGTCGCTGGGCGAGGCGATCGCCGCGTCGAGGCCGGTCGTGATCGTGGGCGAGGCCGGCATCGGCAAGTCCGCCCTCATGGCCGCGGCGGTCGCGGGCCGGCCCGCCCGGTTCGGAGGGGCACTCGGGATGCTGGCGGCGGTGCCCTGCCTTGCGCTTCACCGGGCGGTCGGCGGCGTGGTCGACGGCGACGCCGCGACGGTCGCGCAGAACGTGCTCAGACGCGTGCCGGACGGCGGCGTCCTGGTACTCGATGACCTCCACTGGGCCGACGACACGACGGTCGACGTCATCCGCCGGCTGTGCGGCCTGCTTCCGCTGCTGATGGGCGTCAGGTCCGGCGGCGCCCGGGCCGACGCCGTGGTAGCGGCGCTTGCCGCGAGCGGTGCCACCGTCCTCCCACTGGGACCGCTGCCCATCGGTGACGCTGCCGCGCTGGCGATCCGCGACCATTCATCGCTGGGGCCTGCGGCCGCCCGGCGGCTGGCCACCGCGAGCGGCGGCAACCCGCTCCTGGTCCAGGAGCTGGCGCGGTCCGGCGAGGTGACCACCAGCCTCCGGCTCGCGATCCTCCACCGGCTCGGGGGCCTCGGCCCTGAGCGTCGATCCCTGGTGGAGCTCCTTGCCGTCGCCGGGACACCCCTGCCCCTGGAGCGCCTCGGGGCGGACGCCGCGATGGTGCCATCGCTCGCGGGCAGTGGGTTCCTGCAGTCATCCGACGGCATCGTCGGCATCCGCCACGCGCTGATCGCCGACGTCGTCGCCGCTGCGCTCGGACCGGCCCGCCGGGCCGGGGTCCACCGGCGCGCCGCGTCGCTGGTGGACGACCCGTTGCTGAAGGCCCGCCACCTGGCAGGCGCCGGGGCGCGCCACGCCGCGGTCGTCGTCGCGTCCGCGGCCGCGGGCGATCCCGGCCTGCCGGCCGGCCACCGCGCGGCCGCCCTGGCCGTGGCGGCCGAGAACGAGGCGGGACCCGATGCCGGCGGGCTGCGGCTCGATGCGGCGGAGGCCCTGGCCGCCGCGGCCCAGTTCCGCGAAGCGGGGCGCCTGCTCGACCTCGTCCCGGGAAACGATGCGCCTCATCGGGCCCGGTCTCTCCGGATCCGGGCGAGCGTTCTCTGGGGTCTGGGCGACGGCCCCGGCTCGCTTGCCGCCGCGGAAGCCGCGCTGGCCGCATCCGACCCCGCCGACACCCGGCTGCGGGCGGGCATCCAGCTGGAGCTCGCCTGGACGGTCACCCTGATGCGCGACGGGCCGCGAGCCGTGCCACTGGCCCGCGATGCCCTGGCAGCGCACCTGGCGCTCGGCCTGCCGCCCGGCCCGGCGAGGCGCGTCCTGGCCACCGCCATGTCCATCACCCAGGTGGCGATCGACGAATGGGGGCCCCTGCTGCGCGGTGCGATCGACGAGGCGCACAGCCGTGGCGACCTGGCCGAGGAGCTGCTGTGCGCCAAGATCCTCGCGGCGAGCGAGCAGGTGGCCGGCAACCCGGCGGCGGGCCGGGTGCTGGGCGAGGCCCTGGCTGACCGCGCCCGCGCCGGCGGCATGCTCGGCTGGGAGCAGTCGCTGCGCTCCACGCTGCTGTCGATCGCAGTCTCGCAGGCTGACTACGCGAAGGCGATCACGGACGGCGACGCACTGCTGGACGAGCCGCTCGAACCCAGGACGCGGGCGCAGGCTGCGGGCTCGCTGGCCATGGCCCTGCTCGACACGGGACGACTCGACGACGCTTTGGCCGTGCTTGCGCCAGCCCTGGCCACCGCTCCGGACGACCCCGACGGCCGGTTCGACCTGCTCCACGCCCGTGTCGAGCACGCCCTCGCGGACGGCGATCCGGCCCGCGCCCTCGCGCTGGCCGACGCGGCGCTGGCCTCCTACGGCGAGGCGTCGTACGGCGACGTGCGGTCGCTCCGCGTCGCTCGCGACTGGGCGGCCCTGGAGGCCGGGCTGCCGGCGGGTGCGGCGGTGCCGGACGAGCCGGTCCATCCCTTCTGGGCCGGCGCGGCACCGGAACGCGAGGGGATCCGTGCCCTCGCACGGGATCGCCCGGCCGATGCCGCGCGGCTGTTTGCCCTGGCCTCGGCGCGCTACGCCCGCTACCTCCGCCGCGCCGAGATCCGCTGCCGGTGGGCCGAGGGTGGCGCCCTGCGGCGCGCCGGGCGCATCGCCGAGGCGATCCGCGTCCTCGAGGCCGCGGAGGCCACCGCCGAGGGCCTGGGCATGGTGCCGCTCGTCGCCCGGATCCGCCGCGAGATCCGCCTGACCGGGACCCGCCGGTCGGTCGCCAGGGGCCGCCGCGGCCGGCTCTCGGCCCGCGAGCGCGAGGTGCTCGACCTGGTGGCGACCGGCCTGACCAATGCCCAGATCGCGGCCCGGCTCGGGGTCGGCCGACCCACCGTGGCACGGCTGATCGCGAATGCGGGGGACAAGCTCGGGACCACGTCCCGCCTCCAGGCCGCCGTCGAGCGCGACAGGGGGCCGGCATGAGGGACCACAGGCTCGCCCACACGGTGATCGAGGGAGACGGCCCGCGCGCCGACGGGCATGCCCGGTCGGCGGTCGAGGCGGGCGTCGAGACCGGCCGCCGACCGCTGCACGGGTTCACGGGCGCCGGGCGCGACGCCGTGTGCCAAGGCTCCGTCGCCTCGACGGCGGACGCCCAGCTCGCGCTCCTGGCCGCGCTGGGCGGCGCGCTGCTGGTCGTGCGCGCGAGCGGGTCCCGGCGGACGATCGATGCCTTCCTCGACGATCTCCGGCGCCTCGGACCGGTGGATCACGTGACGCCCGACCGGCCGGCGCCACGGCGCCTCGACCGAGAGCAGCGGGCGCTGCTCGGCCTCCTCTCGGAGGGGCTCACGCTGGGCGAGTCGGCCAACCAGCTGGGGCTCGCGCGACGGACCGCCGACCGCCGCCTCGCGGCGGCCCGCGAGCTGCTCGGTGTGCGTACCACGGCGGAGGCCATCATGGCAGCCCACGAGGCCGGGCGGGGCGAGCCCACGGCCTGACGGGCGGGGCCGCCGGCCGACCAGTGGCGCAGGTGGACGATGACGAGGACCGGAGCCTGCCCCAGCCTTGCCTCGAAGGTCACCCCACGGAGGACAGTCATGCGCGTCCCGATCGCCGCCGCTTCCGTCATCGCGATGGCGGTCGTCCTGTCGGCCTGCGGTGGAGGCGGCACCACGGGGAGCGGTCCCAGCGCCGACCCGGGGAGTGAGCCGACGGCAGCAGCCGTCACCACCGCACCCGAGCCCACGGTGGCCGCCACTGACGACGTGGCGCCGACCGCCGGCGACGGATCCGGGTCGGGCACGGCGTTCGCCGCCCGACCGTGCGAGGTCGTGACCCAGGGCGACGCCGAGGCGGCCCTGGGGGTGTCCGGCCTTACCAGCCAGGTCCTCCCGGTCGACCCGAACTCGGGCATCTGCTCCTGGCGCGATGCGGCGAACACGGTCGAGGTCTACGCAGGCGTCTGGGACAGCGGAGCCGGCCTCGGCCAGTGGGAGGCCATCGCGTACCTCGCCGACAACGGCGGTGAGGGTATCGAGCGCATCGACGGTCTCGGCGGCGACGCCTTGTTCGCAACGCAGGGAGCCGTCCTGCTGGTCTGGAAGAACAGCACGCTCGTCCAGCTGACCGTCCGACATCCCGACTTCGACGAGGCGGCACAGCGGGCGGCGGTGATCGAGCTCGGCAGGGCAGCGCTCGGCCGCCTCTGATGGGCCCTGGCGTCCGCGGCGGCCCGACGCCGCGGCCCGACGCCTCGGCCTAACACCTCGGCCTAACACCATCGTCGCCGTCGCCATCGCCGGTGACGGCTCCATCCCGCGACGCCTACCCCCACCCGGAGCGCAGCTCCGGAGGCCCAGGGCTCAGGCGCGGTCCAGGCGTCCCGGCCGGAGGAACAGCCAGGTGAGCCGGCGCGACAGCCGGCGGGGATGATCCGGCGGGTCCACCGTGCGAGGGTGGAGCGCCTCGACCGCGGGCCCAAGCAGGGCCTCGAGGCGCCCCGTGAGCGCCTTGGCGAGGTCCAGCTCCCGGCGGGATCCGGGCTCCGGCAGCGATCCATCCCATGCATCGCCGAGCAGCATCCGGGCGGAGGTGGCGGGCAGCACCTGCGAGGCCATCCGGCGGCCGATGTAGAGCTCCTCGGTGCCGGCGATCACGAGCGGGACGAGCGGCGCACCGGTCCGGATGGCAATCAGCGCGGCACCCGGGCGGAACGGGCTGATGCGACCGGGCGGACCGGACACGGTGCCCTCGGGCATCTGGACGAAGACGCCGCCGTTGCGGATGACGGCGTGCGCCGCCGCGACGTGGTCGTCGATGCCCATCCCGCCGCGCCAGACCGGGAGCAGCCCGCCCAGGCGGCGGATGAGCCGCTCGCGCCAGGCCGAAGTGAACGTGGACGGGCCGCTGCCGAGGAACCAGGCCCGTGGCTCGACAGGGAGTGCGTGCATGACGACGAACGGATCCATCCAGCCGCGGTGAGCGGCCCCGACGAGCAGGTACCCGCCACCGGCCGGAAGATGCTCCCGTCCGGACGATCCGATCCTGAACCGGAACACGCCGAAGGCGAGAACGCGGACGAGCAGGCGCACCGCCCGGTACAGGACTGAAGCTCGTGACTCGGGCTCGCGACCCAGCCACTCGAGCCCCTCGCGAACACCCGTGCGGCGGGCCGCCTCGAGCACGCCCGGCGCGAGCCGGGACTTCGGACGTCGACGTGCGGGCGCGGGTTGTTCAGGCTCCACCGGAGCGGCCGCGGTCATCGCCGGCCTCCTCCACCACCTCGATCTCGTCCTCGTCGACCCAGATCTCCTCGACGACGTCGCCATCGTCGATCCGTGCCGGCGGCTCGCCCCAGCGGTCGCCCGCGGTCGCTCCCGGCCGGTGCCGCCACAGCAGCATGCCGCCGGCGATCGCGAAGATCACCGTGCTGACGATCATGGCTGTCGGGATGCCGCCGAGGGTCCAGTTCTCCGAACGGAGCGTCTCGAGCGAGAAGCGCACGACCGCGTACCACATGGCCCACACCAGCAGCAGGTCGCCGGGACGCATCCGCGGCCCGAACCGGCGCGCGATCCAGAGCAGCGCGATCACCCCCACGATCCCGCTCGCCGACTCGTACAGGAACAGCGGGTGGAAGCCGGTCGTCGCCTCGGGGAAGGTGGTGCACGGGTAGTCGACGATGCGATGGGCACAGTCGATGGCGATCCCCCACGGCAGCGGGGTGGGCGGCCCGTAGAGCTCCTGGTTGAAGAAGTTGCCCCACCGGCCCACGGCCTGCATCACGAACAGGCCCGGCGCGACGACGTCGGCCCAGCGCCAGAAGGGCTGCTTCCACCACCACCGGATGAGCACCCAGGCGGCGATCGTGCCGGTGATGATCCCACCGTAGACCCCAAGGCCCGTGAAGCCGGCGAACTGGTAGCCGCCGTCGGCCGTCCGCGCAATCGGCAGGAAGACCGTCAGCAGATCGTCCTTGTAGCGCTGCCACTGGTCGATGACGTGGTACAGGCGCCCGCCGAGCAGGGCCGCGACCGCGACGACGATGATCCCGGTGTCGATCAGCCGGGCGTCGAGACCGCGCCGCCGCGCCTCGCGGGTGATCACCAGGTAGGTGGCCGCCAGGCCGACCGCGTAGGCGATGCCGTACCACAGGAGCGGAATCGGGCCGAGCTGGATGGCGACCGGGTCCGGGGTGACGTTGATGAGGGCGATCAGCGGCTGCAACAACGACCCCTCTGCACGGACATCGCGCGGAGTGTAGCCCGAGCGACGCCTGCCGGTTCTCGAGCACCAGTTGCGGCCCGAGCGCGCCATGGGTCCCGTCGGCTATCCTCCGCCCGATGAGCGGCGACTTCAACTGGTGGCTCCTGGTCGTCGGCGCAGTCGCCGGCGTGGCCCTCACGTGGCTGGTGCTGGCGGACACCCAGCGGCGGGAGGAGGAGATCACCGAGGAGGAGCTGGCCGCGGAGGCCGGCTGGATCGCGCGGGCGCTTCCCGGTGGACCGCGACGCGACGACATCGAGCGCGTCCTCCGCGCCCATCGCCGGTACCTGGGGTTTGCGCCTCCGGACACGCTCGTGGACCCGGCCGACCTCACGGGCCTCGCGCACGACCCGGCGGGATCAGGCGCCCCGGAGACGGACGGCTAGCCGTCCGTCAGGACTCGGCGGGCCGATCCGTGCCGGGGGCGATGGGCAGAGGGCGGTTCTCGAACCCGGTGGTGAACACCACGTCCGTCTCGGTCGCGAACACGTCCTCGGTGGTCTGGATCCGGCGGACGATCACTCCGAGGTGCTCCATGTCGCGAGCGCGGATCTTGAGGATGTAGTCCGCCTCGCCGGTGACGTGGTGGCATTCCTCGATCTCGGGGATGGCGCTGAACTCCGGCGTCAGGTCCTTCGAGACGGTGCCGGGCGCCTGGGTCACCCACGTGAAGGCCAGAACGGACAGCCCGACCGCAGCCGGATCGACGTCGGCCCCGTAGCCCCGGATGACGCCGCGGGCCTCGAGCTTCCGCACCCGCTCGTGAACGGACGGCGCGGCCATCCCAAGATCCGAGGCGAGATCCGTATACGAGCGACGACCCTGGGTCTGGAGGATCTCCAGGACCCGCGCGTCGTTGTCGCTGAGAGGGACGTTCTTGCTCATCTGGTACCTATTATTAGGCAATCCGCTTGCATGGCCTTTGTATCTTAGGTACAGTAGGTCCATTAGGGTTACGTCTGGGGTGCCGACCCCGCCGGATCGGCCGGCGGGACCTCACGGTCCGCGGCCCAGCCCCGTTTATGCAGGTTCAGACATGGTGCTCGTTGCCGTGTTCACGCTCCTCGCGCTGTTCTCGATCATCAGCATCGTGATGAGCGCCGAGGATCCCCAGCGGTTGAGCGATCCCAGGGACAATCCGATCCTCTGGGGCACCGTCGGCCGCCGGTAAGCGCGTCCTACAGCCTACTGCACGAGACCCCGGCCATCGGCCGGGGTTTCGTCATATCCGGGAGCCTGCGCCGTCGTGGCGACGTCGGCCACGGGACAGGACCGGGCGCCGTTCTGGCAGCCCTCTCCCGACCCAAGACGGGCCTGTACTCTAGGTCTCGTCACCGTCCCGGAGTCCGCTCGTTGCCCAGCCTTCCCCGGCCCTACCGACCGACCCCGGTCCCGAGCGTGCGCCCGTGGGCCGGAACCCGCCTTGGCCCGCCCGGCACGAGCATCGGAGAGCTGTGGCTGGCAGGCCCGGAGTCCCTGGTGCAAACCGACAGCGCGGAGCGGACCCTTGACGCGCTTGCCGAGATGGACGGCGAGACGCTGGTCGGCAGCCGCGGGATGGCGCTCCTCGGGCCACGGTTCCCCCTGTTGATCAAGGTGATCGACGCCGCTGACCGATTGTCCCTGCAGGTCCACCCCGATGACGCCCTCGCCCGCGAGCTGTACGGCCCCGGGGCCGTGGGCAAGGCCGAAGCCTGGCTGGTGCTCGAATCGGAGCCGGGGGCGGAGCTCATCACGGGCCCCGCCCCAGACGTGGACGGCGAGCGGCTGCTGTCTTTGGTCGCTGCCGGCGAGGCGGACCTCCAGCACTGTCGCCGGACGCCGGCCACGCCGGGCGACACGTGGCTGCTCCGTCCCGGGACCCTGCACGCCATCGGCGCGGGGACGTTCGTCTACGAGATCGAGCAACCCTCTGACCTGACATTCCGGATCTCCGACTGGGGCCGGCCCACCGGCCGGGTGCTGCACCTGGCGGAGGCCTTGCGCGCGCTGCAGCCCACCCGGCACGCAGAGCTGCGCGGAACCGGGTTCCGACTCGATGACGGCTCCCTCGAGTCACCCCAGCTGCGCCTGGAGCTGCCCGACCTCTCCGGCGTGATCACTCGCGAGCCGGCCGGGCGCACGTGCGAGGTCGTGACGTCGGCCCGGGGCACGCTCCACCTTGACGGCGATGGCTGGCACGAGATCCTGGAGCCCCTGGAGACCCTCGTCGTCCCGGCGGCCGTCGACCGGTACACGCTCCGCGGCGCCGTTGGGGCGCTCGCGTGCGTGGGCAGCATCCCCTAGCAGGGCTCCACGTCTCCTTTGCCGGGGTTCGGCGCTACCAGGTGCCGGCCGGGTGCCGGCGGAGCGCCTCGAGCGAGCCCGCGGGCAGGTGCGCCTCCAGGCAGGTGACGCCGTCCGGACCCACGAGCGCGTCGTGGCGGGTGCCCGCCGGCAGATCCAGCCGATCGCCCTCCTCGAGGTCCACCGCGGTCCCCAGGTCCGGAACGCCGAACCGCACGGATCCGGCAGCGCACACCAGCACCTTGTCGTAGTCGTGCGCGTGGGCCGCATACCGGTCGCCCGGCCCGTTCGACCACGCGCCGGGCGCGAGCCCCTCGGCCTCCAGCCGGGCGGCCAGCCGGTCCAGGCTCACCCGTTCACCCCCACGCCGATGATGCTCCCCACGAGATACGTGACCGCGGCGGCCGCAGCCCCGATGCCCAGCTGCCGGATGCCACTGAACACGGCCCCCTTGCCCGTGAGCAGGCTGACCCCGGCGCCCACCCCGAACAGCGCGACCAGCGACAGGCCCAGGCTGACCGCGAACGCCGTCGGCCCGCTCCCGGCCAGGTACGGCAGGACCGGGATGATCGCCCCGAGGGCGAACGCGAGGAAGGAACCGAAGGCGGCGCCCCACGGCGAGCCCAGCTCGTCCGGGTCCAGGCCCAGCTCCTCGCGGACGAGCGCATCGAGCGCGGTGGCCGGGTCCCGGAACATCCGCTCCGCGATCCGCTCGGCCTCCTCGCGCGGGAATCCCTTGGCGACGTAGATCTCGGTGAGCTCCTGCTGCTCCTCCTCCGGCATGGCCTCCAGCTCCGCACGCTCGAGCTCGATCTGGTGCTCGAACAGCTCCCGCTGGCTCTGCATGGAGATGTACTCCCCCGCCGCCATCGAGAACGCGCCGGCGAGGAGGCCTGCCACGCCCGCGAGGAGGATGAGCGAGCCCTGGTCCGATGCGCCGGCCACGCCCATCACCAGCGACAGGTTCGAGACGAGGCCGTCGCTGACGCCGAAGATCACCGCGCGCAACGTCCCCGACCGCCCGCTCCGGTGCCAGGTCTCGCCCCGGGTGACCGCCTCGGCTGAACCCGCGTCGCCGCTGCCCACCGGGGGATGCCCGGCGGCGGTGACGCGTCGCACTGCCCCCCGCCGGCGACCTGCCACGAGCGCGGCGGGGTCGTCGCTGGTGCTGGTCGCGGGTACCCCGGTCGATGACCCACTGGCCGCCGGCTGAACGTCGAGGCGCTTCCAGATCTCCGCGTGCTCACGCTCGTCCGCGGCGATGGATTCGATCGCGGGGCTGGCCTCCTGCGAGTCGTAGATCTCGACCTCGTCGCCCTCGAGGGCCTTGACAAGGTCCGACACCGCACGAGTTCCGAACAGGCGGGCGACCAGGATGATGAACCGGACGCGCATCCGCGGGCGGGCGGCGGGCGGCACGGTGGCGCCCAGCTCGGTGAGACGGGTTGCCCAGATATCGGCGTGACGTCGCTCATTGTCCGCGATGTGGCGGAACGCGTCCGCGCGACGCGGGTCCTTCTCGATCCCGGCGAGGGCCTCGTAGAGGGCGACGGCGTCCTGCTCCAGCCGGAGGTTCTCGAGACTCTGGGCGATGTTCACGACGCAAGGGTAACGAACGTGACCGTTCCCGGCCGGGTCACGTTCCCGCGCGGACCGTGATCAGTCGCGTGGACGACGGGCACGCCTACACTCTGGCCATGATCGAGCTGCCGCCCCTTCGCTACCTGACCGCCGGCGACGTCACAGCGGCGATGCCGCCCCTCCACGAGCGCCTTGCCCTCGCCGAGGTCACCCTCCGCGGCCTGGCCGGTGATGCCGAGCTGCCGGCCAAGATCGGCCTCCACCCGGCGCCGCCCGCGTCGTTCGCCCATGCGATGCCCGCGAGGCTGCCGGGCAGTGAGGCCGACGGCTCCGGGGACCGGATCGGCATGAAGTGGGTCAGCGGCAACCCGGCCAACAACGCCGCCGGGCTCGCGGGCATCCACGCGGTGCTCCTGCTCAACGATCCGATCACCACCGTGCCCATCGCGATCCTCGACGCCGGGCCGATCACCGCGCATCGGACGGCGGCCATCAGCGGGGTCGCCATCCGGGCCTGGGCGCCCGCTGCCGCAGCCGGACGTCCGCTCCGGGCCGCGCTGATCGGTGCCGGCGTGCAGGGACGGAGCCACGTACCGGTGCTGGGCCACGTGCTGCCGGGCGTGTCGCTCGCGGTGTACGACCGGGACCCGTCGCGTGCGGCGTCCCTTGCGGAGCTCGCGGCCTCGACGCCCGGGGTCGGCTCGGTCGAGGTGGCCGCGAGTGCGCGCGAGGCGGTCCGCGAGGCGGATGTGGTGATCACCGTCGCCTCGTTTGTCGCCCCCCCGGAGCGCCAGGTCATGACCCGCGACTGGCTGGCGCCCGGGGCCCTCGTGGTGCCGGTCGACTACGCCACGCACTGCTCGGCCGAGGTGGCCCGAGATGCCGGCCTGTTCCTGGTCGACCATCGCGCGCAGTTCCTCGCCAACCGCGACGCCGGCAATTTCGACGGCTATCCGGATCCCGCGATGACCTTCGGCGAGGCGCTGCTCGCCGGCACGCCGCGGCCCGCCGGCCGCGTCGTGGCGACGCACCTCGGGACGGGTCTCGCCGACGTCGTCTTCGGCGCGGCCATCCTCGAGGCCGCCATCGAACGAGGACTCGGCGCCATCCTGCCACGCTGAGACACGGCCCTGCCATGCGGGGCTGGGCCGCGGCGCGCGAGCAGCGCACGCGTCCGCCCGCGAGCGGGTAGCCTGACGCCCGCGCCCCGGCCCGCCGACGTTCGCGTTGCGCGCACCCGAACCCGGGGCGGAGGAGGAGCCCGTGGGTCGCGTGCTGCGTGGCGCGCTCGTGCTGGTCGTGATCGTGGTCGTGGCCAGCGTCGTGGCCGGCGGGGGGCTGATCGCGGCGATCACCGCCTCGGGCCAGCCGCAGCTTTCGGGCACGGTCGTGATCCCGGGTCTCGACGAAGCGGTCGAGGTGAGCCGGGACGCCAGCGGGGTGACCCACATCACCGCGGGGACCGAGCACGACCTGTTCCTGGCCCAGGGGTGGATCCACGCGTCGGAGCGCCTGTGGCAGATGGAGATCTACCGCCGGATCGGCGCGGGGCGGCTCTCCGAGCTGTTCGGCGAGAGCCAGGTGGCCACCGACTCGTTCATCCGGACCGTCAACTGGCGGGGCGCCGCCCAGCGCGACCTTGGCGCCCTGTCCGCCGCGTCGCGGGCATTGCTGCAGGCGTACAGCGATGGCATCAACGCCTACATGGACGGTCACCCGTCCGCGCTCGGAACGTCGTTCGTGGTCGCGGGCCTCCTGGGCGGCGAGGGCGAACCGCTGGGCGGGCTACGCCCGGAACCGTGGGCGCCCCTCGACACGCTGACCTTCGCCAAGCTCCAGGCATGGAGCCTGGGCGGGAACGTCGACACCGAGATCTTCCGGATGCTGGCCGACGCGCAGCTTGGCGACCCCGCCCTCACGGACCAGCTGTTCCCGCCCTACGCCGCCGGCCAGCCGGTGATCGGCGCGCCGGAGGACGCTGCGGGTGGGGCGTTCCTGGCACCCGCGCCGACGAGCCGGGCTGCGGCGCTGACGGCGCCCGTCGGCCCCGATGCCCAGGCCTGGACCGAGCTCGGGCGGCTGATGGGAGGCATCGGGGTGCTGGCGGGCCTGACGCCGGAGACCAACCTCGTCGGCACCGGCGGCGTGGGCTCCAACAACTGGGTGGTCGGGCCGTCGCACACGGCGTCCGGCAGCGCGATGCTCGCCAACGATCCGCACCTCGCCTTCAGCATGCCCTCGATCTGGTACGTCAATGGGCTCCACTGCCGGCCCGTCTCCGCGGCCTGCGCGTTCGACGTGGCCGGCGTCACCTTCCCCGGCACGCCCGGCGTGATCCTCGGCCACAACCAGCGCATCGCGTGGGGCGTGACCAACGTGAACCCGGACGTCCAGGATCTCGTGGAGGAGCGGGTCGACCCGGCGGACCCGACCCGCTACCTGACCCCAGGCGGCTCCGAGCCGTTCACGCTCCGGACCGAGACGATCCGGGTTGCCGGCGGTGACGACGTGACGCTGACGGTTCGCGAGACGCGGCACGGTCCGGTCATCACGGACGTGGACGATCGCCTGAAGACGTCCGGCAGCCCGTACGTCCTTCGCTGGACCGCCCTGTCGGAGCCCGACCGGATCCTCGAGGCCTTCCTGGACATCGATCGCGCGACCGACTGGACCTCGTTCCGGGAGGCGCTCCGCAAGTACGGGGCCCCGTCCCAGAACTTCGTGTACGCCGATGTCGACGGGCACATCGGCTACCAGATGCCAAGCACGATCCCCGTTCGCACGCTTCCCGGTGACACCGGTGCCCGGCCGGTTCCCGGCTGGGACGGCCGGCACGAGTGGGTGTCGTTCGTGCCGTTCGATGACCTGCCCAGCGTGTTCGATCCCCCGTCTGGCCGCATCGCCACGGCCAACAACCAGGTGTGGTCCGACGGCCCCTTCCTCGGTGACGAGTGGGACCGAGGCGACCGCGCGGCCCGGATCCTGGAATTGATCGACGCCGCGGGCGACGAGGTCACGCTGGACACGCTCGCAGCCATCCAGGGCGACACGCTGCTCCGGCGCGCCGCACGCCTCACGAGCGCCGTTCGCGGCCTGGGCCCGACCCCCGCGACCGCCGACGGGCAGACCGTGTACGACGAGATCCTGGCATGGGACGGCCGCTGCGACGTCGACTCGACCGGTTGCTCGGCATACCTCGTGTTCGAGCTCGCGCTCGTCCGCGGCTTGTTCGATGACGAGCTGGGTCCGCTCGCACGCGACTTCGTCGGGTCCGACACCGCGCACGACCTCGCGGCGAGCCTCGTGGGAACCCCTGAGGGTCGCGCGTCGGCCTGGTGGGGCGATGCCAGGACGGGCCGGGAGGGCGACCCGGAGCCGGTGGTCGCCGCGGCCCTCGATGCGGCCGGCTCGTGGCTGCGCCGCGACCTGGGCAGCCCGCGGCGATGGACGTGGGGCCGCATGCACACCGTGACGTTCCAGGAGTCGACCCTGGGGACCAGCGGGATCGGCCCCCTGGAGTGGTACTTCAACAGCCCCTCGTACCCGGTGGCGGGCGCGGACGGTGCCGTCGACAACACCTACTACCGGCTGTGGCGTGCCTACCCCGATCCGTACGACCCCGACTACGAGCCGGCCGACACGCTGCCGGAGCTGTTCTCGGTGACCAACGGGCCGTCGATGCGGGCGCTCTACGACCTTGGCGACCTCGATGGCGGGCGCATCGTGACGACCACCGGTCAGAGCGGTCACCCGTTCAGCCGTCACGGGACGGACTTCATCGGGCCGTGGCTTGCCAATCAGACCGTGCCGCTGCCATTCAGCGCGGACGCGATCAGCGCGGCGTCGGTGGCGAAGTTGGAGCTGACCCCCGCCCATTGACGGCCGGGGGCCGCCGGTACCATCGCCACCATGGCCTCGAACCGCGCGCCGCTGACCGGGACGCTCGCCGCCGTGGTGGCGGCCTCGCTGTTCGGGATGCTGGGGCCGCTGGCCCGGTTCGGCGCCGATGCCGGCGTCGGAGGGGTCGCGTTCACGGCGTGGCGCGCCCTGCTCGGCGTCGCGTTCCTGGGCCTCCTGATCGCCTCGCGGGGTGCCGCCCGCTCGTCGCTTGCCGCCGTGCGCGGACTGCCCGGCCGGGGACGGGCATCCCTCGGGATCGCCGCGCTCATGGGCGTGACCCTCAACGTGTCCATCTTCAGCGCTTTCGGCCTGGTGCCGATCGCGCTCGCATTGATGCTGTTCTACCTCTACCCCGCGGGCGTGGTCGTCGTGGACCTGGTGCTGGGCCGGGAGCGCCTGTCCGCGTCCCGGCTGGCCGCCCTGCTGCTCTCGTTCGGCGGCGTCGTGCTCGTGCTCGCGGGCGGCATGGAGGATGCATCCGGCGCACCGCTCAGCCTGCTGGGGATCGCGCTCGGGCTTGCGGCCGCGGCCAGCCAGGTCGTGTTCATGACCGTCAGCCGCGGTGGGTACTCAAGCGTGCCGGCGGATGCGGCAACGCTCGTGATCCTCTCCACGTCCGTCGTGGGTGCGGCATTGATCGCGATCCTGGCCGGGCAGGGACCCGACCTGCTGGTGCCGCTGGGGGACCCGGGTTCCTGGCCGGTGATCCTCGTCGCGGGCGTGGCCGCCGCCGGCGTCTCGTCGCTCCTGTTCCTGACCGCGATCCGAGGCATCGGCGCGACCCGCACGGGGATCCTGATGCTCCTGGAGCCGGTGGTCGGGGTGCTGCTCGCGGCCCTGTTGCTCGGAGAGTCGCTGGCGCCGATCCAGGTCGTCGGCGGCGCGCTGGTCCTCGTCGGCGCGCTCGTGCTCCAGGTCCGGTCGGCGCCCGAGCTGGAGCCGATCGCCGAGACCGACGCGGGGCCAGTCGTCTGACGTGGGTCCAAACGCCTGACCAGGCGCTCGGCGGGCGCGCGGCGGTTCGGTGGCTCGGCGGGCGCGCGGCGGGCGCGCGGCGGCTCGGCTGGCGACCGAACGGTGCGTTCCCGTTCGGTTCTGTTCGCCCAGCGATCGGAATGCGGGTGGTTGACCCCACGAGCCCGCCGGTTCCACTCGCAGGGCGAGCGCCCCCGGCGGTGACCGCACGGTTCAGCCGCCGGGCGAGCGGGCACCGGGCGCCGGGATCGGCGGGGCGAGCGGGCACCGGGCGCCGGGATCGGCGGGGCGAGCGGGCACCGGGCGCCGGGATCGGCGGGGCGAGCGGGCACCGGGCGCCGGGATCGGCGGGGCGAGCGGGCGAGCGGGCACCGGGCGCCGGGATCGGCCGGGCGAGCGGGCCCGGGACCCCGCAGATGGACCTACGCCTCCTCGTGGAGCTCCAGCGGCCCCTCGTCGACCTCGATCACCACGCGGCCATCCTCGACCCGGACCTCGTAGGCCGCGAGCGGGAGCTCCGCCGGCGGATCGAGCGGCTCGCCATCGGTCAGGTCGAAGCGCGACAGGTGCAGGGCGCAGGTCAGGGTGCCCGCGGTCAGGAACCCACGGTCGAGCTCGAAGTACTCGTGCGAGCAGGTCCCCTGCAGCGCGTGGAACTCGCCGTTGACATGGATCACGAGCACCGGGTCGGACTGGTCCACCCAGACCATCCGCATCTCCCCCTCCTCGAGCTCGTCGACTCCGAGGAGGTCGATGACCCGGCTCAGGCCGCCGTCGCGGAACCGGCCGCCGCGAGCCCGGCGGCCCACTTGGCCTCCAGGGCATCGCGCAGGCGGTCCTGCGCCTCCTCGAGGGGAACCCGGGCCACCACCGGCTCCAGGAATCCGAGGACGATGAACTTGCGGGCCTCGTCGGGGGCGATGCCCCGGCTCTCGAGGTAGAACAGCTGGCTCTCGTCGATGGGACCGACGGACGAGCTGTGCGCCGCGCGCCGGCAGTCCGGCTGGTCGATCTCGAGCGACGGGATGGCCACCGCGCGCGCCGCCTTCGAGAGGTTCATGCCGAACTCTCCGAGGAAGCTGTCGGTGCCCACCGCGGTCTTCTCGATCACGATCAGACCCTTCATGTAGCTGCGGGCCTTGTCGAACAGCACGCCCTTCGAGAGCAGCTGGCCGGTGGTGTCGCGCCCGACGTGGCGGGTATACGAGGTCAGGTCGTGCAGCTGGTCCTCGGCACCGAACACGATCTCGACCTGCTCGACGACGCTCCGATCGCCGGCGAGGACGTTGTCGACGCGAGAGCGGACGAGCCGGCCGCCCAGCTGGGCCAGGGCCCAGCGCAGGTCGGCGCCCTCCCCGATCTCGGCTCGGCGCTGCTGGAACACCACGTGGTCCGGGCCCAGCTCCTGGAGCGAGGCCATGGCGAGCCGGGCATGCGCACCGAGCCGGATCTCGGTGGTGGAGGAGAGCAGCGCCTGCGATCCGGCGACCGCCGCGTCACTCGCGACCAGCTCCTCCACGATCGTGGCCTCCGCGCCATCCTCGAGGACCAGGAACGTGCGCCCGATGAGGGTCCGCGGAGCGCCCAACGACCAGCGCACGACGATCGGGCGCTCGACCCGGACGCCGGCCGGCACGTGGACCACGACGCCGGTCGTCCAGGCCGCGCGGGACAGCTCGGCCAGCTTCTCGTCCCGGGGCAGGAGCGGCGCACCCTCGAGGAGCGATCGCGCCAGCGCCTCGTCGGACGCCACGAGCTCGGGCAGGGTCAGCAGGCGCACGCCGTCGGCCGCGGCCCGGGCGTCCAGGGAGCGCGCGATGGCGCCCTCCTCGCCCATCTCGATCAGCCCGGCGACGTCGTCTCCGGGCGTGCCCTCCGCTCCCTTTCCGGCCGGCGACGTGAACGGCAGCGCCCCGTCGAGCGACGCGGCGCGCAGGTCCAGGTACGGCGTGTACAACCGGTTGCTCTCCACCGGGAGCGCCTCGAACGCCGCCAGGGCGGCGAGGCGGTCCTCACGCAGCCAGGCTGGCTCGGCGGCCGCCTCCGAGATCGCGTCGACCAGGGCCCGGTCAACAAAGCTGAACGGCAGGTCCGCGGGCGCCCGGCGCGGGGCGTGTACCGGGCGCGCGGGGCTCGTCGGAAGCGACGAGGGTTCGGCGACCTCCGTCATCCGAGCGACCCCTCCATCTCCAGCTTGACCAGGCGGTTGAACTCGATCGCGTACTCCATCGGGAGCTCCTTGGTGAACACCTCGAGGAAGCCCTGGATGACCAGGTTCTGCGCCTCGTTCTCGGTCAGCCCACGGCTCATGAGGTAGAAGATCTGGTCGGCCGAGATCTTCCCCACCGTCGCCTCGTGGGTCATCGTGGTGTCGTCTTCCTGGATGTCGATGTACGGGTAGGTGTCGCTGCGGCTCTGATCATCGAGCATCAGGGCATCGCATCGCACGCTCGCCGTGACGCCCGTCGCCCCGGGCGCGATCCGCAGCTGGCCCCGATAGGTGGCGCGGCCGCCGTCCTTGGACACGGACTTGGACACGATCCGGGAGGTGGTGTTCGGGGCGAGGTGGATGGCCTTGGCGCCGGTGTCCTGGTGCTGCCCCTTGCCGGCAACCGCCACCGAGATGACCTCGGCCCGGGCGCCCTCGCCACGCAGGTAGATCGCGGGGTACTTCATCGTGAGACGGGAGCCGGTGTTCGCGTCCACCCACTCGACGGTCGAGTTGGCGTGCGCGTGGGCCCGCTTGGTGACCAGGTTGTAGACGTCGTTCGACCAGTTCTGGATGGTGGTGTAGCGGACCTTGGAGCCCGGCAGCGCGACGACCTCGACGACGGCGGCATGCAGCGAGTCGGTCGCGTAGATCGGCGCCGTGCAGCCCTCGATGTAGTGGACCTTGGCACCCTCGTCGACGACGATCAGCGTCCGCTCGAACTGGCCAGTGTTCTCGCCGTTGATGCGGAAGTAGGCCTGGAGCGGGAGCGGGACCTCGACGCCCTTGGGCACGTACACGAACGAGCCGCCGGACCAGACCGCGCGAGTTGAGCGCGGCGAACTTGTTGTCCTCGGGCGGGACCACCGTGCCGAAGTACTGCCGGAAGATCTCCGGGTGCTCCTTGAGCGCCTGGTCGGTGCCCATGAACACCACGCCGATCTTGGACAACTCCTCGCGCACGGAGTGGTAGACCACCTCGGAGTCGTACTGGGCGCCGACGCCGGCGAGGAACTTGCGCTCGGCCTCGGGGATGCCCAGCTTCTCGAACGTCGCCTTGATCTGCTCCGGGACGTCGTCCCAGGACTTCTCCTCGCGCTCGGACGGCTTGCGGTAGTAGACGATCTTGTCGAAGTCGATGGCATCGAGCGCGCCGCCCCACTTGGGCATGGGGCGCTTGAGGAAGTGGTCGTACGCGCGCAACCGGAACTGGAGCATCCACTCCGGCTCCTCCTTGAACCGGGAGATCTCCTCCACCGTGTCGCGGGTGAGGCCGCGCTTGGTCTCGCGCAGGTACACGATGTCATCGTGGAACGCGAACTGGTCGCGCTCGTCCTTGACGAGGTCACGGGTCGAGGTCATCGCAGCTCCGTTCGCGGCCACAGGGCCGACGGCTGGGGTCCGGTTGAGTGGTGGCGGGTCGAGAGGGAGCGCCGCGACCCCGGGGACGCGGGGCCGCAGGCTAATCCCTAGTGGAATTATCGGAATTACCGGCCGATCCGTCAACGACGACCCCGGCACGCGCCCCGTGCGAGCCCGATGGTCCGCCGATCCCGCCTAGAAGTGGGTCGTGCACCAGGGCGGATCGGCGGTCCGGAACAGGCCGTCAGCGTCGCCAAGCGCACCCGGCCGATGCTCCTCGTACCCGGTGCTCAGGGCGACGTGCGCAAGGCGCGTGCCGCCGAGGTAGGCTCCAGACAGCGCCGCGACCGGAACCGTGAGGTCCGGTGGACGGTCCGTCGGGCGGCACGATGCGCCCTCTGGCCCGACCTCGAGCAGGAGACGCGACGTCCCGCCCCACATCGGATCGTCGATCACCTCGATGACCACGCGCCCGGTTCGCGCATAGGCCCGTGCCTCCAGGGCACGCGGCACGTCGAACAGCCGGACCCAGAGCCGTCGACCCAGTCCGTGACCCGGGCTGCCCGGGCATTCGTGAGCAGCCATGGGAACCGCTCGGATTCGCGGCGGTCGGGCAGCCTGACGGTCGCCAGCAGGTCGAGGTCGAGCACGAACCGGAGCAGGTCGTCCTCTGCGGTGTCGGTGAGGGCGTGGAGCTCGTTGACCTCCACCACGCCCATCGGCAAGCCCTGCTGCCACTTCGGGTCCGCCTTCCAGCGGACGTACCCGTCGACCGCGCCCGACGGGGCGCGGTGGAGCGCGACAAACCCGTTCCAGCGCTCGCCCCAGGGCTCGTCACGCAGGCCGAACGCCCGGTCCCAGGTGGAGTCGCGGCGCCGGATCTCGCCGGGCTGGCGGAGCCGCCACGCGTCGAAGACGGCGGCGCTGGCATCGCGGCTGGCCGGTGCCGCCGGGACGAGCTCGACGGCGCCGCCGAGCTCGCCGTGGGAGCCTTCTGGCTCGCCGTGGGAGCCGTCTGGCTCGCCCGCGGAACCGCCGGGCTCGCCACGGAGCCGGGTCGCGCGGGCGTCGATCGTGTACTCCACCTGACGCGTCGCCGGCGCGTAGCCGAGCCGTCCGTAGATGCCGTACTCGGCCGCGTAGAGCAGCGCCACGGGCTCCCCGCGCTCACGCAGGGCCGCGTGCTCGCGGGCCGCGAGGGCCGTCATGATCCCGCGTCGCCGGTGCGTCGGGAGCACGGTGACGGCCGACACGGCCGATGCAGGCAGACGTCGCAGGCCGGGGGCCGTCACCTCCGTGGGAAAGGAGCGAAACGTCCCGACCACCCGGTCCCCGTCGAACGCGAGCCACACGCGGTCCGGGTCCCAGTTGGCCCGCATGCTCTCCGCCACGGCGCGGTTGTCGGGCCGCTCCATGAACGCGGTGGTGATGACGTCGACGGCCGCCTCGTAGTCGTCCGGCGAGGCGTTCCGGATCTCGATCGCCATGCCATCGACTCTAGCACCGGGCGGGGTCGCGCTAGACTTGCCACGTTCGTGGACAGTGGAGGAATGAGCGCTTGACCAACGAGAGTCGGCAGTCCGACGACCTGCGGTTGCCGGACGGCCGGATCCTCGTGCACATCGGGCCGCACAAGACCGGGACAACGTCGCTCCAGGCCGCCCTGTTCACCGCACGGCCGTCCCTCCGCGAGCAGGGCGTTCACCATGCCGGCTGGTCCCGGAACCCGGCCCCGCGCCATCCAGTCGGTGACCGGCCAGGTCTCCGCCTGGAGTGACACCCCTCCTCCCATCCGCGGCTGGCTGAACCTGGAAAGGACATCCACCGCGCGCAGCCCGACCGCGTCATCCTGAGCAGCGAGTTCCTTGCCCACGCGCGGCCCGACGTGGTGCGCCGGGTCGTGGACGACCTGGGCCGGGACCGGGTCCACGTGGTGACCACCCTGCGGCCGATCGCCAGGATCCTGCCCTCGATGTGGCAGCAGAGCATCAGGGCGGGACGGACCACAGCCTTCGACGCCTGGCTCCGTCGCCTGTTCGCGACGGACCAGCCGCCGGCGGGCTTCTGGACCCTCCAGGAGCACGATGCGCTGATCCGGCGATGGGCCGATGCGGTGGGCATCGACCGCGTCACGGCCGTCGTGCTCGATGAGGGCGATCGCGAGATGGTGATGCGCACGTTCGAGCGGATCCTCGGCCTGCGGCCAGGCACGCTGCAGTCCGTCTCCGGGCTCGCCAACCGGTCGATCTCCGCGGAGGAGGCCGAGGCCATTCGGGCCTACAACATCGCGCACCGGCACGCCGGCCTGGGCAAGGCGATGCACGCCCTGGTCATGCGCTTCGGTGCGGCGCAGTACCTGTGCCGCCTGGATGCGTCCGAGGGCGGCACCACGATCCGGCTTCCGGGTTGGGTGCTCGATGACGTCGCCCGCAAGGCCGACGCGATCGTATCGGGCATCCGGGCGTCCGGGGTGCGCGTGGTCGGAGACCTGGACCGGCTGCTCGAGGTGCCCGGGCCGCCGAGCCTGGAGGACGAGACGCTCCCCGAGGACGTGCCGCCCGAGGTTGCCGCACGCATCGCCATGGGGATCCTGATCGCGAGCGGGCGGACGCGGCTCGACGGGGCGGTCGAAGACGAGGAGATCGCCGAGGTCGTGTCGGCGATTGCCTCACGGCAGCTCGCCGCCGCCGTGAGCCTGCGAACCCGCGCATCGCTGTGCCGAAAGCGAGATCGGGGCCTGCAGCTCCTGACGGGCGGGCTCGAGCGCGCCGGCCGGGTGATCCGGCCGCCCGCAGGACAGGATGCCTCGCCCGCGGCAACAGCACCGGCGGGAGCCGGTGCGGCGCACCACCCGGACGCGCTTCCGGCGGGCACGATCCTCGTCCACATCGGGCCGCCCAAGACCGGGACGACCGCGGTCCAGGCGGCGTTCGACGAGGCCCGTGCGCGGACCGCGGCGCAGGGCGTGCACTATGCGGGCCGGCGACGGCACTCGATCTCCGCGGTCCAGGCCGTGCTCCTCCGGCGCGGGATCAAGTCCGAGACCGTCCCGCCGATGGGTGCCCTGGAACCGGCTGCTCGAGCGAGATCCGCCACACCGCCGCGGGCCGGGTGGTCCTGAGCAGCGAGTTCTTCGCCGACGCGACGCCCGACGGATCCGGGCCGTGGTCGATGCGCTGGGGCCGGACCGCGTGCAGGTGTCGTGGTGACCCTGCGGCCGCTTGCGAGGGTCATCCCAAGTCAATGGCAGCAGTACGTCCAGAGCGGACTCAAGACGAGCTACGCCTCCTGGCTGGATGCCATGCTCAACCGGCCGCCCGGCAAGCTGTCGCCGTCCTTCTGGCATCGCCATCGCCACGACGAGCTGATCGCCCGCTGGGCTGCAGTGGTTGGCCCCGATCGAGTGACCGCCATCGTCGTCGACGAGGGTTCCCGCGAGTCGATCCTGCGCCAGTTCGAGCAGCTCGCCGGACTGGAGGAGGGCACCCTCCGCCTCCAGGAATTGCTCCAGAACCGGTCGCTGACGTTCGAGGAGGTTGAGGCCGTCCGCGCGCTGAACGTGGCCTTCGCCGCCGCCGGACTCCGGCGACCGCTGCATGCCGAGATCGTCAACTTCGGCGCGACGGAGCACCTCAAGATCGTTCCGCCCGAGTCCGGGACGACACGCATGGAGCTGCCCGCGTGGGCGGCCGCACGGGTGAGCGAGATCTCGCAGGAGGTGGCGGCCGGCATCACCGCCTCGGGGGTGCGGGTGATCGGGGACCTGGACCACCTGCGTGAGGTCGTGGCCGGTGGGGGCACCGGACCCGGGCGGAGCCTGTTCGCATTCCAGTCTCGGTGGCGGCGCGCCTGATGCTGGGGGTCCTGCTCGCGACCGGCCTCGTTCCCGACGGGCTCAGGACCCTGGAGCGGATCGCGACACCGGCGCCCGCGGCCGGGCGTGGAGGCCGGGGCGGCCGCAGGGATCGCGTCCCGACACCGCGCACGATCGGTCCCCGGATGGCCGAGCCGATCGAGATCGCTCGCGTCCCCACCCGGCGCCTCGTCGGCATCCTCGCCAGGCGGGGCCGCACGCGCTCGCTGACCGCCCGACTTCGGAAGCATGGCGCCTGACGCCCTGCCCCCGGTCACGGTCGGCGCGAGCGCGCCGCCGCGCATCGAGCCTTTCCCGGTCGGGACCCGCCTCCTGCACATCGGGCCTCCCAAGACGGGAACGACGTCCCTCCAAGCCGCGTTCTGGGCCGCCCGCGAAGACGCCCTTTCGCAGGGCGTGCGCGACGCAGGCTCGAGCCGCCATCCTCGAGGGCGGTCCTCGCGGTCACCGTACGGATGTCCTTCGCCGAGGACCGGGCGACCCCGGACATCGGGCACTGGGAGCGCCTGCTCGCCGAGATCCGTGGGCGCCCGAGCCTCGTGTCGTCCTCAGCAGCGAGGGCTTCTCGTACGCGAGCGAAGCGGCGCGGGACCGCGTCATCACGGACCTCGATCCCGGTCGCGTCCACGTGGTCGTGACGCTGCGGCCGATCCGAAGGCTGCTGGCATCGGAATGGCAGGAGCACACGCAGAGCGGCCTGCGAGTGCCGTTCGACGACTGGCTCGACCAGCTGTTCAATCGGCCCGACACGAGGATCGCGCGGGCATTCTGGTGGCGGCAGCGCCACGACCGACTGGTCGAGCGGTGGGGATCCCCGGTCGGGATGGACCGGGTGACCGCGGTGGTGGCCGACGTCGCCTACCCCGAGCGCCTGTACTGGGTGTTCGGCGTCCACCGGGCTGCGGCAGGGGACGCTCGTCCCCGACCCCAGCCTCGCGAACCGGTCGCTCACGCTCGAGGAGATCGTCGCGATCCGCGCCCTCGCGGAGCGGTTCGACGCCGAAGGCTTGAGCATGGCCGCCTTCCACCGGGTGGCCCGCATGAAGATTGCCGCCTACATGAAGCGGCGCCAGCCGGCCGTCGGCGAGGCGCGGATCGAGACGCCGCAATGGGCGCTCGACCGTGCCGGGGAGGTCGCCCGGGAGGTCGTGGCCGGCGTTGCCGCGTCCGGGGCCCGCGTCGTCGGCGATCTCGAGCTCCTGAAATCGCAGCCCGGGAGCGGCAGCCACGGCGAGCGGCTGCCGGAGGTGCCCGTCTCGCCCGAGGTCGCCGCCTGGGATGGCCATGGGCGCGGTGATGGTGGCTTACCTGGCGGAGCCCGGCGGACGCAGGCGGGCCGGAGCGTCGGTGGACCTGGCCTCGGTGCCGACGCCTTGCCTCGCCCGGACCCTCGCGGGAAGGGCGAGGCGCTTCGTCACCCGGCGCCTCGGACGCGGCCGGCCTGACCGTCACGACGCTCAGGCGCCCAGCCGGTCGACCGGCCTCCGGATGCGGGCGACGGCCACCTCGACCGTCGTGATGGTCGTGTCCACCACGACGTCCGCGTCGTCTGGCGCCTCGCAGGCCTACGAGATGCCGGTGAAGTCCGCGACCTCGCCGGCCCGGCCCTCGCGTAGAGGCCCTTCCGGTCGCGGGCCTCGCACACCTCGAGCGGGGTGCTCACCCAGACCAGCAGGAACGCGCCATTCGCCTCGGCCATGGCCCGCACCCGGGCCCGCGAGGACGCGAACGGGGCGATGGGTGCCGCGACGGCAATCCCGCCGTGGCGGCGAGCTGCGCAGCCACCCAGCCGATGCGTTCCACGTTGCGCTCCCGGGACGCCCCGTCGAAGCCCAGCTCCGCCGAGAAGTGCTGGCGGATCTCGTCGCCATCGAGGAGTGTCACGGGACGGGCACCCCCATCGAGCAGGTCCTCGACCAGGGCCCGGGCGATCGCGGACTTTCCCGAACCGGACAGGCCGCTGAACAGCACGACGGCCCCGCCTGGCGGGGTCCCCGATCGAGCGCGCAGGATCTCGGCGGCCGACGCCTCCGGGGAGATGGCCCGCACCGCCCGCCCCCAGGCGCCCGCGAGCGACGAGATCGGTCGAGCTCCTCGGCGGTTCGCAGCGCGGACAGGGCAATGGTGCGCGTCGCTCCGTATGCCTCGAGGACCTCGGGGAGGGATGGTGACCGCCAGCCGGCCGGCACCGGACCGGAGGGGGAAAAAACGGGGTCACCACGGGGACGACCGGCGTCCCGTGTATCTGCTCACCGAGGGCCTGGGCCGCCGCCACCGCGGCCCGGGTCAGGCCGGCCCAACTCACCGACCCCGCGGGCCGGTGCCGTCGCGCCACCGGGATCGCCAGCAGGACGGCCCCCGGCCGGGCTCCCTCGAGGATGCCGGCCGCCCGGTCGAGATCGGCCAGCGTGGGCACGTCGTCGACGACGAGCGCCGTGATCGGCTCCGCCGAGGCCACCGTCCCGATTCGGGCCTGGACGGCGGCGACCGACAACCGCAGCGCCGGATCCCAGTGCGGCCCTCCATGGGGAGCGAACGGACGTACTGGCTCGAGGATCCTCCTGCCGGCGACCGTCGACAGGCGGGCCAGGCGCGCGTTCTCCGCGTCGGTGAGCACGACGCCGTCCTCACCCGGATCGATCCCGGCCGGGGGCGTCGGGTGCCGGCACCGCGCCACCGAGGGCGAGCTCGAGGAGATCCAGGCCCACGTCGTCGAGGACGATCTTCTACTGCGGCCTCCTCGGGGGACGCTTCGGACAGGCGCGCCCTTGCCTCGGCCCGGCGGCCTTCGCTGCTCCTGTCGCCCGGGCGCGAGATGCCCGGGCCCCATTGCGGATCAGGATCGAGATCAGGCTGCCGAGCCCGACGGTGCAGCCACGGCGGCCAGCAGGACGATCTCATTGCTGAACCCCAGCAGCTTGAGCGACGACGAGAGCAGCAGCACCGCGAGCACGCGCCGGATGATGCCGCCGGGGGCGCGGGTGGAGACCTGGGCCCCGAACCAGGCGCCGGGGATCGCCCCGAACAGCAGCGAGAACGCGACGGCGAACGAGAAGCTGCCGAACAGCATGTGGCCGGCAGCTGCCGAGCCCACCAGCGGGATCGCCTGGACGAGGTCGGTACCGACCAGCGCCGACGCCTGCAGGGCGGGGTGCATCATCAGCAGCCCGACCACGATGATCGATCCCGCGCCGACCGAGGTCAGGCCCACCATGAACCCGGCAACCGCCCCCAGGAGGACGGTCCGGATCGGCTTGAGGACCACGGCCGGCTTCTTGGGCACGCCCGCGATGCCCTCGCCCAGGGGCAAGCCGCCGGCTCCACATCTGGATCAGCGCGCGGCTGATCAACCCGATGGTCGCCAGCATCAGGGCGAGCCCGCAGCCACGCTTGAGCCACAGATCGAGGTCGACGTCGGGGGGCACCTGGCTGATCAGCCAGGCCCCGGAGAACGCTGCCGGCACGGAGCCCACGCACAGCCAGGCCACCAGCTTGAGGTTGACCGTTCCATGCCGGAGGCGGGCCCATGCCCCCACCGGCTTCATGAACAGGTTCACCACGATGTCGCTCGAGATCGCCGTCAGCGGGTCAACGCCGAACAGGAACACGAGCATTGGCGTCATCAGCGCCCCGCCACCCATCCCCGTGAGGCCGACGTCGGTGCCCACCAGGAGCCCCCCGATGGCCAGCGGCAGATCGAACGTCATGGGCGCGCGACCGCGCTGCCGGGCGTGGAGGGTGCAGGACATGCGCGGATGATAACTTCG
>CAVQSY010000004.1:0-23132 GCA_963716025.1 uncultured Chloroflexia bacterium
ACGAAAACCTGCGCTCCGGCGCGTTGCTGCGCCGCGTTTCCAACGCCGACCTGAAAGCCGACCTGGAGCGCGTCTACGACTACTTCCCCCGCCTGCGCGACTTCCGCGACCAGACCAGCGGCTACCTCTCCGGCGGCGAGCAGCAGATGGTGGTCATCGGCCGGGCGCTGATGGGCCAGCCGCGGGTCATGCTGCTGGACGAGCCGTCGCTGGGGCTGGCCCCGCTGCTGGTGCGCGACATCTTCAACATCATCCGCCGCATCAACGAGGAAGAGGGCGTCTCCATTCTGCTGGTGGAGCAAACGCCCACGTTGCCCTGCAGACGGCCGACTACGCCTACGTGATGGAAAACGGCCCGCATCGTGCTCGACGGCCCGGCCGACACCCTGGCCGACAACGCCGACATCCGAGCCTCGTCGACACGGTGTTCCTGCCCAACGTCCACGACCAGGTCATTGCCGGCGCTCCGCGGGTCGCGCCGGACCGGGACCGGCGCAGCGGGCTGCGCGGCGTCGTCTGGAGTACCGCGACCGTGGCGGCGACCATCGAGGCGGCCGATGCGGGTGTCAAGGGCGCCCGGGTGGAGCTGCTCGAGCTGCGGCTTCAGGGCGACGGGCTCGGCGGCAAGGGCTACCTGCTGTTCGATGGATCCGCTGTCCGACGTGGAGGCCCGGCTCGTGGCAGCGGCCGTGGATCACATCTCGGACCCCGTGTCCGGCTCCGGGGCCGTGCCTCGGTCCCGAGCGCCGATCGCCCGGTGATCCCCCAGCTCCATCACGAGATGCGCGCGCCGGGAGCTTGAGGCGGCGCGCGGTTCGCGGCTCGCGTCGCGGGGAGGCCTAGTGATACGGACTTCGCGCGCGTGACCGGGACGGTGGTCGCGACGATCAAGGCGCCCAACCTCGAGGGCGTGCGGCTGCTCTGATGGTGCAGCCGCTCACCCGACAGTTCGAGCCCGACGGGCAACCGGTCGTCGCCGCCGACGCGCTGATACCGCCGGTCCGGGGCAGCGTCGATCGTCGGCGCCCGCGAGGCGGCGGAGGCGCTGACCAACCGGTTCGCGCCCGTGGACCACGCCATCGTCGGGATCGTCGATGCCGTCGAGGAGCTTCGACGATGAAGCCGCGAAGGTCGTGGGCACGGTTGTGTCCACGATCAAGTCGCCGTCTTCGAGGACCGGGCCTTGCTGCTGGTCGATCTCCTGGAGCCGGACGGGCGGCCCTCCGGCGGCTACCTGATGCGCTCGACACCGTGGGCGCCGGAGCCGGCGAGACGGTGCTGGTGCTCGACGAGCGGCTCGTCCGCCCGCCAGATCGTCGAGGTGCTCCGTTCGGGCCGCTGCGGACGGTGGTGGTGGGAATTCGTGGACGCGCGTCGAGGGACCCGCGGCGGCCCTTCCAACGACATCGCACAGAACGCCAGGCCGACCGCACGCCGGAAGCGCCGGCGCGGGGCTGACGCGGCGCCGGGTAGTCACCCTGCCACCTCCGCTGTATCGTCACCCCATGTCCGATCACGTCCATCCGCTCGCCTCCGGCGGCTTCGGCCGCGCGGCCGACGCCTATGAGCGGGGCCGTCCCGGGTACCCGGCCGATGCTGTCGCCGCCATCGTCGAGGTGCTCGACCTCCGGCCCGGGCGCACGGTCCTCGACCTGGCCGCAGGCACCGGCAAGATGACGCGGGCGCTGCGTCCCGACCGGGGCGCGGGTGATCGCTTTGGAGCCGGTCGCCGCCATGCGCGACAAGCTCGCGTCGACGGCGCCCGGGGCCGAGGTGGTCGACGGAACGGCGGAGGCGCTGCCCTTCGAGAACGGCTCCCTCGACGGGATCGTGGCTGCCCAGGCCTTCCACTGGTTCGACACGGTTCGTGCCCTCTCGGAGATCCATCGCGTCCTGCGGCCCGGCGGACGCCTGGTCCTGGCCTACAACGTCCGTGACGAATCGGTCCCTGGGTCCGGCGCCTGGGCGAGCTGGTCGAGACCACCACGGGCGGCGAGGCCCCGAGCCAGCACCACGGCTGGCGCGAGCGCGTGGACCGCTGCGGGTTGTTCGAGCCGCTCGAGGACGAGACGTTCCATCACGCCCATCGTCAAACGGTGGACGGCGTCCTGGACCGGGTGGCGTCGATCAGCACCGTCGCCGCGCTGGAGGGGGCACGGCTCGACGGGCTGCTCTCGGACCTGCGGGCGCTGCTCGCGTCCGACCCGGCGACGGCTGGACGGGACGAGGTGGACCTTCCGTATACGACGAGGCTGTCGGTCGGGCGCCGGCTGGCGCCGACCCCGGCGCGTAACGGGCGTCGTGGCTTCGGTCAACCGCAACGACGGCGGCGTTCCCAAGCTGCCGATCGGCGGGGCTCGCATTGGCCAGCTCGGGCTCGAGGGCGACCGCCATCACGAACCGGAGCCGCTCCACGGTGGCGTCGACCAGGCGATCTGCCTGTACGCCCAGGAGGCCGTCGAACGCGTCCGGGCGGACGGCCACCAGGCGTTCCCGGGTTCGTACGGCGAGAACCTGACGCTGCTGGGGATCGACTGGGCGGCGCTGCGGTCGGGGGACCGCCTCGCTATCGGCGACCCGGACCGCGGGCCGCTGCTGGAGCTGACCAAGCCCGCGACCCCGTGCCAGACCCAGGCTCACTGGTTCGCCGAGGCGCGCATCTCGCGCATCAGCCACAAGGTCCATCCGCAGGACGCCCGCTGGTACGCACGGGTGCTGCGCGAGGGCGACGTCGCACCGCGGATGCCGGTTCGGCTCGTCTCGCGAGGCTAGCTGACGGTCTCAGGCCGCTGGGTCTCGCGGGCGACGACCCAGGCTCCGGCGCGCTACCCTTCGCGTCACTGCACGGAGGAACCATGGCCGACACTCCCGGGGCCGCCAGTACGGCCGAGGATCTGACCCGCGAGGAGCTCCTCTCCCTGCATGCGGCCGCGCGGCGACGCCGGAACGCGGCCCCGCTCGGCAGCCCCGAGTGGGAGGAGGCGACGCCGAGAGGTTGGCCGGATCGAAGTCGAGATCGCCCGCACTCGAGCGGGCGATGGACCCGCCGCGGGTCTAGGCGCGGCTGAGGAGCCTGAAACCGAGACCCAGGCGTTCCCGTTCTCGGCGCTGACCACCGGGGCCCGTCCTGGCCCGCACGGCGGTCCTGTCTCCCTGCGTCCCCTGGACGGCGTCGTGCTCGTCCTGAACCAGAACTACGAGCCGCTGAACGTCTGCAACATCCCGCGGGCGTTCCGGCTGCGTGTTCGGGCTCAAGGCCGAGGTCATCGAGTACGACCATGCCAGCGATCCGGACGCCGCGCAACGCGTACCGGGCGCCGTCCGTGATCCGCCTCCAGCACCACATCCGCCGCCCGCGACCGCGCGTCAAGCTGACCCGCCGCGAGATCTTCGCGCGCGACCGCCACACCTGCCAGTACTGCGGCCGGCAGCGCGCACGACCTCACGCTCGACCACGTGGTGCCGCGCCATCGCGGCGGCGCCCACACCTGGGAGAACCTCGTCGCCGCGTGCAAGGCGTGCAACCACCGCAAGGGCGGCCGGACGCCCGAGGAGGCGCGGCTGCGGCTCGACGCGCCCGCCGTTCGAGCCGCGCAGCGACGTGTACTCGCTGTTCACGCCGTACCTCGACGGACGATCGCAACGAGGCCTGGCGCAACTACCTCTTCCTCGGCCGGAACTGAGCCGGCGTGCCGCCGGCCGTCGGCGCTGACGAGGCACGTCTCGCGCGCGATCCGTCCCGCCGGCCGGTGATCGAGCTCCTCGACGGCTCCATGCCGCCGGACACGCCGGCGTACGTCGTTGGCGGGTCGCTCCGCGACGCGCTGCTCGGCCGCGAGCCCGCGGACTGGGACCTGGCCACCGATGCCCTGCCCGAGCAGCTCGTCGAGCTGTTCCCCGGCGCCGTCTACGAGAACCGGTTCGGGACCGTGGCCGTCCGCCGGGGCGACGACGTGTTCGAGATGACCACGTTCCGCACCGAGCACGAGTACGCGGACTTCCGGCGCCCGCACCGCGTGGAGTTCGGGACCGACGTGGTGGCCGATCTCGCCCGTCGCGACTTCACCGTCAACGCGATCGCCTGGGGCGCGCCAGCCCGCGGGCGACGCTGCCAATGCCCTGGTCGACCCGTTCGATGGCCGGGCCGACATCGAGCGCCGCCTCCTCCGGGCCGTCGGCGATCCCGACGCGCGGTTCCGGGAGGACGCGCTGCGGATGGTGCGGGCGGTCCGGCTGGCGGCGACCCTGGAGTTCGCGATCGAACCGGCGACGCTGGAGGCGATCCGCGCGCAACGCGGGGCTCGTCGGCCCACCTCTCGGGCGAGCGGATCGGCACCGAGCTCGAGAAGCTGCTCGCGACGCCACGCCCGTCGCGTGGGCCTCCGGCTCGCTGAGGAGACCGGGCTGCTCGCCGTCCTCGCCGCCCGAGCTCGCCGCGCAGCGAGGCATCCCGCAGAACAAGGTGCCCGGGCGAGGACCTGTGGGAGCACACGCTGCGGACGGTCGATGCGGCCCCCGCGTCCCGTCCGGTCGTCCGCCTGGCAGCGCTGGTCCACGACATCGGCAAGCCGGCGACGCTCGCCGACGGGCACTTCCACCACCACGACGTGGTGGGCGCCCGGCTGGCCGACGGACTGCTCCGCCGGCTCCGGCTGCCCGGGCGGTCATCGACGACGTCGGCGCACCTCGTCCGCCACCACATGTTCGCGGCGGATCCCGACCTCGACCGATGCCGCGATCCGGCGGTTCACTCAAGCGCATCGGCGCGCTCGGCACCTCGACGACCTGTTCGCGCTGCGGCGTGGCCGATGACATCGGATCAGCGGCGTGCGGGCCGGAGGATCCGGTCAGGGACGCGTTCCGGGAGCGCGTCGACGCGGAGCTCGCGGCCGCCGCGTGCGCTGGACCGCTCCGCCCTGGTCATCGACGGGGACGACCTGATGCGGGAGCTCGGACTCACGCCCGGCCCCCTGCTCGGGCGGATCATCGACGAGCTGGTCGAACGGGTCATCACCGACCCGGCCCTCAACGAACGGGCCACGCTGCTGCTGCTCGCACAGGGCATGCTTGCGGACGTGGACGAGGGCGGAGTGAGCCGATGATCGAGCTGCTGCTTGGGCGGAGCGTGCCCTGGCCGCGGGCCTCGTCGACCAGGCCGAGCGCCTGTACCGGCAGGCAGCCGACGGCGACCCCCAGAACTCGATCGCGGTGGTCGGACTGGCTCGTGTCGCTCTCGAGCGCGGCGACGAGCGCGAGGCGTGGCGGCAGGCGCAGGCGGGCGCTCGCCATCGACCCGGAGAACGTGGCGGCCCAACGGCTCGCTGGCCGACTCGAGGAGGTCTGGGCGTCCCGCGACGAGTCGCCGGCCGAGATGGCTGGCACGGCTGATGGCCCGAGCCCGGAGGAGGAGTCAGCGCTGGGCGGGCACGCCGTAGCGGAGCCGACGCGGTACCGGCGGCGGAGCCGGACGCCGTACCGGCCAGACCCGGGTCCCGGCCCGCCTCCACGACCCCCCGGCGATCCATCGTCGATCGCCTGCTGAGGAGGAGGCGCCCGATGAAGGTCCTCGTCACGGGGGGCGCGGGCTACGTCGGAGGCGTCTCGGTGGATGCGCTCCTCGGCGCCGGCCACGCCGTGGTGGTTCTGGACGACCTCTCGACGGGTCACCCGGCCATCGTTCCCGTCCGGTGTCCGGCTGGCACGCGGCTCGTTCGGCGACGCGGATGCGGTCCGGGAGCTGCTGGAGGCCGAGGCGGTCGACGCCATCCTCCATTGCGCGGCACGGTCACTGGTCGGCGAGAGCGTCGTCGATCCGGCGCAGGTACTACCGCGACAACGTCGCCGGGCGGGATCGCCCTCCTCGAGGCGGCCCGCGCGTCCGGCGTGCGGCGGGTCGTGTTCTCCTCCACCGCCGCCGTCTACGGCGTCCCGATGGCGACGCCGATCCGGGAGGACGCGCCGCTCCGGCCGATCAACCCATACGGCGAGACCAAGCGGACGTTCGAGGGCGCGCTTCGCTGGTACGGGGCCGCCTACGGCCTCCGGAGCGTGATCCTCCGCTACTTCAACGTGGCCGGCGCCACGGACAGGCTCGGCGAGGTCCACCGTCCGGAGACCCACCTGATCCCGAACGCCCTGCATCGCGGTCGAGGGTGGTCCTCCGCTCACGCTGTTCGGCGACGACTACCCGACGCCCGACGGGACGCCGATCCGCGACTACATCCACGTCGCCGATCTTGCCGACGCGCACGTCGCCGCGCTCGGAGCACACGGACCAGGCGCTCGAGGAGCCTCTGATCTGCAACCTCGGAACCTCGAGCGGGTTCTCGGTGCGCGAGGTGCTCGCCGCGGCGGAGCGACGTGGTCGGATCGGACCATCCCGCACACCGTCGGTCCGCGCCGGGCGGGCGATCCGCCGGTGCTGGTTGCCTCGAACGACCGGGCGGGCGAGATCCTGGGCTGGACGCCACGGCGCTCGACGCTGCCGGCGATGATCGGGTCGGCGTGGACCTGGCGGCAGGCGCACGCGGACGGCTACGGGGACTGACGGCCCGGAGCCGGTGTCGGGCCGCCGCCGGGCGCGGACAGGGCCGCGCCGGAGCCTACCCGCGCGGTTCCAGCGGCGCCCGGTCCGGAGCCAGGCGCGCCGGCGGCGCCTCGACGCGCGCGCCGGGACCACCGGGTCCGGCCGCGCCTCCGCCGGAGTCCGCTCCACCCTCGCCCGGGGTCTCCCCCGAGCCGGCCCACTCGTCGCTGACCGGCCACACCAGCCACAGCCCGATCAGCATGGTCACGAGCAGGCTCAGGATCGCGATCTGATAGGCCCCGTTGCCCAGCGAGTCGAACAGCAGGAACAGGATCAGGCCGTAGAGCAGCTGCCCGATCACCTGGGACCCCTTGCCGACGAGCCCGTAGAGCCCGAAGAACTCGCCGAGCCGCGCCGGGCGGCGACAGCCGGATCATGAACACCCGATCCGCCACCTGCACGCCGCCGAGCCCTGAGCCGAGGATCGCGCCCGCGACGACGAACAGCGCCATCCCGGGCGTCGTCCCAGAAAGCCCCAGCGAGAATGTGCCCAGCACCAGGCCGATGACCCACGAGCCCAGGACCGTGAGCAGCGTCCGCTTCGGTCCCACCCGGTCCACCATGAGCCCCCAGCCGAAGCTGGCGATGATGGCCACCACGGTCAGCGAGCACCGAGGTCATCAGCCACTGGCCCTGGGTCAGCCCGACGGCCTTCACCGCGACCACGCTCATCACGACGATCACGGTGTTGACGGCGTCGGTGTAGAAGAACCGGCCCACGCAGGAACCGCGGCAGCCCGGGCACGCGCGCGTGCGTGGGCGATCGTCTCGCGCAGCTGGC
The DNA here is from genome assembly GCA_963716025.1 of uncultured Chloroflexia bacterium. GTDB lineage: Bacteria > Chloroflexota > Limnocylindria > Limnocylindrales > CSP1-4 > CAIXZV01. The sequence continues at coordinate 7,368 of CAVQSY010000004.1, forward strand.
CCAGCGAGCCGAGGAGGACGCCGGCGGTGATCGGCGCCGCGGCCTCCTGGTCGCCGGTCGCGAACGACGAGGAACATCGGGATCGCAAAGATCGCGAACAGGATCCCGGCGATGAAGAAGATCGGGTCGGGGCTGTCGGGGATCTCCAGCAGGAAGGTGACGGCCGACGAAGATCGTGCCCATGTAGCCGACGCCGACGCCGATCCCCGACAGCCGGCCGCGGCTCTCGGGCCGGCTGACCATCGTGAGCGTGGCGTCGTAGTAGATGAGCGCGGCCTGGTAGGCGAAGTTGGCGATCGTGAACAGGATCGCGCCCACGACGGCCGGGCGTGAAGCCGATGATCGCCGATGGGATGATCGTGAGCAGGGTGAACAGGAGCAGGAACGGCATCCGCCGGCCGTCCCGGTCGGACAGGGCTCCGAGGATCGGCGACACGAGGGCGTTGAGCCCGACGCTGACCGCGATCGCGATGCTCTGGACCAGCTGGCCGAGACCCTGCCCGAACCGGTCGTCCGAGGTCAGCCACAGGCCGATCGCGGTGGACACGATCGCGTAACGAGAAGATCGTGTTCGCGAAGTCGTACATCGTCCAGGCACCCTGCGCGACCTTGCGCTGATTCCGCGGATCGATCGCCGGCGTCGGGACGCCGGGACGTGCTGTCGCCTCGCATGACGCGGGATCCCTCCAGGTGTCTCCGTCTCCCCGGCGCGATCATAGGGGCGCCAGCGGCGGGCATCTGCCCGATCCCGCCACGCGGCCGATCTGCCGATCGGGCGACACCGGTTCCTCGGTGCCCCCGGACAGCGCGGGTGGTAGGGTGAGGACGTGCCCCAATCCGCCTTGACGCCTGCCATCCGGGACCAGATCGAACGCCTCGGCCGGGCCGACATCATGGTCGGAATCCCGAGCTTCAAGAACGCGGCGACGATCGGCTACGTGGTCCGCGCGGCGCATGCCGGGCTGGTCCAGTACTTCCCGGACCTCAAGCCCGTCCTCGTCAACTCGGACGCCGGGTCGCCGGACGGAACCCAGCGGGTGGTGATCGAGACCGAGCCGCCTGACTACATCGAGTCGATCCTGCTCGTACGGCCGACCAACAAGCTCGATCGCGTGTCGCTGACCTATCCGGAGATCGACGGGATCGGCGGCAAGGGTGCCGCCCTGCGGACCATCTTCGAGATCGCGGCCGCCCTGGAGGTCCAGGCCCTGGTCGTCGTGGACAGCGACCTGCGGTCGATCGTGCCCGAGTGGATCGAGCTCCTGGCCGGGCCGATCCTCAAGGGCGGCTACGACTACACGGCCCCGCTCTACGCGCGCTACAAGTACGACGGGACGATCACCAACACCGTCACCTACCCGCTCACCCGGGCACTCTACGGGCACCGGATCCGGCAGCCGATCGGGGGGGATTTCGGGGTGTCAGGGGACCTGGTGCGTCACTACCTGGATCTCGACGACTGGACCGACGACATCAGCAAGTTCGGGATCGACATCTGGATGACCACGTCGGCGCTGACGGGCGGGTTCGCAGTCTGCCAGACGCGTCTGGGGGCGAAGGTGCACGACCCCAAGGACCCGGGCTCGGACCTGGGCCCGATGTTCCGCCAGGTCGTGGGCACGATCCTTCGCCTGGCCGCGACGCACGCCGACGCCTGGCTGGACGTCCGGGGCTCGCACGACATCCCGGTCTATGGGTTCGAGCGGATCATCGACCCGCCGCCGCTCGAGGTGAACTCGATCCGCCTGCTGTCGGAGTTCCACGGCGGCTCGCTCACCCTGGCCGACACCTGGCGGACGATGCTCGACCCGGCCAACGTCGAGATGGTCCTGGCGCTCGCGGAGGAGGCGGGGCTCCTCGCCGATGAGGCGCTGCGCAAGCTGGGCATCGGCAGCGAGGGGGAACCGCCGCGGTCGACACCGGGGAGATGGCCGAGGCCCTGGCGGCGTTCCACTTCCCCGACGACCTGTGGGCCAGGGTGATGTACGACCTGGTCATCTCGACGCGCCAGGGGAATCTCGACACGGGAGCCATGGTTGCCGCCCTGGTGCCCATCTACTTCGGGCGTGTCGGCAGCTTCGTGATCGAGAACCGCCACCTGACCACCGCCGACGCCGAGGAGCGGGTGGAGCGTCAGGCCCGCCAGTTCGAGCTCCTCAAGCCGTACCTGGTGGACCGCTGGATGTCCCTTGACGACGCGCCGGCGGCGCCGGGCACCACGCCAGGCGCCGGCCAGTGAGCCCCGCGCCGCTTCCCTCGCGGGTCATCATCCCGGTCGCCAACCCGCTCACCGCAGAGGAGCTGATCCGAATCGGGGCCGCGCTGATGGACGAGCGGACCGGCGAGCTCACCGCCCTGGGCATCGTCGAGGTGCCCGAGGGGATGCCGCTGTCCGAGGGAGCGACCCGGGCCCGCCAGTCGCGGCGACTGCTCCAGAAGGTGATGGACTACGTCCCGGAGGGAACGGTCATCCATCCCATGGTCCGCATCGGGCGCCACGCCGCCGCCGGGATCGTGGAGGCCGCCACGGAGCAGGAAGCGGACCTGATGATCTTTGGCTGGGGCGGCAAGTCCGGACCGCACCGCGAGCCCGGCGCCTCGACGATCAGCCCGACCATCGACGAGGTCGTGCGCGAGTCACCCTGCGACATCGCCGTCGTGAAGCAGCGTGGCGCCACCCGGATCCGGCGGATCCTGGTCCCGGTCCGAGGTGGTCCCCACGCGGAGCTTGCCCTGCGGGTCGCGGACGCCCTGGCGGATCGTCACGGGGCGGTGGTCGTGGTCATGCACGTGGTGCCGGCGGGGGTGACCGAGGCCGTCCGAGCCCAGGAGGAGCGGGCCCTCGCCGCATTCGCCCGCCAGTTCGTGACCGCGAGCATGGAGCCGCTGCTCCGGGAAGCCGGCAACGTCCGGACGGCCATCCTCCGCGAAGCGGAGCATGCGGACCTCGTGGTCATGGGTGCGTCCGCCCCGTCGGATGAGCCCGGGGGGATGCTGTTCGGAGCCCTGCCGGAGGCGATCGCCCAGCGCGCCAGGCCAACCGTGATCGTGGTCAAGACGCGCGAGCCCATCGGACGCCAGATGTTCGAGCAGCTCGCCCAGAAGGCGGAGAGCCTCGCGGCGGCCGACCGCGCGGCCGACGAGGCACGTTCCATCCCGGCCAAGGTCGACCGCTGGTTCGCGGAGGCGAACTTCCACCACAGCGAGTTCGCGGATCTCGCGCGGCTTGCGGCGCTCAAGGCCAAGCAGGGCCTCTCCGTGTCGCTGGTGCTGCCCACGCTCAACGAGTCCGAGACCATCGGGCCGATCGTGCGTCGAGCCGTTCGCGAGATGCAGGAGCGCTACCCGATCCTCGACGAGATCCTCGTCATCGATTCGGCGTCCACCGACGACACGCGGGAGATCGCCGCCGCGGAGGGTGCCCGCGTCGTCCAGCACCCTGACGTCCTGTCGCGATACGGCTCATTCGCGGGCAAGGGCGAGGCGCTGTGGAAGTCGCTGTTCGAGACGACCGGCGACATCGTGATCTGGGCGGATACCGACGTCCGGAACTGGCATCACCGGATGGTGTACGGGACCCTCGGGCCGCTGCTCGTGGAGCCGCGCCTCCAGTACGTCAAGGGCTACTACCAGCGCCCGATCGTCGAGGGCGGGGTGCTCAAGGAGGGCGGCGGCGGGCGCGTCACCGAGCTGGTCGCGCGACCGCTGATCAACCTCTTCTTCCCGGAGCTGTCCGGGTTCATCCAGCCGCTCTCCGGCGAATACGCGGGCCGGCGGTCGCTCCTGGAGCAGCTGCCCTTCTTCACCGGCTACGCGGTCGAGATCGGCCACCTCATCGACGCGGCGGAGAAGACCGGCCTGGGCGGGCTCGGGCAGGTGGACCTGGAGCGCCGCGTGCACCGGAACCAGGAGCTCGAAGGGCTGTCGCGGATGTCGTTCGTCATCCTGCAGGCCGTGACCAAGCGGCTCGAGGAGCGGCGCCGGACAAGGCTGTTCGCCGAGCTCGGGTCCACGATGAAGTTGCCGCGCGCAGGGCGGGGCCGGCTGAGCCTCGAGGTGATGGAGCTCGCGGACAACGAGCGGCCGCCGATGATCCGGATCCCCGAGTACGCCGAGCGGCGCCGCGCGGCCGTCGGCACGGGCGAGGCGGGCGACTAGGCGTCCATGCGCGTCCTTGTCGCGCCCGACTCTTACAAGGGCACGCTCACCAGCGTGGAGGTGGCGCGCGCGATTGCCACCGGCTGGCAGCGGGCACGCCCCGCCGACGACGTGAGGCTGGCTCCCCTGGCGGACGGTGGCGAGGGCACGCTGGTCGCGGTGGAGGCCGCCGGCGGCTGGATCCGCCGCGAGGCCATCGTCCTGGATCCTTTGGGTCGATCCGTGCGCGCTGGATGGCTCGCCCGCGAGGATGGATCAGCCGGGTTCGTGGAGATGGCGCAGGCCTCGGGGCTCTCGCGGCTGGCCCCCGGCGAGCAGGACGCGGTGCGGGCCACCACGGACGGCACCGGTGCCCTGCTGCGAGCGGTTCTCGACGCAGGGATTTGGGAGATTGCACTGGGGATCGGCGGGTCCGCCACCACGGATGGCGGGGCGGGCGCGCTGCGCGCGCTGGGGGCAGCGGTGGACGAGGACCTCGGCCGCGTGGACCTGGCCGGCCTGGACCCACGCCTTGCCCAGGTCCGGCTCCGGATCGCCTGCGACGTGACCAACCCGCTCCTCGGGCCCGAGGGCGCGGCGGCCGTCTACGGGCCCCAGAAGGGGGCAACGCCCGCACTGGTCGCCGCCCTGGACGCCCGCCTCGCCCGCTTTGCCGACGCCCTCGAGGCCGCGACGGGCCGTCGCGAACGGGAGACCGCCGGTGCCGGTGCCGCGGGCGGCCTCGGGTTCGGGCTGCTGTGCCTCACCGACCGGTTCGAGTCCCTGCGCCTGGAGCCGGGCATCGACCTCGTGATGGCCGAGACACGCTTCGACGACGAGCTCGCGGCGGCGGACCTCGTCATCACCGGGGAGGGCCGGATCGACGCCCAGACGGCGTTCGGCAAGACCGCCATGGGCGTGGCCCGACGCGCGCGAGCGGCCGGAGTGTGGTGCATCGCGATCGGCGGTGGCGCGACGACGGAGGGGATCGCGGCCCTGGGGGCTGCCGGCGTCGAGGTCGTCGCGGCCCACGAGCAGCCGATCAGCCTGGCGGTGGCGAGGGCGGCGGGGGCGGCCCCCGTGGAGGTGGCCGCCGAGCGACTGGCAGCTGCCCGAGCCGGTGACGCCACTCCCGGGAGCCCCACCAGGCGCTCGACCGGAGGTCCTGCAGCCGGCCAGCCGGCGGCCAGGAGATCGGCCAGGCGCGCCCGCAAGGCGCCCGATCCGGCCAAGGCCTGGGCCTCGTACCTGCGCCGGTACCGGCCGGGGCTGCAGGACTACGTCCTTGACCAGCTGACGGCCACGTACGGCGAGCAGCGCTGGGAGGCACGGCTCGACCCCACCAGCGAGCTGATCCTCACCATCCTCACCCAGAACACCGCCGACACGAACGCCGAGAAGGCGTACGGGCAGCTCAGGCGCGCCTACCCAAGCGACCGGGACCCCGAGGAGCACCGACCCGGGATCGGCTGGGGCGGCGAGGGGCTGCCGACCGCCGTCCCGCCGGACTGGTCGATGGTGGAGCACGCGCCCCTGCCCGAGCTCATCGACGTCATCCGCCCCGGCGGCCTCGCGCCCCAGAAGGCGCCTCGCCTGCAGGCGACCCTTCGCCATATCCGCGAGCAGCGGGGCGACTACTCGCTGGCCTTCCTCGGCGAGATGCCCGCGCTCGAGGCGCGGGACTGGCTGACCGCGATCAACGGCATCGGCAAGAAGACGGCTTCGATCGTGCTGGCCTTCTGCTTCGGTGCCCCCGTGATGGCGGTCGACCGCCACGTGGAGCGGGTCTCCAAGCGGATCGGCCTCATCCCCGCCAGGGCCACCGCGGACCACGCGCACGACCTGTTCCTGGGAATCCTCGAGCCCGACCAGATGTACGCCGCCCACGTGCTGCTGATCCATCACGGCCGCGCCATCTGCCACGCCCAGAACCCCAGGCACGATCTGTGCCCGGTGCGCGACCGGTGCCGGGCCGTGACGCCCAAGGCGCCCTGACGAACCCCGCGACCGGTCTCGCCCCGCTAGCATCGTCAGGTGAGCACCCACCACGCACCCCACCCACTGATCCTCGACGTCGATACCGGGATCGATGACTCCCTCGCCCTCCTGTACGCATCGGCAAGCCCGGAGGTGGACCTGGTCGCCGTGACCTGCCTGTCGGGCAACGCGGAGGTCACCGATGTCGCGCGCAACACCCGTGCCCTTCTGGAGCTTGCGGGTCGTGGCGACATCGAGGTTGCGGTGGGCCGGCCGGTGCCGCTCCTGAGGCCGCTCGAGATCACACCCGAGACGCACGGAGCGCGCGGTATCGGGTATGCGACGCTCCCGGACCCGGCGCGGCCCGTCTCGGCGCGGTTCGGGCCGCAGCTCATCGTGGACGAGGCGAGGAGGCGACCGGGCGAGATCACGCTGGTCACGCTCGGACCGCTCACCAACCTGGCCATCGCCGTCCTCGCGGAACCACGGCTGCCACGCCTCCTGCGCCGCTGGGTCGCGATGGGCGGCACCTTCCGCGCACCTGGCAACACCACCCCGACCACCGAGTGGAACGTCCACTGCGACCCGGAAGCGGCCCGGATCTGCCTCGCGGCGTGGCAGGCGGCGGTCACCGGCGATCCGGGCGTGGCCCGTGCGCTGGTGATGGGCCTCGACGTCACCGAGCAGGCCCGGATCCTGCCCGATCACGTGGCGGCGCTTGCGGCACGCGCCGGGAGCACCGGAACCCTGGCGCTGGATGCGGCCCAGACGCCGGATCCCGGTCGCGCCTCCTCGGCCAGCGTCCCGGTCGTCAGGTTCATCGCCGATGCGCTGCGCTACTACTTCGAGTTCCATGCCCGGTACGACGGCTTCTACGGCGCCTTCATCCACGACCCCCTGGTCGTCGCCTGCGCGGTTGATCCGTCGCTGGTGCGATCCGAGGCTGCCGCCGTCGATGTCGACACCTCGGGCGGGGTCGCGGACGCGCAGACCGTCGCCGACTGGCGGAAGCTCTGGGGCCGCACGCCGAATGCCGACGTGGCCGTGGAGGCCGACGCGGGTGAGTTCCTGCGGCGGCTCGTCGAGCGCGTTGGCGACCTGGCGTCGGAGCGGGCCTCGCGGCCGGGCTGAGCGCGCGGCCGACACGGCGGCCAGGCTCCCGCTATGGCTTGGCGTGCTCCCTGACGACCAGCACCGAGCACGGGGCGTGGAGCAGGACGTTGCGCGCGGTGCTGCCCAGGATCAGGCGTGCCAGGCCGGTATGCCCACGCGTGCCGATCACGATGGTGCCCACGTGGCGCTCGGCGGCAAACCGGACGATCTCCGTCGCGGGGTCTCCCTCGAGCGCCACCGGCGTCGCCTCGTACCCTGCAGCGGCCAGCCGGTGCGCCTCGCTGCTTGCCTCCTCCAGGACCTCCCGGCGGGCCTCGTCGACGGACTTGGTGTAGCTCGCGAGCACCTGGTCATACAGCCCCGGCGTGAACCCGGCCGCGACCGGGACCGCGACCTCGGCCACCGTCACCACGGAGACGGGCATCGAGGCGAAGATCGGCCACTTCGTGAACACCTCCTCCGCGTGGTGGGCGGACGAGGAGCCGTCATCGGCGAAGGCCACCGGGTCGAGGTGCCGGTGGCGGGCGACGAGGACGGGGCACGGCGAGTGATCGACGATCTCGGCGGCCGTGCTGCCGAGCAGCATCGTGGCGATCCGGCCGTGACCCCGGCTGCCCACCACGATCAGGTCCGCGACCATGGCACCCGCCTCGTCCACGATCGCCGTGGCGGGGCGGCCGTTGAGCAGGAACCCCTCGACCTTGGCGCCGGTCCCGGCGAGGTCCGCCTCCGCCCCGGCGACCGCCGCGCGCAGCACCCGGACCTCGGCCTCTTCCTCTGTCTCGGCATTCGTGGACGCGTCGCCGCTCATCGACACCCACGAGGCAGCGAGCGCGTCGGAGAGTGGATGGTGGACGGCGACGACCCGGATGAGCGAATCGGACGGCAGGCGGAAGCTCTGGGCGAGCTCTACCGCCCGGTTGCTGCATTCCGATCCATCGACGGCGAGCAGGATACGCATCGGGGACCTCCGATCAACTGTCATCGTCACGCTTCCGGTCGCTGCGTGGGACGGCCGAACGGCCCGATCGCGGCTCCAGAATGGAGCTGTCGGCACGGGACGTCCCCACGGTGATCGTGCGGACGCCGCGGGCGATCTCCACGTCCTCACGAGAGGGGATCACGAACGAGCGGACGCCTGCCCCCGCGGCCGAGATCTCACGATCCGGTTCCCCGGTACCCCCATGGGCGGAGGCGTTGACCGCCGGATCCACGCCGATGCCAAGGAACCCGAGCCCGGCGGCCGCGCGGGCGCGCACGACCGGTGATCCCTCGCCGACACCACCCGTGAAGGCGATCGCGTCGAGCCCGCCCAGGGACGCCGCCATCGCGGCGATCCCGGCCCGAAGGCGGTGGAGATAGACGTCCAGGGCCAGACCGGCGTCGTGCCGTCCCGCCTCGGCCTCCTCGAGGACGATGCGCATGTCCGCGGACCCGGCCAGGCCGAGGAGACCGGATCGGTGCTCGAGACCATCCGCGATCTCGGAGGGATGCTGCCCCTCGTGCTCGGCCAGCCACAGGATCAGGCCCGGATCCACCGTGCCGGAACGCGTGGCCATCACGAGCCCCTCGAGGGGCGTGAAGCCCATCGTGGTGTCCACGGACCGGCCGCCACGGACCGCCGCCAGCGAGGCGCCGGCCCCGAGATGGCAGGTGACGATTCGCAGGCCCGGATCCTGGCCACGGCCGAGCAGCTCGCCAACCCGCCGCGATGCCCAGGCGTGCGACAGGCCATGGAACCCATACCGCCGGAGCGCCCAGCGCCGGCGCCATTCCGCCGGGATCGCGTACGTGGCGGCGGCAGCCGGGATCGTGGCATGGAACGCGGTGTCGAAGCAGGCGACGCTGGGCACGCCGGGCAGCGCCGCCGAGATCGCCTCCAGGCCGGCGACCGACCTGGGCTGGTGGAGGGGAGCGAGTGCCGAGAGCTCCCGGATCCCGGCGACCACCGCGGCGTCCACCAGCACCGGCTCCGTATACCGGGTCCCACCGTGCACCACGCGGTGCCCCACCGCGTCGATCGAGCCCAGCGTGTGCAGCGCGTCCGCCACGGAGGCGGCGTCATCGACCCCGCGCGGCGGCGGCAGGTCCGCCTCCGCGAGCAGGGTGTCCGTGGGATCCAGCACCCGGAGCTTGAGGCTGCTGGACCCCGCGTTGACGACGAGGATCCGCGAGGGCCCTAGCCCGTCCACGCCCAGTCCGCGATCTCCGGCGCATCCTCACCCTCGCGTCGCGTGTAGGCCCGCGCCTCGATGCGCTTGTCGACCATGAGCTGCCGCACGTGACCCGCCCGTGAACCGAGGCCGGGCACCCGGTCGATCACGTCGATCACGAGGTGGTAGCGGTCCAGGTCATTGAGCATCACCATGTCGAAGGGCGTGGTGGTGGTCCCCTCCTCCTTGTAGCCGCGGACGTGCAGGTTGTCGTGGTTCGTCCGGCGGTAGGTGAGGCGGTGGATCAGCCACGGGTAGCCGTGGTAGGCGAACACGATCGGCTTGTCGTGGGTGAACAGGGCGTCGAACTCGGCGTTCGAGAGGCCGTGCGGATGCTCCTTCTCGTCCTGGAGGCGCATCAGGTCCACGACGTTGACGAAGCGGACCCGGAGCTCGGGCAGGTGCCGACGGAGGAGGTCCACGGCCGCCAGGGCCTCCAGCGTCGGGATGTCGCCGGCGCTCGCGATCACGACGTCAGGATCCCCTCCCTGGCTGGTGCTCGCCCAGTCCCAGATCCCGATGCCTCGTGTGCAGTGCAGGATCGCCTCGTCCATGGACAGCCAGTTGGGGCTCGGCTGCTTGCCGGCCACGATGACGTTGACGTAGTTGCGGCTCCGGAGGCAGTGGTCGCTCACGGACAGCAGGGTGTTGGCGTCGGGCGGCAGGTAGACCCGGATGACATCCGCCTTCTTGTTGACCACGTGGTCGATGAAGCCCGGGTCCTGGTGCGAGAACCCGTTGTGGTCCTGCCGCCAGACCAGCGAGGACAGCACGTAGTTCAAGGACGCGATCGGGCGGCGCCAGGCGATGTCACGGGTCACCTTGAGCCACTTCGCGTGCTGGTTGAACATCGAGTCGACGATGTGGATGAACGCCTCGTAGCAGTTGAACAGGCCGTGGCGGCCGGTGAGCAGGTAGCCCTCCAGCCAGCCCTGGCACTGGTGCTCCGAGAGGACCTCCATCACCCGGCCGTCGGCGGCGAGATCCTCGTCGGACGGGAGGATCTCCGCCATCCATGCCTTGCCGGTCACCTCGAGGACGGCCCCCAGCCGGTTGGACGCCGTCTCGTCCGGGCCGAACACCCGGAACGTGTCCATGTTGCTGGCCATGACGTCCTTCATCCACGAGCCCAGGACGCGAGTCGGCCTCGGACCGCGTGGCCCCGGGCGCCGGGACGTCCACTGCGTAGTCCCGGAAATCCGGCAGGACCAGGTCGCGCAGCAGCTCGCCACCGTTGGCCACCGGGTTCGCGCTCATTCGCCGCGTCCCGGTCGGGGCCAGCGCGGCCAGCTCCGGGAGCAGCGTCCCGTGCTCGTCGAACAGCTCCTCCGACCGGTAGCTGCGCATCCAGGCTTCGAGGATGGCCCGGTTCTCGGCGTTGGTCCGGACCTCGCTCATGGGCACCTGGTGAGTGCGCCAGTTGCCCTCGACCGGCTTTCCGCCGATCGACTCCGGACCGGTCCAGCCCTTGGGCGTCCGGAGCACGATCATCGGCCAGCGGGGGCGCTCGGTGACGCCATCCTCGCGGGCGCGGCGCTGGATCTCGCGGATCTCCGCGGTGACCGTGTCCAGCGTGGCCGCGAGCTGCTGGTGGACGCTGGCCGGGTCGTCGCCCTCCACGAAGTACGGGGTGTGGCCGTAGCCCTCCATCAGCGCGGCGAGCTCATCGCGGGGAATCCGGGCGAGGACCGTCGGGTTGGCGATCTTGTAGCCGTTGAGGTGCAGGATCGGGAGGACCGCTCCGTCGCGGGCGGGGTTGAGGAACTTGTTGCTGTGCCAGCTGGTGGCCAGCGGGCCGGTCTCGGCCTCGCCGTCGCCGACCACCGCACAGACCAGCAGGTCCGGATTGTCGAACGCCGCGCCGTAGGCGTGGGAGAGCGCGTAGCCCAGCTCGCCACCCTCGTGGATGGAGCCCGGCGTCTCGGGCGCAACGTGGCTCGGGATGCCGCCCGGGAACGAGAACTGGCGGAACAGCCTGCGCATCCCGTCCTCGTCGCGCGTGATCGACGGATAGACGTCGGTGTAGGTGCCTTCGAGATAGGCGTTCGCGACGATGGCCGGCCCGCCGTGCCCGGGGCCGATCACGTAGATCGCGTCCAGGTCATCGCGCTTGATCACGCGGTTCATGTGCGCGTAGATGAGGTTCAGGCCCGGCGTGGTGCCCCAATGGCCGAGCAGCCGGGGCTTGACGTGGCCGGGCTCCAGCGGCGTGCGCAGCAGGGGGTTGTCGAGCAGATAGATCTGGCCGACCGACAGGTAGTTGGCGGCGCGCCAATAGGCGTCGATCCTGCGCAGCTCGTCGGGGGTGAGCGCGGGCGCGCCGGCGGGGGCGGTGGTCATCGAGGTCCTCCTGGTTCGGACCGCACTACCATACCGCCGGTTCTCCGGATCACCCGCACCCCCCGGCCTTTCGTGACGACGCCCACCGGACGGGTACGTTCTGCCCCCCACGTCCGGCGCCACCCGCCGCCTGGAATGCGGGCGCGTTCCTGCACGGAGTGGAGCAGGTTGGACGTCGAGCCGGCGAGGATCCGCGACACAACTCCTGTGGCTCCAGCTTGCGGGGGCGAGGAGGATGCGGTCCGGGATCCCGATCCTGGCACGCACCACCAGCGGTCGACAGCACACATATGCCGTTCCCGATGACTGTCGCGGCATCAGAGGCGGGCCAGCCGGTCACGCGCGCCGGGTCACGCGCGCCGGGTCACGCGCGCCGGGTCACGCGCGCCGGGTCACGCGCGCCGGGTCACGCGCGCCGGGTCACGCGCGCCGGGTCACGCGCGCCGGGTCACGCGCGCCGGGTCACGCGAGCCGTAGAGCCGCGGATAAGCGATGCCTGTCAAGGTCGCGCCATGTGGCACAGCGACGACGATCGGGACGAGTGGGCGATGCGGGTCATCGGGGCATGGCTACGCGCATGGCGGCACTCGGTCGGCGTGACTCAACGCCAGCTCGCGCGGCTCGCGGCCGTGGACCAGGCGCACATCTGCCGAATCGAGCAGGGAAAGCGCCGTCCCTCCGGCATCCCGCTGGCCCGACTCGTGATCGTGCTCGACTGGCTATCCACGGGGGAGGGTCGCGGCGGACCGTGGGGCCGGATCGCCGCGCCACTACCCACCAATGCGGCTCGCTGGGGACCGGGCGGCCGACCACCCGCGGTGCTCGGGCGGGAACCGCTCCCGTCAACGGCGGCAGGTGATCCACTCGACCGCCTCAGCGCGCTCCTCGGGCTGCCGCCCGAGCCCCCCACCGCAGCGCCTCCAGCTGATGACGCGACAGTCATCGACGACAAGGCACACGCCTCCCAGGGGAGCACCTGGTCCGTTGACCCCACGAGGCCCGGGGGCCCCCTGGCTGATGACGCGACAGTCATCGCGGACGGGGACGGGCCTTCCACTGGGCACAGAGGCTCAATCCCCGCGGCGGAGCGCCACGACCACGTGTCGGAGGCTCGCCTCCAGGATGTCAACCCCCGCGATGATGAGCGCGAGCGGGTGCCCGACGAGCCAGCCCGCTGCGGCGGACAGGGCGGCGACGGCGGGGAACACGAAGCGGACGCCGCGGACGAGGGTGGCGAGGTCGGGCGCGGTCGAGTTCGTTCCCGTTCACGCGACTTCCAGGGTGACCTCGTGTCGCTCGCCGTCGACGATCCGCCACGCCCGCAGGGCCGGCTCGTCCACCAGCGACACGAGGATGTACAGCGCGTCGGGGTACAGCGCGAGGTCGATGTCGGTGAGCGATGGCACGGCGGGCGATGCCACATGCGAGTGGACGATCGCCCAGATGACCTCGCCGGCGTCGTCGGCCTCCACGGTGATGCGGTAGAGGTCGTCGGGGTGGACGGTGTACCGCACGGGTGATGCCGCCGCGTTCCGGCAAGCGACGTACCGCAGGGCCTCTCCTCCGGCGGCCGCGTAGCCCGACCCGGCCACGAGCCCGCAGGCCTCCAGCGGGGACACGTCGCGCGCCTGGGCGACGATCGCCTCCGCGATCACACGTGGCAGGCGGACGGAGGGCGGCCCGGGGTGGCCGGCGCTCACGACCCCTGCGACCCACCGAGCGTGAACACCCCGAGAGCACCCGGTCCGGCCGGCGACGTACCGGGAACCGGAAGCGGGTGGCCGGCCTCGCGGGCGACCCGTGCCTCGTCGGAGCACACCGGACAGGCCGGGTCGCGGCGGAGCCGGAGCTCCGTGAATTCAGTCTCGAGGGCATCGAACAGCACGAGGCGTCCGGCCAGCGTGGTCCCGATCCCGAGCAGGAGCTTGAGCACCTCGTTGGCCTGGAGCAGGCCCATGATCCCTGGCACCACGCCGAGCACGCCGGCCACCGAGCACCCGGGCGCGAGTTCGGGCGGGGGCGGCGTGGGGTACAGGCACCGGTAGCACGGGCCCTGGTATGGGATGAAGGTCGTCAGTTGGCCCTCGAACCGGAACACGCCGGCGTGGACCACCGGGATCTCCGCAGCGACCGCCGCGTCGTTGACGATGTAGCGCGTCTCGAAGGTGTCGGTGCCGTCGAGGATGACGTCGTAGCCGGCGATGAGCCGCGCCACATTGTCCGCGACCAGCATCTCCTCGTGCGCCACAACCGTGACGTCTGGGTTGAGCGCGTTGAGCGTGCGGCGCGCGCTCTCGACCTTCTTGTCGCCGACCCGCTCGCTCGTGTGGATGACCTGGCGCTGGAGGTTGGACAGGTCAACGACATCGAAGTCCACGATCCCGATGGTCCCCACCCCGGCGGCCGCAAGGTACAGCGCGGCCGGCGATCCGAGGCCGCCGGCGCCGATGAGCAGCACGCGAGCGCCGAGCAGCTTCCGCTGCCCGTCCGGGCCCACCTCGGGCATCAGCAGGTGGCGGCTGTAGCGCTGCTGCTGCGCGGTCGTGAGGCCGGTCGGCTGCGTCCATTCCAGGCCCTGGCGTCTCCAGGCGTCGAAGCCCCCGCTCATGGAGGTGACGTCCAGGTACCCCATCGTCCGAAGGGTCTGACCCACGAACAGCGAGCGGATGCCACCAGCGCAGTACAGGACCACGGGCGTGGCGCGGTCGGGGACCACGGCCTCGATGTCCTGCTCCACGTGGCTCCTGGCGATGTGCCGTGCCCCGGGGACGTGGCCCTGCTCCCACTCGAATGCCTCGCGGACGTCGACGAGGATGGCGCCACCCTGCTGGCGGGCCGCGTCGGCCGCGGCGGGCGTGACCTCGCGGATCTCGGCGCGGGCCTCGCGGAGGAGCTCGGCGTAGGTCCTCATCATGTCAGCCGAGGGGGTCAGCCCGCGTCCTTGCTGAGCGCCTTCACGCCGGTCTCGTCGAGCAGGTGCTGGAGTGAGTCGAACGAGAGCATCGCGCACTTGAGACGGGCGGGGCTGATGTCGATCCCGAGCAGGTCCAGGAGGTCGGTCGCCGCAAACCCGGCGACCTCCGCCACGGGCTTGCCCTTGATCTCGTCGGTCAGCAGTGAGGCCGACGCCTGGCTGATGGCGCATCCGCGGCCGGTGAACCCGACCTCGGACACGACACCGTCCTTGATCGTCAGCTGCATCGTGATCCGGTCGCCGCACAGGGGATTCGCACCCTCGTACGACGCCGAGGGTGACTCGAGGACCCCGAAGTTGTGGGGACGGCGGTAGTGCTCGAGGATGTAGTCGCGGTAAAGATCGTCCATGAACGCTCCGGAGTGTAACGCGGCATCCCGTTCCCCACCGACGGCCCGATGTGGATGCGGACGGGGCTTCCGGATGTCCCCGAGGGCCTGTCCTCGGTGATCATCGACCGGCACGGACCGACAACGGCGTGAAGCCGCGAGGTAGACTCCGATTCGCAACGTTCGGGAGCGGCATCGGCCGCCGGGCGCCGCATCGGCAGTGTCCGACGTGCGCGCCGCCCGGGTTGCGGGACGCACGACCGGGGCTCGTTGAGAACCGGCCACTGGAGGAGAACGCGTGAACTCGATGAAACCCAGGATCATCGTGGCGCTGGCAGTCACCGCCATCGCGGTGTCCGCCTGCGGCCCTGGCGGCTCGGAGAAGGCCAAGACCGCCACGTCCGCCGCGGACATGGGCGGCATGGAAGAGCTCGTCAAGGCCGCCGAGGAGGAGGGCCAGCTCAACGTCATCGCGCTGCCGCCCGAATGGGCCAACTACAAGGGCGTGATCGCGGGCTTCAAGGCGAAGTACCCGAACATCACGGTCGATGAGGCAAACCCGGACGCCAACAGCCAGGAAGAGATCGACGCCGCCAACAACCTGAAGGACACCGACAAGGCGCCCGACGTGTTCGACCTCGGGGTCAACGTCGCCCTCGCCAACACCGCGATCTTCGCGCCG
>CAVQSY010000005.1:0-7157 GCA_963716025.1 uncultured Chloroflexia bacterium
GTTCCCGTCGCGTCGCGGGATGTGGGGCCAGAGCCAGCCGTTCCACAGGTGAGGCTGGACGCCGGCATGTGCTCGGTCGCCGGCTGCGCCCACGACGACATGGACATCCTGAGGATGGCACCATGCTGACCCTCACGTTCCTGAACCCGCAGATCAGGGCAGGCCCGTTCGACGGCCTCTCCGTCCTGGACGGCACGATGGTGGGCGACTTTGCCGAGCCCACGTTCGAGGTCAGCGGATCGGTGTTCTTCTTGGGCGAGGTCGAGGGGTGCGGCGAGGAGCGGGTTTTCTTCAGGCGCACGACGATGCGCTCGGCGAGCGCGGCCGCGTCCTCTCAACCGTCCGGATAGGTCACCGCGATGCCTGCCCACGGCATCTCGATGCGACCACCGAGCCACGTCGGAGGCGTTGGCGTAGCCGCCCGCGGCATCACGGGGCTGGCCGCACCATCGGAGGCGTCAGCAGGCCTGCTCACGATGATCGCGAGCGCGATGGCGATTCCGACGGCGACGGTGAGCGCGATGACCAAGCGACCGGCCTTGCCCGGTCCCCACTTCGGCGTGGGATCTCCCGGGTGCGTGGGCCTCCAGCCGATCGGCATGGCATGAATCCTCGGCGCATCTGGCGACCGGTCAAGGGCCGGACGGCCCGGTGCCGTGCGCGGCTGCAGCAACGGCAGCTTCACGACACCCGGCACCCATCGCCGTTCCGGGATGGTGTCCGCGGAGCGATGGACACCCGCGCGAGAATCATGGATAGCGGGGGGCGTGAGGTCCGACTCGTATACGTTGGCCGCCTGAGTCGCTCTGAGCCACTGGCGAAACCGACCCGCCTGTATGGGAGGGACATCCTCATGCGGACCCTGCGACCGCCCCTCGCCGGGGCGCTCATCCTGTTGCTGAGTGGCCTGAGTGCGTCGGCTGCGGCGCTCTCGGACGATGACAGCGCTGCGGGACCCACCGGCGTCATCGTGAACGTCGCTCGCGAGAACCTCGAGGCTCAAGGCCACCCCAAGACGGTGTCTGGGGCCGCCCACACACGCTGGGAGGGCGATGTGGTGAGCTTCCTCTGGGGAGGCAGCGAACCACGGCTCAAGGGCACCGCCACCTTCGCATTCACCGTGGACGACTACGAGTCCACGGTTGGTGCAGGACTCGAAGCGGTCGCTGTGACCGTCGTCAACGACGAAGGCTCGTGGACGGGCTATGGCCGGGGCATCGGAAGTGAAGAATACGGCGACAACATGTGGCTCCAGCTGAACGGCGAAGGAGCATACGAGGGCTACACCGCATATCTCACCGCGGACCTCGCGAACGAGTACGGGACCATCCGGGGGGTCATCATCGCCGGTGACCTACCGCCGTTCCCGGAGCCGCCAGAGCCCGTCACCAACTAGCAGCACCGCGCCGTCTCGGCGAGCTTCAGCGTGGGTGTCCACTGCGACGACGAGAGGTCGCCCTCCATGCATGGCGGGTCTGGTCGGTGCCGAGGGAGTGGATGGACGCCCGCGAGAGAACCGTCTGCAGCGGGAGGCGATGAGGCACGGCCGCCGATCATGGCTGCTGAGGACCGCGCCGAGCCAAGGGCTTCATCTTCGGGACCACGCGGGCGATGCCCGACCCCATCGAGCCGACGAGCGAGCAGACGGACCGCGCCCCCCCGGCGGCGGCGATGACCAGACACCACTTGCCATGCACGGTGGTTGCCTCGCCTGGGGTCGGACGGGGTCTGGCTACTTCCTGGGTAGGAACTCGAACGTCTCAGCGATCGGGAGCCATCGGTCGTCGGGTGGATCCTCGGCTCCGCACCCGATGATGTGCATGTCCTCTGTTCTCACGACCACATACATGCTCACAAGCTGATCGACGCTGCCACCATCGGGTGTCGCGGAACGCTGCACATAGTCGATCCTGCCGACCGGCCCGACGGGTAGATCGAGCATCGCCGAACTCGGCTCACCGACGAGGTTGGGAAGCGCGCCGAGGCTGAACATGTTCATCGTCACGGCATCCTCGAGGCCGACCGCAGCCGGGTTGGGTACATGGAGCGTGAAGCACGTTTGGAGATCGGCCACGGAAGTTGCAGGGTTGAACCCGAAGACGTCGTACGACATGCCCATCGACACCAGGATTCGGGCCATATCTGCGGTCTGTTCTCCTACCGCGTCCTCGCTCAGGTCGAGCATCGTCTCGACCTCCATCTCACTGGGCACCCAGACTGTCCAATCGTCGGGGAACACCAGAGCATGCCCGGCCGCCTCGGACTCGAACCGCTGGCCGACTCCGAGCGGGGCGGGTGACCGCTCCTGGGCACTGACACTGATCGTGCTGGCAACGAGCAGTCCCGCAACCAGGCACACGATCGATAGTCGTCGCATCCTGTTACCTCCCTCGGTCGATACTCGGTCGCTACACCTCATCCTCCGCGCCTCGATTCTCAGGTCAAGGGCCGGACAGCCCACTCGGCTGCCTGCACCATGGCGGCGACGACCAGACACAACCCATCTATTCATGGCGATTCGCGCGTGCCGATGGACTGCCGCGAGAGAATCGTAGATAGCGGGAGGCGATGACGCGCGGCCCCAGCAGTGGCCGCCTGAGCCGCGCCAAGCCACTGGCGAACCCGGCCCGCTGATGCGAAGGGGGACGTCATGCAGAGATCGCAGCTGGCGCTCGCAGGAGGCGCCGTCGTGGCGCTGCTCGGCGGGCTGGCCCTTGGGGCAGTCGCGCAGGATCCGATCCTCGACCCGCGCGTCACGCTGGTGACGGGGACGGTGACGGCCGCGACCCCCGATACCTCCGACGAGGAGTGGTGGGTCGAGGATGCCATCGGCCATGCGCGGGCCTACAAGGTCAGCGAAGCGGTGGAGTGGAGCGACCCTCGACTGGGCGACGGTGCCCTGTGGAGCCTGAACTTCGACATGTACGAGATCTCGGAGGCCAAGCAGATGCCAGTGACGGGGACCGGATGGGTCCAGGGCCCGGACGGTCACTGGACCGGCACGTCCACCGGGTTCTGCGACCCCGCGGGTGACTGCCGCTCCATGATCATCCTGACCGGGCATGACGCCTACGACGGACTCTTCGCGACCATCCTCGGCACCGGAGACGGGGATACGAACGAGTCCACCTACGAGGGGCTGATCTTCGAGGGAGAGATGCCTCCGATGCCGGACCAGGTGGAGCCGTCCGCCAAGTAACCCCATCCCCCGCCTCGGCCGCCCGTCGCCATGGCTGAGACGCTCAGGCATGAACCGCTGGTCATGGCGATCGGGGTGCCGTCCTCCTGAAGGTGGAACCCCTGGGCCCTGAGCTTGCCCTGAGGGAGTAGAAGGCTACGGCGCCGTTGCCGAGCCAGGCACCGTAAGGAGCGGAACCGTGAGGCTCAGGACCACCACCATCTCCATCCTCGCCATCGGCCTGCTGGCAGGCTCGGCCGTCGGGGTCGCCGCGCAGGGCGACTCCAGCCCGGCGTTCTTCTCGTGGACATATGGCGACGGCGAAGCTGAGTTCGTCTCCGGCGAGATGGAAGAGTCCGTGGCCGGAGCGATGACCATGCGTGACTTCACGCAGGTCTTCTCCATCGAGGCCGATGACGGTCGGGCGTCCGGCCTCTCGACGTACGCTTTCAACAGCGACTCCTGGGGCGATGCCGACGCTGACGCTCCCGAGATGATCGACGTCATCACCTTCTCGCAGCGGATCGTCAACGAAGGTGGCTCCTGGTCGGGCACGGGCACCCTCGTGGATCACACCGCCCCCGGCGAGGGCGCTGCGCGGAGCGGCGCGTCGATGGCGACACTGGCAGGCGAGTCTGGCTACGACGGCCTGACGCTGTTCCTCCTTCTTACTCCCGGGGAAGAGGGCGGGTCGGGCTTCATCGTCCCGACGGCGAACGTGCCGCCTATCCCGGAGCTTCCGGCCGAGTAACCCCATCGCGCCGCCTCGGCCACCGTTCGCGATGGCGGTGGCGACCAGACATCACCCGCTGATATACGTCCTTGTCGTGGGAAAGCGCTCGCCGTCGGTTGCCTGGCTTGGCCGCGGTGCGGAAGGACTAGGCGGGCGGCCCGCCGACCCCGAGCTGCGCCATCATCCCCGCCATGTCCATCACGCCCCAATGGGCGCTCGCCTTGCCATCGCGGAACTGGATGATGTCGATGGCGGCGATATCGAACGTCTTGCCGGTCGCGGGGATGCCCATGAACTCGCCCTCGTGGGTGCCGGAGAAGCGTACGCGGGCGATCACCTTGTCCCCATCCTCGAGCAACTCCTCGACCGCCGCGTGGAAGTCGGGGAAGGCAGAACGCATCATGGTCATCAGCGCCCGCGGTGCCGCCTTTCCTGGCGGGATCCCGGGCGGCAGCTCCTCGTGCTCGACGAAGTCGTCGGCCAAGATCTCGTCGCCGAGGTCGAAGTCGCCCTGGCTGAAGACCTCGTCGTAGAGGCGCAGCATCGTGGCCCTGTTATCAGACATGGAGAACCTCCCTGATCATGAACGGACCGCTCGGTCCGACGGTGGCTCGCGGCTGGATGCCGGCGAGCTGGCCCTTCTCCTGTGACGGGTCCCCCAAGGGGCGGAAGTCTACACCCCGACACCGGCGATGGATGGGTGGCGCCGTATCTCGTCTCAGGCGGCGTGCCATGGCGACGACGACCAGACCAAACCCGTTATTCATGGCGATTCCGCACGAGCTGGAGCGAGGGCGAGGCCAGGCTCCAGCGTACGCGGGAATGAGCCTGAGGCTGAGTCGCAACCCGACGACTCCGACCGACCTTATGTCCACCCTGACAGCCATAGGACCCATCGCTCGACGGAGATGGGATGGACCACAGCTACGAACAAGCGGACACGTTCACCGAGATCACCGAAGCGATCCTGACCCGCGGGCCGCGCCTTCCCGGCGAAGGCGGCGCCATGGCCTACATGGACACCGTCTCGGACCTCGTCCTTCTGTACCGGCACGCACTCTCGCCCACGCAGCCTGCGTTCGAGACGGCGAAGGAGGTGCTGGCGACAGCGTGGCAGCGACTGCCTGACGAGGTGATCGACCGGCTTGCCTTCTTCGGCACGATGGCCATCCGTGCAGGAGAGGTGCCGGACATGCCGCCGGGTCTGGAAGGGGTCGTTCCGGCAGAGGTCGACGTGGAGGTCACGATGAACTGGAGGGAGTGGGTCGGCCCACAGCGGGGATCGCTTCTCGCATTGGGCTTGATCGCATGCGAGCGCGTCACGACCCACGATCCGTACCTGCTGCGCTACCACTCTGGTGATGCCCATCAAGCGCGAATGCTCGTGCTCCTCGGCTGGATACCGAGTGTGCTCACCGCGGTCGTAGCGAGCGTCGCCGCCGCGGTCATGTCGGCGAGCCTCTGGCCCGTGCTGGTCGTTGCGCTGGCGGGATCGATCCTGGGATGCCTCGCGACGATCCTGGCATGGATGGCCATCGGCTGGACGGAGGAACGCTGGCGCTGGCTCGGCGAACACTGGTGGACCGCCTTCACGCTGCTGGTCCTGGGCACCGGACCCATGGTCGCCATCCTGGTCGCGTTCGGCGTCTTCATGCTGGTCTCATAGGCGCTGCGAGCCAGCCACTCGACGTCCCATCCACCCAGCCGACACCCCGCGCCACCTGGGCCACCGCCGAACCATCCAGCCGCATGCTCGAAAGCGCGCACGGCCAGACATAACCCTCTATACATGGCGGTCCTAGAGAGTGGCCGCGGAGCCGGTAGACGGCCGCGAGAGAATCATCGGTAGCGGGAGGCTGTGACGCACGGCCCACACCATGGCCGCTTGGACCGCGCCGAGCCACTGGCGAACCCGGCCCGCGCATGAAGGGGACTTCTCATGCGCAGGACGTGGGCCGCGGTAGTGGCCGCTCTTTGTTGTCTGCTTCTCACTAGCGTGTCTGCGACCGCTGAGTCAGTCGAGAGCAGTGGTCTGCCCGGCAGCATCTGGCAGCCGGCCAACGGCAACGCGATCTACTACGTCATGCACCCGGACGGGACGATGGTCGTCCATCGTGGCGGCAGTATCGGTCTCGGGGTCTGGGAACCGTCCGGTGACCTCTTGCTCACGGGCCGGGTGGACTTCACAAGGAGGCAGTCCGGCGAGTGGGGAACACTGACAAACCGCTCGGAATGGGTCATCGACGCGTCCGGCGATGCGGCGACGGTCACATCTGCCGACTCCTTCGTCGGCGCTGATGGCGTAGCGCAACCGCTGGGGACCGAGAGCCTGACCCTTGAGCGGTTGCACATGGCCCCGATGCCAGCGAACGCCCACGCGGAGACACCGCCCGATCCGGGTTGGCAGGCGATCATCGGACCGTCGCTCAACGATCGCACCGAGGCAGGGGTTTCCTACGAGGCGACCTCACCACCCAACTACACCCTCAAGCATGCCGACGGCACCTCCCTGGCCCTGAACCCCTACGTCGGAGACGGCGTCGGCCTATGGGCCGCGGTCGGTGATGGATGGTGGAACGCCACCGCGTGGTATCCGCGCTGGAGAGGCAGCACGACACCACTCGTGGGCCAGTCCAGGGCAAGCGAGACCGGGATACTGTCGACGAGCTACGGGACGACGGACGGCTTCGAGGGATCCGCGGGTGCCATGCCAATGCGTTTCGAGTCCCTCGACGGGGAGCTCGCCATCCCCGACCCGAGCCTGTGGCCGACGACCGGCAGCGTCTGGGTCGAACCCTCCGGCAATGACGATGGACAGGTGGCGCGGAGCGCATACCTCGCGGACGGCACGATCGTGACCGTCCACCCCCGGTACGGGGTCGGTGTGGGCCTGTGGCAGCCGGTCGACGAGGACACCTTCGTCAGCCACATCCTCTACAAGGGCGGGGATTGGTCGCTGAAGGCCGAGTCCACCGTGGGTGAGGACGGGGAGAGCCTGGCAACCCGCTGGGAGGCCGAGGCCGACTGGACGAACCCAGCCGAGGACGAGGCTGGCACATCGACCGCCAGACGGATGCACCTCGAGCGATAGGGACTCCCTGGGGCACACCATTCCGCACGCCCGAAGGCAGGCCCGTCGCCAGACAGGCTCCGCTCAGGCTCGTGTCGCCCCGGTCATCGGGTCCAGGGCCAGAAGGTCCAACCCACGTGTTGGCCATGGCGGCGACGACCAGACGGCGTACGCGT
>CAVQSY010000006.1:0-3298 GCA_963716025.1 uncultured Chloroflexia bacterium
GGGTTCCGTCGCCGGAAGGGCCAGTGCATGACGCCATCATGGGGGCAGGTCGTGCCACCAGCCTGTCACAAGGGTCGATCGGCGATCGAACCTACACTCGCGCGATGCGCTACATCGAGATCGACGGGATGCGGCTTTCCCGCATCGGGCTTGGCACCTGGCAGTTCGGGACCCGCGAATGGGGGTACGGCGAGCAGTACGCCAACGTCACGGCTCCGGAGCTGATCCAGCGCGCCGCCGAGCTCGGGATCACGATGCTCGACACGGCGGAGGGATACGGCCCGGCGCGCTCCGAGCGAATCATCGGCGAGACGCTGGAATCGTTGCCGGCCGAGGTCCGGTCGGCGCTGATCGTCGCCACCAAGTTCTCGCCGATCGCCCCGATCGAGCCGATCGTCGCCTGGCAGGTCAACGGTTCCCTTCGGCGCCTGCGCACTGTTGCCATCGACCTGCTGTACGTCCACTGGAAGAACCCGTTCGTGTCGGCCCGGCGCGTGATGCAGTCGGTTAGACCGCTGGTGGAGGAGGGGATCGTGCGCCACGCCGGCGTGTCGAACTTCACCCTTGCCCAGTGGCAGGAGGCGGAGCGCGCGCTGCGGCGGCACGTCGTGGCCAACCAGGTGCAGTTCTCGCTGGCGGCCCCAGGGGCTGCCGACGACCTGATCCCGTGGGCAGGTGCCAACGGGAGGGTGGTCGTGGCGTACTCGCCGTTGGGCCAGGGGGTGCTTGCCGGGCGGACGACCGTGCCCGGTCCCGGCGGGTTCGGGCGGCCGCAAGCCAGATTGGCGAGCCGGCGGCCGGGCATCGAGGGGCTGATGGAGGCGATCGACGAGGTGGCGGCGGCGCACGGGGCGACCCCGGCACAGGTGTCGCTGGCCTGGGTCCTCGCGCATCCCAACACGGTCGCCATCCCGGGTGCCCGGACGGTCGAGCAGCTCGAGGAGAACGCCGCGGCGGCGGATCTCGAGCTGGAGGTTGGCGAGGTCCGGCGGCTCACGGCCGCGGCGAGATCGATGGGCCGCAGGGGGTAGGGTCCCGAGGTCCTCGCCCGGCTTCGCGCCCCCAGCCTCGCGGCCCTGCCCGGCCCTGCGCGGTCCCGAACGGCCCTTGCCCGGCCTGGCGCGGTCCCGAGCCGTCCCGAACCGCTCGGCGGCCCAACGGTCGGTCCCAGCCGACGTTTGCGTCGCCCAGCGGCACACTTGATGGTTCGAGGTGTCTCCCAGCCGAGGGCCGCTCCGCTGGGCGGCGCATTTGTCAGCCCGAACGAACGGTTGGGCCGCCGGGCGGAGCGGCCGCCTGGGTCGGCCCGGGCCGCCGGGCGATCAGCCCCGGATCGACGGGGCGAGTCTGTCCTGCAAGGCGTAGAACCGCTCGAGGCCAGCAGTGACAGCCAGACCACCCACATAGGCCTCCGCGACGGCGGACGAGACGGCTGGGCAGTCGGCAACCAGGGCTTCGAGCCTGTCGATGAACGCATCGGCGTGCCAGAACATGAGGTCCTCGACCAGATCGAGCTTCTCCATGTCGTCATCATCGTGAGAACACAGGAACGCACGAACCCGATCCCAGACGGACTCGGGATCCAGCCTGACAGCCTCGTGGATCGCGGAGTACTCAGAACTCACCCGCAGACCGTACCGCAGTCGAGTTGGAGACGGGCGCACCCCACCGTCGATCCGGTTCGCATACGTGTGAGCTAAGTGGCGCATGGCATGGTCGGGCGATGGGAGCCCGAGCCCGGCCGATGGACCTTGGCGCCGAGGACGCCCGCCGCCTCGTCGAAATCGCGGTGCGCGAGATCGAGACCGCGCGAGTCGTGCAGGGGGTCAGCCGCAGCTCCGCCGCCCGTCGCGCAGGGATTTCGCCTTCACGCTGGGGCCGCCTGGTCCGCCGCGAGCTGTCGGCACCGCCGATGGACCTGCTGTGTCGTGCGGCTCGAGCGGTCGGGCTGACCCCGGCCCTCTCGTTGTACCCATCGGGCGAGCGCATCAGGGACCGGGCTCAGCTCGCCCTGCTGGATCGCTTCGTCGAGATGCTCGGATCACCGCTCCGGCTCAAGCGGGAGGTGCCGCTCCCAGCTTCTGGCGACCTGCGGGCGTGGGACGGGCGGATCTCGGACGGGGCTGCGACGGCATCGATCGAGGGCGAGTCGAAGATCCTCGACGCACAGGCGCTCTCGCGGCGCGTGTCGATCAAGCAGCGGGACGACCCCGGTAGTGGGGTGGTCATTCTCATCGTCAACGACACGGCGCACAACCGGCGGGTCCTCGCTCAACATCGCGAGGCCCTCCGGTCCCAGTTCCCGCTCGACGGCGCCGCGGTGGCTCGGGCGCTGCGGGCGGGCCGGATCCCGCCTCTCAACGGGATCATCCTGGTCTGAGCCAGCTGGTCCGCGGCGGAGTCGGCGAGGGTCACCCTGGCGCGCCGCCTGCCGGTTCAACGGTCGGATGCAGGGAACGACTCGTGCGGCGGGCGGCACGTTCGTTGGGTTGAGGGCTGCGCTGACCGACGAACGCCTCGCTGGGCGGCGCGTTCGTCGGCTCCGGCGGATGGTTGGGCCGCTGGGCGGCGCCTGCGTGGCCGCTGGGCGGCGCCTGCGTGGCCGCTGGGCGGCGCCGGCGGGTCTGCTGGGCGGTCGCGGGTAGCGATCAGGCCAAGCGCCCCGGTCCGGGACCACCATCGGCCCGTGCGGTCGCCGCCGCGCCGGGCCAACACTCGGGCCATGGACGGCGATCCGCGCTCGATGGTGGAGGCGCCCGTGCGCGGGGCGCTGGCCGGCGTGATGGGCCGTGGGCTCGCGCTCGTGGCGGCGATGGTGCTCCTCGCGCTGTGTCCGCTCGTCGCGAAGCCCGGTGTGGATGCCTGCAACGCGATCGCGGGCCTGTCCTTCGCCGTGCTCCTCGGGTACGGGACCTGGGTCCGGGTGTCGCAGCGCCTGCACGGTCGGCCATCGGACGAGGACCGGGAACGCGCCTGGGAGCGCGCGAAGGAGATCGACCGCGACGACGCCATGCTGACCTTGATCATCGCGGGCTGGGTGCCGGTCGGACTGCTCCTCGCCCTGGCCCTGCTGCTCTGGCCCCGCATCACGGACGCGGATCCGGCGGCGGCCGCGACCTGGGTGGTGATGGCGCTGCCGCCGTTCGTGCTGGCGTGGCTGCTGGCCACGGAGTCCTGGCTCCAGGCCTGCCGCGACGACCTCGCGCGCGCCGAGCACGAGGCGGATATCCAGCTCCGTCGCTACTGGGCCAACGTCGGGCACTGAGCTCGACGGCGTACCGGGTCCGCGCCGCGAGCC
>CAVQSY010000007.1:0-10045 GCA_963716025.1 uncultured Chloroflexia bacterium
CTGATCCATCGGCCGTGCTCGCGTTCCCACGGCTCTACCATGACTGGTGCCGGTTACCTGGCACTTATCCGGGCCGACCCGGACCACGATCTCGGCTGCCTGGCAGGCGCCCTGGCGCCGAGGGCCGGGGCCGATGCCTGAGCCCGCTCCGCTCCGGGCAAGGCCCGTGCCCGCTCCGCTCCGGCAAGGCCTGTGCCCGCTCCGCTCCAGACCAAGGCCTGTGCCCGCTCCGCTCCGGGCAAGGCCTGTGCCCGCTCCGCTCCGGCAAGGCCTGTGCCCGCTCCGCTCCGAGGACCAACCGTCCGCCCCGGCCAACGAACGTGCCGCTGCCAGACTCGAACGTCACCCGTGCCCGGTCGAGCACCGACGGACGTGCCGCCGGGTGACACATACGTCACCTGCGACCTACCGTAGGACCGCTGGGCGGAGCGGAAGCACGGCGCAGCGGAGGCGCGGAGGCGCGGCGGGCGGCATGCCGCCGCTACCCGCGGCCGCCCAGCAGACTCGCTGCCCTCGTCAGCCGTGCCGACCTCGCCATCCTCCAGCTCGAGATCCGCCGCCGCCGCGTTCTCCTCGAGCTGCTCCACCGTTCGGGCACCCGGGATGGCGACCGTGTTGGGATGCGCCAGGACCCAGGCGAGCGACACCTGCGCCGGGGTCGCCCCGTGCGCCGCTGCCACCTCGTCGATCGCCTCCCTCAGCCCCTCGATGCCCGGCCGCCGGCTCGCCATCCTGGCTTGCGGCCGCCCGAACCCGCCGGGCCCGGGCACGGTCGTCCGGCCCGCGAGCACCCCCTGGCCCAACGGCGAGTACGCCACGACCACCCTCCCGTTGGCACCTGCCCACGGGATCAGATCGTCGACAGGCCCTGGGGCCGCCAGCGAGAACTGCACCTGGTTGGCCACGACGTGCCGCCGCAGGCCGCGCTCCGCCTCCTGCCATTGGGCGAGGGTGAAGTTCGACGACGCCGGCATGCCGCACGATCCCCGCTTCCACCAGCGGCCGAACGGACTGCATCACGCGGCGGGCCGACACGAGCGGGTTCTTCCAGTGGACGTACAGCAGGTCGATCGGCATCGGTGCGCAGGCGACGCCGGGACCCGTTGACCTGCCAGGCGACGATCCGCTCGAGCGGGGCGATCGGGGTGAACTTGGTCGCGACGATCAGCTGCGACCTGAGCTCCGCCGGCAACGATTCCAGCGTCTCCCCGATGATCCGCTCGGAGCGCGCCGGGCCGTACCCCTCCGCGGTGTCGAGCATCGTGATCCCGAGCTCAGCCGCCCGCCGGACGAGGGCCGGAGCCGTGACCCTCGCATACTCCTCGCCGTAGCCCCATTCGCGGGTCCCGAACTGCCAGGTGCCAAGCCCGATGCGGGAGAGCCGCATCCCCTCGATCTCGATGTGACGCATCGCGCGAGTGTAGGGGCGATCACGGATCGGCCCTGTGACAGGCTGGTGGCACCAGTGGGCGTCATGATCACGACATGAACTGGCCATTCCGGCGCCGGGACCCCACTCCCGAGCCACGCCGTCCCCACGCCCGGCCTGTCCTCGACGACCCCGTCGACGACGGCTCGCTCCTCATGTTCGCCTGTTCCACCTGCGGCCGGACGGACCTCCCCGAGGCCGGTGGCTGGAACCCGCCCATCTGCGAGGAGTGCGACGCCGCCATCAACTTCGACGCGATCACGATGGAGATGGACGACTTCGATTGACTCAGAGCCTGTAGCCGATTGCGCTCCATTGCGGGATTCCCTTGCTTGACCGGGGGCGGCGGTCGTCGGATTGTGTGCTCATGAGCCTCCTCGCCCGTGCCCTCGGCGCCGGCCTCCTTGTGCTGGTGGGCGCGACAGCCGCCCTGTACTCCCTCGGTACGGGGTATCCGTGCCTCGGACCGCTTGGCGTGACGGCGGTCCAGTGCGCGAAGGCGACGGGCGTCGTGCTGGACGTTGGCATCGGCCTGCCCGTCTTCGCGCTCACGATCGCGGTCGCCGCATTCGTCGTCGCACCGGTGACCGCTGGCCGCCGCTGGCCGGTCCTCGTCGGGGGGAGCCTCGGCGGAGCGATCGGCGGAGCCGCATTCCTGGTTCTGCGGCCCTTGACGATGGAGGGCTTCGACTCCAGCGGCACCTGGATCTCGATTCCGCGGCCGCTCGACACCTACGCGCTGGTGACCGCCGTCGTCTTCGGCGCGCTCCTGGGCGCGATCGTCATGCGACTGGTGCTCGGCGTCCGACGGGTCAAGTTGGCTCGATCCTGAGCCGCCCGCACAGGTAGGCGACGCAGGCCACCTCCATCCAGGTCTTCGCGCCGACCGCAGTCTGTTCGTAGCACCGCGACAGCGAGGGCCGCCCGCTCAGCAGCCGTCGGGCGGGGTCGGATCTACGGGCCACAGTGCCTGCGAGACGACCCGCACCCGCTCGATCGTGACCTGTCCGTCGGCCCCGAGGAATCGGACGTGCACTCCGGCGCGCGGGCCTCCCACGTAGACGGTCATGGCAATGCACCCCTCCACGCCGGGACCGTCGATCGGGTCCATGTCATCGGGATACCGCGGATAGAGGTTGAGCGCCGGAGTCCCCGTCCGGTCGATGCCGAATGCCGCGGGGTCTTCGAAGATGGCGTTCCTGAGCGCGTCGGCGAGGGGAGTGTCCGCCTGGTAGCCGCTCACCTCGATGGCGCTCGCGTCCGCGGGCCAGGATCCCTCGCGCCCGCCGACCGCGCTCATGCAGACCTCCGCTGCGTTCGTCGAGTCGTCGGGACCCTGGATCACCATGTCATCCAGCGCCGGTGTCAGGAAGGCGGTCTGGAACACCCGCCACGGGGTTGCCGCCACGTCCACGGCCAGGGCTCCGCGCGGCGCATCCGGCCGCGACAGCTCAACGCACAGGAACTCCGGTCCCGGGACCACGGCACTGACGGTGAACGCGTCGAATGGGGTCCCGCCGGTCCAGTCGGGGTGCGCCGCGAGCTCGGCGAGTGCCGGGACGAGCCGCGCATCGATGGGCACGGCGGACGGCATGGGGGTGGCGGGCGCAGGCGATGGTGCTGGCGTCGCACAGGCGGCGGCCAGGGCGATGACCGCGAACGCTGCGAGACCTGACCGCGACCGCAACGTCTACCTCACGTCTTCCGCGAGCGCTGACCCATGCGCGGCCCTCTGGTGGCGGCGCATGAGGAGCATCACATATCCGCGTGTCAACAGGTTGTCACAGCGTGCCGCCGCACTGGCCGCTTCTGCCGCGGGAGGCGCATCGCCAGCCCCCAAGTCGCTGTCGCCAGAGAACCCGGCGATCGCTATGAGCGTCGCCGGAGGTTGCCGCGGCGTCAAGAAGGGGTCGCCCGTGGGTCCCGGTAATCGGCTACGGGCTCTCAGTCCGTCGGGTTGCGGATGAACAGGCGCATCCGGCGTGGCGGGGCGTCGCGGCGCTCGCGCCCACGCCCGAGGCCGGCCAGCAACGCCAGGACCAGCAGGATCCACGGCGCGACGGCCAGGAGCTGCGCGACGACCGTGAGCCAGGCGTCCTGCCCGCCGGTGATGCTGAGCAGCATCGAGAATGCGCGTGCCGCGATCATCGCCGCCCCCGCGAGCGCCCCGATCGCCCACGCGCGCCGGGGCCGAAGGCGAGCCCCGAACCCCGCCATGAGCCGGACGGCCACGATGCACCACAGCACCGTGTCAATGACGTACAGGATCAGGCCGACGAGGTTCAGCCAGAACAATGGCCGGCCCAGCGCCGATCCCAGGTCGCCGGCTGACACCGCGTAGAACGGCAGGATCCATGTCACCAGGATGAGCCCGACCACGATCGCTGTCGCGAGCAGCCGCCGGCCGATGCGGGACCCGGCGTCGATCAGCCCGTCCGAGAGCGCCCACACACCCGCGATCCCGATGACGACGGTACCCAGCTGAACCATGGTGAGCGAGAGCCCAACGGGCGACTCGAAGTCGAGCTGGAAGTCGGCTGTGACGACCAGCCATCCCTGGATGAGGCTCAGGGCGCCACGCGCGACCAGCAGCAGGGCCAGCCACACCGTGCCCCGGAGCAGCAGCGGCGTCCGCCGCCGCGCACCGGGCACGCCCCACTCGAGCGCCGCGGGCAGCGCGATGATCGCCGCGTCGGCGAGCTCCCACCATGCGAGCCGGGCGACCTCGAGCCAGTTCCAGCTCTGGATGTCGCCCATGTCGAGGACCGGTCGCATCCCGTTCGCGAACCAGGCCACCGCGCCGATCATCGAGACCCAGCCGACCCACGTGAGCGCGGAGAAGCTCGCTCCGGGGCCGCGCGGTTCGGGCGCGGGGAGTCGCACGAGACGACGATGAACGATCGTGGCCACGCGATCCCCCTGCGACGGCGGTGAGACTCCGAGTGTAGGTCCGCGACCGGGCGCGAGGAGCCTATTCCCCGCGGGGCGTCGCCACCGCCAGCGCGAACGGGAACACCGGACCCGCGCCGTGGTCACGGAGCAGGGACCCGGCCACGGTCAGCGTCCAGCGCGAGTCCACGAGGTCGTCCACCAGCAGCACGGGCCCGCCTCGGACCGCCGCCGGGACGATCCCGAGCCGGGAGCGCGCGTTTGCCGCCTGCGTCGCGGAGTTGGCCATCGCCGACTGCGGCTTGCCCTCGGCTGCGGTCAGGCACGGCGCGAACGGCAGCGCGAGGGCGCTCGCAAGCCGCCGCGCGAACGCCTCCACGGAGCCGGGGCGAGCCACCGACGGCACGCAGGTCACCCACTCCGGCATCGGGCTCGGGCGCCAGCGGCCGCGGATCACCTCGAACGCCGCCTCGGCCAGGTGCTCCTCGAACCGCACGTCCGGACCAGGACCCGCGGCGAGCGCCCTGGCCACGTCCCTCCCCCACCCCGGGTCGCCCAGGATGCACAGCGCCCGTCCGATCTCGTTGGGCTTCGCGATCTTGCCGCCCTCCGGCCACTGGCGCCGTGGCTCGATCGCCCGCACGTCGCGCCGGAGGTACGCGACCGCCTCCTGGACCAGCGCCGGCGACACCGACCGCGGCCAGCGCACCCCGCCGTCGTTGGCGCAGTGCCCGCAGTCGGCCGCCGCGGGGTCGTTGAGCAGGCGGCCCAGGAACGCCATCCGGCACTCGCCGGACTCCACGTAGTCGCGCATCGACGCCAGCTCCCGCCGCCGCGCCTCCAGCACCCCCGCGACCCACGCCTCGTCCTGCTCCCAGGGCTCGGCCGTACGCACGAACCGGCCGCGGTCGCGCGCCACCGCCCCGTCCACCTCGAGCAGCTTGAGCGCCTTCTCGATCTGGCCGTACGGCAGGTTCACCGACGCCTGGAGCGACCGGATCGTCGCCGAATCGGTCCCGCGCTTCGAGCGCCGCCAGGATCTCGCGCATCCGGGCCGCCGGCGGGAACGCCGTCGACAGGAAGTACTCCGCGATCGCGTCGTCCTCGCGCCCCGACAGCAGGATCCCGAACGCGTTCTCGACCGCCCGGCCCGCGCGACCCACCTGCTGGTAGTAGGCGATCGGCGACCCCGGCCGCTGGTAGTGGACGACGAAGCCGAGATCGGGCTTGTCGAAGCCCATCCCCAGGGCCACCGTCGCCACCAGCGCCTTGAGCCGGTTCGCGAGGAGGTCCTGCTCCAGCGCCTCGCGCTCCGCCGGGTCCATGTCCGCGTTGTACGGCTGGGCGTCGATCCCCTGCCCGCGCAGCCAGCCGGCCACCCGCTGCGTGTCGGCGACCGTGAGGCAGTAGACGATGCCCGCCCCAGGCATTGCCGGCAGGTGCTCGGCGAGCCAGGCGAGGCGCTCCGCCTGGTCGCGCAGCGGGATCGCGTCGAGGTGCAGCGTGTCGCGCGCGAGCGGCCCGCGGATCACCGACACGTCGTCGCCCAGCTGGCGGGCCACGTCCTCGACCACCCGGTCGTTCGCCGTCGCCGTCGTCCCCAGCACCGGCACGTCCGGGCCCAGCGAGGGCAGCAGCCGCCCGATCCGCCGGTAGTCCGGCACGAACTCGTGGCCCCAGTCGCTGATGCAGTGCGCCTCGTCCACCACGAACATCCCGATCGACCGCCGGATCCCGGGCAGGAGCCGGGTGTTGAAGTCCGCGTTGGCGAACCGCTGCGCGGACACGAACAGGACGTCGATCCGGTCCGCCGCCAGGTCGTCCTCGATCGAGGCCCAGTCGTCGCGGTTGGCCGAGTTGATCGTCACCGCGCGCAGGCCCAGCCGGTCCGCCGCCTCGATCTGGTTGCGCATGAGCGAGAGCAGCGGGCTGACGACCAGCGTGGGGCCGTGGCCCTGGTCCCGCCGGACCCGGGTGGCGATCCAGTAGACGAGGCTCTTGCCCCAGCCCGTGCGCTCCACGACCAGCGTCCGCGAGCCGTCGCGGACCACCGCGTCGATCGCCTCGCGCTGGCCCTCGCGGAACGCCGCCCCGGGCCCGAACATCGTCTCGAGGTGGGCGCGGATGGCGTCGGTCATCGAAGGAGTATGCGGCCGATCCCGGTGGGCCCGGGAAGGTCGCCTGCTCGAGATCCATCAGCCCTCGAAGCTCTCCAGCAGGCCCCGATCGTTTCGGTCGAAGTCGGGTGGATGTGGACCTGGCCACGCCACATTCCAGGCGTCCAGGGCTGGGAAGGCGATTGGACCGGCAAGAGTCGCGCGACGGGCTTGCCCGCACGTGCGATGAGGATCTCGTCCCCCGCCTCCACGCGTGCTACCAGGCGCGAAAGGTGGGTCTTCGCGTAGCGAATGCTGAACTGGTCGGTCATCGCTCATCCTCGCTGTCGCGAGCCCCAACGGCAGACATGCTCTGCATTCTGCCAGCAACCCGGCATGCTGTAGGCTCGGCCGATGAAGGTGACGTTCGACATCGACGCAGACCTGTATCGCTCGTTGACGGTGGAGGCCGATCACACGGATCGGACGTTGCGTGAGATCGTGACCGATGCCATCTCGCATTGGCTCGAGTGTCGCGAGGAGGCCGAGGATCGCGCAGCGGCGGCGGGCGCGCTGGAGGAGTACCGGCGAGACGGCGGGACCACGGCCGAGGCCCTCCTCGAGGAACTCGCGTAACGAACATCCCGCTACACGCGGAGAACCGGCACCCGACCCGCCGCGCCGCACACCTCGAGCAGCGCCCCGATGTCGGCTGGGTCGCCCGTCAGGATCGCGGAGCCCGGCACGGCCAGGGCCTCGAGGACGACCGTGGCGTCGGCGTCGTCCCGGATCCCGGCGCGCCGCTTCAGCCCGCCGACCTGGTGGGCGATGGCCGGGAGCAGGGGCAGCTCGGCGTCGAGGGCAGCGAGGACCTGGTTCAGCCTCGCGGGTGACCGAGCCCCGTCGAGCGCCTCCATCACGACCAGCACGGGCACCACGACGGCGTATCCGCGACGCACGGCCGCTCCCAGCTGGGCACGGGCCCGCGGGTCCCCTCGCTCGAGTGCGATCAGCGCGCCCGTGTCGAGGACGAGCCTCGGCTTCAGCGGGGTCGCGCCGCGGCGTCCCATTCCGCCTCCACGTCAGCGATGACGTCGGGCGGGACCGGCCCCAACTCCTCGTCCATGTCTGACAGCAGCTCCGCGACGCGGAGAGCCTGGAGACGCTGCGCGACCGCGTCGTTGACGAATCGCGAGAAGCCACGCTCCCCTGCCCGCTCCAGGGCTTCCCGTCCGACCGCCTCGTCGAACGCGACGGACTTCTTGATGACGGCCATGGATCGCCGCTCCGATGCATTCCTACCAGTGGTAGGAATAGTGGAGGGCGCGGGCGACGAGGTCAAGGGCTCGGCTCCTGCCGATGGGTTGTCGCGAACCCTACCGGCCACCGCTTACTTGGCGCTTATGGGCCGCTTACCTGGCGCACGACACGCCGCCCACCGCGCGCCCGCTCCTCAGCTGCTCCCCGTGATCCGGTCCCACGCCTCCTGCATCGAGCTGCTGCGAGGCCGTGCCCGGGATGCGGGAGCTGCCGGCGGAGAGCCGGTCGACCCGGTCCTCGCCCTCCATCGCGTGCATCGACTGGTCCGGCGTGTGCCAGCCCGAGAGGTCCCGGGCCTGCCGCGTCACCCGCATCATCCGGCGGAAGATCGTGGTGTTCGGGTCCTGGCCCCACTTCGCCTCCTGGGCCTCGTTGGTGGGCTGGTCGCCCTCGGGGCGCATCGGCGCCGGGAGCCGGCGCTTGAACTCGGTCCACGCCGCGGCCCGCGCGGCATCCACCGTGGCCCCGGTGAAGTCGTCGCCCGCCGCCATCTCGTTGATCACCGCCGCCACCCGGCCGCGCGTCATCTCCCACGCGCGATCGCTGTCCGCCACGTGCTCGTCCTCGCCCGCCTTGATCCGGTTCGACCACTCCTCGGTGACCTCGAGGATCTGGCTCCCGCGCCCGTAGTCGCCGATCCGGTGCCGGCCCGCCGCCGGCCACCAGACCTCGTGGTCGGGCTCGGCTGAGCCGGACGTCGCCGGGCTTCACGTGCCACGTCTCGCCCACCTGCTCGGTGCGCCGGATCCGGAACAGCGGCGCATCGGCCCCGTAGCTCGTGCGGGTCAGGCCGCGGTTCCCGGGACCGCTCGCGTCCATCAGGGCGCGAAGCCCGGCCGGCGGCTGCTGCTGGCGATCGGTCCGGGTGAAGCCCACGAGCTGGGCCGTCGCCGCGTTACCGGCCGAGGCCTGGATGTCCGCAGCGAGGCCGATCCGCGAGCCGAGGTCCAGGTCGCGCGGCCGCCCCGGCGCGGGCGGCCAGGCTCGCCGGCGGCCGACGGGGCGAACGGCAGGCGCCGACCAGCGGCTCCTGGGCGTCGAGACGCCGGGGCGGGGCTACGCGCATCGCGAGGGCGCGCGATGTCCGATCACGAGTTGAGTCGAGAGCCGCCCGCGATCGCCGCTGGTCGTCGCGCCGGCTCTGTCCTCCGGCGTTGGTCCGTCCCAGATCAACGTTTCCGGGGCGATGTCGAGCTCGCCCGGCCAGACGAGCGTCCCGTATTCGACCCTGACCTGGAGAAGATGGCGTCATCATCGGCGAGCCGACCAAGGAGGGGGGCCTCGCAGCAACCCGGACAGGTCGCGTTCGACCTGCGTACCATCGGACAGCGTCAGGCGAACGCGTCTGCCGCGGATCGCGGACCGTGCGCGATCATGGACGCCATCCTACTCAGGCGGCGCAATCGGCCTTGACGGCTCCTGTCTGAGCCTGATCTGCTTCTCGGAACAATGCCTTCCGCGACCAGCCGCTCCACATCGCCGCCCACGTTGTCGATCCGGTACAGGCGCGTCTGCGGGTGGAGCATCGAGCGCAGCTCGTCGGTGACCTCCGGCGACGACCGATCGATCCCCTCCGCGAGGAGCTCCACCGGCAGCACATGCCCAAAGCCATCCTCGATCCCGAGGTCCAGCCGGTCACCGATAGCTGCCGGTCACGCGGAACACCGACAGGCGGGCCCGGTGGCCCGGCAGGTGCGGCGCCAGGATGAGATCGCCGATGTGCACGCCGTCCGATTCGGCCGTGATCGGAGCGAGCGCCGGGCGAGCTGCTGCTCGTCGCTCAGCGGCTTCCCGACTCGGATCAGCTCCGCGATGACCTCGAGGTCCTGGCTGTTGTCCCAGCCCCAGCCCTGGCGGTAAGGTCGCCCTTGGCCGCCTCGGACCAGATCAGCTCCCGGCGGCCCAGACTCGTGCGCATCACCCAGTAGCGCCGGCCCTTGACCCCCGGCAGCCTCCTGACCTTCCTGGAAAGGGTGACCGATGCCGGGCGCTTGGCTGCACGCCCGTTCCTCTCGACACCACCCCGAGGCCCTGCAGCGCGACATCGATGTCGCCGGCGACCCCCGGGGCCAGGGCCTCGCGATCCACCGCCTTCAGCTCCGCCACCACGGCATCCCGGCACTCGGCCTCGCGCCCGATCCGCTCGAGCACCCGCACCGCGAACGCCGCCAGCCTCGGGTCCGCCAGCCAGTCGGCGAAAGCCGTTCATCGCGCAGTCCGGCGGGCGGTGATCGGGTCACGGAGTTCGATGCGATCACGCGGATCGGCGGTGCGCGCGCGTTCAAGGAGCGTGGCGAGGGCGGAGGGATTA
>CAVQSY010000008.1:0-148542 GCA_963716025.1 uncultured Chloroflexia bacterium
CGTGCCGTCAAGAGCGAAGGCCACGAAGTGTCGGAGGTCAGTGACGCTGTCGAGGCCACGAAGCGCGAACGACACGATGCGTCCGGACGGTCGGCGGCTCATCCGGACCCATTGACCACTGGGCAGCAGAATTCCGGCGGCACCGTCTGATCGTCGCCCTGTGGTCACGAACCCGACGGTCTGTGGGCGCCGCGAGCCAGTTCGTCGATCAAGTCCATGACCGGTACGCATGAGAGGGCCGTGGCGGCATCGATCATCATGCCCGGGGGTCAATGCGCCGCCCAGGCAGGGCTCGATCCGCGCCGCCGCTACGAGGGCGGAGTGCGCCACGAGCGTGCCGCTCCTGGCGGGGCGGTGGTCACCGCGAGGACGCGGTACGCCACGAAGCCCGGACAACGGCCGCGTGGCGGGATTGTCGATTGCCGATCGCGGTCGTGGACCCTTAGGCTTGAGGACGATCCACCCGCCACCAGGAGCTCCCTTCATGACCATGGAGTACGTCCCCCTGCCCGGTGAGACCGCTCCACCCTCGATGCCCGGATCGTCCGCGCCAGGCACCCGCTACGTGGTGCTCCTGCGCGGGATCAACGTCGGTGGCAAGAACCCGGTGCCGATGGCGCCGCTGCGCGAGCTGCTTGGCGAGCTGGGCTACGCGGATGTCGCCACGTACATCGCGAGCGGCAACGTCCTCCTGCGCTCGACGCACGGGCCGGACGAGATCAAGCGGGAGATCGAGTCGGCCCTGCCCAGGGCGTTCCGGCTGCACAGCGAGCTCATCGGCGTCCTGGTCCTGACGGCGGCCCAGTTCCGGGCCGTGGTCGCCGACCGGCCGACGGGCTTCGGGGACGAGCCCGGCCGCTACCACAGCGACGCGATCTTCCTGATGGGCATCGACGCGCCGCAGGCCCTGGAGGCGTTCGATCCGCGGCCCGGTGTCGACACCATCTGGGCGGGCGACGGCGTCATCTACTCGCAGCGGGAAAGCGTCCTGCGCACGAAGAGCCGCCTGAACAAGGTCATGGGCAGCGCGATCTACAAGTCGATGACGATCCGCAACTGGGCGACGACGACGAAGCTCGCGGATCTCGCGGCGGACTGAGCGCCGAGGCCGGCGAAGGCGCGCCGCGTCAGGTCTTCCTGGTTCCCACGATGGTGACCCCGTCGACCGCCGGGTAGTCCGAGAAGTAGCGCTTCCTGAAGTGGAGCTTGCCGTGGTCGTAGATCGACACGGTGACCCAGACCTTGGCGCCGTTCACCGCGGAGTTGTTGAAGTAGACGTACCCCACGGGCTTGGTCGGATCCTTGACGGTCTTGTGGACCGCGCGCTCGCCGGGCTGGATGACCAGGTTGCTGATCTTCGTGGTCCGGCCGTTCGGCACGCTCCAGATCTTGAAATTGAGCCATCGCTTGTTGCCGTCCTTGGTGACGGTCCGCGTGATCAGGATCGGGTACTCGGTGTCGTTCCGGAAGCTCATGGTCTGCTTGGCGTTGCCCACGATCCACACGGTGGCATCGAGGCCCGGCGGATACCGGTCGATGAACTCGTTGTGGTTCTGCCGGGCGAGCGGCACCATGCCTGCACGCCGCGCCCGCCTGTTCTGTTATGGTGCGCTCGCGGTCCGGTCCCGGGTCCGCGCGTCCCGCTGGACCAGAATCGAGACCCCGCGTCGTGGCACCTCGTCGATCCTGGGAGGGTGGCGCCAAGCGCGTTGCGACGGCCCTGGCGGCGGCGGCCATGATCGCCGGCTGCGGGGGCACCGCCCCACCGGGCGGCTCGACCGGCCTTGGCAGCGCGAACCCGACCGCGAGCGCCGACCCGTTGGACGGCCAGCTGTCACCGGCTGCGCCGGATGACACGGCCTGGATCCTCGACCCGTCGGCGACCCCGGTGGATCTCGCCCTGACCCTGGATCCTGCCAGGACCGTCGAGGCCCTCATCCCCATCGAGGGCGGCAGCGTCAGCGCCACTGGCGCTGATGGCACCGTGTACACGCTTGACATCCCCGCGGACGCCCTCCTGGTCGAGACGATGATCGGGCTGACCCCCGTCGCCACCGTTGGCGGCCTCCCGTTTGGTGGCGAGCAGACGTACGCGGTCCAGCTCAGCCCGGATGGCCTCTTCCTGTACGACCCGGCCGTGCTCACGATCGCGCCGGCCCAGCCGATCCCACAGGGCGAGCAGCTCCCGTTCGGCTATGAGGCGGACGGCAAGGACGTGATCCTGAGCCAGCCGGTGATCGGGTCCACGGACATCGAGATCTCGGTTCCCCACTTCAGCGGCAACGGTGTCACGCGGGGCCTGCTGGCCGACATCGAGCCGGACCGCAGGCGCATCGGCGGCGACGCCGAGCGGCGCCTGATGGACGCGCTCAACGCCGAGGTCATCCGGATCAGGCAGGAAGGCGGCGAATTCCAGGGTGCCTTCCTGTCAAGCGCCTACGAGGCGACGATGCTCGAGTTCGAGCAGCAGGTCGTGGCGCCCCGCGTCGCCGTCGCTGGCGAAAGCTGCGCCAAGGGCAGGCTGGCCATCGAATCCGTCATCAGCCTCGAGCGCCATCGGCAGCTGCTGGGCGTGGCCTCGACGGCCAGCGGGCTGGACCGGTACCCGGGGCTGGTCGAGAAGGCCGCCAGGGTGTGCATCATCGAGGAGTTCGAGCTGTGCGTCGAGGAGCACGTCATCCATCGGATGGCCCTCGTGTGGCGAAGCATGGAACGCCAGTTCGCGGTGTTTGGCATGCTCGGTCTCACGCTCGACGAGGCTCCGCTGCGGGAGGCGCGCGACCTCACCGTCAAGTGCCTGACGTTCAAGTTGAAGGTGGAGTCGACCGGGACCCTCGACGTCGCTGACGGCGGCTATAAATCCACGGTGACGTCGGAGGTCATGCTCCGGTTCGATCCCGACCAGAGCCGGATCTTCGGTGAGGCGCCACTCGTGAACACGGACTTCGAGTTCAAGTCCCCGTGCGGGGCGACGAGCATCAAGGGCGACGGCGACTTCGTGGTCAACAGGCTGCTGATCCTGAGCGCCAAGCCGGACCAGTTCGACAGTCGGGAGGTCGACTTCCTCCTCAACTACATGCCCGGCCCCACGTCCGAGAGCGCG
The DNA here is from genome assembly GCA_963716025.1 of uncultured Chloroflexia bacterium. Classification (GTDB taxonomy): domain Bacteria; phylum Chloroflexota; class Limnocylindria; order Limnocylindrales; family CSP1-4; genus CAIXZV01. The sequence continues at coordinate 3,104 of CAVQSY010000008.1, forward strand.
AAGATCAAGATCTGCGGGTCGTCCGGCGGGCGCCTGCCCATTCCCCCGTTCCCGGCCTGGACGAGCACCTTCCTCGCGACCCACATCGCGGAGCTCGACACCGACGGCAAGAACGGCGGGGGCTACGTCGCCATCGACTGGGAGGTCTTCGGCGGCGAGTACTACGCCAAGAAGGAGTGGATCAAGGAGGTGCGCAACATCGTCGAGGTCGGCACCTTCAAGCTGTACCACACGCCAGGGGCCTGACCGGCAGCGGACCGCGGGCGGGATCCCGACGTCATGGCGGTCACTCCGCTCCTTTCGTGCTGGGCCCTCGACCCGGTCACGCGGGGTCCCTGCGCGCAACCATCTCACGCCTGCGCCGATCTGTCCCACGCGTCGACGGAGCCGACGATCGAACTCGGGGCCGTCGCGGCTCCGGGAGGCCTGAGCGTTGAGGCGTGAGAAGTGCAGCACTCCCGGTCCAGCTGCGCGGTGTCGACGTCCTCCCGAACTGGCACCGCGGCGATCGCGTCCGCGGCCGTGAGGGGCGGCTTCAGGAACAGGACGTCGTCCCGGTGCCAGTCAGGCTCAAGTCCGAACCCCGGCGGCGCCGCGTCAGGTCTTCCTGGTTCCCACGATGGTGACCCCGTCGACCGCCGGGTAGTCCGAGAAGTAGCGCTTCCTGAAGTGGAGCTTGCCGTGGTCGTAGATCGACACGGTGACCCAGACCTTGGCGCCGTTCACCGCGGAGTTGTTGAAGTAGACGTACCCCACGGGCTTGGTCGGATCCTTGACGGTCTTGTGGACCGCGCGCTCGCCGGGCTGGATGACCAGGTTGCTGATCTTCGTGGTCCGGCCGTTCGGCACGCTCCAGATCTTGAAATTGAGCCATCGCTTGTTGCCGTCCTTGGTGACGGTCCGCGTGATCAGGATCGGGTACTCGGTGTCGTTCCGGAAGCTCATGGTCTGCTTGGCGTTGCCCACGATCCACACGGTGGCATCGAGGCCCGGCGGATACCGGTCGATGAACTCGTTGTGGTTCTGCCGGGCGAGCGGCACCATGCCTGCATCGATCGCCGCGTTGAACAGCGTCGTGGACGTGGTGCAGATGCCGCCGCCGAATGCGCCGGTGACCGTGATCTTCCCGTTCTCGATGGCGTTCCCGGGGCCGGTGCCCGGCGCGTCGTGCAGGTCGCCGACCACCTTCCAGAAATCGAACTTCGCACCGGCCGGCACGACGGTGCCGTTGATCACGGTGGCCGGACCCTCGATGTTTCCGCCCCAGTGGTTGTTGATGATGACCCAGTAGTAGACGCTGTACTTGCCGACGACCTTCATCTTGGGGGCGAATGACTCGGCGTCGGCGGACGTCAGCTTGGGGTCGACGGCCTTCACGACCGCCGCGACAGGCTGGGTCGCCAGGCCGGCCTGACGGGCCTGGATCTGGCTGATGATCGCGGCCTTGGTATCGGGAACCAGGAGCGTGCGGCCCTCGCGGCTGGCGGCGGCGGCGACCACGTGTCCGTTGACCAGCTTGAGGCCCGCGTCCTTCACCTTCTGGTTGACCTGCGGGGCCAGCGTCTCGAGGAGCGGGTCCAGGCCCGACTCGTCAAAGACCGGGCTGATGCTCCCGTCCGGCGCGGTCGAGAACGAGATCAGCGGCGCGAGGCTCGTGCTGGGGATCGTCCAGCTGTCCTCGCCCCGGGCGAGGACCACGTCGGCGGCCATTCGATCCGCGGCCGCCTTTGCCGCCTCAGCCGAGGCGGAGGCGACGGCGGGTGGCAACGACACGACCGGTACGTCCATCGTGATCGATGCCGGCGTGCCGAGCGCCGTGAGCTGCTGGTCGAGCGTGGCCAGCAGGGCCGCCTGGTCCACGGCGCGACCGTCCTTCGCGGGGGAGATGCTGAACGTCCCGCCCAGGCCGGCGGACACGGAGGCGTCCGCGGGGGTCTGGTCGATCGTCGCGGCGAGGGTCTCGACGGCGGCCGCCAGCCTGGCGCGATCGTAGGCAACGGCGGCGTCGAGGGTCAGGCCGTGGATCGCAACCTGGGGTGAGGCGATGAGGTTCGCGAGAGGCTGGCCCGGCCGACCTGCCGCGAGTGCCACCTCGACCAGGGCCGCGGTGTCGGGGCCGCGGCCCATGTCCGCGTAGCTGATGGTCGTCACCTGGCCGTCCAGACCGGCGAGGCTGATCTGTCCGGTGGCGAGCAATTCGTAGGCGTTCGCGATCGCCGCCTCCGCCTGCCCGCGGGTGAGCCCGCCGAGATCCGTGCCGCCGATGTGGACGCCGGGCAGGACCCGGCCGTCGTACTGCTGGCCCCACGCGTACAGGACGCCGGCGCCGATGCCAACGGCGAGCATGGCGCCCAGGACGAACGAGACGCCGAAGCGGATGGCGAGCGACCGCCGGCGCCGGGGCCGTGCCGGGGGCTCGCCCTCGGTCACGGCGGCCGCGACGGGCTGAACCGGCACGGGATCCACGGCGGGCTCGTCGGGCGTCTCGCCGGAACCGGCGGGCGCGCCGGCGGGCTCGCTGGAACCGGCGGGCAGATCGCCGTCGGGTGTCAATTCGCTGGCAGCCGGGTCGGCTGCGGAGTTGGGCAGGTCGGTCATCAGGTGCTCATACGCGGTCGGCCGGCGCCGGGCCACGTCCCCGGCGGCCGCGACATCTTCGCGCGTCTTCGCGAATCTGTCATGCGACGATCGGGTGACCGATAGGACTGGGACGAAAGTCACCCCTCCAGGCGCTGTGCGTCCGGACCACCACATGCCCTAGGACCACGCGATCGCGGCGACCTCGAGTGGCGCCGACACGCCCTTGACCGTGACCTCCCGGCGGGCTTCGTCGGACACGACCAGACCGGCCTCGGCGATGGCGTCCCCGGTGGCGAGGATCTCGCCGGGCCCCGCCAGCGCGCCGACCCGCGCCGCGACGTGGACCCCGAGACCGCTGTAGTCCATGCCGCGCCGGTTCGCCCCGGCGACGTGGATGCCGATGCGGACGGGAGGCGCGAAACCGATCGCGTCCCCGTGGTCCCGCAGCGCGCGCTGGATGGCGATCGCGCACTCGACGGCCCGGCGGGCGGAGGCGAAGGCGACGAAGAAGCCGTCACCGGTCGAGTTCACGACCTCCCCTTCGCCACCGACGATGTGGCGCCGGAGGGTGTCATCGTGCCAGCGCAGGAGGCGCTCCCACGCGGCGTCGCCGAGGGCCTCGGCGAGGGTCGTGCTGCCGACGATGTCGGTGAACATGAACGCCCGGCGCACCTGCTCCGGGGCCCGCCGGCGATCCTCCACCTCGGCCAGGCGCCGCTCCCCCGCCGTCGCATCGACGATCGCCCCCAGCCGTCGAAACTCCTCGACGGCAGCCCTGAGCTCGAGGTGGGCGTCATCCTCGTCGCCGCGGGCGTGGAGCGCGTCGGCCAGGAGCGCTCGGCTGCGGGCCACCTCGTAGGGCGCCCCGACCTCGCGCCAGCCGCGGACCGCTGCGCGCAGGGAACGGGCCGCGCCCGCCGCATCGCCCTCCGCCAGCTGGACCCGGCTCAACGCGAGCTGGTGGCCGGCCTCGAGCGCCGGCATCGGATACTCGGCGATGGTGGTGGCCAGCTCGTCCACGGCTGCCCGGGCGGCGACCACGTCGCCGGCGGCGACCAGGATCTCGATCCGGGCCGGGATCAGTCGAGCTCGACCCCAGCGGTTGGCGCCCTGCTCCTCGATTGCCCCGGCGATGGCACTCAGCGCGGCCTGGACCTTGCCCTGGGCGAGCCGGATGAGGGCCAGCGCGGGATGCGGGGAGCGGCCACGGGCGTGGGCCTCGCGGAGCGCCTCCTCCGCCCCGTCGAAGTCGCCACGCAGGCGGCGGATGTCGCCCAGCGCGTAGAACCCGTCGGCCTGGGCGCCGTACGCCCGGAACCGCTCGAGATCGGTGGTTGCGGCCTGCAGGTCGGTCTCGGCCCGGTCCCACGCACCGCTCAGGGCGGCCACCTCCGCGCGATGGATGCGGCACACCCCGGGAAACCCCGAGACGGACTGGCGCTGGCAGTAGCGCTCGGTCGCCTCGATCCACTCGTGGGCCCGCCGGTAGTCGCTCAGGTCCCGGCAGGCGGAGATCATCCGGCATGCGGTGACGCCGCTCGTGAACGGGCTCAGCTCGCCGTTGACCGCGGCGATCGATGCCTCCTCGAGCAGGGCGATGCCGGCGGGCGTCGCGCCGCCGGCGATGCGCAGCTCGCCCAGGTGCGACATCGACCATGCGCGCAGGTCCGGGTCGGTCGCGCGGTCGCCGATGGCCACGGCCTGCTCCGCCAGGGCGATGGCCCGATCGGTCTCGCCACCGGCAGCGGCGATCTCGCTCCGGACGAGGGCCAGGTAGCCGTGGGCATACGAGTCCCCGTCATCCACCAGGATCCGCTCGGCGCGGCGGACCCAGCCCGACGCGATCGAGGGCCGGCCGTCGAGCAGGGCGCCCCGGGCGAGGTCGACGGCGAGGTATGCCGCCCGCTGCTCGTCGCCCGCGTCCAGGTACCAGCGGAACGCACGTTCCTTGGCCTCGGTGGTGACCTCGGGCCGCGCAACGAAGAACGCCGCCTCGGCCAGGGCCTCGAGGGCCGGGCCGGGCAGGACCGATGCCTGGTCGGCGGTTGAGAGGAGGTCGAACGCCTCCGTCCACTCGTGACGCGCGAGCGCGCTCCGGCCGGCCGCGATCGGGTCGTCCGCAGGCGTGGATGCGATGCCCTCACTCATCGGCGGATTGTCGCACCGTCCACCAAGAGGGACCCGCGGACCTTCGCGCGCCTCCCTGGGCCAAGCCCCATCACTTTCGCGCGCCTCCCTGGGCCGAGCACCAGGACAGGTTCGCTGATAATCGCGGCGCGCCAGATCTCGTCCGTCAGGCATTCGATCTTGACCACGGGGCAGGAGATTGGGCCTCCGCCGGTCGAACCTATGCCTTGGGCGCACGCCTGTGCACCCCCAGAGGGGCTGTGGCCTCGTTGCGACGACGTATCCATGCTCGGTGCGCACAATCTCGACACGCGGCCAGCGCCGGTAGTGCTCAGGGGTCACATCGCGGAGTCAGGGCTCCGCGGAAGCGGAGGCCTGACTCGAATGGGGAGTACTGGGCCGGGCGCGGGTTGCAGGACGCCATGCCACACAAGTCGCAGCAAAGGCCCACCTGCTTGACTGCCGACATGGTGACCAGGGAGATCGACCGAGCCGCCCGTCGCGCGAGCCTGCGGGCACGCGCGGGGATCCGCGAGGATGTGGATCGCCTGCGGCTCGATGCCGGATGGTCGATCTCGCAGCTCGCTCGCGCGTCCGGGGTGGACCCGGGCTACCTGTACCGCATCCTCAACGGTGACGCGCGGCCGTCGATCGAGACGTACGCGCGACTCGCGGCGGCTCTCGGCGCCGACCTCGCGCTTCGAGCCTACGCGGGCACGGGGCCGGCGGTCCGGGATCGTCACCAGGCACCGATGCTCGAGCTGCTCCTCTCCGAGCGCCACCCGCGCTGGGTGCCCTATACGGAGGTGCTCGTCCGGCGTCCGGCGCGAGGCTCGATCGATGCCGTCCTCCACGAGCCGCGCGAGCGCGTCGCCGTCGCCGCCGAGCTGCAGGGTGAGCTCCGGCGCCTCGAGCAGCTCGTTCGCTGGCAGACGATGAAGGCCGAGTCGCTGCCGAGCTGGGACGCCTGGGCCGGCCTCGCCGCGGACGTGCCGACCATCTCGCGGCTGCTGCTCGTCCGTCGCACGCGGGCGACGCGCCAGGTGCCATCGGAGTTCGCCCGCCAGCTCCGGGTCGCCTATCCCGCCCACCCCGACGACGCCATTGCCGCGATCACGGGGACCGAAGCCTGGCCTGGCCCGGCGATGGTCTGGGCGGCGCTCGACGGCACCAGGCCCCGGTTCCTCGATGGGCGGTGAACCACCTCCCGGCCGCTCCCCCACCGGACCGGTTGACAACGCTTACATACAACCGTATGGTTGTATCTATGACCGCCGCGTTCGACCCCGACCTCGTCTTCGCCGCCCTGGCCGATGCCACCCGGCGTGACATCGTCCTGCGCGCGATGAGCGGCCGCGAGGGCGTCGCCGAGCTGGCCGGGCACTACCCGATGAGCTTCGCGGCCGTGCAGAAGCACGTCGCGGTGCTCGAGCGGGCCGGCCTGGTCACCAAGCAGCGCATCGGGCGGACGCAAGGTCGTGCGCACCGAACATCGAGGGGCTGCGCCTGGCGCGCGGCCTGCTCGACCAGTACGAGGCGCTGTGGCGCGGCCGGATCGACCGCATGACCGACCTCATCGCCGCCAGCAAGGAGATCCCCCGATGACCGTCACCGCCGTCCGCAAGGACCCCGACGCCCTGACCATGACCCTCACCGCCGAGTTCGACGCCACGCCCGAGCGGGTCTGGCAGCTGTGGGCCGATCCGCGCCAGCTCGAGCGCTGGTGGGGTCCGCCCACCTACCCGGCGACCTTCACCCGCCACGACCTGGCGCCCGGCAGCCGCGTCGAGTACCACATGACCGGCCCCGAGCGGCGACCAGCCGCGCGGCTACTGGGACGTCGTCGAGGTCGATCCGCCCCGCCGGCTCGTCTTCGCGACGGCTTCGCCAACGACGACGGCACGCCCAACGACGACATCCCACGGCACGAGGCCCGGGTGACGATCGAGCCGATCGGCGCCGGCCGCACGCGGATGTCGATCGAGAGCCGCTTCCCGAGCATCGAGGCGATGGAGCAGCTCGCTGGCCATGGGCATGGAGGAGGGCCTCACCCAGGCCGTCGGCCAGATCGACGCCATCCTCGCCGAAGGAGTCCGCGGCGTGACCGCGCATGACCGCGCCCGACCACCCACACCCTGGACGTCCCGGGCGCCACGCTCACGTACGACGTCCGCAGCCGGCGACGTGCGCCGAGCCCCCGCTGTTCCTGATCGGCTCGCCGATGGGCGCCGGCGGGTTCGGCACGCTCGCCGTCGCACTTCACCGACCGCACCGTCGTGACCTACGACCCGCGCGGCGTCGAGCGCAGCGTCAAGGACGACCCGGCCAGCACGTCCACGCCCGAGCAGCACGCCGACGACGTGCATCGGGTCATCGAGGCGCTCGGCGCCGGCCCGGTCGACCTGTTCGCGAGCAGCGGCGGCGCCGTCAACGCGCTCGCGCTCGTGGCGGCGCATCCGGGGGACGTCCGGACGCTCGTCGCCCACGAGCCGCCGCTCGCGGCGCTGGTCCCGGATCGGGAGGGCGCGCTGGCGCGCCTGCCGGGCGATCGCCGACGACTACCTGCAGCGCGGCTTCGGCGCCGGCATGGCCCAGTTCATCGGCGTCGTGTCACACCAGGGCCCGTTCACGGTCGAGCAGGCGTCGCGCAGCCGGGCCCCGATCCGGCGATGTTCGGGATGCCGGCCGAGGACGACGGCATCCGCACCGACCCGCTGCTGTTCCAGAACATCATCACCTGCACCCACTACGAGCCCGACTTCGAGGCGCTGCGCGCCGCGTCGACCCGGATCGTGATCGCGGTCGGGCGCGAGTCGGAGGGCCAGCTGGCCTTCCGCGGGCGGCGATCGCCGCCGCCGAGCGTCTGGGCACCGAGGCTGTCCGCTTCCCGAGCGACCACGGCGGCTTCCTGGGCGGCGAGTACGGCCAGGCCGGCGATCCTGACGCGTTCGCGGCGAAGCTGCGCGAGGTGCTGGCCGGCGGCTGAACGCAGCGAGGCACGACCGGTCCATGAAGGGATCCACCTGCCAAGCGCAGGCCGCACGCCGGTCCCCGGCGTGCGGCCCGGAAGCCGGTGGCTACTCGACGGTGAACTCGGCGCTCATGCCGAGCTTGTAGTGCACCTCGGTGGTGCCGCCGCTCTCCTCGACGAGATTGCAGACGAGGACGTACTTGCCCGGCTCGAGGTCGAACGTGACCTCCTGGGTAGAGCCGACCGTGACATCCTCGATCTCGCCGATCGCCGTGACGCCATCGCCCTCTTCGTCGACCGAGCCGTCGGCGCCAGTCGGGAGCGCGCGCTGGCCGAGGTCCGTCCGGAACACCACGAACTCGTGCGTGTCATCTGGACCGTTGTTGGTGACGCTGAACGTCACGGTTCCGGCCTTCGCCGTCGGGACGGCCGGCACGACCGCCCATTCCTGGAGCCCGATCTCAACCGTCGTGCCACCGGGCGCCGGGCTCCCTGCGGCGGGACTCTGCGTCGCGGCAGCCCCTCCGCAGGCCGTGACCGAGAACACAAGGGCTGCCAGGCCCACCGACAGGCGGCTTGGGAAGCCACTGCGGGAACGTCGAAGTCGCATGGGGACGCCTCTCTCTCCTCCAGCGGGGATCCCAGGACGGATCCAACCGCGGGCGCAACAGTAGCGCATCGTCATCCTGCGGAGGCAACCCTGCCGCGTCGTCGTCCTGGCCCGCGGGGGGAAGGAAGCAGGAGCCTTTCCGAGCGAACCCACCCGGGGTCGGCGCCAGTGGGACCGCCTCCATCGCCGCGTGCGGCTCCTCGGACCGGTCGCGCCGGCTCAGGCGCCCGAGCCCATCCTCGCGAGCCCGGCTGCCGCGGGTGGGCAGCCGCCCACGGCGGCATCGATCGCGTCCCGATAGACCGCCGCCGCGGAAACGCGATCGCCACGCTCCTCGCTCGCCTCGCCGATCGCGACCAGCAGGTCGACGAAGCGCGACCGCAGCGCGGTCCGCCTCGCCTCCACGAACGCGCTGTCACCATAGAACGGGCAGTCGTCAAGGTAGTCGCCGCGATACAGCGCCCGGGCGTCCTTGAGCAGGGACAGGGCGACCTCGGGATCGCTCGCCCGGCCCGCCTCGTCCAGGAGCGAGGAGAACGCGGAGACATCTGACCAGTCGATGATCGAGGTGTCCAGGCGGTACCGGTCGTTCTGGTGCCGGACGACCTGCCTGCCCCCGCCGTTGGGGTCAAGGGTGTGACGCAGGCCCCCGAGCGTCCGGTGGAAGGCGAGATCCGCCCTTGCGAGGTCGGTGTCGGGCCAGAGGAGCTCCAGGACCTCGTCCTTGGCTACGCCGCGTTCGCCGCGGTCGAACAGGAACGCGAACAGCGCCTGGGCCTGGCGTGTCCCGGCCTTCTCACCGCCCCAGCGCTGGATCTGGCGATCTTCGCGGTCCACCCGGAGCGGGCCGAGCGCCCTGACCTCGAGACCAGCCGCACCGGAGCTCCGTCGGACCAGCGCGGCGTGCAGGATCGATGCCGTCGAATCGAGGTTGGCGCGCTCCTCGGCGAGGCTCCGGAGTGCCTCGACCTGCTCGTCCTCGGTTCGCCCGGCCCGCAGGGCGGAGGCGACGTAGCGAGCCGACAGCTGGAGCAGCTCGGCATCCCGCAGCGGCAGCGGGCGCCCGGATCGCGTCCCGGCGATCCGCAGCTCGCCCAGCAGCTCATCCTCGGCCACGAGCTGGATCGCCGACGTGTCACCCGCCGAGAGCAGCGCCGCCGCATCGCGCCCTTCGGCGGCCAGCACCGTGCCGTCCGCGGCCACCACGGATACCCCGGCGAGGTCCAGGGCCTGGGTCAGCCGCGCGAGCGCGGGGCGAACCCCGGCATCCGCTGCCTGGGCCGTGAACCGCGGCTGGCCGACCACGCGGAGGAGGTCCAGGCGCGTGGTGCCCTGGGGTGACCGGTCCGCGAGCCGCCCCCGAACCCATCCCGTGACCGGATCGTAGAGGGCGATCACGATCACGACCGACAGGGCGGTCAGGATCGGCGCGTCGATCCCAAGCCCGAGCCGCGAAACCTCGTCGAGGGCAACCAGGGCGGCGACCAGGGCGAATGCGGCGAACCCCAGGAACACCGTTTCGCGGAACGCCCGCCCGGCAACGTCCGAGGCGAAGAACACGCCGGCCGAGAACACGACGTACGCGGCGATGATCACTGCCAGCGTGATGAACGAGACGCCGATCCACGGGTCGCTCTGCCCGATGACCGGCAGGATCCGGATCCCGCCGCCGATGGTCGACGCGGCCACCATCGCGAGAACCGCGCGCAGATGCCGGCGCCGCTCCGAGTCGATGCCAGGGCGGCGGAGCGCCCGGAGCACCCATGTCAGCGCGGTCAGGATGGACCCGAACCGGACCACCGCCCAGACGGCATAGAAGGCGATCCCCGGGACCGGCCCGAGGCTGAACTGCGGCTCGATCAGCCGGATCGGGTGGCCCGGATCGAGGATCGCGGGGACCGAGAGCACGACGTTGAGCACGTAGAGCGAGGCGATCAGGCGGCGCTGCCAGCGCGACGGCTGCCCCTCCGTGGAGATGGCGAGCGCGAGGTGCGCGAGCAGGGGGGTCGCCAGCCCGCTGGCCAGCTCCTCGACCGCGTTGCCAATCCGGGTGGCCATCGCGGCGTCCGAGAGGCGCTCGACGACGATCGCGCTGCTCCACGAGGCGATGACCAGGGTCAGCAAAGCAAACAGCACCCCGTTGGGCGTGCGGGATCGGGTCAGCACCGTGAGCCCCAGCCAGACGCCCAGCACGGCGGTCAGCGAGTGCGCGACCACCTCGAGCTGCACCGGCGTGGGCACCGTCGCCTTCTCTCTCTCCTGGCTGCCTGCTGGGAGTCGCAGCGTAACGCCTCGCGGGGCCGCCTGTCGCTCGGCGACGGTCGATCTCGGTGCACCGCAGTCCTGCCGCAGTCTGGCCGCAGCGACCCCGCAGGGACGGACGTGCAAGGTGTGGATCACCGACGGGGCCGCAGCCCGACGTCCGGGGGGTCGGCGTCGGGGGCGGGATGCGGCACACCGTTCAGCGTCCGCTGGATCGGGGGCGCCACGGCGATCCAGGTCACTGCCGGTGAGCCCGGTCGGCGGGGGGACCGTCAACCGGGCGCTGCAGACATCGGGGACTGCAGCGCCCGGGTGCGGATCCCGTCCACGATGCTGCGAGGCCGCGCCTGCCGGCCCTGGGTTCCTCCCGGTCTAGTCCACGATCGAGTTCGTGAACGTGATCGAGCGGCCGAGGAAGAAGATCCCCGGGTGCGTCCAGAAGCCGTCGCCCGTGTTGGCGCGCAGGACCGAGCCGGCGATCTCGACCTCGCCGGTGCGATTGTTGCTGACGAAGAAGATCGCGCTGCCGCCTTCGTGGTTTGACGTGTTGCCCTCGATCCGCGTCCCCTCGACGTGGAGCGTCATCGCGTTGCCGTCGTTGTAGACGGCGCCTCCATTGCCGCCTCCCGGAGTGCCGGACTTGGGCGGGTTGGCGCCGGTGCCGATGGCCCGATTGCCGGTGAACACGCTGTTGAGGATCGTCCACGACACCCCGATCGATGAGATCCCGCCCCCGTTGGAGCACTCGTTGCGTCGGGCGCCGCTGCCACCGATGGTGCTGTCGACGAGATAGACCGGCAGGCCATCGTGCTGCGAGAAGACCTGGATCGAGGCGCCGCCGACGTCCGGCCCGGTCGCCGCGCACCGGTTGCCGTAGAAACCGGCGTTGACCGCCCGGAACCGTCCGCCGCGCACGAAGATCGCTCCCCCACCGTCCATCGTCTCCCTGCCCCTGGCGCGCCCGTTGGTGAAGGTGACGTTCTGGACGGTCAGCGTTGGATGCGCCTGGTCCTGGCAGTGGTCCGTGGTCCACACGAGGTCGGGGTCGCAGGTGTTCATGTACAGGATCCGGCGTGCGTCCTGGCCGTCGAGCGTGACGAGTCCTCCACCATCGATGACCACGTCGGGGCGGTTGTTGAACACGCGGGCGGTGGCGGCCATCCTGATCGTCACCGGGTCCGGCCCGCAGTCGAACGTGATCACGCCGCCCGCGGCCACGGCATTCACCACGGCCGTTGACGTGCAGCTGGCCGGTGTCCCGTTCCCGATGACCCGGTCGGGTGCCGACGTGTCCGCCGGACCGGCGCCGGCCGGGATCACGGCGGTCCCCTCGGGATTGCCGGGTTCCGGCTGGGCCTGGGTGACCCGCGTGATCCCGATCACCCTCGCGAGGAAGCCCGCGGTCTCGGCCCTGGTGACAGCGCGGTCCGGGCAGAAGCGGTGGTTGCCGCAGCCCACCGACAGGCCGGCGGTCGCGAGCCGGTTGATGGCCGTGGAGAAGCGGGTGCCCGAACGGACGTCCCGGTACTTGGCCGCCCCCGTCGTCACCAGGTCGAGCGCCCGGCTGAGGGACTGCGCCAGCCGGCCACGGGAGACCGTGGCGTCGGGACAGAACCGGCGCTTCCCGCACGGGGTCACGATGCCGGCCGTCACCACCTTGTCCACCGCCCTGACGCGCGCAGCTCCGGAGACGTCACGGAACCGGAGTCCGCTGGTCGCCGTGAGGCCGAACGTGCGCACCAGCAGCTTCGCCATCTCGCCGCGGTCCATCCTGGCGTCGGGACAGAATCGGTTGTTCTTCGGTGGGTTGCAGGGCGTCATGATCCCCGCTGCCACGACGGTCTCGATGGGGGCCTCGTACCGGGACCCGTTGTCGTCCACGAACCGGCCGGAGGCGGCCGCGGCGGAGGCCGGGACGGCCGCAGCGACGCCCAGGATGCCGATGGCCAGGATCAGCCGGAGGCGGCCGGCGATGGTCACGACGTGGTCTCCGCTGCGGTCGGGTCGCGAACGTAGCAGGGCGGATGACACCCTACAAGCGGCCCATCCGTACTGGGACGCGCCGCACCAGGCCTGCTCTTGGATCGGTTCATGTGCGTCACACTGGGCGCGGCGGACCGGGGTCCGGAGCGTCCTCAGCCTGGCCATCATCCTCGTGACGGAGGGACCGCATGCTCGGCCGCTATATCGACGCCATGACCTGGCCGGAAGCGGAGCAGGCGCTCCGCGAGCACCCGGTGGTGGTGCTGCCGATTGGCGCCCGGACCAAGGAGCACGGGCTGCACCTCCAGCTCAACAACGACTGGCTGCTCGCCGAGTACCTGGCGCGCCGGGTGGCGGAGCGATCGCGGGTGCTCGTGCTCCCGACGCTCCAGTACGGCTACTACCCCGCCTTCCTCGAGTACCCGGGGTCGGTCTCCCTGTCGCTCGAGACGATGCGCGACACCGTGGTCCAGATCTGCCAGAGCCACGCCCGCCACGGGGCCCGCCGCTTCTACGCGCTCAACACCGGGATCAGCACCCTGCGTGCCCTGGCGCCGGCGGCCGAGCACCTCGCGCGGGAGCACCTCGCCTTCGCCTACACGGACCTCGGAACGGCCGCTGCCGAGGTCGAGGCGGAGATCGTGACCCAGGCCGCGGGGACGCACGCCGACGAGCTCGAGACCTCGATGATGCTGTACATCGCCCCCGAGACCGTCCGCATGGAGCTGGCCGAGCCCGACGTGCACCCGGCGACGGCTCCCGGTCCGCTCACCCGGACGCCGGACCCTGAACGTGGCATCTACTCGCCAACCGGCGCCTACGGCGACCCCACCGCGGCCACCCGTGACAAGGGGCAGCGCATCGTCGAGGCCACGGTGGACCACATCGTCGCATTCCTCGAGGAGTTCGCCACGCGGGCGCCGTAGCACGTGCCTCCGGGTACCTTCGGGGGGTTTCCGGCCACCGCCGGCGCGCCTACCGTCCGGCGTGATGACACCCTCGCCGAGGCCGCTGCACTTCGAGCTGCAGCGTACGTTCGAGGAGATCTTCGAGCCCGACTCGGTGACCGAGGCCCCGCTCGTGAGGCTCTCCGCGTTCGCAGCCCACCACCGCATCTTCGGCTGGGTCCGGCTTCGGGCGGACCGCCTGACCGACCTGCTCAACGCCCATGACGGCCTCGTCCTGACCGACGTGGAGATCGAGGACCTCGACTCCGGGGCGCGCCACCACGCGGACAGGATCCAGGTGGCCACCCTCGAGCTGGTCGCCGTGCACGCCGCAGGCCCCCGCGGCGACGAGGCGCTCCGCCATCGGACGCGCTCCCATCCCGTCGCCGTCCGGATCGGCTCCTACCTCGTTGGCGGCCACCTGCACACCGACCCCGGCAGCGATCCGCTCGAGAGCCTGCGCCACCGCCCCCCGATGGTCCCGCTGACCGACGCCTGGCTCGAGTACTGGGCCGACGAGATCCCACAGCGACACGGCATCGGCACGATCATCGTCAACCGCGACGCTGCCGACTCGATCGAGCTCGTGACCGACGACGCCTTGATCGAGGGACTCCTGGCACCGCTGGAGGTGCACAGCGCGGGCGCCGCCGCCTTGGCGTAGGTCCCATCGCCCGGTCCTCCACGCTCAGCCCCGCCTGGCCAGCGACGCCAGCCATTCGTCGCGGTCCAGCGGGCTGGGGCCCGAGCGCGCGCGTGTGGGTGGGTCCTCGCCAACGGGCTGGTAGCCCCCGAAGCGGGTCTCGAGGATCCCCTCGCCCATTGACAGCCCGGGCAGCCGGCTCTGCAGCGCTCGCACGTTGGTGACCGGCAGGACGGCGTCGATCGTCGAAACGCCGCGCGCGGAGAACTGGCCCCGAACGCGCCCACCAAGCCGCCCGAGCAGGGCGAGGACCCCGGGGGCCGTCGAGGACGGCACCTCGAGGCCGAGGTCCGACAAGGGCTCGCAGACCCACGTCCCCGCCCGGCCGAGCGCGGTCATGAGCACGAGCTGGGTCAGCCGCCGGTAGTCGGCGGGGGAGGTCGTCGGGGAGGCGTAGCCGCAGTCGGTCATCGTGACCCGGCAGTCGGTCACCTGCCAGCCGGCCAGGCCCTCGACCAGCGCCTCCCGCACATATGCCTCGATCTGGGCCACGAAGGCGCCCACCGTATGGAACAGGTAGAGCGGCACGAGCCGGGGCTGGACCTCGGCATGGAACTCGATGCCGGATCCGGGCGGCCCGGGCTCGATCCTGAGCGCCAGCGTCGCCAGGAACGGGTTGGTGCTCAGCGGCGAGCTCCGGCCGGTGATGTTCGAGTGCGTCCTCGCGCTGATGACCTCCTCGGCCTCGCCGACGCGCGCCGGACGCTCGATGCACACCGTGGTCGTCTCATGGAAGTCGGTGGCGATGCCGTAGTCACGCTCGAGCGTGGCCCCGATGACCTCCTTCTGCACCTCGCCGTAGAGGGAGACCGCAACCTCGTGCCGATGGTCGTCCTGGCGGACGTCGATGAGCGGGTCCTGGTCGGCGAGCTGCGCGAGCGCCGCGCGGAGGCTCCCGGACTGGTCCGGGTTCCGCGGAACCACGACGGCCTCCAGCGCCGGACGGGGGAACCGGGCGCTCACGGCCTCGCCTGGCGGCGGGACGCCGATCGCATCGCCAACACGAACGGCCCCGAGACCCCGGATGGCCGCCATCTCCCCCGCCCTGAATACGTCGCGCCGCGGCGCGCCGCTCGGCGCAAAGACGCGGATCGATGTCGGCTTGGCCTCGTCCCGTCCCCCGACGCGCACCCGCTGGCGGGGACGCAGCGTGCCGGCGAACAGCCGGACGTAGGCGACGCGCTCACCTGACGTGGTTCGCTCGATCTTGAACACGCGACCGGACACGTCGGCGTCGCGATCGCCACGGGCACCCGTCAGCAGCTCGTCCACCCCGGCGAGCAGCGCGTCGATCCCCACGCCCCTGGCCGCGGATCCGAAGTACACGGGGTGCACTCGGCCGTGGCGGGTCTGCGAGGCAAGCTGCGTTCGCAGGTGGCCCGGTGACAGCCCGGCCTCCTCGCGGACGTAGGCGCGCAGGATCTCCTCGTCCTGCTCGGCGAGGATCTCGGTGAGCCTGGACAGGTGCCCCGGGTCCTCCGGCGCGTACGGGCTGACCGTGGCCATCCGGCTCCCGGGGTCGCGGACGACCCCCATCGGCACCATGCCCGGGGCCAGCCGGCGGGCCAGCGCCTCCACCACGCGGTCCGGGTCGGCCCCGGATCGGTCGATCTTGTTGACGAAGACCACGGTTGGGACGTGGAGCCGCTGGAGCGCGCGGAACAGGAGCGGCGTCTGCGGCTGGACGCCCTCGACCGCGGACACCACGAGGACCGCTCCGTCGAGCACGCCGAGGACCCGCTCGACCTCCGCGATGAAGTCGGGGTGACCGGGAGTGTCGACGAGGTTGACCGCGAGGTCGCCCACGAGGAACGAGGCGACCGCGGACCGGATCGTGATCCCACGTTCGTCGCTCGAGATCGAGCGAGTCGGTCTGGGTGGTGCCGGCGTCGACGCTGCCGACGCGGTCGATGGCTCCGGCGGTGAAGAGGAGCCGCTCGGTGAGGGTGGTCTTACCGGCGTCGACGTGAGCGAGGATGCCAAGGTTGAGCGTGCGCATGGAGCCTCATGCCTTCCGAGGAGGTGATCACCTTCTGGCTGGACACGGGTGCTCGCATCTCGCTCCTTCCTCTCGTCACTGGTGCGGCCTCGGCTTCCTGACTTTCGCATGGCCGGTCAAGTCGCCGGGGCCGCGGCGCCCAGCCTTGGGGCCATTGACACGGATGCCCGTCAGGCGACACCGTACCGACATGTCGTACATCGTCGTCTCCGACGCCCAGATCACGTGTGCCTTTGGTGCGGCTCCCGGGTCGCTCACGGTCCTTCCGTCCGGCCCCGCCCTGCAGCAGATCGGTGGCAAGCACGTCGCCACGATCATGGACTTCAAGCCCAACGTGAACATCGCCGCGTTCGGGATGTGCACCACGCTGTCCAACCCGCAGGTCGCCTCGGCGACGTCCGCGGCCCAGGGCGTTCTCACGCCCCAGCCCTGCGTTCCCGTCACGACCTCGCCGTGGACGCCGGGGTCGTCCACCCTGATGCTGGGCGGGCAGCCGGTTCTCACCGATCCGTCGACCTGCATGTGCGCCTGGGGTGGCCAGATCAGCGTCATCAACCCGGGTCAGCAGACCGTCACGACCGGCTGATCGGGCCCCGGCAGCGTTCCTCTGGACAGCGACGCCTCAGAGGCGCATCGTGGCTCCCCAGTGGCACCAGATCGGCGCCCGATGGAGGGATCCGCATGGACAAGAAGGCCAAGACCCCCAAGAAGCCCAAGACCGCGAAGCCGAAGGGAACCGCAACCTCCGCCTAGGGTGATGGGGCACGGCCGGCCGCTCCCGGGCCCAGGGGCGCGGCATCCTCGCCGCCCAACGGACTAGTAGCGGCGACGGGGCCCCGTGTCCTCCTTGACCTTGGGTTCGCGGCCGGGGCGCGGCGGCCGGGGCAGCGTGCCCGGCGCCATGTCGGGCGGCTTGGGCAGGGGGCCGCGCGCCCGCGCCGCCTCAACGCCGCGCTCGAACTCGGCCGCCACCGCGGCCGGGATGCTCGCCTCCCAGGCGCGCTGGACCTCGGCCATCCGGGCCGTCTCCGTGGCGCGCTGCTCGCGCTCGTTCCTCGACCGCTTCGTCATGATTCCTCGCCGTCCGGGGGCCGGCCTGCAGCCGGGATGGCCGATCGTACGCCCCTTGGAGCGATCGCGCGAGATCCGTGCGGGCACCGGTACCGCCAGGTGGCTTGCGTCCCGGCCAGCACGACGGCACCATTCCGCCCATGGGACACCCGTGGCCGCTGCTTGACCTGCGCCTGCACACGCCCCGGCTCGAGTTGCGGCTGCCCACCGACGATGACCTCCTCCTCCTGACCCGGATCGCTCGTGACGGCGTGCACGACCTGGCCAGATCACCGTTCATCGTCCCGTGGGACGAGCTGCCCTCCCCGGCCTTCGAGCGGCAGTTCCTGCTGCACTGGTGGCGGGAACGGGGATCATGGGCGCCATCGGACTGGAAGCTCGGACTCGCGGTCATCGCTGACGGCCAGCCGATCGGCATCCAGGACGTGCTGGCGACCGACTTCGGGCGCAGCCGCACCGTCCGCACCGGGTCCTGGCTCGGACGGCCGTTCCACGGGCGCGGCTATGGGACCGAGATGCGCGCCGCGGTCCTGTGGTTCGCGTTCGAGGAGCTTGGGGCCTCGGTCGCGGAATCGGGGTACATCGACGGCAACGTGGCGTCGTCGCGCGTCTCGACGAAGCTGGGCTACGAGCCCAACGGTGTCCACCAGATGGACGCGAGGCCGGGCCAGGAGCGCCTTGAGCACCTGTTGCGCGTCACGCCGGCGACCTGGGTCCGCGACCTCGTGCCGGTGGCGGTCGAGGGCATGGACCCCTGCCGGGGACTGTTCGGGGAGCGCGGGCTGCCATCGGACGCCTGGGCGACCCTCTGAGCCTTGCCGTGACCAAGCTGCCCGATCCTGGCCCGATGCCCGTATCGGAGCCGGACCCCGAAGTGCTGGTCGAGCCTGTCGAACCCTCGGCGCCGGCCGCGCTGGACGTCGACCCGCCGACGCTGCGGCACCGCCGGCGGACGATCATCGCTGTCGCCGTTCTCCTCGCCCTGCCGATCCTCGTCGTCGGCGCGGCCGCGGGTGGCCTGCTCGCGTGGGATGCCGGGTACGAGGGCCGGATCCTGCCCGGCGTCCACGTCGGGCGCGTCGACCTGTCCGGCATGGACGGGACGGCGGCGGCGGCGGCGCTCGAGGCCGCCTATCCGGTCGACGACGGACGGATCGTCCTGCGCACGCCCGATGGCGACGTCGAGATCCCCTTCGCCGACATGGGCCGCCGCGTGGATACCGTGGCGCTCGTCGCCGAGGCGATGCGGTCGGGGCGGTCGGGTGCGTTGCTCGAGCGTGCCGTCTCCGAGGTGCGCCAGGCGCTGACCGGCATCGAGATCACGCCAACGATGCTGGTCGACGAGGCGGCCACCGGGAAGGCCGTGGCGGCCGCGCTCGCGACCTTCGATCGCCCGCCTGTGGACGCGACGATCACGATGGGGCCCGACGGCCCGCTCACGACCCCGGCGCGGGCCGGACAGACGGTGCTCGTGGCGCCGGTCGTGGCCGCGGTGCTGGCGGCTGTCGCACCTCTCGAAGCTCCCGACCGGCCCGTGATCGAGGTGACCTCCATCGCGGTCGCACCGGCCGTGGACGCCCGGTCGGTGGGCGTGGCATCGGCCGCTGCCGAGCGCATGGTCGGTGATATCCAGGTCACCTTCCGCGACCAGGCCTGGACCATCCGCGCGGCCAGGGTGCGGAGCTGGATCGAGTTCGCGCAACGAGCGGACGGCACCGTCGTTCCCGTCGTCGATCCATCCACGGTCGCCAGCGCCCTCGCCAAGGCGACCAAGGCCGTCCTCAAGGCGCCCGTGAATGCCCAGTACCTCAAGGGCCGCGGCGGGCGCGTGGTCGGAGTCGTGGCCAGCAAGAACGGGCGTGAGCTCGATCCGCTCGCCACGGCCTCGCGGATCGTCGTCGAGCTCGAGGTCCGGGCGCTCATCTCCCGCGCCGTCCCGGTGCCGGTGGTGATCACCAGGACCCTGCCCAAGCTCACGACCGAGGAGGCTCGCAAGACCGCGCCGGTCATGACCCGGCTGGGCAAGTGGACGACCTACTTCCCGATCAGCGACCGCAACTACTTCGGCGCCAACATCTGGAGACCGGCGGAGATCATCGACGGCACCGTCCTCTCGCCCGGGGAGACGTTCGAATGGTGGAAGGCGATCCTGCCGGTCACCACGGCGCGCGGCTTCGGACCGGGTGGCTTCATCGCGGGCAACCACACCGAGCCCACGGGTGCGCTGGGCGGCGGCATGTGCTCCAGCTCCACCACCCTGTTCAACGCCGCGATGCGCGCGGGTCTCAAGATGGGCGCTCGCTCCAATCACCGGTACTACATCAACCGCTACCCGCTCGGGCTGGATGCGACGGTGTCGATCTCGGCGGGCGGCGGGCGCCAGACGATGTCGTTCACCAACGACACCGGACACAAGATCGTGATCCGCGGGATCAAGATCCGGCGCGGCTCCTCGGGGTACGTGCGCTACGAGATCTGGGGGATCCCGGATGGCCGCACGGTGTCGATCGGCACGCCATCGGTCGCCAACGTGAGCAGGGCCACCACCAGCACCGTGTACGTGGACAGCCTGCCGACGGGAGTCCGCGAGCAGACCGAGTACCCGTCCAACGGCATGAGCGTCTCCGTCACGCGCGTCGTCCGCAACGCGAAGGGCCGGATCATCCACCGCGACACCTGGTTCTCCCGCTACGTCCTTTGGAACGGGCGCATCGAGGTCGGACGCTGATATAGCGGAACCTCGCAGGGTGGCCGGGCGGGCCGGGTCCTAGCCGTCCGAGTCCAGGTACGCGAGCACCGCCAGCACGCGGCGGTGGTCGATGCGGGAGTCCGGGAGGTCCAGCTTGGCGATGATGCTGCTGATGTGCTTCTCCGCCGCACCCTCGGTGATCGTCAGCAGCTGGGCGATCCCGGCGTTGGTCCGGCCCTCGGCCATGGCCGCGAGCACCTCGCGCTCCCGGGGCGTCAGGGCGCCGAGGCGGTCATCCTGGCGACGCCGGACCATCAGCTGGGCGACGACCTCGGGATCGAGGGCCGTGCCGCCCGATGCCACCCGGCGCAGCGCATCGAGGAAGTCCCGGACGTCCGCCACCCGGTCCTTGAGCAGGTAGCCGACACCGCCGCCGCGGTCAGCGAGGAGCTCGCTCGCGTACTGGCGCTCCACGTACTGGCTCAGGACGAGGATCGGCGAACCGGGCACCAGGCGCCTCGCCTCGAGCGCCGCCCGGAGCCCCTCATCGCGCTGCGTGGGCGGCATCCGGACATCGACCACGGACACGTCCGGCCGATGCTCGACCGCCGCCCGCACGAACGACGGCCCGTCGCCCGCCTTGGCGACGACGGTGGCACCGGACTCCTCGATCAGCCGCGTGAGACCCTCGCGCAGCAGCACGGAGTCCTCGGCGATGACCACTCGGAGCCCCTGGATCGACATGTCGCGATTCTGCCCCACCGCGGGTTGGCGCGGGGCCACCATCGCGCGCCTTGACGGTGGGGTTTCCCCCACCCCGATCATGCCCGCTGCCCGGCTGGGAACCCGGCCGTCATCCCCCTAGGGTGAGCGCATGGCAATCCGCTCGGTGATGATGCGCCACACCGCTCGAACCCCATGGTGATAGGGTCGGCCCGATGACCGCCCGCCTCACCCCTGCTCCCGGGCCGGCCTCGCCGGGCCCTGCGGCACGTGCCCCCCGGCGGAACCCGATCGTCTCGTTCCTGCTGTCCCCGGTGGACCCGGCCACGTGGCGAGCGGTGTTCGCCATCGGCTTCGGATTCATCGTCTCGATCGTCGCGATCTCGATCGTGTCGGCCCTGTTCTCGCTGGGTGGCTCGCTGCTGCTGTTCCTGGTGGGCTTCGTGTTCGTCGCGCTCGGGATCGAGGCGGCGCGGCTCGTCGCCCGGGTCGAGCGCTGGCGGATGAGCCTGGTGGGCGACGGGCGGCCGCTGATCCCGCACCCGTACAAGTCGGCGGAGGTGTCTCCCAGCGAGCCGTACGGGCCCTGGATCCGCAAGCTGGCCGATGCGGCATTCCTTGACACCAGTCGCTGGCTCGACGTCGCCTACGTCCTGATCTCGTTCCCGCTCGCACTGATCGAGTTCATCGTCGCGGTCGTGCTCTGGACCGTCGCCGTGGCGCTCGTGGTCGCGCCCCTGGCGGTTCTCGTCCTCCGCCCGGGCTGGGATCTCGTCAACGTCGGCGGCGGCCCCGTCTCGCCCGAGGGCGTGCTCGTCATCCTGCTCGCGATCGGCCTGATCCTGCTCCCCATCGCGGCCTCGGCGACCCGCGGGATGGCCTTCCTGCACTCGTACGTGGTGGAGGGCCTGCTGTGCATCAGCCCGGCACGGGCCCTGCAGCGGGACAACGAGCGGCTTCGGGGCAGCCGTGCGGCAGCGATCGAGCTCGAGGCATCCGAGCTGCGCCGGATCGAGCGCGACCTGCACGACGGTGCCCAGCAGCGCCTGGTGATGCTCGCCATCGACCTCACGCTCGCCGAGGACAAGCTCGATACCGATCCGGCGGCCGCGCGCACCCTGGTCGCCGGGGCACGGGACCAGGCGCGCCAGGCGCTGTCCGAGCTGCGCGAGGTGGTCCGTGGCTCGGCGCCGGCCATCCTCCTCGACCGCGGGCTGGCCGCGGCGCTGTCGGCCGTGGCCGGGCGCAGCAACGTGCCCACCTACATCGACAGCGGGATGGCCCCCAACGAGCGGCTCCCCCACGGCGTGGAGCGGGCGGCCTACTACGTGGTGACCGAGGCCCTGACCAACGTCGCCAAGCACGCCGGCGCCCGGCGCTGCGATGTCGCCATCCGCCGCTCCCCCGGCTGGCTGCTCGTCGAGATCCGCGACGACGGTGCCGGCGGCGCGTCGCTCGAGCGCGGCGGCGGGCTCGCCGGGCTCCGGGACCGGGTGGAGGCGCTCGACGGCCGGCTGGAGCTCATCAGCCCGACCGGCGGCCCGACGGTCCTCCGGGTCTGGATGCCGGTCCCGGTCTGAACCGTCGACGGCAACGGTCGACGGCCGCGCGTCCCCGGCCGTATGCTGGAACATCTGTTCTATTACATCGGAGACCGGCGATGGCGGACTGGCTCGTTGACATCTCGACCGACCCGGGACGCTTCCCCGTGGTCCATCACCGGCACGCGAACGGCACCCTCCGCGCCGAGCGGGATCGGACGCCGTCCGTGACCCTGGACCACGAGGGCCGCCGGGTGGAGCGCTGGACGTACGCGTGTGCCTGCGGCGAGCTCTACGACTGGGATCGTCAGCCGGGCGCCTGACCGCCGGCGCCGGACGCCTGCGATCGCATCGTCGGACTCTCCTGGACGGCCCAGCTGTTCCCGTCCGGGTCGTCGAAGAAGAAGAACGAGTTCCAGTCGTCGCCCTTGCCATCGACGAACGCCGTTCCATCGTGGTGCTGGATGGCGCTCACGGGCACCTCATTCCCCGCCAGGCGCTCGTGAGCGGCAGCGATGTCCGCAACGCACAGCTGGAGGCCCTTGAGGGAGCCCGGGGCCATGGCGGCGAGTCCCTTGCCGATGGTGATCGAGCAGCCCGATCCCTCCGGCGTCATCTGCACCACCCGGAACTGGTCCGTCGGCGCATGGTCCACGTCGACAGGAAAGCCGAGCTGGCCGGCGTAGAAGGCCTTGGCACGGTCCACGTCGGAAACGGGCACCACCACGACCTCGAGCTTGAACTCCACCTGGATCTCCTCTCCTGGTCCTGATTCCCCGTCCGTCAGGCCCGGGCGCCCATGCGCGTGGCCAGTTCCTCGAGACGCTGGTAGCCCTCCTCCATGCCGCCGGTCATGCCGGCGGAGAGCATCCCGTCGCGGTCCTGCATGCTCTGGAAGGCGGAGGTCGTCCGGACCAGGGTTCGGGTCCCTTGCGCCACGAGGTCCAGCGTGTCCAGCGAGACGTGCCCCGGATACCCCAGGAACTCGAAGGTCTGGACGATCCGTTCCGGCGCCGGATCGCCGTGGAAGGTTCCGCGGAACACGTACTCCGTATTGTCGGTGTCGATGTGGACATAGCGGTAGGCACCCCCGTGACGAACGTCGTACTCCTCGACGCGCATCCTCAGCCGGCGCGGTCCGAGCCACTGGGCAAGCAGGTCCGGCTCGGTGAACGCGCGGAACACGAGATCGCGCGGAGCGCTCACCTCTCGCTCGACGATGACCAGCGTGTTGCCGGGATCCGCGGTCACGCGGAGGGCGGGGGTGTCTGTGGTCACGGGACGCGTCCTTTCGGGGTGTGGTGGTCGGGGTGCTGGGGCGCATCGATGTCGCCCTGCAGGCCTGCCAGCAGCCCGTCGAGCCGCTCGAAGCTCTGCTCCCAGTACTGGCGGTAGCCCGCGAGCCAGGCGGTGGCCTCCCGGAGCGGCCCGGCGCGCAGGTGGCTGAGGCGAGCTGTTGCCCTCCGGCTGCGGGTGATGAGCCCGGCATCCTCGAGCACCCGCAGGTGCTTGGAGACGGCCGGCTGCGAGATGGCGAACGGCGCGGCGAGCTCGGCGACGGTCCGCTCACCCTCGACGAGCCGCGAGAGGATCGCCCGGCGCGTCGGGTCCGCCAGGGCCCCGAAGACCGAGCTGAGCTGGTCGGCGGAGGTATCGATAACCCTCTGGTTATGGAGCATGACGCCAGTGAACCGCAATGCGGCCCTTCCTGTCAACCCCCGCCGATGCCGCCGATTGCCAAACCCGGACGGCCAGCGCGTCGCGGGAGACGGGGTCGGCAGCGGGAGGCCGGGTCGTCAGGGAAGCGGCTCGCCCGTCGCAAAGCGAACCATGAGGTCCGTGTAGCCCTCGATCCCCCGCTCGTAGCCGATCGCCCACCAGCCGGCCCCCGCCAGTCCGCGCTCGTTCGCCAGCGCGAGCTTCGCGGCCAGGGTCCGGGGCGAGTCGACGTACACCGCGCGCCAGGTCCGGCCGTCAGCAGAGGCTCCAGGCTCAATCGACGGCGCTCCCACCGATCCGTCCGAGGCCAGCAGGTAGACGTCGACCTGCTCGACCTCGTCATGGACGGGCACGACGTCCGGATCTGCCAGGAGGTCCACGTGGCTGCGCGGGAACCAGGCTGCCCCCCGATCGGTGGACGGCGCCCCGACGACCGGTCCCGCAACCGGCCACTCGACGCCGTACAGCGGGAGGCCCAGCAGGAGGCGCTCGGGCGGCACGCCCAGGGACGCGTACAGGTCCAGGGAGCGCCGGAGCGAGAGGCTCTCGCCGTCGCTCCTGTCCAGCGGGGAGGTGGCGCCGGGCTGCGAACGGCTCGTGCGGTAGTCGTAGCCCATCAGGAAGATGCGATCGACGCCGGCGGACGCAGCCGCCGCGGCCATCGCGGCTCCCACGGTGTGCGCGCCGGTCGCCACCGAGACCTGGTCACCGGGATCGGCGGCGACCACGGCCGACCGGATCGCGACCACGAACGCCGAGTAGGCCGGAACGAGCGTCGGGTCCAGGGCCTCGATGTCCACGTTGATGCCTTCGAGACCCAGGTCGCCAACGAGCTCGACCAGCTCCGAGATGACCGAGGCCTGGCGCTCCGGGCTGCCCAGCAGCCTGCGGTTGCGAGTAGTCCCGAAGCTCGTGTAGACAAGCTCGACCCGCGTGCCGCGATCGTGCGCCTCGTCGATGAGCCGCCGGCCGACGTCGCCGGTGATCAGCGAGTAGCCGCGGAGCCCGGTGTTGAGCGCGCCACTGCCGGTGTTGGTGACGCTGAACAGCGCGAGCGTCGTGAGCGGGGTGCGGGCCAGGTGATCGGCGATGCCCTCGTCATCCATCTCCCAGTACGGGAGGTAGCCGTAGATCTCGTGGCCCGGCGCCGGGATGACAGGAGGCGGCGACGAGGTGGTCCCGGCCGGATCGCCGCTGGCGGCGCTGGCGCCCGACGCGGTGGGGCCCGGCGTCACGAGCGGGTCACCCCCACAGGCGGCGAGGACCGCAATGAGGAGCAGGGCGAGCGCCCGCGAGGAGGTCCGAGTCGAGGTCAGCACGGGCTGAGGGTGCAGCCCGGTGGATCGGCGGTCAACTGGTGGTCGTGCTCTCCACGCTCGGGTGAACGGAACGCAACCCGATCCTCACCTCGGCCTCTTGACGGCGACGGCAAGGCGGGCAGACGATCCAACGACGAAGAGGTCGATGCCATGACGGTTCCGATGACGGACCAGGTGACGGACCAGAGGCGTTCCCACGCAGCGATGGCGCTCGAGCGACGAGCGATGGCGCTCTGGCCACGCCTTGACCGGGCAGCGCTCCGGCGCTGCCGGCAGGATCCCGACAAGGTCGCCGAGCTGATCTCGCGGCGCACCGCACTCTCCCCCGAGACCATCAAGCAGGTCCTGCTCATGCCGCCCGTGAGCGAGGAGGACGTCTCCACCTGGTTCGGCTGAGCGCGCGCCTGGGTCAGCCGGTGCCCGACTCGAACTGGAGCCGGTAGAGCCGCGCATAGAGGGCTCCCGCGGCCAGCAGCTCCTCGTGGCTGCCCAGCTCCACGAGCCAGCCGTCATCGAGAACCGCGATCCGCGTCGCCGCCCGGATCGTGGACAGGCGGTGGGCCACGATGACCGTGGTCCGCCCCGCCTTGAGCCGGTCAAGCGCCTCCTGGACCAGTCGCTCCGATTCGTTGTCCAGCGAGCTCGTGGCCTCGTCGAGCAACAGGATGGGCGGGTCCTTGAGGATCGCGCGTGCGATCGAGATCCGCTGCCGCTGCCCGCCGGACAGGCGGGAGCCCCGATCCCCAACCGACGTCGCATACCCTTCCGGCAGCGCCGCAATGAAGTCGTGGGCGTTGGCCGCCCGGGCGGCGGCCTCGATCTCGGTGTCGGTGGCGTCGAGCCGGCCATACCGGATGTTGTCGTGGACCGTCCCGCCGAACAGGACCGCCTCCTGGGGCACCAGCCCGATCTGGGAGCGAAGGCTGGCGGTCGTGACCTCGCGGACGTCGACGCCATCGACCCGGATGGCCCCGCGGGTCACATCCCACAGCCGCGGGAGCAGGGCCACCAGCGTGGTCTTGCCCGCACCGGATGGACCGACCAGCGCGAGGACCTCGCCGGGCGGGACCTCGAGGCTCACGTCGCGGATGACATCGGACGCGCCATCGTAGGCAAACGAGACGTGGTCGAGGCTGATCGCGCCGCGCACGCGCGGCAGATCGCGCGCCCCGGGCGCATCGCGAATCGTGGGTGACATGTCCAGGATCTCGAACACGCGGGCCACAGCGCCGGTCCCTTCCCGGAACTGGCCGTAGAGACCCGCGATGCTGGCGAGGCTGCCACCGATCATCATCCCGTACAGGAGGAAGCCCGCCAGCGTGCCGATGGACAGCCTGCCGTCGATCACCTGGTGCCCGGTGTACCAGAGGAGCACGGCGATCGCCCCGAACCCGACGAAGCCCATCAGCGCTCCGAACCCGGCCCGCCACAGCGCGAGGCGCGACCCCTGGGCGATCACGCCACCGAGGTCCGCGCCATATCGGTCGACCTCGAAGTCCTCGCGGACGTAGCTCTCGACCACCCGAATCCCGCCCAGCGCCTCCTCCGCCGTGACCGTGCTGCGTGCGATCGCGTCCTGGACCTGCGTCGCGACCCGCTGGAGCGGGCGCCCGAACACGATCGCAACCACGATCAGCGCGGGGGCCAGGAGCAGGACCGCCAGCAGCAGGGTGGGGCTCAGGGTGAACAGGATCACGACGGACCCCACCAGGCCGATCACCGACGACAGCAGTGAGGTGGTGGTCTGGGTCAGCATCGTGCGCACGAGCGTCACGTCGCTGGACAGACGGGAGACCAGCTCCCCCACTCGACTGCGCGCATGGAAGTCAAGCGACAGCGTGACCAGCCGTTCGAACAGCTCGCCGCGCAGCTGGGCCACGATCCGCTCCCCCACCACGCCCAGCAACCAGGTCTGGACGAAGCCCCCCGCCGACTGGACCAGGAACAGGACGACGAGCCCGGCGATCAGACGGTCAAGTCCGGCGCCGTCGCCCCCGGTGACGACCTGGGTCACCAGGCCCGCCACCACGAGCGGAACCAGCAGCCCAAGCCCCGACCCAAGCACCAGGCCGACCAGGGCGACCGAGAACGGCCGGAGGTGCGGCTGCAGGTATCGGAACAGGCGCCGCCACGGCACCCCACCCCCGGCCAGCGCTCGCCGCGCCAGCTCGCGGGGCGACGCGGGGGTGGTTGCGGGAGGCTCCATGCCGGCGATCATGCCACGGAGGCCACTCAGGCCACCGCAGCGCCTCAGCCGCGGGCCGAGGCCAGGATCGCGGCGGCACCGGCGTGGTCGGCGAACGAAGCCTGGGTCCCCGGCCGGGTGACGCTGTCGGCCGCGAACTCGCAACCGAGACGGGCCGCGTCCACCGCGTCCCAGCCGTTCGCCAGCCCGACGGCGAACGCGCCCACGAACGCATCCCCGGCCCCCGTGGTGTCGATGGCCCTGACCGGGACGGCAGGCACGCGGCGCACCGTGCCGCCACGCGGGAGCACCGCCGCGCCCCTCTCGCCAAGGGTCACCACGAGCGACACGCCGAGATGCGCCGCCAGCGCCGTGATCAACGCATCCTCCGCGTCCGCATCGCCGCTCAGCATGCCCCCGCCGATGAGCGCGAATTCGTGCTCGTTGGGCACCAGCCAGTCGGTGACCGCGAGCAGCGCGGCATCCAGGTCGTCGGCCGGGGCCGGATTGAGCACCGTCGTGATCCCTCGGGCCCGCGCTTCCACGAACGCCGCCGCCGTGACCGCCTGGGGGATCTCGAACTGCCCGACGATGACGCTCGGCGCGAGCGCCTCCACGGCCTCGACCGCCAGCGCGGCCGGGACGTGGAGGTTGGCGCCTGGGACGATGATGATCCGGTTCATCCCCTTGCCGTCCACCCAGATCGGTGCCACCCCGGACGACCCGGGAACCCGTCGCACGTAGGTGGTGTCCACGCCCTGCTCGCTGAAGTTGGCCAGGTAGTCGGCCCCGTACGAGTCCTCGCCCACGGTGTTGACCATGGCCACCCGGGCACCGAAGCGGGCCGCCGCAACGGCCTGGTTGGCGCCCTTGCCACCGAACCCCATCCGGAAGTCCGTGCCGACGAGCGTCTCCCCCGCCTCGGGCAGGCGGTCCGCGTAGGCGATCAGGTCGATCATCGTGCTGCCGACGACGAGGATGGTCGGGTTGGGCATTGGTTCCCCTGTGTTGCGAAAGGATGGTGATCGGCCCCAGAATGGTCGCGTGTCGGACGCATCGATGCTGGCCGTTCGTGCACGTCGTCTGGATCGCGACGCCGGCCCGCGAGGAGCGTCATCGAGCTGCGGCTCGAGCCCAGGAGCCGAACCAGCATGCCTCTGATCGAGCGCAGCCCGGCGCTGCAGTCCGTCCTGCCCGTCATCGCCGCGTCGCGGCATGTCCGCACGCACCCGGAGGAGATCGCGCGGGTTGCCGCGTGGATGGCCTACGAGGAGTTCACGCTGCCCGGCGACATGTTCGCGTTTCCCATGGGCGACGACCCCGACCACCTGCTCGACGTGATCATGCTGTCGTCCACGCTCGACTTCGCATTCACGGACTTCGCCACGTCGGTCAAGTTCGAGACCCCCTACCGTGGCGCCACCTGGAGCGATTCGGACGCGATGTTCGCCTGTCTTCACCGGGCCATCGATGGCGGGGTCCCGATGACTGCCGGTTCGTGGCAGGCCTCCTGCACGCGTGGGGATCTCGAGCGCATCTTCACCGGCAGCATCGAGATGCCCATGCTCGACGAGCGGGTCGCGATCCTCAACGAGACCGGGTCCATCCTCGTCGAGCGGTTCGAGGGGCGCTGGGCGGCGTGGGCCCGGACCTGTGAGCGGGCGCTGTATGCGGGCGGCAACGGGATGCTTGAGCGGCTCGAGGCGGACTTCCCGAGATTCCGGGATGTGTCCCGCTACGACGGCGCCGAGGTCCGGATCCTGAAACTGGCGCAGCTCGCGTTGTGGTCGCTGCATGCGACCTGGTCGACGCTGGGCATCGCCGGCTTCCCCGACCTGGACCGCATGAGCGCGTTTGCCGACTACATCGTCCCGGTGGGCCTGCGGCTGATGGGGATCACCTCCTATACCCCTGACCTAGAGTCGCGGATCAACGCGGGGGAGCTCATCGCGCGTGACAGCGAGGAGGAGATCGAGATCCGGGCCCACACGGTGTACGCGACCGCGCTCCTCACCGAGGCGTGCAACGCGCTCCGGCCACCCGACCGGCAGCTGGTGATCCCCCAGATCGACTACCGGTTCTGGAAGCCCTTCCACACGACCCACTGGCCGCATCATCTGACCCGGACGGTCATGTACTGAGCATGGCGAGTCCGCTCGGCTCATTCGGTTCGCTGCTCGCACACCCGGGCGGCCTCGCCCAGTCGGTCTTCGGGCTGCTGGGGCGGGCGCCGGGAGCGATGCTGTCCGTGGGATTCGTTGCCGCCGCATCCTCGGCGGGCGGTGACGCCGGGTACGCGCTCGGCGGCCTGGCCGCGGGCAGCTACTCGCTCGCCAGCGCCGTTGCGGGCCCAACGCTCGGCCGCCTCGCCGACCAGCACGGACAGCGGCGGATCGGGGTGCCGTTCGCGCTGGTCTCCGCGACCGCGTCCCTCGCCGCGGTCGTCTCGCTGCTGACCCTGGGGGCATCGTGGCTCCTCGTCCCGCTGGCCGCACTGGCCGGCGGAACACAGCCGAACGCCGGAGCCTTCGCGCGGGTCCGCTGGGCGGCGCTCCTCCACGATCGGGATCGCGCGACGAGCGCACAGGCCCTCGAGTCGATCATCGACGAGCTCACCTTCCTGGTCGGGCCGCCGCTGGTGGCCCTGCTTGCCGGCGTCTGGTTCGACGGCCTGCCGATCGCCCTCGCGGCGGCACTGCTCCTGCTCGGGATGGTTGGGATCACTTCGAGGCTCGGGCTGCCGACGCCGGCCACACACCCGGTGTCCTCCGGGGCGTCACGCTGGCGGTCGGAGTTCCCGGCGGGCCGCGGGCTGCTGGTGTCCGTGCTGCTGATGGGCGGCGTCCTGGGCGCCATCCAGGTCCTGCAGCTTGCCTACTGCCGGTACATCGGCCTGGCAGAGGGCGCCGCGCTCGTGTTCTTCGTCAACTCCGGACTCTCGCTGCTGGGCGCGCTGGCGGTCGGCGCGATCGCGTGGCGGACGCCGGTGCGACGGCGGTTCACGATCGCGCTCGTCCTGTATGCCGTGGCCGTCCTGCCGTCGGCGATCGTGACGGGGTACCTCCCGTTCGTGCTGGCGTCGGCGATAGCCGGCGTGGCCATCGCTCCCACGTTCGTCCAGGTCAACGCGGTGATCGCGGAAGAGACACCGGCCCGGGTGCGAACCGCGGCCTTCTCGTTGGTCGCGTCGGCAGCGGGGCTCGGGATCGCGCTGGGCGCCGCGCTAGCGGGATGGGTCATCAGCCAGGCAGGGGGTGACGAGGCCCGGTTGATCCTGGTGCCGCTCGCGGCCCTGACGGCCGTCACCGGGATCGTCGCGGACGTCACGCATCGGGCGCGCCGCGTCGACGAGCCGCCGACTCCCCTGGCCGCCGAGCTGGAGGCGCCGATGGTGCCCTCCCCGGCTCCGCCGTTCCCGCCCGGCACGCACGGCTGAGACCAGGCTCCGCGACGGTCAGCCGGCCCCCGTGAGCGCGATCTCCAGGCGCTGGTAGCCGCGGAACTGGAACATCGGGCTGCGGACGGCCGGTGGCAGGACCACCAGCTCCTCCTCGGTTGCGGCCAGCTCGCGTAGGGTCGTCTCCATCTCCATCCGTGCCAGCGGCGCGCCGATGCAGAAGTGGATCCCGCCTCCGAACGCGAGGTGCGACGTGTCCTCGCGCGTGATGTCGAACCGGTCCGGATCCGGGAACCGGCGGGGATCCCGGTTCGCGGCTCCGAGGACGAGCGCCAGCCGCGCGCCCAGGGGCAGGGCAACACCATCGATCGTGACACCCTCCTCGAGCACCCAGCGCTCGAACCACTGGAGCGGCGGGTCGAAGCGCAGGATCTCCTCGATGGCCGTCTTGATCCCGACCTCGCCACGGCGGATCCGCTGCCACTGGTCAGGGTGGGCTGCGAGCGCGGCCACCCCGTTCGACGTCGCATTGACCGTGGCCTCGTGCCCGGCCATGAGCAGGACCATGGCCGTCGACACGACCTGGTCGTCGGTGAGCCGCTCCCCGTCCACCGTGGCATCGAGAAGGGCGCTCATCATGTCCGCGGCCGGCCGCCGCCGGCGGTCGGCCACGACGTCGAGCAGGTATCGCCGGAAGTCACCCGCCGCCCGGTTGGCCGCCGCCTGCTGATCGTCGGTCGGGTGCGGCTCATACATGGTGATCGTCGCGTCCGACAGCTCCTTGATCGTCTCCCGGTCGTCGGGCGACACCCCGATCAGGTCGCAGATGATGCCCAGCGAGAAGTGCTGGGCATAGGCGCCGACGAGCTCCACCGATCCCGCCTCACGGGCCGGGGCGAGCAGCGCATGCGCCCGCGCCTCGATCCCGCCCCGGAGCGCCTCGACCGCGCGTGGCGTGAACGCCTCCAGCACCAGTCGCCGAAGCC
This sequence comes from uncultured Chloroflexia bacterium, assembly GCA_963716025.1. GTDB lineage: Bacteria > Chloroflexota > Limnocylindria > Limnocylindrales > CSP1-4 > CAIXZV01. The sequence continues at coordinate 34,916 of CAVQSY010000008.1, forward strand.
GGGTGTGGACCGGTGGCTCCAGGTTGAGCAGCTCCCACCGCTCGAACGCCTGGAAGTCGGTCCAGCGCGGGTCACGCCAGGTCGGGATGCCGGTGGGGAGCGCAAGCTCCTCGGGCGTGTAGCGGTGCAGGAACGAGGACCCGAGCCGCCTGTCACGGAAGGCGGCATGCACGTCGGCATGACGGGTCAGGTAGTGGAGGTGGTCACCGGGCTGCGTGAAGACGGCGGTCGCGGACTCCCGGGCGATCGCATACGCCGGGTACGGGTCGGCGACGAACCCGGGGTCGGCGGGATCGAGGACGAGACCGCTCACCCGGTCACACCCGGTCGCGCTCGATGAGCACGCGGAGGGACTCCACGGCGGTGTCGATCAGTGGCTCCAGGGTGAAGCCCTCCATCGAAGCGGCCACCTCGTCGTCCGACATGGCCGGGTTTCCCACGCAGGCCATGATGCCGCCGGCGCGGACGCGCAGGATCGACGCCACGATGAAGATGGCGGAGGCCTCCATCTCGGAGCTGATGGCCCCGCCGGCGATGTACGCCCGCCACTTCTCTGCCAGCTCCTGGGCCACCGGCATCCGTTCCGGCTCCAGCTCCCCGTAGAACGAATCCTTCGACTGCGAGACGCCTTCGCGCGCGAGCGCACCGGTCCGCCGGGCCGCCTCGCGAAGGGCCAGGACCACGTCCACGTCGGCGAGGGCCGGGAACTCGAGCGGCAGGTAGTGCGCCGAGGTGCCCTCGTCGCGGATCGCGGCGGTCACGATCGCGAGCTCACCGGTGCGCATCCCGGGCTGCATCCCGCCCGACGTCCCCACCCGGATGAACGTGTCCGCGCCGCAGCGCACGAGCTCCTCCACGGCGATCGCCGCCGACGGACAGCCGATACCGGTGGACGTCACGGAGACCGGGATGCCGTCGAGGGATCCCGACCAGGTCTCGTACTCACGGTTGCGTGCGACCAGCCGTGGCTCGTCGAACCGGGCGGCGATCCGCTCGCAGCGACCCGGGTCTCCGGGCAGCAGCACGTAGCGGCCCACGTCGCCACGCCGGAGCGCGACGTGGTGCTGGACCTCCTGGCTCAACGGGCTCACGCGGGCACCCCGGCCCGGTCCGCGGCGATCAGCCGCCTGAGCCCGGCGATCGCGACGTCGATCACGCGATCCACGTCACCGTTGGCCTTGTCCTCCTCCGTCGGAGGCTCATGGTCCAGGTTCTGGAAGATCAGCATCACGCCGCCGGCCCGGACGCGGAGCGTGGAGGCGACGATGAACAGCGTCGCGGCCTCCATCTCGGAGCAGATCGCCCCACCCGCCATCCAGGCATCCCAGCGTCGGGCAAGCTGTGCCGCGATCGGCATCCGCTCGGGCTCGTGCTGGCCGTAGAAGGAGTCCTTTGACTGCGCGACACCCAGGTGGAACGGGATCCCGGCATCCCGGGAGCCCTGGCGCAGCGCGACGGTGACGTCGATGTCGGCCACCGCGGGAAACGCCAGCGGCAGGTAGTGACGGGAAGTGCCCTCGTCGCGGATGGCACCGGTGATCACGCCCACGTCCCCGGTGCGGATATGGCGCTGCATCGCCCCCGATGTGCCGACGCGGATGAACGTGTCAGCGCCGGCCCCCACGAGCTCCTCCACGGCGATGGCCGTGGAGGGACAGCCGATCCCGGTGGAGGTGCACGCGACCGGAACGCCGTCGAGACTGCCCGTCCAGGTCACGTACTCGCGGTTCTGGGCGATGAATCGCGGCGAGTCAAAGCGCGAGGCGATCGACTCCACGCGCCCGGGATCTCCCGGCAGGAGGACATAGCGGCCGACGTCACCGGGCCGGAGCCCGATGTGGTGATAGCGGCCATCGGGCTCCAGGACGGGCATCGAAGCTCCTTCAGGATCGGGCGATCGCGACCATCGCGATGGCGACGACGCCGATGAACATGGTGGCGGCCACCAGGAAGATGGTGACGGTCAGCCAGACCGGCAGGATGATCACGGGCGTGTTGCCGGCGCTCCAGAACAGCAGCCCCGCGGCCGTCCCGGCGACGCCGACCACGATCCCGGCGATGGCGATGACGAAGTCGACCGCGCCGAACGAGATCCGGCGGAAGGAGGTCTTCTTGCCGGTTGAGCCGAAGGCGCGCGACTCAAGGCTGATGGCGAGCTGCTGGACGCGCTCGAAGGCGCCGGCGAACACGGGCACGAATGACGGGATCAGCGACCCGAACCCGGTGCTCTTCATCCCCCGCGAGCGCTGGGCCGAGAGCACCACCTGGACCTCGCGCTGGAGCACGGGGATCAGCTGGAGCGTCATCGCGAGCATGAAGTTGAGGACGTAGGGCATGCGCAGGCGGGCGAACGCCGAGAACAGGTCCGACGGGTGGGTCGTCATCAGCACCGCGATCGCCACGATCTCCATCGAGAGCACCCGCGCGACCAGCGACAGCCCGTGCGAGATTCCCTCCTGGTAGAGGGTGAACGGTCCCAGCTGGACCGCCGGCGTGCAGTTGTTGGAGCAGATCGCCGGGGCAATCGCCTGGATCACGAGCATCGATGCCGTGACCGGAGCGAACACGAGCAGGACCCGGCCCACACCCTTGAGGATTCCGGCGGTGGCAGCCATCAGCAGCCCGATGATGGCGATCGCGAACAGCGGCCACGGGTTGTAGCTCGCGAAGGCGAAGAACATGATCGCGACGAGCCAGGTGAGCTTCGCGATCGGGCTCAGGCGGTGCAGCCACGACGTCCCGCGGACGTGCGTGACCGACATGTTCATTGACTGCATGGCGTCATCCCTCTCCGGCCGCTGGCGCGGCGGGCGCGGCTCCGCGGAGATCGCTGACCAGCTCCTCCACGGACAGGGCCGCAGGTCGGCCCACCCGTGACGGAATCCGGAGCGACAGCTGCGTGATCTGGGGAGGCGTGAGGTGGGTCTGGCTCATGATGGCCTTGTCCGCAAACACCTCGCGTGGTGTGCCGTCCGCGATCACCCTGGCGTTCCACATCACGACCAGCCGCTCTGCCACATCGGCGAGCAGTGGCATGTCGTGGGCCACGCACAGGACGGTGTCCCCGCGGTCCCCGAGCCGTCGGATGAGCCGGTTGATGACGCCCGACGTCCGGTGGTCCTGGCCCGTGGTGGGCTCATCAAGGATGAACACCCTGGGACGCATCGTGAAGATGGACGCGATGCCAACCAGCTTCCGGAGCGGGAAGCTGATCCGGTACGGGTGCATCTGGAGGACGTCCTCGAGCTTGAAGAAGTCGACCGCCTCGGCGACCCGCTCGGCCAGCTCCTCCTCCGGCACCCCCAGGTTGCGGGGCCCGAACTTGAGCTCGTCCTCGACCGTCGTGGCGAACAGCTGATGGTTGGGGTTCTGGAACACGTAGCCCACGTGCGCCGCCATCTTCTGGACGGGATTGTCAGCCGTGCTCATCCCGTTGACCACGATCGATCCGGTGGTCGGTTTCAGCAGTCCGTTGAGGAGCTTGGTGAGCGTCGTCTTGCCCGAGCCGTTCTGGCCGACGACGCCGACCACCTGGCCCGCGGGCACCGTGAGCGACACCCCGTCGAGCGCGAGGACCGCGCCCCGGCTGTAGGTGTAGCTGGCATTGTCGACCACGACGATCGGCTGCTCAACGGACACGGCGCCCGGTGCCGTAGCGGTCGTCGCGGTCATGCTCGTGCCTCCAGCCATGCCACCGTGGCGTCCGTGGTGACTGGCAGATCCGGGACCGTGGGGCCGGCCATGGCTCGTGCAAACTCCGTGACCTGCGGTACCCGGAGCCCGAGCTCGGCGATGCGCTCGACCTGGGAGAACACCTCGGCCGGCGTCCCCTGGATCGCGATCCTGCCCTCATCGAGGACGATGATCCGGTCCGCGTACTGGGCCAGGACCTCGACCTCGTGCTCGGCGACGATGACCGTGAGCCCCTCCTCGCGGTTGAGGCGGCGCGCGATCTCGAACACCTCCTCCTTGCCCAGCGGATCGAGGTTCGACGTCGGCTCGTCCATGAACAGCACGGTCGGCCGCATGACCAGGGTTGCCGCGATCGCGAGCCGCTGCTGCTGTCCGCCCGAGAGTCCCATCGGGCTGCGCTCGTCGTAGCCGGTGAGGCCGACGAGCTCAAGGGCGGCGGCGATCCTGGGCACCATCTCCTCGTAGGGGACGCCCAGGTTCTCGAGACCCAGGGCCACCTCCTCGGCGACGGTGATCTGGCTCATCTGGAACTCGGGATTGTCGAACACCATCCCGATGATCCGTCCCATCTCGCGGACGGGCTCGACCGTGGGATCGTGCTCGCCCACCTTCACGGTGCCGGTCTGCTCACCCATGAGCATGTGCGGGATGATGCCGTTGAGGCACAGGCCGAGCGTGGTCTTGCCGGCTCCGTTGAGACCGATCAGGCCAACGTAGTCGCCGCGCCGGATGTCCAGGTTGATGTCCGCCAGCGCGGGTCGCACGGCCTGCGCGTAGCTGAAGCCGAGATCACGAATGGAAATGAAGGCGTCGTCGTCCGGCACCGGATCCTCGTTCTATCCAGGAGTTCCCCCGGCAGCGATCGCCCCCGCCGGCCACCGGGCTGGCGGGGGCGACAGAGTGGGCGGGCGGATCAGTCCTTGACGATGAAGGACATGATCCCGGCAAGGATGACGAAGGCACCCATGAGCACCATCATCCCGGCGAGCGTCGGCGCAGCTCCAAGCTCTCCGCTTGCCGCGGGAAGGGAGTCCACGACAGCCGGAAGGGCGATCAGCAGGACGCCCAGCCCTACGATCCCCGACGCGAGTCCCGCGCGGGCTCCGACGGTGCGTCCTTCATTCTGGTTCTGGTTCTCGGTCATGGTGTTGGTCTCCTCTCGCTCTCGTCGGTCAGGCCGGGGTGGGAGCGAGGATGAGCATGTAGAACAGCATCAGGGCGACGCCGATCACCACCCCGACCACGGCGGTCATCACACCGCGCATGCCCGTTTGGGTTGGGAGCCGGATCCCCGTGATGAGGTTCGATGGCAAGGCGTTGATGATCGCGAGCGCGACGTAGCCGGCGATGATCTTGTCGGCCAGCGACACGATGACGTTCGAGGCGAACACCGAGGTCATCAGGTCCTGACCGGCCTGCGCGAACGCGGCGGTCAGCGCGTCGGACGAGTGGCCGGTGGCCCCGCCGAAGACGAAGATCACGATCGGCGCGGCGGCCGCGGTGACGGCCAGCGACACGATGATGTTGAGGATGAAGAAGGTGACGTTGTTCCGGCCCATGCCCCACGACCGGACACCGTACCCCCAGACCAGCGCACCGGCCACGTTGGCGAGCGCGAAGGGAATGCCGATCGGACCATTGATCAGAGAGCCGCCGACGTTGGTGATGACACCGACGAGCGCTCCCCACCACGGGCCCAGCACGATGGCGGCGACGCAGGTCCCGATCATGTCCAGGAAGATCGGGAGCTTGAGTGCCGTGTTGATCGTCGAGCCGACGATGTTGAGCGCTGCCGCCGCCGGCACGAGCGCGACGACGAGCGTCAGCGGGATGCGGTTGGCTGACCTCGCGACTGATGCCGCTGTCATAGCTTCCCTCGAACCTCCATCGAACCCCTGGCCTCCCGTCTCGAAGGGACGGGATGGGCTTCCTCCACGGTTTCTGCCAGGCGCTGCCGCGGGATCTATATCCCGCCGCTCCTGGCACCACCGGTTGGGCGTCCGGCTCAGGGCCCTGGTGCGACGTCGGTTCTCCCAACGGCAACTCCTGCTTGCCGTGGCAGCAACTCTAAGGGATGCGGACCACGTCTCGTCAAGCCATTTCCACACGGACCCCCGGCACCTGTGTCCCGTGGGGTAGCATCGCGGCCGCAGAGGAGCGAGATGCAGGGCAACGCAGAGCAGGTGGCGGTCGGCAGCAGTGGGATGGTCCTGGTTCCCGCCGGGCCGTTCCGGATGGGGTCGGACGAGTTTGCCCGGGAGACCCCGCCGCACTCCGTGGATCTGCCCGCGTACTGGATCGACCGGTTTCCCGTCACCAACGACGACTACGCGGGCTTCGTGGCCGCAACGGGACACCGTGCGCCGGTCGACTGGACGCGCGGCCGGTCGCGAGAAGGGACGGGCCGCCACCCGGTGATGGTCACCTGGACCGATGCCGACACCTACGCGCGCTGGGCCGGCAAGCGTCTGCCGAGCGAGGCCGAATGGGAGAAGGCAGCCCGCGGAACGGACGGCCGTCGGTACCCGTGGGGCGACACGTGGGATGGGACCCGCGCGCTGACCTGGGAGACGGTGGCGCCGACCGGCGCCCGGACCGAGCCGGTGGACGCGCGGCCCTCCGGAGCGAGCCCCTACGGCTGCGAGCAGATGGTGGGTCTGCTCGAAGAGTGGTGCGCCGACTGGTACGGCGCCTACCCCGGGTCGTCATACCGCTCGATGGGCTACGGGGAGCGGTTCAAGGTCCTGCGCGGTGGTGCCTGGATCTTCACCCAGACCCATGCCCGCTGCGCCTACCGCTGCTTCGAGCTGCCGAGCCGCCCGCCCGAGGAGATGGAGGTCCTGGGCGCGCCCACCTTCCGGTGCGCGATGGACGCCGATCCCGCGGGGGCGTCGGAGTGACGGCCTCGACCGAGGGCATGGTGTGGATCCCGGGCGGACCGTTCCGCATGGGCTCCGACGAGTTCGACCTCGAGGGCCCGCCGCGCACTGTGGACGTGCCGGCATTCTGGATCGACAGGTATCCGGTCACCGGCTCGGCGTACCACGCGTTCGTGCTTGCCGCGGGCCACCCTGCCCCGCCCGACTGGCCGAACGGACGACCGGTGCCAGGCCGCGAGGACCACCCGGTGGAGCGCGTGTCGTGGCACGACGCGGCTGGCTACGCCGCGTGGGCCGGCAAGCGCCTCCCGACGGAGGCCGAGTGGGAGAAGGCGGCCCGAGGCACCGACGGCCGCCGGTTTCCGTGGGGCGAGGCGTTCAGCGAGGACCAGTGCATCACGTGGGACCACGCCATGGTCCTCGACGTGACCACGATGCCGGTCACCTCCCACCCGTCGGGTGCCAGCCCATACGGCGTGGAGCAGCTGGCCGGGAACGTGGAGGAGTGGGTCCAGGACGAGCTGCTCCCCTATCCCGGCTCCACGCACGCCTCACCGTCCGCGGCCGGTGGACTGCGCGTGGTCCGCGGTGGATCGTGGTTCTACACGCAGGAGCACACGCGGTGCGCCTACCGTCGCGGCCTGCGCCCGGAATTCACGGGCTGGACGCAGGCCGGCGGGCCGGGATTCCGCTGCGCGCTGGATGCCGGGTAGCGGTGCCGATCAGGCCGGCGGCACGTTCTGGACGTTGCGGAACACGTTGTCGGGGTCGTATCGCCGCTTGACGGCGGCCAGCCGGTCCCAGGTCGTGCCCGGGTACGCCTCGTGGACGGCCGCCTCGCCGTCGTCGCCGAGGAAGTTCACATACGCGCCCGGAACGGGCTCCAGCCCGACGGCGATGGTATCGAGCCAGGCTGCCTGTGCCGGTTGCTCGGCCGGCGTTGGCGACACCGAGAGGACATAGGCCATCAGCCGCCGCTGGCGGTGGGCATACGCCGTGGCCTCGACCGGCACGCGCGCCGCGGCGCCGCCCAGCGGGCGCAGCTGGAACAGGCGCATCGGCGACCCGGACGCGACCGCCAGCTGGTCCAGCACGCCGGCAGCCTTCTCCTTGTCGAACGTGTCGAGGAACATCGTCCGCCCCACGATGATCATCGGATCCCCCTCGCCTTCCGGGGGATAGAGCTCCGGGTAGCGGATCGGCCGCAGCATGTCCACGATCGGCTCGGCCACGGACCGGAGCGGAGCCAGCGCCGTGGCGCCGTCCGACGGGGGGCCCACGTGACACGCGCCGACCATCACCACGAGCTCGCCGTGCACCTCCGGCGGCACGAACGGCATCGGCGGACAGCGCATGACGTTGACGATCCCCGAGACCTCGTCGGGAGCGTCCTCGAGCGCCCGCACGACGCCCGCCAGCGTGGACGGCGTCGCCGACAGGACCAGCAGCCCGCCGGTGACCTCGTCCACGGGGTGCAATCGGTACCGCAGGCGGGTCACGACGCCGAAGTTGCCACCGCCACCCCGCACCGCCCAGTACAGGTCGGGCTCATGGTCGGCGTCCACGCGGTGAACCGCTCCATCCGCGGTCACGAGCTCGGCGGCGAGCAGGTTGTCGATGGTGAGCCCATGCTTCCGCACGAGGTACCCCACGCCGCCCCCGAGTGTGATCCCCGCGATCCCCACGGACCCCGTGTCGCCAAACCCGGTCGCCAGCCCGTGCGCGGCGGCCGCCTCCGTGTACGCCCCCGCCGTGAGCCCGGAACCGGCCCACGCCGTGCGGCCCTCGACGTCGATCTCAAGGCTCGTGAGGTCCCGCGTGTCGATGACGATCCCGCCCTCGCTGGTCGAATGGCCGGCGCCGCTGTGGCCCCCGCCCCGCACCGCGATCTCGAGACCTGCACGCCGGGCCGCAGAGATGGCCTCGGCGACGTCGGCGGTGCCCGCGACGCGGACGATCGCGGCCGGGCACCGATCGATCCCGCCGAGCATGACAACCCGGGCGGCGTCGTAGCCGTCGTCGCCGGGGGCCAGGACCGTGCCGGCGATCCGCGCGCGGAGGGACGACAGGACGAGCGGACTGGACGGTTCGGATGGGGACGACATCATCACCTCCTGCGGAGAACAGGCACGCAAGCGGATGGATCGTAGCGAACGCGGGGGCATGCCGGGAGCGAAGGGAGCGATTCCTGCCCTCTGGCGCGCGGGGGCCAGTTCTCGTAGGCTGGCCGCCAGCGAACGTTGACCCACCGTCCGGAGATCGCCATGACCGCGCGCTGCGTCCTGCTCCTCGGCACGCCCAAGGGCGCCTTCATTCTCGACGGGGACGCCGATCGCCACGACTGGGCTCTCCGTGGCCCGCTGTGCGGCGGCTGGCCTGTCCACGACATCTCGGCCGACGCGGCGACGGGTGCGCTGCTCGCCGGCGCCGGCAGCCCGTGGTTCGGGCCGGCCGTCTGGCGGAGCGATGACCTGGGTGAGACCTGGACCCACTCGTCCGAGGGGCTCACGTACGGCGACGACGGTCCCAAGGTCGCCACGGTCTGGAACGTCACCGCCGGCATCGACGGCAGCCTCTACGCGGGAGTGGAGCCCGCGGGCCTGTTCCGGTCCACCGATGGCGGCGCCACCTGGTCCCACATCGAGGGGCTCACCAACCACCCCAGCCGCCCCGAGTGGGTGCCCGGCAACGGTGGATTGATCCTGCACACGATCGTCCCCCACCCCACCGACCCCGCGCGCCTGTGGGTCGGGATCTCCGCCGTCGGCGTGTTCGAGACCCGTGACGGCGGCGCCACCTGGCACACCCGCAACACGGGCGTTCGGGCCGAGTTCAACCCGGAGAACCGCTTCCCGGAGTTCGGCCAGTGTGTCCACAAGCTCGTGATGGCCAGTGACGGCGGGGAGCGCCTGTACCAGCAGAACCACTGCGGCGTGTACCGGTCCACCGACGGCGGCGAGCGGTGGGAGGAGATCACCGGGAGCCTCCCGTCGGACTTCGGGTTCGCCATGACGGCCCACCCGCGGGACCCGATGACCGTCTGGAACATCCCGCTCACGGACCCCACGGAGGGTCGGATGATGCCCGGGCAGGCCGCGGCGGTGTGGCGGACGCATGACGGCGGCGACACGTGGATCCGGGCGGGTGATGGTCTCCCGCAGAGCGAGGCGTTCGTCGGGGTGCTGCGTGAGGCGATGGCCCACGACGAGCTCGATCCCGCGGGCGTCTACTTCGGGACCAGCACGGGCCAGGTCTACGGCTCCGCGGACGAGGGGCGCAGCTGGTCGAAGATCGCCGAGGATCTGCCCCCGATCTGGTCGGTGGAGGCGCACGTCGTTGCCTGACGCGGAGGCGCCCGCGGCCGTCGTGGTGCACCTCCCCCGTTCGCTGGTCGCGCTGTTCCCTTCCGCCGAGCGACAGCTGCCGGCCACCGGCTCGACCGTGCTCGAGGTCGTGCGCGACCTCGACCGACGGGTGCCGGGCCTGGCGAACCGGATCCTCGACGCGGGGCCGGTGCTCCGCACGCACCTCAACGTCTTCGTCGACGGCGAACGCGCGTCGATCGACACCTCGGTCCCGCCCGGGGCGCGGGTCCACGTGATCCCGGCGGTGTCGGGCGGCTGACCCGGCTGCGTGGGGGCGACGGCGCCGGCAGGACCTTCGCGGAACCGGAGCGGGACCATCCAGCGGTGGTCGCTGGAGGGTGGTTGGGTGAGGATCCGGGGTGCCGTCAGACGACACACCCTCGCACACCCAGGAGCCGGACCTCGTGCGACGCCTGCTGATCGCCGCTCTCTCGCTCACGCTCATGGTCGTGGCGATCCCCGCAACCCCCGCCCTCGCCGCCTCGGACGCGAAGGTCGTGGTCGTCGTCGGTCCGGTCGGCAGCCAGACGGCCCACTACAAGGAGGACGCCAACCAGGTCGTCGCCGAGGCGCGACGCTGGACCTCCAACGTCGTCAAGGTCTACACGCCCGACGCGACCTGGGCCAGGGTGAAGGCGGCGGCGCAGGGTGCCAGCGTGCTGGTCTACCTCGGGCATGGCAACGGCTGGCCGAGCATCTACGCGCCGTTCCAGACGCTGACCAAGGACGGCCTGGGGCTCGACCCGTCGACCGGTGCCGACTCCACGAAGACCGTGTACTACGGCGAGCAGTACATCGCGCGCGACATCCGGCTCGCTCCCAACGCCGTGGTCCTCCTGTACCACCTGTGCTACGCGTCGGGGAACCCGGAACCCGGGCTCGCGGCCGGCAGCCTCACCGACGCCCGCCAGCGCGTCGACAACTACGGGGCCGGATTCATCGGGGCCGGCGCCCGGGCAGTCATCGCCGAGGGACATCCCGCCCACCCGGTGGTCGATGCGGTCCGCCAGCTGTTCACCACCAGCCGCTCGCTGGAGCGCGTGTTCCGGAACGCGACGACGGCCCACGGCAACGTCCTGGGCCCGTACCCGTCCGAGCGGACGCCGGGGCTGTCATACCTCATGGACCCCGATTCGGGGACCCCATCCGGCTTCTACCGGTCGATCATCGGCGACCTCGCGCTGACGACGAGCCAGGTGGTGGGCGCGGGCCGGCTCCCCACCGACTCGGCGCCTGGGGATCTTGTCGCCCCGGGCTCGGCCGAGGTTGTCGCCCCTGAGGGAGTCGGCCTGTGGGGGAAGGCCGCCAACGCCGCGGACCTTGAGTCGACTGCCCCCGGCACGCTGCCGGCCGGAACCAGGCTGCGCCTGACCTCCGAGGAACCCCCGGCGCCCGACGGCACCCGGATCTTCGGGGTCAAGGTCCTCGCCGGCTCCGGGACAGGGTATGTCCGCTCGACCGGGCTCGTCGCTCGCGACAGCGCCGGTCCGGATGCCTGGTCCATGGACCAGGGCGCGGCCTGGCTGTCACCCAACGATGACGGCACCAGCGACGCGTTCGTGGTCGCCGCCCGCTTCTCCGAGCGGGTCTCCGCGACGGTCAGGATCCGGAACGCTGCCGGAACCACCGTCAAGACGCTTTCCGCCACTGGCGACATCGCCCGCTTCACCTGGGATCTGCACGCCGCGTCGGGCTCGCTCACCCCGGATGGCGCCCACACTTGGAAGTTGGTCGCGGCCGATGCCTGGGGGAATCCGGCGTTCACCACATCCGGCGACTTCACGGTCGATGGCACGGCGCCGGTCACCAAGGCGGCGGCCGGCGCCACCGCGGGCAGCAGCGGATGGCTGGTCACGCCGCCCATCGTGACCCTCGCGGCCCGCGACGGCCTGTCCGGCGTCCGCTCGATCAGCTGGCGGATCAACGGCGGCAAGGCGAAGGCGTATGACGGCCCCGCCGTCGTGACTGCCATCGGCACGGTCACCTTCGAATACCGGGCCGTGGACAACGCGGGGATCCGCGAGGTCTGGAAGCCGCTGACGCTCAAGATCGACACCAGCGCGCCGTCCATTGCGCTCGCCAGGGCTGGCAAGGCTGCCGACGTGCCTGGCACGTGGCGCGGCAAGGTCACCATCACGCCCGACATCCGCGATGCCGGGTCGGGGCTCGCGACCGCTCGGTACAGCGTCGACGGCGCCCGCACGGTGCCGGTTGACGGCACACCCGTCGTCGTCCGTGGCGACGGTCTGCATTCGGTTGTCGTGACCGCCACCGACGTGGCGGGCAACCGCACGCGCGTCGTCGATTTGTTCGTGATCGACACGATCGCCCCCACCGTGGAGCTGCCGGTGCCCGATCCTGCGGTCCCCACCGTGAGCCCGAATGGCGATGGCCTTGGCGACCGGATCTCGATCCCCTTCTCGCCTTCCGAGCCCGGGACGGCGATCGCCACGATCCGCGGGTCGGGTGGCGCGGTGGTCCGCACGATCACCCTTGCTGCGACAATCGGCCCGAACAGTCTCGCCTGGGATGGCATGAACGACGCAGGCACACCGGTCGCGGACGGACGCTATGCGGTGGCCATCGCCGTCCGGGATGCCGCCGGGAATACCGGACCCGCCGCCGGCATCGAGGTCGACGTGTTCGCCGCGCTGGCGGCCCTGAGCCGCTCGCCGAACCTGTTCTACCCGCAGGACGGCGACGCCCTCGCCCGCAAGGTGACCGCCTCGTGGAGGATGCTCTCGCCCGCCACGGTCTCGGTTCGCGTGGTCGATGGCGACGGGCGGGTCGTGCGAACCGGACCGGCAGATCGCGTGTATCCGGCCGGTGCCGCCGCGTGGGCCTGGAACGGCCGGACCGACAATGGCTCGATGGCCGCCCCCGGCCCCTACCGGGTGGTCGTCAGCGCGGGCAACGGCGTGCAGTCGGCGACCCAGCAGGTTCCCGTCCGGGCCGACGCGTTCAGGCTCACCAGCTCCTCACCGACGGCGGTGCGCGGGACAACGATCACCCTCAGCGCGGTCGCCGCGGAGCCCCTCGCCACCGCGCCGCGCGTCATCGTCCGCCAGCCCGGCCTCGACCCGTGGACGGTGACCCTGACCCGAGCGTCGGCGACGCGCTGGACCGCGGAGGTGAAGGTCCGCAGGGGCGGCACGTCGGGCTCCCTCCGGCTCATGGTGAAGGCCACGGACGCGGCGGGCGGGGTGAACACGAGCCTGCTCCGTCTCGTCCTCGGGTCGGGTTGATCTCGTGCCTGGCTTGCGGGTCGTGGGGCACGTCAGGCGGTGAGTCCGGACCAACTACCCACCGTCGGGACGGGTCTTGCGTCCCCGGTGATAATGGGGTTGTCTCATCCCTCCCCCCGACGGGGCGTCCCGGAGGTGACCGACGGTGACGATGCGAACGGCCAGGGGGCCCAGCCCGCAACGGCGCGCCGAGATCGTGCGCCGGCCGACCGCGGGCCTCGACGCATCGTGTGGCGCCGGTAATCCGGTCAGCCGTCCCCGGGCGGGCAACCTGTCGAGCGACTCCAGGGCCGGCAGGGACCGGCGGTGGGGCAGTAGCCTCGCCGCCTAATCCGGAGCCGGACCAATGGCCGGCTTCAATCCAATCAACGCTGGGCCGCCGCTCAAGGGAACGGCGGCCCTCGCGATTCCCGGTCACCGCTAGACTCGGCCCCGCGATGACCACCGATCCCCCGGCTGACCCCGGCGTCCGCCCCGCCACCGCTGACGAGGCCGCCGATGTCCGACGCATGCACGACGCCAACCGCGCCGCCTGGGACGAGGCGGCCGAGCGCTACGAGGGCTGGTTCGAGGAGGCGGTCGCGCTGATCCGATCCGGTGGCTCAAACCTGTTCCCGGTGGAACACGACCTCATCGGCGACCTGCGGGGCCGCTGCCGGCGGGCGATCCACCTGCAGTGCGCCGGCGGCCGGGACACGCTCTCGCTGTGGAACCTCGGCGCGGTGGAGGTGGTGGGGGTTGACTTCAGCCCACGGATGGTCGCGCTGGCCCGCCGGCTCAGTACGGCGACCGGAGCGCCCGCGACCTGGGTGGAGGCGGATGTGCTCGATGTTCCCCATGACCTCGACGGGACGGCCGACCTGCTGTACACGGGCCGCGGAGCCATCATCTGGCTGGGCGATCTCGACGCCTGGGCGGGCGTGCTCCACCGGCTCCTGGTCCCCGGCGGGCGCCTGGTCATCTTCGACGGTCATCCCGCCGAGTGGCTGTTTGACGGCGATGGCCAGGGGGCTGGACGCTGACGGACTACGACTACTTCGGCGGAGCCGAGGCGTCACGCGGGTGGGCGCCCGAGTACATCGACCGCCTCTCCATCCCGGACGGGGAGCAGCACTGGAAGTTCGCCCGCGCCTGGACCCTCGGCGAGATCCTCACAGCGCTGCTGCGGGCCGGCCTGCGCCTGGAGGAGGTGGCCGAGCATCCCGTGGACTGGTGGACCGGCCACCGGGACGTGCGGCCCGACCAGCGGGGTCGGGTGCCGCTGAGCTTCTCGGTCGTCGCCACGCGCCCCGGCTGACGGCCCGCTGGTCAAGCCCCGGCGACGGGGACCCGTGCCGACGGGCCCAGCCGGTGGGGCGCAAGGCTCCAGGCCAGCGGGACCATCACCACCGCGATCCCGACCAGCAGCCACAGGCTCACCGCGAAGTCCCCGGTGGCATCGCGGACGGCACCCAGCACGAACGGCGCCGCGGACGCGATGAGATAGCCGATCAGCAGCATCATCGTCGCGGCGCCGCCAACCGCTCGCTGGCTGTCGCTGATATCGACGGGGAGCGTCAGCACGAGCGTGAAGGTCATCCCCAAACCGAGGCCGATCATTGAGGCCCAGAGGACCGCCGGCTCCGCCGGCACCGTGATCCCCAGCAAGCCCGCCGCGCCGATCGCCGCCGAGGCCGCGAGCAGCGTCCGGCGTGATGCGCCGCGGGCGGACAGCGCCGGCACCCCGATGATCGCGGCAAGGCTGACCACGTTCATCACGCTCAGCAGGCCCGCCGCCGCCGCCGGATCCCACCGGCGCTCGACGTACACGTTGGCGATCCAGGCCGTGGTGCCGTAGTAGAGCCACGACTGGAGTCCGAACAGGATTCCGATCGCCCACGCGACCGGTCGCCGCCAGGGGAGGCTCGGCAGCTCCAGGCGACGAGCCTCGCGTTGCTCCCCGTCCGCCCCGGCGCCACGCTCGGACGCGACCGGCATCCGCCGGGCCAGCCAGAGCCAGCCAAGGAGCGTGACTCCCGAGGCTGCAGTGAGCAGGATCAGGGCCTCGCGCCAGCCGCCGGCCGCACGTGCAAGCGGGACCGCCATCCCGCCGCCCAAGGCCGCGCCGATGATCGTCCCGGCAGCATAGGCAGCCGTGCCGGCGACCACGTGACCCGGGAGCCGACCCCGGACGAACATCGCCAGGATGGGGCCCACCGTCCCCGTCCCAACCCCCAAGGCGAACGTGAGAAACAGGAGCGGCACCGCACCCGGGATCACCGCCCGCAGGAGCGCGAACAGCAGCAGCGCGGCCACGCTGAGCGAGATCCCGGCCCGCACCCCGAACAGCGTCGCGAGCGCCGGTCCCACGAACGCGAACACGCCCATGCACAACACGGGAATGGCCGTGAGCAGCCCGACGAACGCGTGCGAGGCGCCGAGGTCCGCGATGATCGAATTGGCGAGCGGCCCGATGGCGGACAGTTGGGGTCGGAGCGCAAGCGCGACGAGCAGCAGGGCCGCAACCGGAGCGGCCGGCAGCGACGGGGACCGGGCGGCAGGGACCATGGGCACGGCAAGCATGCCAGACGGCCTTGCTGCGCACGCCCGGGCGTCGTCGCGTGACGGCGCCAGCGCTTCAGCGCATCAGCGCATTGACGGCGAACGTACGGCGCGGCAGGATGCCGCCATGGACCTTGATCCGGATCCTGACGAGGACGAGCTCGACCCTCGCGAGGCAGCCCGGGACCGCCGCCGGGACCGCGTGGCGGACGCCGAGCACCGGGCCCTGCTGCGCCCGGGCATGGGCAAGGTGTTCAAGCAGATCACCGACTCGTGGGGCGAGAAGGTCCCTCCGGCGCGAAGGCACGGTCACCGGACGACCAGAGCCGACCCCTGAAGCTGGACCGGGCGCGCAGAGGAGCCGCCGGACCGGGGACACCCGCAACGGGACCCGCGAGCGCTGAGCCGGACCCGCGGGGACTGGCCTGACCCGCCGGCACGCTCGCCGCCAGGTCTGCTAGCGTGCTGCGCGATGCCCACCCAGGAGCCGCCGCCGTCCTATCGCGCTCTGCTCGGGATTCCGGCGATGGGCCGGATCCTGCTGGGCATGGCCCTGAGCCGGATCGGCGGCAGCATGCTGGGCGTCGCGATCGTGCTGTTCGCGCTGGAGCGCTTCGGCTCGCCAACGCTGGCCGGCATCGTGACGTTCACGAGCGTGGCTCCCGGGCTGCTGCTCAGCCCCATCGTGGGGGCGCTGCTCGACCGCCATGGGCGCACCCGGTTGATCGTGCTTGACCAGGTCGTGGGTGCGTCGGCGCTGGTCCTCGTCGCCGTGCTCACGGTCACGGGCGCGCTCAATCCCGTCCTCCTGGTCCTCGTCACCACGGTGGCCGGCCTCACCGCGCCGCTCTCCGCCGTCGGACTTCGAACGCTGTTCCCGATCATCGTCCCGAAGCGCCTGTGGGAGCGGGCGAACGCGGTCGATTCGAACGGCTATGTGGTCGCCACGCTGGTGGGACCCCCCGCAGCCGGGCTCCTCGTCCAGGTCGCGGGTGGCGCGGCGACGCTGCTCGTGATCGCGGCCCTGTTCGGACTGGCGGCGATCGTGTTCCTCCGCATCCCCGATCCGCAGTCGGAGCACGTCTCGACGGGGCGGCTGGCGAAGGACGCGTGGCTCGGGCTGGTGTACACGCTGCGCAACCCGACCCTGCGGGCCCTGGGGGCATCGATCGCGGTCCTCAACCTCGGCTGGGGGATCGTGACGATCGTGCTGCCGGTCCTGATCCTCCAGCAGTTCCACCTGGGCGAGGCGGTCGTGGGCGGCGTGTTCGCCATCTCGGGGCTGGCGGGCGGTATCGGGGCGTTGGCGGCCGGCCGGTGGCGCTCGCAGGGACGCGAGCGGCGGATGCTGGTCTTGCCGATGGCGGGCACGGCCGTCGCTGCCCTCGTGCTGGCGCTCTCTCCCACTCTGCCCGTGCTGCTGGTGGTCATGGCGGTGGTCGGGTTCCTGAACGGCCCGCTCGACGTCGCGATGTTCACGCTGCGCCAGCGCCGCACCGACCAGGCGTGGATGGGTCGCGCCTTTGCGGTGTCGATGGCCTTCAACTTCAGCGGCTATCCGTTCGGGGCGGCGATCGGCGGGGCGCTGGTTGGCCTGGGCGTGGGCGTCCCGCTGGGCGTCGCTGCGGGGTTCACGGCGCTGGCCGCCGTGCTCGTGACGGTGCTCCTGCCCCGGGACGACCGCCCGAGGGGCCGTCCATCCTGACCACGGCGCCGAAGACCTCCGAACAGACCCGATTTCGGGCCTCGAATGGCCCCGCAGGAGGGATCCGATCTGAGCCCTGATGCCTTCCGGCGCTCTGGTGCCCGCCTGGCGCGCTGAAACGTGCCGGCGCCCTGGTGCCCTTCCGGCGCCCTGGTGCCTTCTCGCGCCCTGGTGCCCGCCGGATGTGCCAGGTATCACCCGCACCCGCTGTAGCGACGCGCGACCCGCCCGAATGGGCGTCCTGCATCATCCCTGGGTGATACTGCGGCCAGCTCAGGGGTGTCCGAGGTTGTCATAGCAGTCCGGGGTGATATCTGGCGCAAGCCCGGCACGCCGGGCGCCAGAACCGGTCCGGACGCGGCGGGGACGAGAACCGGTAGGGGCGCGAGAACCCGGGACCGCCATCCGACCGCCCATCCCGTCGCGCGAGCCGGCGGGCCTGACCGCACCGCCCAACCCCGCGCACGGCGATCCTTAGCGGGGGCCAATCCCGATGAACGACCCGTCAGGATCTCGGCGCAGCCGCCTGACCTCGGTCACGCTCGTGGTGTCGATCGGGCCGTAGACGTGCGGGTAGATCCCGGCCTGGTCGTCGAAGCGCCATGGGCTCCCCGTCGCCTCGAGGTCGAGCGTCAGCAACAGGAATGGACGCGGGTCATCACGGTAAAACCGGTTCGCCACCGCGATCATCGCCTCGTCGCCGTCGGTGCAGTGAACGAAGCCGTCCTCCGCATACCCGGCGGGGAGATACGCCCGCGCGGGGTCGTGTGCTTCCCACACCGGCTCCGGGACGAGATGGAGGGTCGGCCGTGTCACGCGGACGCCTGCTCACCGAACGCGGGCTCGTCGACGCTGACCCAGCCCCGGTCGAGCGCAAGCTGGATCACGGTTGGCCCCGAGGCGGCAAGCGCGGTGCGCAACACCCCTTCGAATGCCGCATCGCTCTCCACCCGCACCCCACGGGCCCCGCAGGCTCGCGCGGCGGCGGCGAAGTCGAGCGGCCCCAGGTCCGTCCCGGGAGCCGAGGGACTCCCGTTGCGATCCTGGTGGGCGCGGATCATGCCGTATCGCTCGTTGTCAAAGACGATGGCAACGACGTGGGCATCCTCGCGGACGGCCGTCTCGACCTCGGCGAGGGTCATGCCCATGCCGCCGTCGCCGACCAGTGCGACGACCCGGCGTTCGCGGTGGACGAGCGCGGCGGCGAGAGCGGCGGGAAAGCCATAGCCCATCGCGCCCGACGTGGGCCCCAGGAACGTGCCGGGGCGCCTGAAGCGGAAGCCACGGGCAGCCCAGCCGCCGAACGCGCCCGCATCGGTGGTGACGATCGCATCGTCGGGGAGCAGCCGGCGCAGGTCGGCGATGATCTTGCCGGGATGGACGCCGGGTCCGGCCCAGACGCCCTCGTCAACCGCCGTGGCTGCCTCCCAGGCGGCTCGATCGGCCGTGTTGTGCTCATCGCGCAGGGCCAGCGGCGCCGCCAGGAGCGCCGCCTCCTTGAGGCGGGCATTGGCGGCTCGCAGGAACGCCCGGGCATCCGCGCGGACGGCCAGATCGGGCGTCGATGCGAAGCCCACGGGCACGGTTCGCGGCTCGAGGTCCACGTGCATCCAGTGCTGACCCATGGCTGGGACGCGGTAGTCGAAGCTCGTCGGCTGGCTCAGACGCGAACCCAGCACGAGCAGTGCATCCGCCCGCTCGATCCGCTCTCGCACGACGCGCGGGCTCCCGAACCCGGCCATTCCAAGGAACAGCGGGTGATCGTTGGGAATGATGTCGCCGCGGCGCCAGCTCGCCACCACTGGCACGTGGAGGAGCTCGGCGAACCGCACGAGGTCGTTGGAACAGCGGGCCCGCAGGATGCCGGCTCCCGCCAGGATCAGCGGGCGCTCGGCCGAGGCGAGGAAGTTGAGGACGGCCCGCAGGTCGGCAACCGTTGGCGCCTCCGGGTGCGGCCGGACGACCGGGGCCCGGGTGCCCTCGGGGAGCAGCAGCTCCTGGACGTCCTCCGGGATCGCGAGCACCACCGGCCCGGGCCGACCCTCGACCGTCGAGCGAACGGCGCTCTCGAGGGTCGCTGCGGCCGTGGAGGCGTCGCCGATGGTGCCGGCCCACGTCGCGAAGCCGCCCACGGTCCGGACCAGGTCCGCCTCCTGGAACGCCTCGCGTCCCACCAGGCCGCGCTCGACATCCCCGAGGATCACGAACATCGGTGTGGAGTCGGCGGTTGCCGTGTGGATGCCGATGGCCAGGTTGGCGGCTCCCACGGCGCGGGTGCCGAGACAGACGGCAGGCCGGCCGGTCAGCTGGCCGTAGGCCTCTGCCGCGAACGCGGCGGCGCCCTCGTGACGGGTGGCAACGACACGGATCCCCTGCGCGACCATTGCGTCGAGGATGGCGAGGAAGCTCTCGCCAGCGACCGTGAACGCAATGCGGACGCCGGCAGCGCGCAGGGTGGCGGCAACGAGCTCGGCGACATTCGTCGGCTCCGCGGGCGCGATGGCGACGGGCTCGGGCTCGGGATCGGCCGGCGGCTCGGGATCGGCGGGTGGTCCGGGCTCGGGCTCGGGCTGGGGCTCGTCCTCGGCCGGTGCCTCGGGCTCGGGCTGGGGCTCGTCCTCGGCCGGTGCCTCGGGATCGGCGGATGGTCCGGGCTCGGGATCGACGGGTGCCTCGGGCTCCGCTGGCGGTTCGGCGGGTGCCTCGGGCTCGGTGGGTGCCTCGGGCTCGGCGGCGTCCGGCCCGGTCAGCACGGCGGCGTCGACCTCGACCCCGAGCGGCTCCACCGTCCCCGTATCCCCATCGTCTGGCCGGTTGTCGGGCTCGGCGCCGGCATCAGGGCGGAACGGTTCCATCGGAGACCTCCTCTCCGGCCTGACGGCGGTCCGTCCGGGGCCGGTGCCTGCGGATGCTGGATGGGACGCGAAGGGTCGATGATCAGGTAGGGACGACCAAGCTCGCGCCCACCATCCCGAACACCAGGCCGGTGATGATGATGACCGTGAGGATGATCATGAGCGTGCGGCCGGCACGAGATCCGGGCATGCCAACCTCCTAGCGGTAGTTCTCGAACTGGAGCGGAACCGCCTCGTCGAGCTCCCGCAGACGGCCGATCACCTTCTGGAGCTCATCCCGGCTCTTGCCGGCGACGCGGATGGCATCGCCCTGGACGCGCGGCTGGACCTTGGGGAACTCGTCGCGGATCAGCTTCACGAGCTTGCGCGCCAGGTCGTCCGGGAGGCCTCGCCGCAGGGTGATCTCCTGGCGGACCTTGTTGCCACCGGCGGGAACGACCTCGCCCCAGTCGAAGATCTTGAGGGACAGGCTCCGACGGACAGCCTTGGACTCGATCAGGTCGCGGACAGCCGTCGCGCGCATCTCGCTGTCGGTCACCAGCACGAGGCGTGCCTTCTCCTGGCTGAGGTCGACGTGGGCGCCTTTGAAGTCATAGCGCTGCTGGACCTCGCGCCGGACCTGATCGAGTGCGTTCCGGAGCTCCTGTTCGTCGAAGTCCGATACGACGTCGAACGAGATCTCGCCCGCCATCGGCGCTCCTTCCTACCCGGCGAGGTGCTCGCGGGTGACTGCCCATTGCTTCAGGCGCTCGATGCGCCCGTCCTCTCCGACCTCGGCGGCGAGAACCCGGCCTGCCGACCTTGGCCCCGTCGCGGTGCCGGTTCCAGCTGGCGTGCCACGCGGCGAGGATGGTGTCCCCCGAGACCCAGTGCCGCTCGATCGCCAGATCGTAGTGGCTCTCGGACTCGGCCGCGTCGTTCAAGTATGCCCGGATCGCGTTGTGGCCTGCCAGCGGCGATGCAAACGGGTCCACGGAGAGCTCGCCCCCCTCGCTGAACAGCTCCGTCCAGGCATCGCCGTCGTAGCGTCTTCGGGCCCGTGACAGGGCCTCGAGCAGGTCGTGAGCCCCGGGGTACGTGATCGTCATCGGGCCTCCAGGTGTTCGAGCAGCAGCTCGCCGATCCGGTAGGAGCGACCGCCACCCATCACCAGGACCACGTCGCCGTCCTCCACGCGGGTCGCCAGCCAGGCGGCTGTGGCCTCGACCGATCCCGGTGCCCCGGTCTGCTTCCCGGGGGCCCGGTCCGCGACTGACCGGGCGAGCGCCGCCGCCGACGTGATCGTCGTGTCCGGGTCGCGCCCGGCCCAGATGTCGGCGATCGCCACGGCATCGGCCGCGGCGAGGACCTCGGCGAAGGCGTCGAGCATGGCCGCGGTCCGATGGTAGGTCAGCGGCTCGTAGACGGCCCAGACGCGTCGCCCGGGCTCGCGCTGCCGGACGGCGGCGAGCGTCTCGCGGATCGCCGTGGGATGGTGCCCGTAGTCGTCGTAGACCACGACACCGCGCGCCTCGCCCTTGCGCTCGAGACGGCGGCCCACCCCGGTGAACGAGGCGATGCCACGGGCCATCAGATCCGGTCGGACGCCGGCGGCGATCCCCGCCCCCAGTACCCCGAGGGCGTTGGACACGTTGTGCCTGCCGGCGGTCTCGAGGCGGATCGTGCCCAGCCGCACGTCGCCGGGAGCGGTCGTGATCGCGACCTCGGTCCCGTCCCGTCCTGCCACCCGGATCTGCCCCACGATGGCCACCGTCGCCGGCCAGCGAGTGCGGAATCCGGCCGCGGTGGCTCCGGCGTCGAGCGGCAGATCCCCCGGCAGCAGCTGCGTGGCCACGAGGTGTCCTGGCCAATCGCCAAGACGGCCGACCAGGGCGGCCACCCCGGCGTCGCCGACGTTGGCCACCAGGACCGGTGGCGGCGCCGTCGGCCCCCGGTCCGCTGCTGCGAGCCGGAGCCATGCCTCGAACGTGTCCAGCACCGCATCGCGATCGGCGAACACGTCCGGGTGATCCCACTCGGCGCTGGTCAGCACGATCACGTCCGGGCGATAGGCATCGAAGTTGCCGGCGTACTCGTCCGCCTCGACCACGAATGGAAGCCCCGCTCCCCGTCGCGCGGTCGCGGGGACGCCGATCCCCGTCAGCTCCGCCGGCAGCAGCGCGCCAACGAATGCGCCGGGGTCCGTGCCCGCGGCTGCGAGCGCATGGACCAGCCAGCCAGCCGTCGTGCTCTTGCCGTGGGTTCCGGCGACGGCGATCATGCGGCGCCCGAACGCCGCGTCGGCCACCACCTGCTGCCACGGCTCCAGCGGGATGCCGGCCGCCCGGGCCGCCGCCAGCTCGGCATTGTCGGGGTCGATCGCGGTGAGCGCCTTGGTGACGGCCAGCCGTTCCGGCCTCCGGTCTCCAGCGACGTGCGCGGGATCGTGGGCCCCGGTGACCGTGACCCCGGCGGCCTCGAGCGCGGCCGAATACTGGGACGGCCCGCCAGGGTCGCAGCCACTCACGTCGGCGCCGGACCAGGCGGCCAGCAGGGCGGCGGCGGAGGCCCCGGCTCCCTGCACGCCGACGACGTGGATCCGCTCTCCCGCCCGGATCGGCCGCGCTGGCCGCGCAGCGGCGAGCCCGGCGCCGATCTCCCCGGCCCTGCGGATGCTCACGCCGGCGTGTTGCGTGCGGCTCGCTCGATGAGCATCGTGATCGCGGCCTCGGCGCTCGCGCGCTTGTTGGCGGTCCGGTCACCCGGCCACTGGAACCGCCGGACCTCCGGGGCAGCCCCGCCGCCGGCAACCGCCACGTACACGAGGCCGACGGGCTTTGCCTCGGTCCCGCCGCCAGGGCCCGCGACGCCCGTCACCGCGGCGGCCAGATCCGCCCCGAACCGCGTGCACGCTCCCTCGGCCATCGCGATCGCGACCTGAGCCGACACCGCGCCGTGGGCCGCGATGACCTCCGCGGACACGCCGAGCTGCGACACCTTGGTCTCGTCGGCGTAGGCGACAACGCCCCCACGGAGGTAGCCTGACGATCCGGGAACCTCGGTCAGCAGGTGCGCCACGAGCCCACCCGTGCAGGACTCGGCGGTGGCGACGGTCAGGTGGCCCGCCAGGCAGGTGGCCTGGAGACGGGCGGCGAGCGCGACGAATTCCTCGTCCACCGCCTACGTCCGGTTGGTCTTGACCGGCGGATCGGGCGGCGCGAACAGCCAGGTCTCGGGGTTGCCCTGCTTGGAGAGGTGCCCCAGGTCCTCGCCGTTGAGGGTGAAGTAGGTCGCGCTGGACTTGCCGGTCCGCACCTCGATGGACTGCTGCGCCGTGAACGTCAGGACCTTGCCGGGGCTGTAGACGGTCCCGGCGGCGCCCGTGACCTTGGACAGCTTGCCGTCCACCCAGACCTTGAGCCAGGCCGTGGACCCCTTGATGGTGATCACGAGGTTGACGCCCTTGTAGACGATCGTGACATTGCGGGTCAGCGTGGTGGCCTTGCCCTCCTGTGACGTGGCCGTCACCACGATCGTCCAGCCACCGGCCGAGAGGTCGAGCGGCGAATTGAACGACCCGTCCTCCCCCACCTTCACCGTCACCGGGCCCACGGTCGGCCCGGCCGGAGTGACGGGGGCGGACGATCCCGGCTCAGGCGAGGCGTCGGGCGCCTCGGACGGACCGTCGGGCGCTGCCACCGGCGATCCATCGGCGTTGGCGGTCTGCACGGCCTTGATTGCGACCGATACCGCGTTCGTCGTCGATCCCCGCACCGGGATGGCGCCGTTCTCGAACTGGGATCCCTCCGCTGGCGAGTCGAGGTTGAGCGTGGGCGCCTCGATGACGAGGAAGGGCACGGTGATGAACACCCGCTCTGTGTTCTCCGATGGCTTGCCGGTCTCCGGATCCAGCGCGCTGATGTCGAACTGGTTGCGGCCACGCCGGAGCTCGACGTCGGCCGTCCAGCGGCCGTTGTCGTCGGCCGTGACCCGGTATGGCTGCTCGCGGCCCGCGGCTTCCACGGTGATGGTCGCGCCCGCGATGGACGTGCCACGGAGCGAGTAGGTCGTGGTGTCCTCGGAGACCTCGACGACTGCCTGGGTCGGGTTCGTGAGCGCCAGCGTCGGCGGCTTTGCGAAGCGCACGAGCTGGACCCCGATGTACACCGCGAACACGGCGATCAGGATGGTGAGCAGCGCTGCCACGATGATCACCGGGGAGAACGTCAGACCCTGCCTCGGAGCGGCAAGCGGCTTGGGCACCGAGAGGGCGGGCTCCGCGGGCCCCTGCACGTCACCGCGCTCCCGGCGCCATTGGCGGATGACGTCCTCCGGGTCCAGGCCCAGGTAGAGCGCGTAGTTGCGCAGGAACCCCTTCGTGTACACGGCTCCGGGCAGCTCGGCGTACTCCCCGTGCTCCAACGCCGCGAGGTAGTGCGCGCGGATCTTCGTATCCCGCTCCGCACGATAGAGATCGACGCCCTTGCGCTCGCGGGCTGCCAGCAGGCGCTCCGGCAGGACCGGGCCGGTCTCCTGGGCGTACGCGCGGTCCGGGTCCCGCGCGTCGGTGCGGATCCGTCGTACCCGGTCTCGCGCCGTCATCCGCCGTCCTCGTTGTCGGCCGGACCTGGACCCTCGGCCCGACGGAGGACCACGCGGGCGTTCGATCCGTCGAACCTGCCCACGTACCCCCGCGCCTCGAGCTGGTCGATGATCCGGGCCGCTCGTGCGTAGCCGATCCTCAGGCGTCGCTGAAGGAGCGATGCCGAGGCTCGATCGTACTCCTGAATCACGGCCACCGCGTCCATCAACAGCCGGTCGGCGTCGTCCTCGGCGACCTCCTCCACGGTCCCCGTTGAATCGTCGTCTGACGCGACGATGGCGAGGTCATAGTGCGGCGGCCCGTCCACCTGGTCGCGCCAGTGCTGGGTCACGGCCGCGATCTCGGGATCCGACACGAACACGCCCTGGTGGCGCGTGGGCTTGGGCTGGTCCGACGGCTGGTAGAGCATGTCGCCCCGGCCGATCAGGTCCTCCGCGCCAGGGGCGTCGAGGATCGTCCGGCTGTCGATCTGGCTGGCCATCGCGAACGCGATTCGGGACGGGAAGTTGGCCTTGATCAGGCCGGTCACCACGTTCACCGACGGACGCTGGGTGGCGAGGACCATGTGGATGCCGGTGGCCCGGGCTTTCTGGGCGAGCCGGACGATCGGGTCCTCCACGTTCTTGCCCTCGCGCATCATGAGGTCCGCGAGCTCGTCGATCACGATCACGAGGTACGGGAGGCGGTCGGCCGGGTCGACACGGCTGTCGTTGTAGGCCTTGATGTTGCGGGACGTCGCACCGGCGAACTTGCGGTAGCGATGCTCCATCTCGCCGACAGCCCACTTGAGGGCCGACTTCGCCTTGTCGGGCTCGGTGATCACCGGGACCAGCAGGTGCGGCAGCTCGTTGTAGCCGGCGAGCTCCACCCGCTTGAGGTCCATCAGGATCATCCGTACGTCGGCCGGGGTCGCGTTGCACAGCAGGCTGGTGATCACGGCATTGACCATCACGCTCTTGCCGGAGCCCGTGGCGCCCGCGATCAGGAGGTGGGGCATCCGGGCCAGGTCCACGGCCACGGCCCGGCCGGCCACGTCGCGGCCGAGCGCGAACGTGAGGCGGGTCCCGGAGGCCGCGAAGTCGACCTCCTCGAGGATGCGGCGCAGCGCGACCACGTTGAAGTCCACGTTGGGGACCTCGATGCCCACCGCGCTCTTGCCGGGGATGGGCGCCTCGATCCGGATGCTGCGGGCGGCCAGGGCCATCGCGAGGTCGTCCGACAGGGCCTCGATCCGGCTGACCTTGATGTGCGCGGCGGGCTGGACCTCGTACTGGGTGACCACCGGACCCGCGTTGCGGCCCACGATCCGCGCGGGGATGTCGAAGCTCATGAGCTTGCGGACGATGATCTCCTCGTTGCGCGCGTGGAGCACGTCCTGGTTGCCCGCGGCGACGGCGCTGATCGGCTCCCCCGGATCGAGCAGCCCATGGGGTGGCAGGGTCCACTCGATGGTCTCGCGCGTGGCCGGCAAGTCCGTGGCGTCGGTGAGGTGATTGGGGTCACGACCGGGGCGATCACCGGCCCCTCGGACCGGCCCCAGGTCGGCGACCACCGCGCCGGCGACGCGCAGCGGGGCGATCGTGGCCGATGCCGGTCCGATCGTGGGCATCGGAACCGGGATGTCATCCATGCCGTCGTCCGACCCCCAGACGCCGGTCTGGCCGGGTGCGTCCACGGCCGGGATCCGCGTTCCGCGCGTCCTGCGACCACCCTCCGAGGGGGTCGGACCCGCCGCGGCGTCGACCACGCGAGGCGCCGGAGCGCTCCTGCCGACCGCCTTCGCCGCGTCGGTCGCGCTGCTGACGGACCTGGCCGTGCGGTCCTGGAGCGTGGACCCGGCCGCAATGGCGAGGCTTGTCGCGGGCGCCAGCATGGCCCGCAGGGGTCGATCGAAGGCGATCAGGAGCCCCGCGAGCAGCAGCACCAGCATCACCACGAACGCACCCGGACCCGTGAGCAGCGGTTCGAGCAGGTCTGTCAGGAACCGCCCGATGCGACCACCGGTCCAGCGGTCGACATCCACGAGCTGGAGCAGGCCCACGAAACCCACGTAGGCCAGGCCGATCCCCAGCAGCGTGCGCCCCCAGGGGGCGCCCTTCTCCTTGCCCGGGCCCCACTCGAGGTACCAGCCGGCAACGAGCAGCACGAACGGCAGCAGCCAGCGCCCGGACCCCACGAACGGGGCGGCCGTGTCACGCCACCAGTCCGTGAGGCTGCCCTTGCCGGGCAGCGTCAGCGCGATCAGCGTCACGGCACCGAGGCCGAGCAGGAACAGCCCGACCAGCGACCGGACGACGTCCGAGGACAGCCCAAGCGAGATCCTCGGCAGCGGCAGCCCACGACGCGCCGCGGTTGACCGGGAGCGCGACGACGGGGCTCGGGTCGTCCGCCGGGCGGGCGCGGAGCGCTGCGTCGGGCGCGGCGTTGCGCGCCGCTGCTTCGCCACCCGCTAGACCTCGACCACGACCGGAAAGACCATCGGCCGGCGCTTGGTCTGTTCGTAGAGGAAGCGGGAGACGCCGTCCTTGATCTGGGCCTTGAGCAGCGCGACCTCGGAGATCCGGTCGCCGGGCGTGTCCACGGCCTCCCGGATGCGACGGATCGCCTCCTCGAACATCGGGGCATCCTCGTTGCCGCGGACGAAGCCGCGCGTGATGATCTCGGGCCGGCCGACCATCTTGTTGGTCTGCTTGTCGATCTGGACCACGACCATGAACATGCCGTCGTTGGCGAGCGCACGGCGATCCCGCAGGACGATGTCCCCCACCTCGCCCACGGACAGGCCGTCGACGTAGACATACCCCGCGGCGACCGGCTGGCCCCGCCGGGCGGACCCGTCGTCGAAGATCTCGATCGGTGTCCCGTTCTCGATGATGAACACGTTCTCGGGCTCCACGCCCGTCTCGATCGCGAGTCGCCCATGCTGGACAAGCATCCGGAACTCGCCGTGCATCGGGATGAAGTACCGAGGCTTGGTGAGCCCCAGCATCAGCTTGAGCTCCTCCTGGCTGGCATGGCCCGAGACGTGGGCGTGCTTGATCGCGTGGTAGAAGACGTTGGCCCCGGCCTTGAACAGGTTGTCGATCGTCCGGGCCACGTACTCCTCGTTGCCCGGGATGGGGCTCGCGGACACGATCACGGTATCGCCCTGCTGGATCTCGACGAATCGGTGGTCCCGGTTGGCCATCCGGGCGAGGCCCGACATGGGCTCGCCCTGCGCCCCGGTCGTTGCGATCACGGTCCGGTGCGCCGGGTGGTCGCCGATCTTGTCCTTGGCCAGGAACTGCGACGGCTCGAAGTTGAGGTAGCCGAGGTCCGAGGCGATGCGGGTGTTCTGCTCCATCGAGCGTCCCACCACGGCCACCTGCCGGTTGAACGTCTTGGCGGCGTCGAACACCTGCTGGATGCGGGCGATGTTGGACGCGAACGTGGCCACGATCACGCGCCCGTCGAGCCCCTCCATGATCCCGCGGAAGGCCTCCCCCACCGTTCGCTCGGACGGCGTGTAGCCCGGGTTCTCGGCCCGGGTCGAGTCCGAGAGCAGGCAGATCACGCCCTCCGCGCCCAGCTTGGCGATGGTGGCGAAGTCGGACGGCTTTCCGTCGACCGGGGTGTGGTCGAACTTGAAGTCGCCGGTGGTGACCACGACCCCGACCGGGGTCCGGATGCCGAGGCCCATCGCGTCCGGGATCGAATGGCCCACCCGGAACGGGATCACCTCGAACGGCCCGATCGTGATCTCGTCGCCCGGATCCAGGGCGAGGATCGGGTTGGCGTGAAGCTTGTGCTCCTTGACCTTGTTGCCCAGCAGGCCGCGGGCCAGCGTGCTCGCGTACACGGGGACACCCGGGAACTCGGGCAGCACGTACGGCAGGCCCCCGACGTGGTCCTCGTGGGCATGGGTGATCAGGAACGCGCGGACCTTGGCCCGGTTCTCCTTGAGGTAGGTGACGTCCGGGACGACGAGGTCGATGCCATACATCTCCTCGTCGGGGAACATGAGGCCACAGTCGATGACGACGATGTCGTCGCCGTACTCCACCACGTAGCAGTTCTTGCCGATCTCGCCAACGCCCCCCAGGGGGATGATGCGGAGCGGAATGTTCGGGTCGGCCATCGGGTGTCTCGTTCCTGGCTAGAAGAGGGTGAGCTGGGAGGTGTCCGCGGCCGCGGGATCGGCGGCGGCGAGCGTTCGGGCGGGACCGGCGGGAAGCGGCGGGAACGCTGGCGGGTTCGGGGTCGGACGGCGGCGAGGCCGTCGGATCAGCCACGGTGGGGGCGGGACCGGCCAGTCGCTGGCGGGCCTCGAGCAGGACAGCCGGGACGCGGGCGACGTCGTCGAAGCTCTCGCGCTCGATGGCCGTGGTCCGCAGCGCCGCAGCGGGGTGGTACATCGCGAACACGAGTGCATTGCGGGCCCCTGTCGCGGGATCCGCCGGCGCGGTCGTGCCGTGCACCTGTCCGATCCGGGCTCCGGGCAGGAATGTGCCCATCGAGTACCGCCCAAGGGTCACGACGACGGCCGGGTCCAGCACCTCCAGCTGGCGGCGGAGATAGCCGGCGCACGCCGCGATCTCGTCCGGCTGCGGGTCGCGGTTGTCGGGCGGTCGGCACTTCACGACGTTGGTGATGAACACATCCTCCCGCTGCCACCCGATGTGCGCGAGGAGTCGGACCAGCAACCCACCGGCCCGGCCCACGAACGGGCGCCCCTCGCGATCCTCGTTGAAGCCGGGGCCCTCGCCGACGAACACGACCTCGGTGTCTGGGTCGCCCTCGCCGGGAACGGCGCGGGTCCTCCCCTCATGCAGCCGGCAGGCCGTGCACCCCCGGACCTCGTTCGCGATCGTCTCGAGCGCCGCGCGGCGCTCGTCGCGGGTCACGCGGGCCGTCCCCCGGACGCCGCAAGCACGCCCCGCTCGGATGCCTTGCGCACCCAGCCACGCTCGACGAGGACCTCGGCGATCTCCACGGCGTTCGAGGCCGCTCCCTTGCGCAGGTTGTCGGAGACGACCCAGAAGGCCAGGC
The DNA here is from genome assembly GCA_963716025.1 of uncultured Chloroflexia bacterium. GTDB lineage: Bacteria > Chloroflexota > Limnocylindria > Limnocylindrales > CSP1-4 > CAIXZV01. Next base: position 64,809 of record CAVQSY010000008.1, read on the forward strand.
CCCGGTTGCCCTCGATCGACGTGTCCTGCCGGACGCGGCCGACATAGACCTCGTCCGAGCCCGCCGACGCAGTTGCGAGGGGGTACACGCTGTTGGCGGGGTCGTCCTGGACCACCACCCCCGTGACCTGCGCGAACAGGTCCCGGGCCTGCCCCGGCGTGATCGGGTCCCGGGTCTCGACGTGGACCGCCTCCGAGTGGCCGATGAATACGGGCACCCGCACGGCGGTGCACGACACGCGCAGGTCCGGCAGGTGCAGGATCTTGCGGCTCTCGGTCACGATCTTCCACTCCTCTTTCGTGTACCCGTTGTCGAGGAACACGTCGATGTGGGGAAGCGCGTTGAAGCCGATGATGTGGGGGTAGACGTTCGCGACCTTCGGCCGACCCTCGGCGTGGGCCCGGATCTGCTCCTCGAGCTCGACGATGGCCTTCTGGCCGGTGCCGGCCACCGCCTGATAGGTGTCCACGACCACGCGCTCGATGCCGACCGCGTCCCGCAGGGCCATCAGCGGTGGCATCAGCTGCATCGTGGAGCAATTTGGGTTGGCGATGATGCCCTCATGCCAGTCGAGGTCGTCCGGGTTGACCTGGCTGACCACGAGCGGCACCGACGGGTCCATCCGCCACGCGCTGGAGTTGTCGATCACGACACAGCCGCGCCTCGCCGCCTCTGGGGCCAGCACCTTGGAGGTCCCGCCACCGGCGCTGAAGATCGCGATGTCGATGCCCTCGAACGCATCGGGCGTCGCAGCCTCCACCGTGATCGGCACGCCGTCCACGGTCATCACCGCGCCGGCCGAGCGCTCGGACGCGAGGAGGCGCAGCTCCGTGTAGGGGAACTGCTTCTCCGTGAGCACCTGGATCATGGTGCGACCGACCGCGCCGGTGGCGCCGACGACGGCCACGATGAGCTTGTCTGGGGAGCTTCCGGGCATGGTCCGACCTGCTAGCGACGGGTTGTCGGGCACGGCGCGGAGTATACCAGCGGGTCTCCCCTGCCCCGCCACCGGCGACGATCAGGACAGCCGCTGTGATTCAGGCGCGCTCCATCCAGCGGTCGGGATGGTGCAGCGGGCCAAAGCCGTAGCGCGCATAGAGGGGGCCGGCGTCCTTGGTCGCGAGGGCCATCCGCCGCAGGCCCTGCAGCCGCGGATCCGCGACGATCGCCGCCATCAGGCGGCCGCCGACGCCCCGCGAGCGCCAGGCTTCGTCCACGAACACGTCGCACACCCAGGCGAAGGTCGCCCCGTCGGTCACGACGCGGGCATAGCCGACCTGCCGGCCCTCTGCGAGGGCCGAGAACGACAGGGATCCCGCGACCGAGCGCTCGACCACCTCGCGGCTCCGCCCGAGCGCCCAGTAGGCACGCTCCGACAGCGCTGGGTGCAGCCAGTCGAGATCCACGTCCGCGAGATCGGTGCTGATCCGGAGGCCGTCCGCGGGGACGGCCTCCGCACCGCGCGTCATCCGGCTACTGCGCCAGATGCCGCTGCATCGCCGCCTTGCGGGACAGGTTGACGCGACCCTGGCGGTCGATCTCGGTGACCACCACCATCACCTCGTCGCCGACGGACACGACGTCCTCGACGCTCGGCACGTGGTAGTCGGCGAGCTCGCCGATCCGGATCAGGCCCTCCTTGCCGGGCAGGATCTCCACGAAGCAGCCGAAGGTCATCAGCCGGGTGACCTTGCCCAGGTACAGGGCGCCGATCTCCACCTCGCGGGTCAGGCTCTCGATCCACTGGATCGCCTTGCGGGAGTTCTCGCCGGAGACGGCCGCGATCTCCACGGTGCCGTCGTCCTCGACGTTGATCTCGGTCTGGGTCTCCTCCTGGATCTTGCGGATCATGGACCCACCCTTGCCGATGATCTCGCGGATCTTCTCGGGGTTGATCTTGATCGTGATGATCCGGGGGGCGAAGTCGGACATCTCCTCGCGAGCGGCCGGCAGGACGGACGTCATCTTGTCGAGGATGAACAGGCGAGCGGCCAGGGCCTGCTTGAGGCCCTCACGGATCACTCGCTCGTCGATGCCCTTGACCTTGATGTCCATCTGGAGGGCGGTGATGCCCTCCGTGGTACCGGTCACCTTGAAGTCCATGTCGCCGATCGAGTCCTCCTTGCCGAGGATGTCGGTCAGGACCACGAAGTTGCCGCTGTCGCCGTCAAGCACGAGGCCCATCGCCGCGCCCGCCACCGGGGCCTTGATCGGCACGCCGGCATCCATCAGGGCGAGGGTCGAGCCGCAGGTCGAGGCCATGGACGTGGAGCCGTTGCCGGCCACCACCTCGGACACGAGCCGGATGACGTACGGGAACTCGTCGTGGGACGGCAGGACCGGCATGAGCGCCCGGCCGGCCAGGTTGCCGTGGCCGATGTCGCGCCGGCTGGGGCCGCGCATGGGCTTGTTCTCGCCCGTGCTATAGGGCGGGAAGTTGTAGTGGTGGAGGTACCGCTTCTCGGTCTCGGGGCTGATCGTGTCGATCCGCTGGACGTCCGAGGACGCCCCGAGGGTGGCGACCGTCAGCGCCTGGGTCTGGCCGCGGGTGAACAGGCCCGAGCCATGGGCGCGTGGCAGAAGGCCGACCTCGACCGAGATCGGGCGGATCTCGTCGGTGGCGCGGCCATCCATGCGGAGCCCCTCGGCGAGGACCAGCTGGCGGACGGTCTGCTTCTGGACCAGGTTGAACAGGCCCTTGCTCACACGAGCGCTGCGGCGCGCAGCCTCCAGCATGGTCGCCGACTGTGCGGCGTCCTTGCGGGTGGCGCGGACGGCGTCCGCGATGCCCGCCTTGAGGGTCTCGATGCGGCCCGGCAGGTCATTGCCGAACCAGATCAGCAGGTTCGCGGTGGCCTCGGCGTCCGGGAGGGCGCGGTGGTTCTCGGCCAGCTCGACCCCGAAGAACTTGGCCAGGGTGCCCAACTTGTAGTTCTCGAGATCCGGGTAGCCCTCGCGGGCGATCACCAGCGTGTCCAGGTACTTGCCCTGCTCCACGCGGGTGCCGTCGTCGACGGCCGCCTCGATGAACGCCATGTCGAACCCGACGGAGTGGCCGACGAACGGCGCGTCACCCACGAAGTCGAGCACCTTGCGGGCGGCCTCGGCCGCGGTCGGGGCGCCCTTGACGTCCTTGTCGGTGATGCCGTGCATCTGGTTGCCCACGATGGGGCGGCCGGGGTTGACCAGCGTCGACCAGCGGTCGGTGATCTTGCCGCCCTTGACGCGCACCGCGGCGACCTCGACGAGGTCCGCCATCTTGGGATCGGTGCCGGTGGTCTCGACATCGACCACGACGAACTCGCCGCCTGCCTTCGCCAGCTCGGCGAACTTGAGCACGGAGCCGGTGGCCGGCTCGATATACGGCAGGCGCTTGGGCTTGCCGACCAGCTCCCGGAGCTTCTCCTGGATCTCGATCAGCGGCAGCAGCGACCGGTGCCCGAACAGGATGGCCTCGGCCATCACGTCCTCGGGCAGGATCTTGACGCCCGCCTCGACCATCATGATCGCGTCGCGCGTGCCGGACACGACCAGGTCGAGCTCCGAGTCCGCGAGCTGCGGGTAGGTGGGGTTGAGGACGTACTCGCCGTCGATGTACCCGACCCGGACGGCGCCGACCGGCCCCTGGAACGGGATCTCGCTGATGGTGAGCGCCGCGGAGGCGGCGATCGTGCCCAGGATGTCCGGATCGTTCTCGTGGTCCGTGGAGAGCACGGTGATCACGAGCTGGATATCGTCCTTGTACCCCTCGGGGAACAGGGGGCGGATGGGACGGTCCGTGAGGCGCGCCGCGAGCGTCGCTGCCTCGGACGCGCGGCCCTCGCGCTTGATGAAGCCGCCGGGGATCTTGCCCGCGGCGTACATGCGCTCCTCGAAGTCGACCGTCAGCGGGAAGAAGTCGAGGCCGGGGCGCGGCTCGGACCGGTTCGCGGTGCCGAGGACCATCGAGTCGCCGTAGCGCAGGGTGACGGCGCCGCCGGCGAGGCCGGCGAGCTTGCCGGTCTCCAGGATCAGCTGACGACCGCCGAACTCGATCTCGAGCGTGGTGGGAGTGGGCACGGGTGAACGACCTCCTTGGCCGTCCGTGTGAGGATGCCTTGCGGCAGGTGGGGCCGGATTGTCGCGAGGACCGGCGCCGAATGCGTTCGACCCCGGGGCAACGCCCGGGGTCGGGATGCGGCGGGTCCTAGCGGCGAAGGCCGAGCGAGCCGATCACGGCTCGATAGCGGGCGGGGTCCTTCTTCACCAGGTAGGCGAGAAGGCGCCGACGCTGTCCCACGAGCTTGAGGAGGCCGCGGCGCGAATGGTTGTCCTTGGGGAAGCGGCGGAGGTGCTCCGTCAGATCCCGGATCCGCTCCGTCAGGAGTGCGATCTGGACCTCGGGCGATCCCGTGTCGCCGTCCTCGACGGCGTACTCGGCGATGACCTCTTGCTTCTTTTCCCGCGCGAGCGGCACTCGATCCTCCGACACGAACGATGGCGTGACTACACAATTTGTTCTTCGACCCGCGGAGGATAGCAGGGCCGTCCTCGATCCGCCAAACGGAAGGGAAGCCCGGTGTCCGGTCGGCCGAGCCGCCTCAGCGCGTGGCGGACGCGAGCAGGCGCTCGATGACCCGCATGTTTGCCACCGCGTCCGCCATCGGAACCGGGCACGGCCCACCCTCGAGGATGGCTGCGGCGAAGGCATCGGCCTCACAGGCGTAGGGATCGGCCGGAGCCAGCTCGAAGATCTCCGTCTGATAGGCCTCGGGGGCCCGTCGGCCGGTCGTGAGCCTGACGCGCGTTGGCAGCTCGGGCGGGATGTTGAACGGGATGTCGACGGTGATGCGGCCCTCGGCCCCGTAGATGTGGACCCGCTGGTCGGGCTCGGCCTGGGTGGCGACGCTGAACGATGCCAGGCCCGCGTCGAACGCCATCGTCCCGCTGGCAAGGATGTCCACGCCGGACGCCGGGTCACGCACGACCGACGCAGCCACGTCCACCGGCTCGCTGCCGAACAGGAGGCGCGAGAGGTTCACGCAGTAGCAGCCGATGTCCATCAGCGCTCCGCCGCCGTAGGCCGCGATGTTGCGGATGTTCGCGGGATCGTCGAGGTGGTACGAGAACCAGCTGTCGACGGCGACCAGCCGCCCGATTCGCCCCGAGGCGATCAGCTCCCGGACCGTGATCCACGACGGATGGTGCCGGTACATGAATGCCTCCATCAGGAGGCGCCCCGACGCGTCGGCGGCCGCAGCCATTCGCTCCGCCTCGTCGGCAGACAGCCCGATCGGCTTCTCGCACAGCACGTGCTTGCCCGCCTCCAGCGCGCGGATCGACCACTCGGCGTGGAGGTGGTTGGGCAGCGGAATGTAGATCGCGTCCACCTGGGAATCGGCAAGCAGCGCCTCGTAGGAGCCGTGGGCCCGCGGGATGCCGAGCCGGGCCGCGACCGACCGGGCCGTCGCCGCGTCGCGCGACGCGATCGCTACGACCTCGCCCCGGGTCGACCGCCGGAGACCGGGGATCACCTTGTGGACCCCGATCGTCGCCGTGGACAGGATTCCCCACCGGATGCGATTGGCCACGCTCGTCACCCTCCCGTGAACGCCACCCGGACCCACGGTGCCGGCACGGTCCGCTCCAGTCCCATGGACCCGGCCCCGATCAGCGCCCTGTCGGGAGAGCCCGCATGCACGGGACCGACCGCCACCCGGTACGTCCCATCCGGTGGCAGCGCCACCGGGAGCGGGAACCGCAGCAGGCTGCCCATCCCGTGGGCAGCCGCTGGCTCCACTGCCTGGCCCACCACGCAGTGGTCACGGCCGAGCAGCGCGGCCGCCGACCCCAGGTCCCCGCTCGCGATCGCCTCCCGGACGGCGGTGCTCCGGATCGGCTGCCCGTCGAGCTCGAACGGGGGCACGACGGCGACCTCGAAACCGCGCTCCCGACCCAGCGCGGCCAGCCGCTCGGGCGTGCCCGCCCGCTGGTATCCGAACGCCGCGTCGGGAGTCATCAGGAAGCCGGCGATCGGCGTGCGGTCCGCGATCATGCCGACGAACGCATCGTAGGTCGTCTTGCGCAGCTGCTGGTCGAAGTGGACCACGACCGTGGTGTCGACGCCGGCGGCGGCCAGCCGCTCAAGACGCTCGTCCGGATCACAGAGGAGGGGCGGCGCGGAGCCGGTCAGGACCTCGTCGGGATGGTGGTCGAAGGTGATGACCACGGGCCTGGCGTGCCGCGACCCCGCCGCCGCCACGAGGTGGTCCAGCAGGTACCCGTGACCCAGGTGCAGCCCGTCGAACACGCCCACCACGATGAACACGGGAACGTCGGACGGGGCGAGGTTGTCGAGGCCGCGGGCGACGTCCATGGTCAGCCTGGCTCGGCCGTGGCGGGGCGCATGGGGCGGCCACCGTCGGGGGCACGCTGCGCGAGGACCTTGTGCGGATAGAGCGCCCCGGCCGCAGCCCGGCACACCGCAGCGATCCGGCCGTCCGGGCCCACGGCGAGCACCAGCGGGGAATCGCGCTCGGCGAGTGGGGTCTTGGGCGCGGTGATCAGGCCTTCGCCGAGCCGGCGGACCTCGTCGAGGGTGATCGGGGCATGCGGCAGGTGCTCGAGCCCGGCATCGATCGGCCGCATGACCCGCGCGATGCCGGCGGGACCATCGGCCGCGTGCTCACGCAGCGACTCGAACGAGATCGCATCCTCGAGCCGGAAGCCCCCCGAAGCCGTCCTGACGAGCGCTCCGAGATAGGCGCCGCTTTCCAGCCGGGCGCCGAGGTCCCGGGCAAGGGCCCGGATGTAGGTGCCGGCGGAGCAGGTCACGTCCACGACGGCGATCGGACGCGCCGGGTCCGAGCCGTCCCACTCGAGCATCGTGGCTCCGTGGATCACGACGTCGCGCGGCGCGAGCACGACGGGCTCGCCGCGGCGCGCCATCTGGTAGGCACGCCGTCCCTCGACCTGGACCGCCGAGTAGTCGGGCGGGACCTGCTTGAGCGGACCCGTGAACTCGGCCAGCGCACGCTCGACGGCCTCGCGGTCGAGGACCGGCCCCTCGACGGGCGTCCGCTCGCCGTCGATGTCGTCGGTCGTCGACGTCGCGCCGAAACAGACCGTGGCCCGGTAGCGCTTGGTGCCGGCAAGGTGGTACTCCACCAGGCGGGTCGCCCGGCCGAGGAACACCGGCAGCACGCCGGCCGCGAACGGGTCCAGCGTCCCGCCGTGCCCCACCCGGCGAGTGGACGACAGGCGTCGGACGAGCCCCACGACATCGTGGGAGGTCGGACCCGAGGGCTTGGCGACGATCAGCACGCCGTCGAGGCCGCCGCTCCGGTCTCGCGAGCTCAACGGCGGACCTCGGCCGCCAGGCGCTCCGCCACCTCGCGCGCGGCGGCGACCGCCGCCTCGATGGGCAATGGCACGGTGGCCCCGGCGGCACGGGCGTGACCCCCGCCCCCCCAGGTGCCCGTGAGCACCGTCGCATCGACCCCGCCCGGCCTGGTGCGCACCGAGAGGCGGGTGGTCGAATCGTCCTGCTCCTTGAGCAGCATGGACACCTCGGCGAGCTCGGCCTGGGCGAGGAGGTCGATGATCCCCTCGGAGTGCGCCGGGATCGATCCCGTCTGGCCGAGGTCGGCGTCACGCAGCGTCGACCACACCACCCGCCGGTCGGGGGACGTCTCGAGGCGGTCGAGGACGCGGCCGAACAACCGCAGCTGGGCGTCCGGCTTGGTGCGGTAGAGCCGGCGCGAGATGTCCGACAGCGGGGCGCCGGCCTCCACGAGCGCCGCCGAGACCGCGAGCGTTCGTGGCGTCGCGTTGGGGTGCGCGAAGGTGGCCGTGTCCATCACGACACCCGCCATCAGCGCCGCGGCCAGGTCTCCATCGCCGAGGCCCAGCGGCAGCCCCAGCCGGACCGCGAGCAGCGCCACCAGCTCACAGGTTGCGGCGGAATCGGGGTCGATCCAGTCGGCATCACCGCGACCGTCGTTGGAGGCATGGTGATCCACGATGAGCCGTGGCAGCGAGCCGAACACCTCCGGGTGGCGCAGCGCGACGCCGCCGACCCGTTCCGCCGACGCGCAATCGGCGAGCACGAGCAGGTCATAGGCCGCGTCGGGATCCGGATCCGTCCGGAAGCGGTCGATCCCCGGCATGAAGGCGTACAGGGGCGGCACCGGGTCCGACGAGATGGCGGTCGCCCGGCCGCCGAGCGCTTCCACGATCAGGCACAGGCCCGTCACGGCGCCGAGCGTGTCGGCGTCCGGGTGCTCATGGCTGACCGCCAGCACGTTTCGTGCCTCGCGCAGCCGGACGAGTGTCGCCTCCGGGACGGCGTCGCGCGCAAGCTCGGTGAGGTCCACGGCCCCGGTCACGCCCGGTGGCTCCGCGGTGACCGGCGCGGCGACCCCGGCGGCGGACCACCTCGCCGGCTGGGTCGGCCACCAGGCCCGCGCCCAGGCGCCGGGCGACGGCCCGACGGGACGGGTGGAATGGCCGGCAGACTCACGTCGGCGCCCGGCGCGTCCGGCGCTGGATCGGCGGCCGGCTCGGCGTCGCCCTCGTGCGGCAGACGCTTGACCGGCGTGGGCAGCGACTCCTTGATCGGCGCGATCTCGTCCGGATCGACACCCTTCTCGAGCTCGTTGATGAGGTGCAGGACGCGGGTCCCCCGCTCCGCCGAGTCGTCGAGGTGGACGTGCAGCGCCGGGATCCGGCGGATCCGCAGCCGCTTGCCCAGCTCGTGCTGGATGAAGGGCATCGCCGCCCGCAGCGCGCGCAGCGTCTCGTCTCGATCGACCTTCTGGCCGATCACGCTGACCCAGACCTTCGCATGGCGAAGATCCGGGGTCGTCTCCACGTCCGTGATGGTCGCGAAGCCGATCCGCGGATCGCCGATCTCCCTGGCGAGCAGCGTGCCGATCTCCTGGCGGAGGAGCTCGTCGACGCGCTCCGTGCGCTGGCTCATCTCGTGCTCCGGCTGGCGCCGCTGGGCGTGGCTAGCCGGAGACCCGGCTGCGCACCTGGTTCGTGAAGCACTCGATGATGTCCCCCTCGACCAGGTCGTTGAACCCGGAGAGGCCGATGCCGCACTCGAGGTTCTGGGCCACCTCGCGCACGTCGTCACGGAAGCGCCGCAGCGAGTCCATCCTGTCGGTCGCGATGAGCTTGCCGCCCCGGTACACCCGCGCGCCGCCGGCGCGCACGATGCGCCCGTCGGTGACGAAGCAGCCGGCGATGACCGTGCTCTTGCCCACCTTGAAGATCTGGCGGACCTCCGCGCGACCCTCGACCACCTCCACGATCTCCGGCTCGAGCATGCCCTTGAGGGCAAGATCGATGTCGTCCGTGAGCTTGTAGATGATGTCGTACAGCCGGTAGTCAACGCCCTCGGCCTCGGCGGCCCGGCGAGCGGTGTCCGTGATCCCGGTGCTGAACCCGACCACGATCGCGTCGGACGCGGTTGCGAGCATGATGTCGTTGTCGGTGATGTCGCCGGCAGCCTCGAGCAGGACGTTGATCTTGACCTCGTCGGTGCTCAGCTGCGCCAGCGCGTGCGTGATCGCTCCCAGCGAACCCGACACGTCGGCCTTGAGGATGATCCGCAGCTCCTTGGCCTGGCCGGCCTGGATCTGCTTGTAGAGGTCCTCGAGGGTGGCAGCGGCCCGAGCCGGCTCCGGCGGCGGCGGCGGCGGCGTTCTTGCGGTCCTCCACCCGGCCGCGGGCGACCGTGACGTCCTTCACCACGCGCAGGACATCGCCGGCCTCCGGGACGTCGGACAGGCCGAGGATCACGGCGGCCGTCGCTGGACCTGCCTTCGTGATCCGCTTGCCGGCCGAGTTCTCGAGGGCCTTGATCTTGCCGTAGGTGTTGCCGACAACCACGGAGTCGCCGACCTTGAGCGTGCCGGTCTGCACGATGATCGTCGCGACCGGTCCACGGCCCTTGTCGAGCCGGGCTTCGATGACCGTGCCCACGGCGTCGCGCTTGGGGTTGGCCTTGAGCTCCTGGAGGTCGGCGACCAGCAGGATCATCTCGAGCAGGGACTCGATGCCGACCCGGGTCTTCGCGGACACCGCGACCATCGGCGTGTCACCGCCGTAGTCCTCGATCACGACGCCGGCCTCGGCCAGCTCGTTCTTCACCCGGTCCGGGTTGGCGTCCTGCTTGTCGATCTTGTTCATGGCGATGACGAGCGGCACCTTTGCCGCCTTCGCATGGCTGATCGCCTCGAGGGTCTGGGGCATCACGCCGTCGTCGGCCGCGACCACGATCACCGCGATGTCGGTGACCCTGGCGCCACGCGCCCGCATCGACGTGAACGCCTCGTGACCCGGGGTGTCGAGGAAGACGACCCGCTTGCCGTCCTTGGAGGTGACCTCGGACGCACCGATATGCTGGGTGATGCCGCCGCGCTCGCCGGACGCGACGGTCGTCGACCGGATGGCGTCGAGCAGGCTCGTCTTGCCGTGGTCCACGTGGCCCATGACGGTGACGATCGGCGCGCGGTCGACGAGCTGCGAGGGATCCTCCTCGTCCTCGTCCCAGAGCTGCTCCTTGGCCGCCTCGGCGGGCGCACTGCCCTCCTCGGCCTCGTCCTCGCTGGCAGCCGTCGCCTCCGCGACCTGGTAGCCGAGCTCTTCGGTGATCAGCGATGCCGTGTCGCGGTCGATCAGCTGGTTGATCGTCGCGAAGATGCCGCTCTTGATGAGCTCTCGGATGATGTCGGCGGGACTGGTGCCGAGCAGGTCCGCCAGGTCCTTGACGGTGATCGTCCCGGGCAGCTCGATCGGGCCGCGCTCGCTCGGGTCCACCACCGAGACGGCACCCGGCGTGAAGCCGCCGGGACGACGCGGGGGCTTGCGGGGGCCGCGACGGCCGCGGGTGCCGCTCCTACTTCGGGCCATGGGCTCCTCCTTCGTTGTCGTCGGGTTCGGGGTCGGCGCCGTTGGCGCGGTGGGTGGCGGTGGCATGGGTGGTGGTGGCCGGCGTGCCCATGGTCGTGGTCAGCGCGGCGACGACATGGTCGGGAATGGCAACCCCGAGCGCGTGTGCAAGCGTCCGCTTCCGTAGCGCGAGGTCCCAGCACTCGGCGCTCGCGCACAGGTAGGCGCCGCGGCCGGGCATGCGACCGGTCGGATCGATGGCCACCATTCCCAGCGGCGAACGGACGACGCGGACCAGGTCGCGCTTGGGCCGCGGCGTGCGGCAGGCGACGCAGCTCCGCTCCGGGAGCCGTCGCGGCGAGGAGGACCGGGATCGACCGGCCGCCGCGGCGCCTACGACGACACCTCCTCGGAGGTCTTCTTCTTGCGAGGCTTCCTGGCAGGGGGCGCGGGCGCCTCGTCGGCAGGTGCGGGCCCAGATGCCGCGGCCTCGGCGGCGGGCTCGGCAACGGGCTCGGCAACGGGCTCGGCAACGGGCTCGGCAACGGGCTCGGCAACGGGCTCGGCAACGGGCTCGGCAACGGGCTCGGCAACGGGCTCGGCAACGGCCTCGGCGGCGGGCTCGGCAACGGCCTCGGCGGCGGGCTCGGCGGCGGCCTCGGCGGCGGGCTCGGCAACGGCCTCGGCGGCCGCCACATCGCTGCGGATGTCGATCCGCCAGCCGGTGAGACGCGCGGCCAGCCGGGCGTTCTGGCCCTCGCGGCCGATCGCGAGCGACAGCATCCGCTCGGGCACCGTCACGTTCGCGATCCGGTGCTCCTCGTCGATGTGGACCCCGATCACCTGGGCCGGCGACAGGGCGTTCGCGACAAACACCGACGGGTCCTCGTTCCACGGGATCACGTCGATCTTCTCGCCTGCCAGCTCCGCGACAACCGCCTGGACCCGGGCGCCGCGCTGGCCCACCGTCGCCCCGACCGGGTCGAGGCCCTCCTGGCGCGAGGCCACCGCGACCTTGCTGCGCGAGCCGGCCTCGCGCGCGATCGCCTTGATCTCGACCGTGCCCGCGTGGATTTCCGGCACCTCGAGCTCGAACAGGCGGCGCAGGAACCCCTTGTGCGTGCGGCTCACCATCACCTGCGGGCCACGGGCGCTGCGTCGTACCTCGAGCACGAACGCCTTCACCGGCTGGCCGATCCGGTAGTGCTCGAGCGGGCTCTGCTCGGTCGTCTGGAGAATGGCCTCGTCGCCCTTGCCGACGTCGAGAATGATCGCCCGCGGCTCCACGCGGCTCACGGAGCCCGTGACGATCTCGCCTTCGCGGGCGGCGAGCTGGTCGAAGCGCTGGTCGCGCTCGACCTCGCGCATCCGCTGGAGGATGATCTGCTTGGCGGTCTGGGCGCCGATGCGGCCGAAGTGCTCCGCGTCGAGCTGCTCGATCTCGATGACCTCGCCGGCCTGGGCCTCGGGGTGCGTCTTGCGAGCCTCGTCGACCGTCACGTCCACCATGGGGTCGTCGATCTCGTCCACCACGTAGCGGCCGCGATACACGCGGATCTCGCCGGTGCCGGGCTCGATCCGGACGAAGATATCCTCCTCGCCCGCGACGCGGCGGTAGGCGGCCTGGATCCCCTCCTCCACGGCGCGGATGAGCGCCTCCTGGGGAACCTGCTTCTCGGCGTTGAGCTGAAGCAGCGCACCGACGAAGTCACGACTCATCATGTGCCTCCCTGCTTCGCCCCTGGCCCCTGCGACGGCTCGATCCACACAAAGAAACGTGGGTTGGTCACCCACGTTCGGTGGCGGCCTCGTTGTGTTGGGCGGGAGTATACACCCGGGCCCAATGGGCCCTCAATCCATGCGAGGCCGCGAGCCCACGAGGCCGTTGCTCGTCGCCCATCGCTCGGCGCCTGGCGCCTGGCGCCTGCTCCCGCCCGTCGAGCGTCACTCGATCGCCGTGGCGTGGGGCGCCACGCTGGTGCCGATCCGGGGCCTGGAACCGGTCGGATCAGCCGCGCGGGGCCACCCGCGCCTGCCCGAAGCGCCGGTCGACGTAGTCTCCAGGAGGTCGATGAACTCGGCGACGATCCCGTCGCCGCGCAGCGTCCGGTCCAGCCTGCCGTCGACGAACACGGGCGCCACCGGTGCCTCGAAGGTGCCGGGCAGCGAGATCCCGATGTCCGCGTGCTTGGACTCGCCGGGACCGTTGACGACGCAGCCCATGACCGCAACCCGCAGGTCCTCCACGCCCGGGTAGCGCGTCGCGCCACACGGGCATCGTGGCGTTGAGGTGGTCGGTGATTCGCTCCGCCATCTCCTGGAAGAAGGTGCTCGTGGTGCGGCCGCAGCCGGGGCAGGCGGACACCTGGGGCACGAACGAGCGCAGCCCAAGCGACTGCAGCACCTGCTGGGCGACCTGGACCTCCTCGCTCCGGTCGCCGCCCGGCTGCGGCGTGAGCGAGACTCGGATGGTGTCCCCGATGCCCTCGTGGAGCAGGATGGCGAGACCGGCGGTGGAGGCCACGATGCCCTTCATGCCCATGCCGGCCTCGGTGAGGCCCAGGTGGAGCGGGTAGTCGGAGCGCGGCGGCGAGCCGCCGGTACACGTCCACGAGGTCGCGCACCCGCGAGACCTTGGCGGAGAGGATGATCCGGTCGTGGCGCAGTCCGGTCGTCTCGGCCAGCTCCGCGGAGCGCATCGCCGACTCGATCATGGCCTCGATCATCACGTCGCGGGCGTCGCGGGCTCGGCGAGCGCGCGTTGGCGTCCATGAGCTCGGTGAGCAGCTGCTGGTCGAGGCTGCCCCAGTTGACGCCGATGCGGACCGGCTTGTCGTGCTCGATCGCCACGCGCACGATCGTCCCGAAGTTGGCATCGTGGTACTTGCCGCCCACGTTGCCCGGGTTGATGCGGTACTTGGCGAGCGCCGCGGCCATCTCCGGGAACTCGACCAGGAGCTTGTGGCCGTTGTAGTGGAAGTCGCCGATGACCGGGACGTCGACACCCAGGTTGTCCCGCAGCCTGCGCATCGATCCCGGGGACGGCCGCGGCAGCCTGCTCGGTGTTGACGGTGACGCGCACGAGCTCGCGAGCCGGCGTGAGCGAGACGCGCGACCTGGATCGCGGTCGAGTCCGGGTCGGCGGTGTCGGTGTTGGTCATGGACTGCACGACGACCGGGTGAGCGGAGCCGACGAGCACGCCCCCCACGTCCACGGACACCGTCGGCCGGCGGGCCGGCCTGAGCGAACCGGGAGAGGTCATGGGGTTGCGCCGCCGGTCACCAGGCGCACGATGTCGAAGCCGGTGATCCAGATCAGGAACCCGAACAGGGCGATGAAGCCGACGGCATAGGTGAGCTGCTCCGCCCGAAGGGAGATCCGTCGGCCGTAGCGCGGGATCGCCTTGAGGATGAGCATCAGCATCCGACCGCCGTCGAGCGGCGGGAACGGCAGGAAGTTGACGAGCGCGAGGTTGGCCGAGAGGATGCCGGCCACGTAGATCGTCATCACCAGACCGCTGCCCCGGAACGTGTCGCCCAGCGAGGTTGCGATGCCCACGGGACCGGAGACCGGCGGGGCACTGGTCGGGTCGGAGATGAACGAGCTCACGAGGCCGCCGAGCCCGTCGATGATCAGCCCGAACCAGCGGAACGTCTCCTGCCAGCCGATGCTCGCGGCCTCGCCGAGCGGCCGCCCGGTGTACTCGCCGGTGAACGTGTACTGGAAGCCGCCGGCCGCGGCACGGATGCCGAGCGCCCCCTGGCCCGCGTCGATCTCGGCCTGCGAGCGCAGCGTGACCTGGACCGTGTCCGAAGATCCATCGGCGCGCAGGACGCCGAGGGTGACGGTCTGACCGGCCTTCGCTCGGAGGTCCGTGATCGCCGACGCCCCATCGTACGGCCCGAAGAAGTCATACCGCGTGCCGTCGATCGTGAGGATCGCGTCGCCGTCCCTGAGCCCGGCGGTCGCGGCCGGCGACGCCGGCTCGACCTGGTCGAACTTGAGCCCGACGTATGGCGTCGCGAACCAGGCGATCGAGGTGAAGATCGCGAGCGCGAGCACGAGGTTCATGAACACCCCGGCGACCAGGATCAGGAGCTTGGTCACCAGGCCGGCCTTGCCGAACGAGCGCGGGTCGAACCCGTCGCCGCCGTTCTCATCCTCGAGCTGGACGAAGCCCCCGATCGGCAGCCAGTTGAGCGTGTACTCCGTGCCGAGCGGGGCTTCGGAGGTCTCGAGCAGCGACTCCGAGGCCGCCTCGTCGTCACGGGCGGCCGCAAGCGCCGCGGCCCGCGCACGGGCATACGACTCCGTGTCGGCCGCCGACACTCCCCCGCGCCCCAATGACCTGGCCCGGGGCGGAAAGCCGACCCCGAACTCCAGGACACGGATCCGCGCGATCCGGGCCGTGATGAAGTGGCCGAGCTCGTGGAACAGCACGATGGCGCCCAGCACCACGATGAACAGGACGATCGAGACGATCGTGTCGACGATGGGCGTCATGCGGGACCTCCAATGGGACCGGTCGCGAACGCGGCACGGACCTCGCGGTCCAGCTCGATGAGCGCGGGCAGGTCTGGCGCGTGGTCGGGTCCGCCGCCGTAGGTTCCGACGGCCGCCTCGAGCAGGCGCGGGATCCCCGGGAAGTCCAGGGTGCGGTCAAGGAACCGGGCGACGGCGACCTCGTCGGCGGCGATCAGCGCGGCCGACGCGCGCGGACCCAGCCGTCCCGCCTCGCGGGCGATGCGCAGCGCGGGAAAGCGACCCTCGTCGGGGGCGCGGAAGTCCAGCCTGGCGGCGGCCACCAGGTCGGGGGGCGCCGTCGGGGACGGGAGCCGCTCGGGATGCGTCAGGGCGTACTGGATGGGAAGCCGCATGTCCGGGGTGCCCAGTTGGGCCTTGAGGGAGCCGTCGATGAACAGGACGGCCGAATGGACGACGCTCTGGGGATGCACGACGACGTCGATGGCGTCGTAGGGCACATCGTAGAGCCAGTGCGCCTCGATCACCTCCAGGCCCTTGTTGGCGAGCGTCGCGGAGTCGATGGTGATCTTGGCCCCCATCGTCCAGGTCGGGTGGTGGAGGGCCTGCTCCGGGGTGATCGCCGCAAGCTCGGCCGCGGGCGTCTCGAGGAATGGCCCGCCCGAGGCAGTGAGCACCAGCCTGGCGATCCCCCTGGGGGCTCGCCCACGAGGCACTGCCAGATGGCCGAATGCTCGGAGTCGACCGGGCGAAGCCAGGCGAGCGGCGTTGCGAGCGGATCACCGGGATCGGAAGCGGCGCGCCCGGCCGCGTTGCGGCGGGCCTCGGGCATCACCAGGTGACCGCCCGCGACCAGCGTCTCCTTGTTGGCCGTGGCGACGACCTTGCCGGCCGCGAGCGCCGCCAGCGTGGGTCGCAGCGAGACGACGCCGCCGGTGGCCACGACGACCAGGTCGACGTCGTCCCGGGTGGCGAGCTCGACGAGCGCATCGTTGCCCATCACCCGCCGCGTGGTCGACGGCAGGTCCAGCGGCGCGGAGGGATCCGCGAGGGCTGCAACGGCCGGGTGGAGGCGCCGGACCTGCGCCTCGAGCGCGGCCGCGTTCCGGCCGGTCGCCAGGGCGACGACGCGGAACCGGTCGGCGTGCCGCTCGAGGACCTCGACCGCCTGGCGGCCGATGCTGCCCGTGGAGCCGAGCAGGGCGACGCCGAGGCGCCGCCCCTCAGCGGGCAATCGCAACGACATACAGTGCCACGACCGGGCCGGCAAACAGGAACGAGTCGATCCGGTCCAGGATGCCACCGTGGCCCGGGATCAGCGTGCCCGAGTCCTTCGCACCGGCGGCGCGCTTGAGCATCGACTCGGCGAGGTCGCCGGCCTGCGCGGCGAGGCCCAGCAGCGGCCCCAGCAGCATGGCGCCAAGCGGGTTCTGCCCGAGGGCGCCGAGCAGGAGGCCGGTCACCACCGTCGTCGCCACCAGGCCGCCCGCCAGCCCCTCGATCGACTTGGCCGGTGAGATGTGGACGAGGAACTTGTGGCGCCCGATCTTCCGGCCGACCAGGTAGGCGCCGGTGTCGTAGCTCCAGACCCCGAGCACGAGAAGCAGGATCCACCCCCGCTCCGAGCCGATGGCGGCGAGCGGCGCCCCGGCGGGAATCGCCGGACCCAGCGTGGCGACCTGGAGGATGATCGCGAGCAGCCCGACGTAGAGCGCGCCGAAGACGGTTGTGAACCAGACCACGAGGCCGTCGCGCGGGTCCGTCCTCGCGAACGCGCCGACCCCGGCCAGCACGACGCCCACGGCCACCAGCAGCAGGCCCTTGTCGCCGATCAGCCCGAGCGCCGCCTCGAGGACGAACGCGACCGCGAGCGCGGTGCCGAGCAGCGGGAGCGAGGCATAGCCCGCCCCCTTGAGCAGCCGGAAGACCTCCATCCCGCCGATGACCGTGACGAGCACGAGCAGGGCAGCGATCGCCGCGGTCCCGAGCCAGAGCGCCCCGAGGAGCACTGGGACGAGGACGAGCGCGGACAGGGCGCGGGTCTTGAGCATGGCTCCAGCCTAGCGGCTAGCGGCCGAACCGGCGGGTGCGGCGGGCGAACTCGAGCAGGGCCTCGTCGAGGATGTCCGGGGTGAAGTCCGGCCACAGGCAGTCGGCGAAGTAGAGCTCCGCGTACGCGGATTGCCAGATGAGGAAGTTGCTGATCCGTTGCTCGCGACCGGTACGGATGAGCAGGTCAGGATCGGGCAGCCCACTCGTGTACAGCGCCTCGCTGATGGCCCGCTCGTCGATCTGGTCCGGGGCGATCCCGGAGGCGGCGAGCCGCCGGAACGCATCCACGAGCTCCGTCCGGCCCGCGTAGTTCCAGGCGACGTTCAACTCGAGTCGCGTCCCCTGGGCTGTCCGCGCGAGCGCGCCCTCGATGGCGACACGGGTGTCCTGGGGAAGCTCCTCGAGCCGCCCGAGCAGCCGCACCCGAACGCCCTGTGCGGCGAGCTCATCGGTCTCGCTGGCAATGGCCCGCGCCAGCAGGTCGAACAGCCCCGTCACCTCATCGTCCGAGCGGGCCCAGTTCTCCCGGCTGAAGGCGTAGATCGTGAGCATCGGGATGCCCCGACGCACGGCGTGCTGGAGCAGGCTCCGCACCGCCTCGACTCCCGCGGCGTGACCCTCGAAATCAGGCACGCCCCGGGCGCGTGCCCAGCGCCGGTTGCCGTCCATGATGAGGGCAACGTGTCGGGGCAGGTCCTCCGGTGCCAGCAGCGGCTCGTCGACGGCGGACGCCGTGACCTCCGGCGCGCCGCGCTCGCCCTCGGGATCGTGGGCGAGCGGAGGGGCGTCGGTGGGTCGCGCCAGCGAGCGGACGGGCGCCTGCGCCACTAGACCTCCATGACCTCCTGCTCCTTGACGCCCCCCAGCCGGTCCACATCGCCGACGGCCCGGTCGGTCAGCTTCTGGAGCGCATCCAGCTGGCGATGGACCTCGTCGGCGCCGAGGACCCCATCGCGCTCCTCTTTCTTGAGCGCGTCGTTTGCCTCGCGCCGGAGCTGGCGGATCTCGACCCGGGCGTCCTCCATGCGCTTGTGGACGGTCTTGACGATGTCCTTGCGACGCTCCTCGGTGAGCGCCGGGATGTTGAGCCGGACGACCGTGCCGTCGACGTTGGGCATGATGCCGATGTCCGACTTCATGATGGCCTTCTCGATGCTCCCCAGCGACGCCCCGGTCCCACGGCTGGATCACGATCTGGTGCGGCTCCGGCACGCTGATCGACGCCAGCTGGTTGAGCGGCGTGGGCGCCCCGTAGTAGTCGACGTGGAGGCGCTCCACCAGGGCGGTGGAGGCGCGTCCCGTGCGCAGGCCGTGGAAGTCTCGCTCCATGGCTTCGACCGCACGGAGCATCTTGCGCTCCGTCTCGGCAAGGATCTCGCTGGTCATTCGGTGGTTCCTCCGTTGCGCGCGGAGATCAGCGTACCCACCCGATCGCCGCGGGCAACCCGCGTGATGTTGTCAGGTGCGTTGAGATCGAACACGACGATCGGCAGGTCGTTCTCCATGCACAGGGAGACTGCCGCAGCGTCGAGGACCTTCAACTGGTCCTTGAGCAGGTCGTGGTAGCTGAGCGTCTCGTACCGTTTCGCCCCGGGATCCTTCATCGGGTCCGCATCGTAGACTCCGTCGACCTTGGTGGCCTTGAGGAGCACCTCGGCATCGATCTCCACGGCGCGCAGCGCGGCAGCCGTGTCGGTCGTGAAATACGGGTTGCCGGTGCCCGCGACGAAGATGGTCACGCGGCCCTTCTCGAGGTGGCGCACCGCGCGCCGCCGGATGTAGGGCTCGGCGATCTCGTTCATGCCGATCGCGGACATGACCCGCGACGGAACACCCACGCGCTCGATGGCATCCTGCAGCGCGAGCCCGTTCATGACCGTCGCCAGCATGCCGATGTAGTCGCCGGTCGCGCGGTCCATGCCCCGGGCCGACGCGGCGAGGCCGCGGAAGATGTTGCCGCCCCCGACGACGATGCCCACCTGGACGCCCATCGCATGGACCGTCGCAACCTGCTGGGCGACGAACACGCAGAAGGCCGGGTCGACGCCGTACTGGCGCTCCCCGAGCAGCGCCTCGCCGGACAGCTTGAGCAGGATCCGGCGGTAGCGGAGCGGGGCCGGCGCGGAGACGGCCTCCCGTCCCTGGGCAGGCGCAGGCTCGCGGCCGGCGTCCGTCACATCTCCTCCCCGAGCGCAAACCGCACGAAGCGGCGGACGCGGATGTTCTCGCCGATGGTGGCGATCCGCTGCGTCACGAGGTCGCGAACGGTCCGGTCCTCGTCGCGGAACGGCTGGTCCAGGAGGCAGACCTCCTTCTGCCACTTCGCGATCTGGCCGTCCACGATCTTGTCGCGGATCGCCTCGGGCTTGGCCTGCACGGCCTCGTCGGCCAGCAGGGCGGCCCTTCGCGCCCGCATCACGTCGTCCGGGATGCTGTCCACGTCGACGTACAGCGGGGCCAGGCCGGCCACCTGCATCGCCAGGTCCCGGACGAGCTTCTGGAACTCATCCGTCCGGGCGACGAAGTCCGTCTCGCAGTTGACCTCGATCAGCACGCCGACGCGACCGCCGGTGTGGATGTAGCTGGAGACCAGTCCTTCGCGGGCGTCGCGCCCGGCCCGCTTCGCGGCCGCGGCGAGACCCTTCTCCCGCAACTGGGCGACGGCCTTCTCCATGTCGCCGCCAGTCTCCTCCAGCGCGCGCTTGCAGTCCATCATGCCGGCGCCGGTGCGCTCTCGCAGCTCCTTGACGGCCGCCGCAGTGATCGCCATGTCTCGTCTTGCTCCTGCTGTCCTGCTGGGCGCGCGGTTGAGCGCGCAGTCTGCTGTTGAGGCTGTCGGGCCGTGCCGGTGGGGCCCGATGGTCAGGCCGGATCCCGGCGATCGAGCGCCCGCTCCGGCCGAAGTCAGCCGGCGGGCGAGGTTCCCGGTTCGTCTGCAGGGGCGGCCGGGGTCGCTGTGGCCTGGACCGCCGTGTCGGCCTCGGGGGCCTGGGCGGGAGGCTCCGCGGGCGTGGCATCCGGCGTCGCTTCGGGCACCCGACCGTCACCCCTGGGAGCGCCGGGCAGGAGGTCCGCGTCGTCCAGGTCCGGGTCGAACGAGAGGGTGCCGCCGGCAGCCAGCTGCGCGACGAGATCCGCGGCCGCGGCCTCGTCGAACTCGGGCTCGTCGAGCGCGGCCGGGGCGTCCTGGACCTCGGTCTCGGACGAGGCTCGCGCGGCCCGCTCACGGGAGCCTTCGATCGCCGCGTCGGCGACCAGCTGGCACAGCAGGCGGATCGAGCGGATCGCGTCGTCGTTCGCGGGGATGATGTAGTCGAGCTCGTCCGGGTCCACGTTGGTGTCGCCGGTGCCCACGACCGGGATCTCGAGCTTGTTCGCCTCGGTGACGGCGATCCGCTCCCGGTGCGGGTCCACGATGAAGATGACGCCCGGCAGGCGCTTCATCTTGCGGATGCCGCCGAGCATGGCCTGGAGCTTGTTGAGGGTCTCGGTCAGCTGTGCGGCTTCCTTCTTGGGAAGGCGCTCGAAGTCGCCGGCGAGCTGGCGTGCCTCGAGCTGGTCCAGCAGGCCGATGCGCTTCTTGATGGTGACGAAGTTGGTCAGCATCCCGCCGAGCCAGCGCTTGGTGACGTACGGCTGGCCGGCGCGGATCGCCTCCTGCATCACCGGCTCCTGCGCCTGCTTCTTGGTCCCCACGAACAGCACCGACTCGCCTCGGGCGACGGACTCGGTCACGTACTCGAGCGCGGTGTCGAGACGCTTCACGGTCTGCGCCAGGTCGATGATGTGGATGCCGTTGCGCTCCGCGAAGATGAACGGCTTCATCTTGGGGTTCCAGCGGCGAGTCTGATGTCCGAAATGGACACCCGCCTCCAGCAGCTGGCGCATCGAGATGGTGGGCACTGCGTGGCCTCCTGCGGTTTGTCCTCCGCGGATCCCCGTCGGGGGCCCTCGTGCCGGCGCATCGGCCGGTCGTCGGGCACCGTCCCGTTCGGGTGGTGGTCCGCGTGTGGGCTCCGTCCGGCGATCTGCCGGCCCGGGCGTCATCTGAACGTGCCGCAGCCGTGCTGCGGCGGCCGGGAGTGTAGCACAGGGCTCCGAGCGGGCCGACGGACGCCGAGCGGGCCGCCGGGCCTTGCCGGCCCGCGAGAGCCGCTCACGGCCGGATGCCCCGATGATGCCGGATCGACGGACGGCCGTCCGGCCCCATGTCGATCGCCACGAGATCGACGCGAAGCGGCAGCTCGGGCAGTGGCCGGCCATCGGGGAGCCGCGCACGCTCGAGCAGGAGCCCGACGGCGCGTCGCAGCGCCTGCCGCTTGCGGTAGCCCAGCGTCTCCTCGGCCAGCCCGAAGTCACGGCTGCCGCGCCGGCGCACCTCGACGACGACCAGCGCCGCGGGCGGCCCCGGATCGACGGCCACGATGTCCAGCTCATCCCGGGCGAGCCGCAGGTTCCTTGCCAGGATCGACCAGCCGCCGCGCTCGAGCCGCTCGACCGCCAGATCCTCGCCGGCGTCGCCGATCCGCTGTGCTGCCGTGGTCGTCCGCCGCTCCATCTGCCCCGACCATCGCAGACACCGCTTACCGCCCCCTTATGGCGCCGGGCGCGCGAGGAGCCCAACGGGTCCTGCGATCAGCTCGTTGCGGCGAGCACCCCGAGCGCCAGCGCGTCGACCTCGGCGTCGGCATCGCCGGCGCCCAGGTCCATCACGGCCACGCCGTCGAACAACCCGAGCTGGTCGCCCGCGATGAGCGCCCGAAGCGCCTGCCATGACGCCCGATGGTGCGGTGTCAGTCCGTGGGTCCGGATGGCGTCGCGGTGCTCGCGGGTCGCGTAGCCCTGGTTCCGCTCCCAGCCGTACTCCGGATAGCGCACGGAGAGCCTGGCCATCATCCGGTCACGGACGGTCTTGGCCACGACCGACGCACAGGCGACGGAGTACACAAGCGCGTCGCCGTCGACGATCGCGGTGTAGGGGCCCACCAGTTCCTCGAACTCGGCGATCCGCAGGCCGTCGACGAGCAGGTGATCGTGTCCGCCGAGCCGGCCGATCGCCCGTCGCATCGCCAGGTGGGTCGCGTGGTAGATGTTGAGGCGGTCGATCTCGGCGACGGACGCGGCCCCCACGCCAACCGCCACCGCCCGGCGCCGGATGAGGGGCGCAAGCCGCTCCCGTTGTGCGGCGGACAGGGTCTTGGAGTCGCGCACGCCAGGGATGCGGTGGCAGTTGGGCGGCATGATGACGGCGGCCGCGACGACCGCGCCCGATGTCGGGGCGACACCCACCTCGTCCACCCCGGCGATCCGCGTGGCACCATCACGCCACAGGGGGCGTTCCCAGCGGAGGGTGGGGACGATCACGGTCATCACGGGCGATCGTACCCCGCGATGGGTGCCGCCCGTGATCGCGCCACGAGCGTGCCGGCATGAGAAGACCCCCGCGCCGGGCGGGGGTCGTCTGGGATCTGCGGCGGGCGGTGGCCCGGCAGCGAAGCTAGCGGCGCTCGCGGAGCGTGGTCGCGGCCTTGCCCACGCGGTTGCGAAGGAAGTACAGCTTGGCCCGTCGCACCTGGCCGTGCCGAATGACCTCGATCCGCTCGATCCGCGGGCTGTGCAGCTTGAAGGTGCGCTCCACGCCGACGCCAGATGCGATCCGGCGGACGGTCATGGTCGATGCGATGCCGGCGTTCCGCATTCGCATGACCAGGCCCTCGAAGACCTGGATGCGTTCACGATTGCCTTCGACGACCTTCGCGGCCACCTTGACCGTGTCACCGGGGGTGATGGCCGGCAGGTCGGTTCGCAACTGGTCCTGGACGATCTCGTTGAGCACGTTCACGGGTGGTGGATCCTTCGTCTCGGTCGGCGGCAGCCGCGGCTGCGGAGGTCACAGGTTCCGGGCGGCGAGCCGGGGCGGCACGGCCGACGGGGAGGATAGCACGCCGCCTCCGGCGAGGCGAGCGGTGACTGACCACGGCCGACAGCGCGAGCTCCACTGCGCGGGGGCTGCGCCGGGCGGCTCGGCGGCCCGTCGGCCGCCAACCCGCTCAGAGGCCGAACCATCGGGCCGGCCCGACAGATGAACCGCATGCCGGAGCGTTCGATCGGCGCAGAGGGTCCGGGCCCGACGGATGTGCCGCCCCGCGGTTGATCCGTCGGCGACGGCGGATCGTTGGGCCGCTCGGCGGCTACTCGCTCCAAGGGCGGCGCGACGGCCCCCGCGGTTGATCCGTCGGAGGCGGCAGATCGGCCTGGCCCTCGGCTACCCCTGTCCGGCTCCGTCGTCGCCCTCGGCGCCGTCGGCAACCTGGGGTGCCCTGCCGTCTTCGTCACGCACCCCCTCGGCGCGCACCTCGGCGAGCAGGGTCGCCTCCTCCTTCGTCACGGAGCGACCCTCGAGGAGGTCCGGGCGGCGCTCAAGGGTGCGCCGGAGGGACTCGCGCAGGCGCCACCGGCGGACCTGCTCGTGGTGGCCCGAGACCAGGACGGGCGGGACCGACGCCCCCTGGAACGCTGCCGGCCGCGTGTACTGCGGGTACTCGAGCAGCCCCGCGGCGAACGACTCCTCGGCCGTGGACGCCTCGTCGATGGCGCCCGGGAGCAGCCGCAGCACGGCGTCGAGGATGACCAGGGCTGCCAGCTCGCCGCCGGTAAGCACGTAGTCCCCGATCGAGAGCTCGAGGTCGACCATCGCCCGCACCCGCTCGTCGACACCCTCGTAGCGCGGACAGACGAAGACCAGATGCGCGCGCTCGGCGAGGTCGTGGGCGATCGACTGACGGAAGACCGTCCCGGCCGGATCGAGGAGGATCACCGAGGAATCCGGGCGCCGGACCTCGGCCAGCGCCGCGCCCACCACGTCGGCACGGAGGACCATGCCCGCTCCCCCGCCGTAGGTGTAGTCGTCGACGGTCTGGTGACGCCCCAGCCCCCAGCGACGCAGGTCGTGGACGCGCACCGTCGCCAGGCCCTGCTCCTGGATTCGCGCCGGGATGCTCTCCGCCAGCGGTCCCTCGACCATCGGCGGGAACAGCGTCAGGACGTCGACCTCGAGCGGCATCAGGCGCCTGGATCGGGCGGAGTCGTCTTGACCACCGGCTTGCGCACCGGTCCCGTTCCCTTCGGGGGCTGAGCGGGCCCCTTGGGACCCTTGGGCTGCTTTGGCGGACGCCGGTCCCGTGGCCGGACGTAGGTGTCGTCCTCGACGGGGCGGGCGTCGAGATCGAGGGCCCCGAGGTCCACGATCATCTCGCCCCGCTCGGGGGCAAGCTCCGTGACGATCCCGTGAACCCCCGGGACGTCGAGCTCGCCTCGGGACCCGCGGACGACGAACACCTCGGCGCCCCCGGCCCGGTAGATGTCGGTAACCCGTCCCAGGTCCTCGCCCGCCGTCGATCGCACCGACAGGCCGACCAGCTCGTGGAAGAACCAGCGGCCGGGCTCACGCTCCTCCGTGGGCGCATCGATCTCCAGGTACACGTCCCGGAGCACCTCGGCCGCCTCCCGTGACGGGAGCTCCCGGAAGCGCAGCCACCAGCCGGGCCCGTCCGCGACCGGCGCGGCCTCGGCGATGGTGAACCCACCGGCGGAACCCTCCGGGTGCAGCACCCCGCCCACCGCGAAGCGGTCCTCGGGACGGTCCGTGAGGAGCTCGACGCGGACGTGGCCATGCAGCCCGCGGAAGCCGCGGACGAGCGCGACGACGAGCCGTGCGGGATCGCCGCCCGACGCCATCGTCCCGGAACCGGCTGACGCCGTCATGGCATCGCGGGCAGGGCGCCTGGGAGCCAGCGCCGGCTCCCTAGACGATCTCGAGGCTGACCGGTTCGCCCGTCCGGGCGGACGTCACCTTGAGCAGCGTGCGCAGCGCCTTGGCCACGCTCCCGTTGCGCCCGATGACCTTGCCCATGTCGGACTCGGCCACGTGCAGCTCGATGATGGTGCCCTCCTCCCCGTTGACGACCTCGACCGTGACGGCTTCAGGATCATCCACGAGGGACTTGGCAACGTAGGCAACAAGTTCGGCGGCTGCCATCGCGGTGCCTACTTGGCGCCCGGCAGGACGCCGGCCTGCTTGAAAAGGCGTCGGACGGTGTCAGAGGGCTGGGCACCCTTGGCCATCCACGCCTTGGCCTTTGCCTCGTCCACCACGAGCTCGATCGGCTCGGTGCGGGGGTTGTAGTGCCCGATGGTCTCGATGGCTCGGCCATCCCTGGCGGAACGGCTGTCAGCGACGACGAGCCGGTAGGTCGGCTGCTTGGTCGCCCCGACGCGGGTCAGGCGGATGCGAACGGCCATTGTGGTTCGGTGCTCCTCCGATGAGCGGGTCCGTTGGGCGGCACCCGCATGGTTGGCGAATAGGTGGCGGTCGGGTGGGCGTGACGATGGGCGCCCTGGTGGGTCAGTCGCCGGTCACCCGAATGATGACGGTTCCACGGTCGATGGTGTCGCCCGGGCTCGACACGGCGACGACGCTGTCGATGGCCTCGAGGTAGGGCTTCACGTCCGAGTCGTAACCCTGGCCGAACATCTCGGCCGGCGCGAGGTCCTCCACGGCCCCGCGGACGCCGGTGACATCCAGCCACAGCAGCGTGGCGTGCTCGGCGCCGGCCTGGGCCAGGGCCGTCTTGAAGCGGTCGGTCCCGGCCAGCGACTCGCCCGTCCTGGCATCGAGCACGGCCTTCACGAAGTCGGTTCCGTAGCCGATCACGACCACCTGGTCGGTGACGGCGTAGGCGAGCTTGATGTCCGCGGGAGCGGAGACGGCCCCCTCGGACATGGAGTCGACGAGGCCCCCGAGTCCCGAAAGGTCGACGATGGTGATGGTGGCGTCCCCGTACACCTCATCGGTGACGGAGATGCCCGCCTGCGCGCCGCCCAGCTGGACGAAGGCCTTGAGCTGGTTCATGAGCCGCTCGGCATCGGCGGCGTCGGTCGGGGCGACGACCAGGCCACCGGCGACATCCGTGCCGTCGCGCGTGATCGCCACGCCGGCCTCACCGATCCAGCCGGTGGCGGCATCGAAGCCGCCCACGATGTCCAGGGCATCGTCGATCTGCTTGACGGCGTCGGCGAGGTCCGGCTGCTCCGCGAGCAGCGCCTTGACCTCAGCGAGCGTCGCGCCAACGTCGTGGCCCTCCGCGAGGAGCACGGTCGTGGCGGGCACGACGGCCGGCAGCGTCGAGGCGCTGCTCGTCCGCGGACCGAGCGTATCCACGTGTGGCGAGCGTGATTCCACGACGAATGCGCCATCCTGGGCCCGGACCGACCCGGCGACCCAGGGGGCCGTCCAGTCCTGGAGGAACGCGGGCATGTCCGGGACCTCGCCGGATCCGGCGGCGAGCGTCTTGGCGCTCTGGGTGATGGTCTCGAGGTCCGCATAGAAGAACGCGAGACGGTCGCCGGTCACGGTGGCCGACGCCTCCTTGAACGTGGGGTCAGAGGCGAGACCAGTCCGGCCGGAGGTGTCGATCACGGCGCGGATCGAGATGGCATCCCCGATCGCCAGGACCGGTCCCACCACGGCGTATCCGGCCTCGACGTCGCCCATCGACTCGCTCGAGGCGGGCTTCACGGTGACGATCTCGACACCGTTGTAGGTGGTGGTCGAGCTTGTTGCCCCGGTGTCCGCAACGAGCTTGTCGAGCCAGGCCCGGGCCGCCGTCGCGTCCTTCACGGTCAGCAGGGCCACCGCCCGGCCGTCCTTGCTGCTCGGCTCGGCGGGGAGCGGGCCGACGCTCACGGCGATCTGACCACCGAACCAGGGGTCGATGTCGGTCTTCCAGCTGACCTTGCCGTCCGAGGCCTTGCCGGCCAGCTGGTCGAGCAGCTCGGTGAGCTTGACCGGGAACGCAGCCTGGTCTTCGAAGCCGGGGAAGGCCTTCATGACCTTCGCCAGCTCCGCGGCCTGGTCGCCCGGCAGGTCGAGGCGGAGCTCCGTGTAGGCGATGCTGTCGGCCGGCGTGTAGGCCACGACCGTCGGATCACCGGAGTCGCCCGTCATGAGCAGGGTTGCACCGGCCGCTGTGGCGACCACGAGGAGCGTCGCGGCCGCCGCCACGAGCCACCGAGCTCGGCTGCGGCCGGGTCGCGCGGCACGGACCGCC
The DNA here is from genome assembly GCA_963716025.1 of uncultured Chloroflexia bacterium. GTDB lineage: Bacteria > Chloroflexota > Limnocylindria > Limnocylindrales > CSP1-4 > CAIXZV01. Next base: position 92,331 of record CAVQSY010000008.1, read on the forward strand.
GCGACCGGCTGGGTGGGAATCGCCTCGGGCGGGTCAGATGCGGCTCCGTCGGTGGAGACGGACGGTGCCGGCGGAAGCGCGGGGCTCCCGTCCGGTGCTGCCGGCTTCGGCAGGTTGACCTGGGTCGGATCCTGATCGGTCATGGCTGGGGTACCCCCGGCTACTGGCGTCCGAGCAGCTGGCCCATGGCGGCGCGGCGTCCACCGGCCCCTGAGAGCTGCTTCATGAGCTTCTGCATCTCGGCGAACTGCTTGATGAGCCGGTTGACCTCCGGCAGCGAGGTCCCGGATCCGTTCGCGATCCGGCGGCGACGTGAGGCATTGAGGACCCCGGGCTCGCGACGTTCGCGCGGGGTCATCGACAGGATGATGGCTTCCACGCGTCGCAGGTCTCCCCGGTCGACGGCGTCCTGGGCCTCCTTGGCCATGCCGCCCATGCCGGGGATCATCCCCATCAGCTGGCCCATCGGCCCCATCTTCTGCACCTGGCGCATGGAACCCAGCATGTCCTCGAGCGTGAACGATCCCTTGCGGACCTGCTCCTCGAGCTTCCGGGTCTGCTTCTCGTCGAATGCCTCCTGGGCACGCTCCACGAGGGACAGCACGTCGCCCATGCCCAGGATCCGGCCGGCAAGTCGATCCGGGTAGAACACCTCGAGGGCATCGGCCTTCTCGCCGGTGCCCAGGAACTTGACGGGGATCCCGGTGACGGCCCCGATCGAGAGCGCGGCGCCTCCACGGGCATCGCCGTCGACCTTGGTCAGGACCAGACCGGTGACGGGAACGGCGTCGGCGAACCCCTGGGCGACCGTCACGGCCTCCTGGCCGGTCATCGCGTCCACGACGAGGAGGGTCTCGACGGGCGCGGTCGCGTCCGCGATCCTCCGGATCTCGTCCATGAGCGCATCGTCGATGGTCAGGCGGCCGGCGGTGTCGATGATCACCGTGTCCCGGCCGATCCGCTTGGCGTGTTCGATGCCGGCGCGGACGATGTCGAGCGTGGGTGTCCCCACGGGCGCCCGATAGACCGCGATGTCGAGGCTCTTGCCCAGCGTCTCGAGCTGATCGGCGGCGGCAGGCCGATACGGGTCGGCCGCCACCAGCAGCGGGGCACGGCCCTGCTTGACGATGTGCTTCGCGAGCTTCGCGGCCGATGTCGTCTTGCCCGAGCCCTGGAGGCCCACGAGCGCGATGACCGCGGGGTTGCCGTGAACCCTGAAGGTGCGGTCGCCCGCCGAGAGCAGCTCGGTGAGCTCCTCGTGGACGATCTTCACGACCTGCTGGCCGGCCGTCAGGCTGGCGAGGATCTCGGCTCCGACGGCGCGCTCGCGCACGCGCGCGACGAACTCCTTGACGACCTTGAAGTTGACGTCCGCCTCGAGCAGTGCGAGCCGGACCTCGCGCATCGCTGCGTCAACGTCCGCCTCGGACACGCGGCCACGACCGGTCAACCCGGCGAGGGTCCTGCGGAGTCGATCGCTGAGGCTGTCGAACATGAAGAGGCGGCGACCCTTGTGGTTGTCGGTGGAGCTGGAGCCGCGCGGCGGACGCCGGACGGATGGTGCGCGGGTTCTGGCGACACCGAGGCCAGTGGAGTGTACGCCACGGCCTGCCATCGCGCCCCTGGGACGATCGTTCTGGCCGTGCGCCGACATGTACCCTCCCGCCGTGACCGCGGACCCGCTGCTCGACCCCACACCACCGACCCACGACGCCATTCCGTCCCGGCGGCTGCGTGCGAACCGCGCGTTCCTCTCCCTGTGGTCGGCCGCGACGGTGTCCGTGTTCGGATCCTTCGTCACCCGGATCGCCCTCCCGTTCGTGGCCATCGAGACGCTCCGGGCCGGCCCCATCGAGGTCTCGGTCCTTCGCTCAGTGGAGCTCGTGGCGGCCCTGCTGTTCGGGTTCGTGGCCGGCGCCTGGGTCGACCGGCTGCGGCGCCGCCCGGTGATGATCTGGGCCGATCTCGGGCGGGCGATCGTGCTGGGATCCGTCCCGGTCGCCGCCATCGGCGGCTGGCTGACGCTGGGCCACGTGTTCGCCGTGGCGGCCATCGCTGCGGTCATGACCACGTTCTTCGACGTTGCGGATCGCGCCTACCTGCCCACGATCGTCGACCGCGCCGATCTCGTGCGGGCCAATGGTGCCCTCTCGGCGACGTCGGCCGCGGTGGAGTTCGTGGGGTTCGGCGTCGCGGGCTTCCTCGTGAAGCTGCTCACCGCGCCGATCGCGATCGCGATCGATGCCGTGACCTTCCTGGTGTCGGCCGGACTCCTGGGCACCATCCGCCGGCCCGAGCCGCCGCCACCCCCGGCCGCCGATCGCGCGCCCATCACCCGCGAGATCCGGGCCGGCCTCGCCGTCGTCACCGGTGACCCGGTCCTGCGCGGCCTGCTGTGGGGCACGATGGGCCTGGCCGCCATGTGGGGGGTGTTCGGCGCCGTCTGGCTGCTGTTCGCCACCCAGACCCTGGGTCTCGACGCCGGGGTGATCGGCGTGGTCGCGGCGCTCGGTGGCTTCGGGTCGCTCCTGGGCGCCCTGCTTGCCGAGCGAACCGCAGGGCGGTATGGCCTCGGGCGGCTGGTCGTCGTGTCGCTGCTGTTCGCCGCGCTCGGGAACCTGCTGATCCCGCTGGCACCGGAGGGCGCTCCGCTCCTTGCCGTGGCGTTCCTCGTCGGTCAGCAGCTGATCGGCGACACGGCTGTGACGATGTTCGACGTGACCGAGGTGTCCGTCCGGCAGGCGCGCGTCGAGGATCGGTCGCTCGGACGGGTCAATGCGACGGTCCGGGTGCTGATGGTCCTGGCACAGCTGGGCGGCACCGTGGCGGGCGGGCTGATCGCGGAGCTCGCCGGGCTGCGGATCGCGGCACTCATCGCGCCCGTATTCGCGCTGGTGGGGGCGGCGGGACTCTATGCCTCGCCCGTCTGGAGGCTGGGCAAGGACCCGCGCGCGCTGGACGGCGCCGAGGACACCCCCGCTGCCTGAGCTTGGCTAGTCGAACAGCGCCGCGACGAAGCTCTCCGGGTCGAACGGCAGCAGGTCGTCCGCCTTCTCCCCCACCCCGACGAACCGGACCGGGACACCGAGCTCCTTCTCGATCGCGAACACGATCCCGCCCTTGGCGGTCGAATCGAGCTTGGTGAGGATCACGCCGGTCAACCCCACGGACGCGTGGAACGCCTTCGCCTGGGCGAGGCCGTTCTGGCCGGTGGTCGCGTCCAGGACGAAGAAGGTCTCGACGGCCGCGCCGGGGATGCGCTTGTCGATGACCCGGCGGACCTTCGAGAGCTCCTCCATCAGGTTGGACTTGGTGTGGAGCCGACCCGCCGTGTCGGCGATCAGGATGTCCGCATGCCGCGCGATCGCCGCGTCCAGGGCATCGAACACGACGGCCGCGGGATCCGCGTTGGGGGCATGGGCCACGATCTCGCTACCGGTGCGCTGCGCCCAGATGCGCAGCTGGTCGATGGCGGCGGCCCGGAAGGTGTCAGCGGCGGCGAGCACGACACGCCGCTCGGCGGCCCGCTCCCTGGCAGCCAGCTTGCCGATGGTCGTCGTCTTGCCGGTGCCGTTGACGCCCACGACGAGGACGATCGCCGGGGCGCCGGCGGCGGCGGGCCGGGGCTCCCAGTGGGCCGCGTCGCGAGGGGCGAGCATCGCGACCAGCTCGCTGCGGACGGCCAGCTCCGCGGTCAGGTCGCGGCGGCGGCGGGCTCGCTCGACCAGGTCCATCGACACCAGGGCGCCCACGTCGCCCGTGATCAGCGTCTCCTCGATCTCGTCCCAGTCGGCCGCGCCACCGGCCCCGAAGGCGCTGCGCAGGCGGGCGCCAAACCCGACCCGGGATTTCTCAAGGCCGGCCTCAAGCGCCTCCCGATCGCGCTCCAAGCGTGCGGCATCGGCCTTCTCGGGGCTGTAGTCGGCACCCCACGCCCACGCCGGCTCGACGGGGTCCTCGGGCGGCTCGACGGGGTCCTCGGGCGGCTCGACGGGGTCCTCGGGCGGCTCGGAGCCCCCACGACGGATGAAGCGCACGAGCTGGACCTCCGCGTCAGCCGGCCCCGGCGCCACCGGCGACCGCGTGGGCCCCGGCGCGACCGTGGTCGGCAATGGCCGTTGCCTCCTCGAGGCGCAGGCTGATCACGCGGCTCACCGAATCGTCGCCGACCGTGACGCCATACAGTGCGTCGGCCGCCTCGATCGTCCCGCGGTTGTGGGTGATGACGATGAACTGGGTGGCGACCGCGAGCTGCTTGAGCGCGTCGGTGAAACGTCCGACGTTGGCCTCGTCGAGCGCGGCGTCCACCTCGTCCAGCACGCAGAACGGCGTGGGCCGGACCTCGAGCATGGCGAACAGCAGTGCCACCGCGGTCAGCGTCCGCTCTCCGCCGGAGAGCATGTTCAGGGCCTGGGGCTTCTTGCCAGGCGGGCGGGCGGTGATCTCGATGCCCGTCGCCGACAGGTCGGTGGGGTCGGTGAGCTGGAGCCTGGCGAACCCGCCGCCGAACAGCTGCTGGAACCGACGATCGAAGGCCACCTCGAGCGCGGCGAAGGTCGTGCGGAACTGGGTGGCGATCAGGGCATCGAGGTCGGCGATCAGCGCGCGCGTCCGGCTGATCGCCTCTCGAAGATCCTTGTCCTGGGCGTCGAGCGTCTCGAGGCGCTCGCGAACGGTCCGGTACTCGTCGACCGCGAACGGATTGGCCGCCCCGAGCTCGTGGAACCGGCGACGAAGCGTGGCCAGCCGTCCCGGCGATGGCAGCTCGCCGTCGGGAGCCTGGGCCGCCCAGCGGGGCGCCAGCTGCTCCAGGGCGGCCTCAAGGGCCGCCGTCTCGCCGCCGTTGCCGGCTTCCGGATCCCACTCGGCCGCCTCGCGAGGGAGCCCGTCGGCGCTCGCCGGTCCGGCCGCTTCCGCCAGGTGACGCAGCCCGACCTCTCCGAGGCCGGCGAGCTCCACCAGCAGCTGCTCCCTGAGCGAGTCGAGATTTAGGCGCGCCTCCAGTGACGCGACATCCGACGCCCGGGCACGGTCGTCGGCCGCGCGCAGGCGCTCCCGGGCGGCGGTCGCCGCTCGTTCGGACTCCGCGAGGCGCGCCCGCTCGGCACGATCGTCCGAGAGCAGGGCCTCCAGCGCGTCACGCGCCTGGGCCTCCCGTGCGGTGGTGGCAGCGAGCTCGCCGGCAACGGCGTCGCGCTCCGCCGTGGCGCTGCGCTCCCGGTCGGCGAGCGTCGCCAAGTCGTGCTCGACCGAGTCGATCCGGGCTTCCGCGAGCGCGATCGCGGCCTCTGCCCGAGCTCGCCGTCCCTCCGCCGCCCGGCGGGCACGTTCGTGCTCGGCCACATCCGCGGCGAGCCGGTCACGGCGCGTTCGAAGCTCGCCGACGCGTGACTCCCAGGCGCTGACGCCCTCCTGCGCAGGGGTCGCGGCCGCGCCGGTCGGGGCCTCGACCTCGGGCCGGCGCTCGAGCGCGGTCAGGGCGGCGGCGGCGCGGTCGGCGTCGATCGCCAGGCGGTCGGCCTGGGCCGCGTGCCATGCGGCCTCACGAGCAGCGGCCTCCAGGTCACGACCAGCGGACCGCTCCATGTCCTCGGCCCGGCGGCGGCGCGAAGCGGCGGCCGACTCGACCCCACGGGCCGCGTCGAGCGCTGCGCGAGCGGCGGCGGCTGCCCGGGTGGCCGCCTCCAGCTCGATCTCGGCCGCCCTCGCCTCCTCCGCGAGGGAAGCCGCCTCGCGCGTGAGCCGATCCGCCTCGGCTCGCCGCTCGAGGGGAGAGTCGCCCGGCCCGATCCGGACCGTGAGGGCATCAACGACGACCGAGCCATCGCGGGTCACGGCGAGCCAGCCGAGGGGCAGCGCCGGCTGGACATCGAGGGCAGCCGCGAGGTCGGGCGTCCAGACGGCCCGTGCCAGGAGGGCTCGCACGACCCCGGCCGGGTCGCGTCGAAGCGCATCGGAGAGCCGGCCGCCCCCGACGCTCACCAGCACGTCCTCGAGGCGCCGGACCTCGCCGGGGGTGCCACCACCTGGCACCTTCGACGCCGCGTCCAGCTGCTCTCGCACGACGACCTGCCCGCGCTCGCCGGCCAGGGCGGCGGTCCCGCTTCGCTCCACGACGTAGGCGCGCGCGAGCTCGCCGAGGGCCGCGTCGACGGCTTGCCTGAGGGACGGCTCGATGCCGAGGTCCTCGTCCACCCGCTTCCCGCCAAGCTTCCGCGCTGCCCGGGCGATGCCGCGCTGCTCGTCCTCGGCAAGGCGGCGCTCGAGCTGATCGAGGCGGGCCTGGGCTCCCGCGATCATCGAGCCGGCGCTCGCCGCACGTTCGCCGGCCGCTCGCCGCGTCCCCTCGGCGCCATCAGCCGTCATCCGCGCGCCCTCGCGCACCGCGACCGCCTGGGCCTCATCGGCCGTCGCCGCCGCGAGCGAGGTCCGCGCGTCGCCCAGGGTCGCGTCGAGCCGTGCGCGGCGTGCCTCGGACTCGACCGCCTTCGCGCGCTCATCGGCTGCACGGCGGTCCCCGTCGGAACGCCGGCGGCGGGCTGTCTCGACCTCGGCGGCGTGGACCGCCTCCGCGCGTCGCGCCGCCGCCAGCTCGTCACCCTGGGCCCGGGAGGCGGCCCGCAGCGAGCCGAGCTCCGCCAGCGCGTCGGCCAGGGCGCGATCCGCCTCACCCAGCGCGGCCTCCAGCTCGGGATCCCGTTCCGGGACAGGCTCGGCGAGGACGCGCCGCTGGGCGGCGAGGTCCGCATCGGCGACGGCCCGCTCGTTCGCGATGCGAGCCCGGTCACGCGCGGCTGCCGAGATCTCACCCGATGCCCTGGCCTCGCGGAGTCCGAGTGTCGTCAGCTCCACCCGGGCCGCCTCGTGTCTGACCCTGCCCTCCTGCTCGAGCTCGGCCCGGGCTGCCATGGAGGCGGCAATCCCGGCGACGGACGTTTCCGCTGACTCGAGCGACTCCAGGGCCCGCTCGGTCTCCTGGCGGAGCGCGTCCCGCCGGCGTTCGGCGTCGGCGGCCCTGCCGGCAGCCTCGTGCCATCGGCCGTGGGCCGCGGCAATCAGTGACGCTGCCAGCTCCTCCCCCGCGGTCGAGCGAGTCGCCTGCTGCTCGGCAAGCTGGCCGAGACGTCGTGCCTGCGGTCGGAGCTCGGCGAGGATGTCCTCGACCCTGGCGAGGTTCGACTCCGCCTCGGTGAGCTGGTCCTCGGCCTTGCGACGCCGGCGCTCGTGACGGCGGACACCGGCGACCTCCTCGAACAGCGGGCGCCGCTCCTCCGGCCGGAGAGCCAGGGCCTGATCCACCATGCCCTGACCGATGAACAGGAAGGCGTTGTCGGCAAGGTTGGCGGCGTCCAGCAGGTCCTGGAGGTCGCGGAGGCGCACCCGCTGGCGGTTGAGCAGGTAGTCGTTCTCGCCCGACCGGTAGAGGCGCCGGCCGAGCTCCACCACCGAGTACTCGACCGGCAGCAGCGCATCCCCGTTGTCGATGACCAGGGTGACGTCCGCCATGCCAAGCGCGGCACGGCGCTCGGAGCCTGCCCAGATGACGTCCTCGCTCCGGCGGATCCGCAGCGAGCGGCCCTGCTCCCCCATCGCCCAGCGCAGCGCGTCGGCCAGGTTGGACTTGCCCGACCCGTTGGGGCCGACAACCGCGCTGATGCCCGGCCCGAACGCTACGACGGTCCGTTCCGCGAAGGATTTGAACCCCTGGACGCGCAGGCCAAGGAGGCGGGCCGGCGCGCTCATGGCGCTGCCGGCCGGTCGGCGTCGACGAATTGGGGATCGTCCTCGAGGTCGTCGTCGAAGTCATCGGCGAGGTCGTCCCCGTCGCCGGTCTCGGCCAGCGCTGCCTCAATCGCCGGCTCCGCCGCGTCAAGCGACTCGACCACCGCCCCGGAGACGCGCACGCGGGCGGTGGAGACCGCGCGGGCCTGGCGCGCCACGGATCGCTCCCGGCGCAGCACCTCGAGTGCCTCGGCGGCCGCGGAGGTCTCGGCCACCCGCCGTGACGGGCCCTCGCCGGTGCCGAGGACGCGGCCCTCCACGACGACCTCGATCCGGAACTGCTTCTCGTGGTCCGGGCCGACGGCTTCGAGGAGGCGGTACTGCGGTCGCTCGCCGGTGGTCCGCTGCGTGTGCTCCTGGAGCCGGCTCTTGGGGCTCTTGAGGCTCGTCAACGCCGAATCCGCCGCCAGCTCCTCGGCGGCCCAGCCGACGATCCACTCCCGGGCAGCCTCCCACCCGAGATCGAGGTAGATGGCCCCGATGAGCGCCTCGAACGCGGACGCGAGCAGCGATGGCCGCACGCGGCCCCCGCGCTGCGCCTCGCCCTCGCCGAGCAGCAGGAACGACCCGAGGTCGAGGCGACTGGCCAGCCGGGCGAGCCCGAGCGTGCTGACGATCGCCGCCCGGCGCGCGGAGAGCACGCCCTCGTCGTCACCGGGGTGGCGCAGGTACAGGGCCTCGGACACGGCGAGGCTGACCACCGAGTCGCCGAGGAACTCCAGCCGCTCGTTGTGCCCCCGGGCCATGTCGGGGTGCTCATGGAGCCAACTGCTGTGCACGAGCGCCTGCGCAAGCAGGTCGCGATCGCGGATGGGAAGCCCGAGGCGCTCCGTCAGCGCGTCGGCCGGGTGCATGCCGCCCCGGGACTGGCCGCTAGGAGCTGCGCTCGTCGATGTATTCGACGGCGTCCTGGACGGTCCGGATTTTCTCGGCGTCCTCGTCGGAGATCTCCGTCCCGAACTCCTCCTCGAGGCTCATGATGAGCTCGACCAGGTCCAGGGAATCAGCGTTGAGGTCGTCGACGAAGGAAGCCTCGGGCGTGACCTCCGCCTCGTCCACGCCGAGCTGCTCGATGACGATCTTCTGAAGCCGGTCGTACGTGCTGGCCACAGAGCCCTCCTCAGGTCGGGTTCTCCCGACGGGTGCCATTCTGGTCTCGGGCAACTCGCCCGAGCACGCCATTCATGAGCCGTCGCATCGGATCACCCGAATACGTTCGAGCTAGCTCGACCCACTCGGCAATCGCCACCCGGGCCGGCGTCGCCGGGGAGTGTAGCACCTCGCAAAGCGCGCAACGCAGCAGGGCGCGGTCCATCCGGGCAAGCGAAACCACCGGGTACTGGGGTGCCGCCGAGGTGATCAGCGCGTCCAGCGAATCGCGGTGGCGGATGACGCTCGCAGTCAACTCCCGAGCGTGGCTCGCGGTCCCGTCGTCGGCCTCGTCCGCCAGGTGGCGCTCAAGGATGGCCTCCGCGGTGCGCTGCCCGAACTCGGCCTCGAACACGGCGGCCAGGGTCAGCCGGCGGGCGGCCCGCCGGCTGCGGGCCCGGTCATCGCTGGCGCGGTCCCTCCGGTGACGTGCGGGGTCAGGCCCCGACGCCATCGACCACCACGGTGACGGCGCCCAGCTCGAGCGCCAGGAGGCGCTCCACGGCACCGCCGACGGCCTCGCGGACCTGCCTCGTCAGCGGCACCAGCGGCTGGCGGGGGCGGGCGACGAGGCGGACCGAGACATGCACGCGGGCGTCACGGATGCGGATCCGCACCGGCGAGCCGCCCAGGATGTCCCGCCAGCGAGATCCGCCTCGTCCGACACGCATCACCCCGGGCACCTCGAGGGCGGCGAGGCGCACCGTCTCCCGGATCACGCCGGGCCCGACGATGAGCGCTGACGTCACGACTCCACCTCACCCTCGGCTGCTGCAGGTCCCTGTCCGAGCGCCTCCGCGATCCGCTGTGGCACTCGCTCCCGAGCGGTGGTGGCGCCGACGCGGACCGCATGCTCGATCATGCGCCGCCTGGCGCGTCCGTGCGTGATGATCACGGCGCCCCTGACGCCGAGCAGCGGCGAGCCACCCACCACCTCGTAGTCGAAGGTGCCCCGGATGCGGGCGATGCCCGGACGCAGCAGCAGGTAGGCGAGCCGCCCTCGCAGACCGCGCCGGAACTCCGTCCGAAGGTTGTCGAAGATGAACCCCGACAGGCCTTCGAAGAACTTGATCACCACGTTGCCCAGCATCGCGTCGCAGACGACGACATCCGCCATGTCGGCGGTCAGGTCCTTGCCCTCGACATTGCCGACGAAGTTGAGACCGGTCCTGTCGATGCAGCTCGGTCGCCTTCTGGACCCGGATGTCTCCCTTGCCCTTCTCCTCGCCGAGCGAGAGGAGCGCGACGCGAGGGCGCCGTACACCGACCACGTGCTCGGAGAAGATCGCACCCATGTGCGCGTACTGGGCCAGGTGCTCCGGCGTGGAGTCGGGGTTGGCGCCGATGTCGAGCAGCAGGAGCGGCGGGTCACCACCCGGGACCTGGACCGCGAGGGCCGGGCGCTCGATCCCCGCCAGCGTGCCCAGGATCAGCACGCCCGCCGCCATGCCCGCGCCGGTGTGCCCGGCGGTGACGACCGCGTCCGCCTCGCCGTCGCGGACCAGCTCGGTCGCGACCACGATCGAGCTGCGCTTCTTGCGCACCAGCGCCCGGGCCGGGTGCTCGTCCATCCCGATGAGCTCTGGGGCATGGACCGTGCGCACGTTGCCCGGCCGCTCCCGGAGCAGCGGGGCCATCAGCGCCTCGTCGCCAACGAGGATCACCTCGTCGTGCGGGTTCGACCGCGCGTAGGCGAGCGCCCCGGGCACCACCTCCGCGGCGCCATGGTCGCCGCCGATGGCGTCCACGGCGACGCGCACGCCGGGATGGCCCGGGACGGCCGGCACAGGATCCGCCATGGCGGTCAACCCGTCGCTACGGGGTCTCGTCGCCCGCAGTGCCACCGGCCGGCTTGAGCTCGATCGCCTGGCGGCCGTTGTACCAGCCGCAGGCCGGGCAGACCCGGTGCGGCAGCTTCGGCTCGTGGCAGTGCGGGCACTCGACGAGCTTCGGCAGGGTGAGGGCGAGGTGGCTCCGGCGCTCCATCTGCCGCGCGTGAGCGACCTTTCGCTTCGGCACACCCATGTCGGTCCTGGCTCCTTATCCGAGTACTGGCGCGGGCGGGCCCGCGTGACGGTCTGCGTAGGCGGCTCACCACGCCGGGCGCGCGAATGCGATCCACGGGTCGTGGGGCCGAACGCGGAGTCTACCCGCTCTCGTCCCCGGCGTCGAACCGGAACCCGCGGAGCGCTTCCAGTCGCGGATCGATGGGGCTGTCCTCATGCCCGTGCCCGGGGTCGAGCCGCTCACCGCACTCCGGGCACAGGCCCGGACAGTCCGGCTGACACAGGGGCGCGATGGGCTCCTGGAGGCTGATCGCCTCGGCGACGAGCGGGCGCAGCTCCAGCTCATGGTGGTCCGTGAGCCGCGGGGCCTCGGGGTCACCGTCCTCCTCGAGCGGCACCGGAAGGCCGCTGCCAAGGTCGATGGACGGGAGCACCTCCTCGTCGATCCGCATCGAGATGGGGGTGACGAGCGGTCGCAGGCAGCGGGCGCACTCCCCCGCCAGGGCTGCGCGCAGCCTGGCATCGACGACCAGGCCACGGTTGGTGCGCGTCAGACGCAGCGTCCCGTGCACCGGCTCAGCCAGGCGCAGGTCGCCTCCCGGGTCCACCTCCACCGGGTCGATCACGTGGTCATGGACGGTGCCGGGGGCCTCAGCCATCAGGCCGGACAGCGCGAACACGAGCGGGTCTCCGTGGGCATCCACGGGATGAGGATGCGACGGGGCGTCCGTCATCGACGACCGACCGTCTCGGCTCCCTCTTCCGCGTCCGGGTCCTGGTGGTACGGGTCGACGGGTGCGAACCCCCCGTCGGGGTCCTCCGCGGGCTCCGGCTCCTGCTGCCGTGCGTAGGCCGCCCGGCGCTCCTCGAGCATGGCGAGGCCCCGCTCGATCCCGGCCAGGGTGCGGCCGACCTCCGCCTCGAGGCTGCCGAGCACGCCCGCGGCGTACTCGTCCGCTCCATGGCGGACCAAGGCCGCGTCGTCCTCCGCCTCGATGAGGATCCGGCGCGACTCGTCCTCGGCCGCGTCGGTCAGGCCCCGTTCTCCGATGAGGTAGGTCGCCTGCTCCTGGGCCCGGGCAACGATGTGCTCGGCCTCCTGCTGGGCCTTCTCGATGATCCGCTCGCCTTCCTGGTTGATGCGCTTCGCGGCACGCACCTCCTCGGGCACGGCCACGCGCAGCTCGTCGATCAGGTTGAGGGCGGCATCGCGATCCACGATCGCGTTGTGCGTCATCGGCAGGCTCTTGCCGTTCGCAATCAGCGATTCGAGTCGCTCGACGAGAAAGATGATGTCCAGCGGACGTCTCCCCTGGGCTCGGCACGCCCCGGCGGGGCGTTCCGACGATTATGGCACGGCGGACAGGTAGATCCCGCGGCCCCGCGCGTCGGTCCGCTGCGCATCTGCGCCGGGTCCATCGCGGTGCGAGCAGGCATTTCATTGCCGAGGCTGCCGGTGCGGGCAGGCATCGGCGTCGGCCGGCTGGAGCGTCCGCCCGGAACGAGCGCATCGCTGCGGACGCGCGGTCGGTCCGATCGGGGCGCCCAGGATCCTCGGGTCCGGCGCGGCGGCCGACCACTCGATCGACGCAGCGGATCCGCGCAGGACCGGTCCGGACCTATCCCGGCAAGGTCCCCGCTCCCAGCGCGCGGCGGAGCGCCGCGGCCGCGGCCTCCGGGATCATCGCCGACACATCGCCGCCAAACGCCGCGATCTCCTTGACCAGGCTGGAGCTGATGTAGCCATGCGGCAGGCTGGTCATGAAGAACACGGTGTCCACGTCCGGGGCGAGCTGGTGGTTGTTGTGCGCCAGCTGCAGCTCGGTGTCGAAATCGCCGATCGCTCGCAGCCCGCGGACCAGGAACCCGGCGCCCACCTGGTGGCAGAAATCGATCGTAAGCCCGTCGAACGTCGCGACCTCCACGTGCGCGCCGACACCGCGGGCACCCTCAAGCGCATCGCGGATGACCGCGACCCGATCGTCGGCGGCCAGGAGCGGGGTCTTCCGGGGATTGACCAGGACCGCGACCACGACCCGGTCGAAGACGCGCCCGGCGCGGACGATCACGTCGAGGTGTCCGTTGGTGATGGGGTCGAACGTTCCGGGGTAGACCGCGGTCCTCACGCCTCGTCCGCCTCCTCGTCCGTGGTCTCGCCGGTCGTCACCGTCCGCCGGTAGAAGGTCAGCGCGGTCTCGCCGAAGCGGCGCTGACGCTCCGATGCTAGCAGCCCGACGACGGGCGGCGGCGCATCGCGCCAGAAGTGCTTGGCGACCACGATGCCGCCCTCGCGGACGATCGGCCCGATGCGCTCCAGCACGCTCACGAGCGCCAGCGTGTCGGCGTAGGGCGGATCGATGAGCACGAGGTCGTACCGGGCACCCGTTGCCGCGTCGTCCCTGGCCGCACCGGCGAGCCAGCTCAGCACGTCGCGCCGGACGACGGTCGACCCGGGCTCCAGCGCGGCCCGGCGCAGGTTCTCCGCGATGACCCGCACGGCACGGTGATCCCGTTCCACGAACACCGCGGACGCCGCGCCCCTCGAGAGCGCCTCGATCCCCCCGGCCCCGCTGCCGGCGAACAGGTCGAGCACCGAGGCTCCGGCAAGGTCCGGAGCGAGGATCCCGAACAGCGCCTGCTTCACCCGGTCGGCGAGCGGGCGGGTGCCGGGCCCCGGGGCGGCGAGGCGAACGCCCCGGGCGGTCCCCGCGATCACGCGACCTGCCTCGGGCATGTCAGGCCGCGCTCGCCGGATCGCCGTCGTGGACGCGGCGCAGCCAGCCCTGGGCCAGCTCGCGCGCGAGCTCGGGCTCGTCGGCCAGCACTCCGCGCTCGTCGAGCAGCTGCTCGGCCCACCCTCGGGCATGCGTCGCCAGCTCGCGGTGCTCGAGGCTTGCGAGGGTCGCAACGCGAAGCCGGGGAAGGCCGCTCTGGGCGAGCCCCAGCACGTCACCCTCGCGACGGAGCTCGAAGTCGCGCTCGGCAAGCTCGAACCCGTCCGTGGTCGCCGTGACCGCCCGGAGCCGCTCGTGCTCGGTCGTCCCCTCGGCCGCCTCGCTGACCAGCACGCAGAACGACGCGTCGGATCCGCGACCCACCCGGCCGCGGAGCTGGTGGAGCTGCGCCAGTCCGAAGCGTTCCGCCCCTTCGACGATCATGAGCGTCGCCTCGGGCACATCCACGCCGACCTCGACCACCGTCGTGCCCACCAGGACGTCCAGGTCCCCGTCGCGGAACCGCGCCATCTCGGCGTCCCGATCCGCGGCCTTGAGGCGGCCGTGGACGAGGCCGACCCGGAGCGGTGCCAGCAGCGCGGTGAGGCGCTCGAACTCGGCCTCGGCTGCCACCGCCCAGGCGGCCTCGACCTCCTCGTCGGGCAGCTCGTCGTCGCCGGACCAGCCGGCGTCATCGGGCTCGTCAGCACTCGCCCTGCCGGGCGCGGCCGGCCCGATCCTGGGCACCACCACGAATGTCCGGTGGCCAGCCGACGCCTCATCTCGGACCCGCAGCCAGGTCCCGTCGAGCTCCTCGGGCCGGCGGATCCCGGTCCGGATCGCGAGCCGGCCCTCCGGCGGGATGCGCAGCGTGGACACGTCCAGGTCCGCGTACAGGACCTGGCCCAACGTGCGTGGGATCGGGGTGGCCGTCATCAGCAGCACGTGGGGAGCGCCGTTGACCGCCTTCGCCTCCAGCGCTCCGCGCTGCTCCACCCCGAACCGGTGCTGCTCGTCCACGACGGCAAGGGCGAGGTCTGCGAACTCGACCGCCTCCCCTAGCAGGGCATGGGTGCCGACCACCACCCTGGCCTGGCCTGACTCGAGCGCCTCGGACGCCTTCCGGCGCGCCAGTGCAGACAGCGAGCCCGTGAGCAGGATCACATCGATCCCGAGGCTCTCGAGCAGGCCGCCCACGGCCTCCAGGTGCTGGCGGGCGAGCAGGTCGGTCGGGGCCAGCAACGCCGCCTGGCGTCCGTCGAGCGCCGCAGCCGCGAGCGCCCACGCCGCGACCGCGGTCTTGCCCGACCCGACATCGCCCTGGAGCAGGCGCAGCATCGGCGTCTCGCGCGCCAGGTCGTCGCGGACCTCGTCGATGGTGCGTGACTGGTCCCCGGTGAGCGAGATCGGACGCCCGAGCTTGCGCGAGATGGCGGCTTCGAGCGACGTCCGGATCCGGGCGTCGTCGGCGCCCGTGACGGGCACCGGCTGCGTCTGTGCGCGGCCACGGGCCCGCCGTCGGCCGACCATGCCCAGCTGGAGCGCGAGCAGCTCGTCGAACGCGAGCCGGCGGAGCGCCGCGTCGCGCGCCTCGAACGTGACCGGGTAGTGCGCGGCCTCGAGCGCCTCCCCGATCGCCGGCAGCGCCTCCTCGCCGCGGATGTGGTCGGGCAGGTACTCGGGGTACGCGGCGCCGGCGGCGTCGAGGGCCAGGCGCATCGCCGCGCGCAGGCGGTTCGCCGTGACCCCCGTGGTAAGCCGGTAGACCGGCACGATGCGGCCGACGTGGAGCAGGTTGGACGCGTCGGCCGGCTGGAAGTCGGGGCCCTCGAACACGATGCCGCCGTGACGGTGCTTGATGCGCCCGGAGACCAGCAGGTCATCGCCAGCGTGGACACGCCGCTCCACGAACCGTCGCCCGAACCAGGTCGCCGTGGCCGTCCCCGTCTCGTCCACGAGGTGCGCGGTGGTGACCTGGACCCGCCGCCGCCAGGTCTGCTGGACGCCGATCTCCAGCACGCGCACGCGGGCCGACGCCACGCTCCCGTCGTCGAGGTCACGCAGGTCGCCGAGCCGGCGGAGCTCGCGCAGGTCGTCGTAGCGGCGCGGAAGGTGGAACAGGAGGTCGCGGACCGTGTCCACGCCCAGGCGGCGGGCCTGGCGGCGGAGCGACGAGACACCGGTGATGCCCGACAGACCGACCGGCGAGGCGAGGATCGCGGCCGCGTCGCGGGGTGCCGAGACGGTCACCTCGGGTCGGAGCGATCGACTCCCCGGTGCCGGAGCGCGGCGCGTGCGCTCGCTCACTCGGCCGAGATCAGGTACCGGTAGTGGGGCTGCCCGCCGTGGTACAGCTCCACGTCCTCGAGGCCCGGGGCCGCCGCGCTGATCCTGGCCGCAAGCTGCTCCGCCGCGTCGAGCGTCGCGTCCTCGCCGTAGTAGATGGTCACGACGCCGAAACCGGGCTCCAGGCGCGCGAAGGCCGCCAGCACGGCCTTCTCGGCGTCATTGTCGACGGCCAGCAGGCCGTCGTCGGGATCAAGGACGATCGTCTGCCCCTTGCGAACCTTGTGGCCCGACACCGTCGCGTCTCGGACGGCCTCGGTCACCTGCAGCGTCTGGAGCCCCCGGCCGGCCTCGGTCATCGTCAAGGCGTTGTGCTCCGGCGCAGCGGACGGATCCAGCTCGAACAGGGCCGCGATCCCCTCGGCCACATTGCGGGTCGGCACCACGTAGACCGGACGGCTGGTCATCGACATCACCTGGCGCGCAGCCAGCACGACATTGGGGTTGTTGGGCAGGATCAGGAGCGCATCGGCCTGGGTGGCCTCGACCGCGTCCAGCAGCTCACCGGTGGACGGGTTGGCGCTCTGGCCACCGCGCACGATCCGGAACGCCCCGTACTCGCGGAACGGGGCGGCCGTGTCCATGAGCACCGCCGCGAGCCCGTCGGAGGGCGCCACGGCCACCACGCCCAGCGGCAGCCGCGTTGCCGGATCATCGTCGCGCTGGGCGTCGACGGCGGTTGACCCCGCCTCAGCGACAGCCGTGGCCGCGGACACGACCAGCGACGGCACACCGCCCGACACGCCGACGAACTCGGCTGCCTTCGCCTCCCGGACGTCGTGCGCCTGACCGTCGAGGTTCTCGATGGTGATCCGTGACAGGGCGCCCAGTGACAGGCCGTAGCTGATGACTGTGTCAGGTCGCTCGTTGTGGACGTGGATCTTGGCCAAATGTGCGTCCCCGGCCACCAGCACCGATTCGCCGATCGTCTCGAGGTGGGCCTGGATCGCCGGGATGTCCAGCGGGACGCCGCTCCGGGCCCGGAGGAGGAACACCGTCTCGTACCCGAACTCGGTCTCGTCGACCGGTGCGGCGGCTGCCTCGCGTCGCGGCCCCCCCACGCCCGCCATGACCGGCTCGAGGGTGTCGGCCGGGCGGCCGCGCGCCGCCTCGAGCGCGCCCTGGAACAGCCGGAGCAGTCCCTGGCCGCCGGAGTCCACCACGTGAGCCTCGCGCAGGATCGGCAGCAGCGACGGCGTCTTGGCGACGGCCCGCTCGGCCGCCTCGACCGTCGCGGCCAGGACCATCTCGACGTTGTTGTCCCGCTCGGCGGCGACCACCGCGGCGGCGGCGGCCTCGCGGATGACCGTCAGGATGGTGCCCTCGACCGGCTTGGCCACCGCCTTGTACGCCGTCTTGGCACCGAGATCGAGGGCATGGGCGAGGTCGAGGCCGTTGAACCGGCGCTTGCCCGCCATGCCGGTCTCCATCCCCTTGAGGATCTGGCTGGCGATGACGCCCGAATTCCCTCGCGCGCCCATCAGGGCGCCGAACGAGGCCGCCTGGGCGACCACCCCGGCCTCGGCTCCGCGCTCGACGCGCTCTGCCTCGTCGAGCGCGGCCCGCATCGTGGCCACCATGTTCGTCCCCGTGTCGCCGTCTGGGACCGGGAACACGTTGAGGGCGTTGATCTCGTCTGCGTTCGCTTCGAGGCGGGCGACCGCGCTCCGGAAGGCGACCAGGAAGCCGGCGCCGTCGCAGGACCGTCGGGGCATCAGGCGACGTCCGTCCCGCTGTCGGCGAGGTCCGACGGGCCGGGCTCGCCGGAGGCTGGCTCCGGGACCGGCGGGATGCCGTGCTGGTGGACCAGGCGGCCGATCCGGATCGTCACCCGGTCCGGTTCACGCCCGATCGCGTGCCGCAGCGTGTAGCGCACGGACGACTCGAGCTGGCGCGCCACCTCGGCGATCGGGAGGCCGTAGGCGACGGTGAGCCGCAGGTCGACGACCAGCTCAGGGTGGATCTCCAGGTGGATCCCGGGGTGCGCCAGACCGAGGCGCTCGAGGACGCGGCCGAAGGGTCCACCACTGGCAAAGCCGGTCACGCCGTAGACCGACAGCACGGCGGTCCGGACCAGATCGCGAACCGCCCGCTTCGTGACGAGCGAACGGCCGGGCAGGGGTTCGGTCACGCTGGCGACGTCCTCCTCGCGGTCCCGGCCCGCGGGTCGCGGGTCGCGGCTGGGCACCTCCGGGAGCCGCCGAAGGCTGTGCTACGATACCACCCCGTTCGCACCGGCCAGCCGGTGCGTGCACGTCTCCCGGCCCCACCAGAGGATCTACCAACGACCATGGCTCGTGCTTGCGCCATCTGCGGCAAGGCCTCCATCGGCGGGTTCAACCCCCAGTCCTCGGGGATGAACCGCGTCCGGGCCCACCGCCGCCTCCAGCCGAACCTCCAGGTCACGACGCTGACCGGCAAGAACGGCGGCCCTGAGAAGGTGCTCGCCTGCACCCGGTGTCGTCGGACCCTCACCAAGAGCGCCCGCTAGGCCCTTCACGGGTCGGGACCAGAGCCGGTCGCCGCGCGGCGACCGGCTTTCGTGTGTCCGGCGCCGGCTCTCGGAGGTCGGGCGCCGGCTCTCGGCAGACAGCCCGACCCGCCGATCCCTGACCGGTCTCGTCGCTCGCGAGCCGCCGGGCGGCCCAACCGTCGGGTGGAAGCGATGATTGCGCCGCCACCCGGCGCGATCGTTCACCGGCAGTGCCGCTCGCCGTATGACCGTTCCTCCCAGCGGCACATTCGTCCGCCGCGGCAGACCGTTGGCCCGCCCAGCGGCCCGGGCTCGGCGGGATCGCGATGACGCATCGAGCCGCCACGCGTCCCAGTGGGTCCCGCCGGATGCGAGGCTTTCTACCGCACGGGCCTGGGGTGGCTCGTCCGGCCGCCGGCACCGAAGACGTAGTCTCCGCCCGCGATTTGGATGCCGGCGTTGTAGCGCACCCAGTGGGCGTCGAAGAAGCTGTACACGAGGATGCCGCCCGTCCCCGTGTAGCGGAGGATCTCGGCGACCGGCTCGCCCTCCGTGCCGTGGGACCGGGTCACCAGCTCGACCGGGGAGCCGCTCAGCACGCCATCGAGGAAGCAGGTGCGGGCAGCCTCGTCGTAGGGACCACCCATCGAAACCGCCTCGTCGCCACACAGCGGCAGGGGCTTGCGCCGCGCGATGGCGATTGGCGCGCCATCGAACTTCGGCCTCGCCACCGGTGGGGGCGTGAAGTCGGGCACCATAGGCCCGGGCCGCTCGCGAGCCCCACCCTCGATCGAGAACACCTTCCCCGATCGCACGACCGTGATCTCGCGCGTGCCCGCGTCCGTCGTTGCTGCCACGTACGCCCGGTCCGGGTCGCGAGCGGGGCAGGCGTCGTCGAAGCACGAGTAGCTCATGTCCGCTCGCGTAGCGTCCCCCGCCTCGTCGCCAAGCCAGGCGAGGACCACGCCGATGGCATCGCCGCACTCGAGGGCGAAGACCGGCTCCTCCGGCGGGGGGATCAGGAACGTCTCGCACACCTGGAGGACCGCCGATGGGTCGAAGGCCCGCGGCCTGACGACCGTGGACGACGGGCTGGCGGATGCGGGAGGAAGTGTTGCGGGTCTGGAGGTCGCGGTCGACGCGGGCGAGTTCGATGGCGCGGCTGTCGGGGAATCCCCGGCGGACGATGTCGGAGTGGGCGGCGACAATGACCCCGATGGGGCGGGAGACGCACAGCCAGCGACCAGCAGGACGAGCAGGCCGAGTGCGGCCGGTCTACACATCGCGTCAGATCCCCCAGTTGGCGTCGGGCCGCGCTGCCCTCGCGACCCTCGGAGACGATCGAGCCGACCGGAGCCTACGGCTGGCACGGGCCTCCCGTGATCCACTGGATGCTCCAGGTCGCGGCACTGGGCGTGGGTTGCAGCACCGCCTCGGCTCCATCGTAGATCGCCTTGTCGTTCCACGTCCCGGTAACAGAGCGTTCGAAGGTCTTGCTCCAGTTGTCCGCGGACCAAGCTCCTGTGGCTGTCACCGTGTAGGTCGGGTTCGCTGGCCATGTCGAGGAGGTGGATGCCTTCCGATAGCGGTCGCCCACGTGGGCTCGGTCGGCACGACGGATCTAGGCTTCATGGTCATCACCCCAGGACGCCACAAGGCCAACATCGCACGAGCGGTGCGGTGAGCGTGGGCGGGGGGAGCGTGAATGGCTGTGCCGAACGGCCCCTTCTGGAGGGCAGGATCTGTGGCGGGCTCGGCCCCAGACCCGCCGGAGCGGTCGGGATCGAGCCAGTCGCCGCGCGGCGGCCGGCTTGCGTGTGCCTGGAGCCGGTGCCAGGGGCGCGGGTCCGCCGTCCGCCGCCCGGCGACGGTAGAGGCTCGGCTCGCGGGTCCGGCCGCCTGCCGAGTGGGCGGTTCAGGGTCGCGCGGGCGGTCAGCCGGCGAGTCACGTGCGACTGGGAATCCTGAGCACCGAACAGAGCTCGTCGAACGGCCACGCTCAGGGCGGTGGCGAGCTCACCGTGGTGGTCCCACTGGCGAGTCACTGGTGACTCGGCGGGCAGTCGGCGGCATGCGTCCGGGCTACTGCGCTCCGCCGCGGTCCGCGGTGTCGAGCCAGATCGTGAACGGGCCGTCGTTGACCAGCTCGACGTCCATCTCCGCGCCGAACTCGCCGAGCTCGATGCGCCGCACGCCCTCGACCTCCATGGACGCGGCAACCCTCAGCCACAGGACCTTGGCCAGGGCCGGCGTGGCCGCATCCGTGAACCCGGGCCGGCGCCCCCGCTGCGTGTCCGCGTAGAGCGTGAACTGGGAGACGACCAGCGCCTCCCCGTCGACGTCGAGCAGGGACCGATTGGTGCGGCCATCGTCGTCCTCGAAGATGCGCAGCTCGCAGACCCGGCGCGCCAGCCAGTCCGCGGTTGCCTCGTCGTCGCCGTGGCCGACACCCACGAACACGAGCAGCCCATGGCCGATCGACCCGGTGACTCGCTCCCCCACCCTGACCTCGGCTCGCGAGACCCGCTGCAGGAGCGCGCGCACGGCGGCCCGCTACCGGCCGAGCGTCGCGGCCCGCGCCGCGCCGGCGATGGATCGGATCCGCTCCACCTCGGCCGCCATGTCATCGGCCCGGTAGAGCGCGGAGCCGGCCACGATCACGTCGGTCCCGCCTCGCCCGATGACATCGGCCGTCGTGGACCTGCCGCCGCCGTCCACCTGGACCTCGCTGGCCCCGTTCGGATCCAGCCACGCGCGGGCGGCTAGGAGCTTGGCGTCGGCCACGTCCGCCATGAACGCCTGGCCGCCGAACCCGGGCTCCACGGTCATGACCAGCACGATGTCGAGAAGCTCCCGGTACGCATCCAGCGACGACAGCGGCGTCCCCGGCTTCACGCTCAGCCCCGCCGATCGTCCCGCCTCGCGGATTCGCTCGAGCGTCGGGCGGACCTGAGGCGTATCGACCTCAACGTGAAACGTGATCGAATCGCAGCCCGCATCGAGGAACTCCTCGACCCACCGTCCCGGCTCGCTGATCATCAGGTGCGCGTCGAACGGCAGCGCGGTCGTACGCCGCAGCGCGGCGATCATCGTCCATCCGAAGGTGATGTTGGGGACGAAGTGGCCGTCCATGACGTCGAGATGGATCCGATCAGCCCCAGCGGCCTCCGCCCGCCGGATCTCGTCGCCGAGGGACCCGAGGTCGCTGTCCAGGATCGAGGCCGCCACGAGCACCCCCGACGGACGCCGGCTGCCGGCCATCCCCGGCACCGGGCCCTCCACGCCGCTCATCCCTCCCCCACCCCGGCCGGAACCGGCTCGGCGGATCGCTCGCCGCGCAGCGCCGCGGCACTCTGGGCAACCAGCCGCTCGCGCCGCCGCTGGACGACGATCGGGGTGGGCTGGTCGGCGTGCTCGGCCGCGAGCTGCCCGCACGCCGCCCCGATCTCGGTACCCCGGTTGAACCGGATCGTGGTCGCGATGCCGGCCGCCCGGAGGCGCTCGGCGAACCGCTCCACGCGCGGGATCGGCGTGCCGGTCCAGGGGGTGTGCGCCACCGCGTTCATCGGGATGAGGTTGACATGCGCGAGCTCGCCACGCAGCCGCTCCGCCATCGCGTCGGCGTCGAGATCGGTGTCGTTGATGCCGTCGATCATCGTCACCTCGTAGGTCACGCGACGCCCGGTGACCTGTGCATGCTCCCGGGCGGCGGCCACGACCTCCTCCACCGGCCAGCGCCGGTTGAGCGGGACGAGCACGTCACGCAGCGGGTTGCGGGCCGCGTGGATCGAGATGGCCAGCGTGAACTGCGGCCCGAGCGCGGTGAGCCGGCGGATCCCGGGCACCACCCCCGACGTGGAGACGGTGATGTGCCGCGCGCCGAGCCCGAACCGCTTCCGGTCGTTGAGCGCCTCGATCGACTCCAGCACCCGGTCCAGGTTGAGCAGCGGCTCGCCCATGCCCATGTAGACCACGTTGGTCAGGTGCCGGCCGTCGCCGGCCAGCCGGCGCGCGGCGTGGCGCACCTGGTCCACGATCTCGGCGGTCTCGAGATCCCGCTCCATGCCCAGCTCGCCGGTCGCGCAGAACGGGCAGCCCACGGCACAGCCGGCCTGGGAGCTGATGCACAGGGTGTGCCGCTCGCGCGACCCGTCGCGCGCCGGGTAGTGCATGAGCACCGACTCGACGAGCAGCCCGTCCGAAAGGCGGTGGACGGCCTTCTCGGTCAGCACGCCATCGGTGAGGCGGATCTCGGTCTCCTCGACCGTGTCGAACCGGAACGCCGCGGCCAGCTCCGCGCGCAGGGACGCGGGCAGGGTGAGGATCTCGTCGAACGATTGCTGCCGGCCACGCCATGCCGCATCGAGGACCTGGCGCGTGCGATACGCCGGGTGTCCGCGCTCCGCGAACCACGCGGCCAGGACGCCGGGCGCCAGGCCACTGATCCCCGGGCGAGGATCACGGGGCTGGCTGGCGGAGGGGGCCGGCCGCAGCCCGAAGAACGGGGTGATGGCGGGCGTGTCGTCGGTCATTGCCCCCGATGATGACACGCGTGGCGCCGGACTCGCCTCAGGCCGGGTACCGGCGGCCGCGGAGCCAGGCCTCGCCGTTCATCGGGCGACGCCCGGCCGGGGTCACCTGCTCGAGCACGAGACGGCCGTCACCGGTGGCCAGCGCGGGCCGCTCCCCATGGCGCACGATCGCGCCGGCAGCATCACCGGGTGCGGACGGCGCCACCGCCGCCCCGGTGACCACGAGCCGGCCATCGTCGAGGTCGAGGAACGTCCCCGGCCACGGCAGGTAGGCGCGGATCAGCCGCTCGAGCTCGACCGCCGTGCGTGACGGATCGAGCCGGCCGTCGTCGCGGCGGAGCGGCCGCGTGAGCGTGACACCGTCTGAAGGTTGGGGGAGCGCCTCCAGCTCTCCGCGGATCCAGGGACCGAGGCGAGCGTCCAGGAGCTCGGCCGCCACCTCGGCAAGCCGCGCCTCGAGATCGGGCGCCCGCTCGTCGCCGCGGAGCGGCACCTCCACGCGGTCGACGACCGGCCCGGTGTCCAGCCCCGCGTCCATGCGCATCAGGGTCACGGCGGTCGCGGTGTCTCCGGCCGCGATCGTCGCCGGCACCGGAGCGGCGCCGCGCCACCTCGGCAGCGCCGACGGGTGCAGGTTGAGCGCCCCGAGCGGCAGATCCAGCAGCGCCGGGGGCACGATCTGCCCGTAGTCGGCGAGCACGACGAGCGCCGGCTCCAGGGCGAGGATCGACGCGATGGCCTCCGGGGCCCGCAGGCGCTCCGGGGTGAGCACCGGTGACAGGTCCAGCTCCGCCGCCCGGCTGCCGATTGGGGTCTCCGTGAGGATCTGCCGGCGCCCGGCGGGCCGCGGCGGTGCCGTGACCACGCCGACGAGGTCCACGTCGGGATGTGCGCCGAGCCGGCGCAGCGCGGGGACCCCGAAGGCCCCGCTGCCGAGGAAGATCGTCCGGACGCGGGTGGCCTCGCCCGGCCGAGGCATCACGCCAGGGCGCTCGTTGCCCGCTGGATCCGCGCGTCGGGGGCGCCGTCCCCGTCGCCGTCGGTCTCGTCGTCGCCGTGACTCACGGCGATCAGCTCGTCCATCGAGTCGAGGTAGTCGATGTAGAGCTTGCCATCGAGATGGTCGAGCTCGTGCTGGAGCGCCCGGCCAAGGAGCCCGGAGCCGGCGACCTTGATCTTCCGTCCGAGCCGATTCTGGGCCACGACCCAGACCTTCTCACGCCGGGTCACGTAGGCGACATAGCCCGGGATCGACAGGCAGCCCTCGAGATCCCGGTCGTCGCCGTGCGCCCGGACGATCTGCGGATTCACCAACTCGTAGAGCTGGCTCTCAACCTCGATCACGCACGCGCGCTTCGCCTCGCCGAGCTGGGGCGCCGCGAGGCCCACGCCGGGCGCGTGGCGCATGGAGTCCGTCAGATCGTCGAGGAGCTCGTGAAGGGACTTGCCGAAGCTGTCCACGGTCTCGCCCTTCAGGCGGAGCCGGGGGTCGCCCAGGAGCACGATGGGTTTGACGCTCATGATCGGCCGAGTATACGCAACCGGCCGCCCTGCACCCCCGGGGCAGTCGGGCGGTTGGCCATCGCGCGCCAGCCCGTGGGCGAGCCCGGCGCGGCGAGGTCAGTCGGCGGGCCCCTCGGCGGGATCGTCGGCCAGCTTCGGCTCGGCCGTCGACTCGTCACCCGGATCCGGCTCGATCGGCGCCGCCTCGGCTGGCTCATCGGTGACTGCTGCGTCATCGTGATGCCGCAGGTCCGCGGCCACGGTCTGGGCCTTCTCGGCGAACCGCTGGCCGTACTCCGTGGTCAGCTCCGCGGCCTTCTGGGCGGCCGGCCCGGCCTTGACGGCGGCCAGCGCGGCGAGCTCGGCTGCCTTGGCGCTGACCTGGCGGGCGACGGGTGCGGCCACCGTCTGGACCTGCTGGATGATCGACTCGAGCTGGGTGAGCAACTCGCGGGCCTTGGCCGAGGCACCGGCGCCGTCGCCGCTTGTCTCCTCGTCGGGGATCGGCTCGTCGGCGAGGGGCGGGGTCTGCTCGGTCATCGTGTGCCTCCTTCGGCATGGTCCGCACCTTGTTCCGGTACGACCCCATTGTCGCGCGTGGCCTCCGGTTTGGCACGTGCCGGCAGTCCCGGGGCAGCTCGGCGCGTCCCTAGAGCAGCGATTCGGGGTCCACGTCGATGCTCCATGGAGCCCCCGGCACGGGATCCAGGAGGGCCACGGGGTCAAGCCCGCGCAGGACGACATGGAAGCGCCAGCGATCACCGCGCCTGGCGACGTACGCCGGCGCCGGTCCCACCACCTGGACGGCCGATCCGTGTTCCCGAGCCAGGGTGCGCAGCCGCTCCGCCATCGCAACCGCCTCGCGCTCCGCTGCCTCGCGGTCCGGCATGCCGACGGTCAGCTTGACGAGTCGCCCGTACGGCGGCGACCCGAACCGCTCGCGCAGCGCGAGCTCCTCGTCATAGAAGGCGGTCGCATCGCCGTCCACGACCGCACGGATCGCCCGATGGTCCGGACGATAGGTCTGGATCAGGGCACGACCCGGCCGGTCGCCGCGCCCCGCCCGGCCCACGGCCTGCGCCAGGAGCTGGTACGTCCGTTCGGAGGCTCGCTCGTCCGGGAGGTTCAGCGCAACGTCCGCCGACACCACGCCGACCAGGATGACCTCGGCGATGTCGAGGCCCTTGGTGACGAGACTCGTCCCGACCAGGACATCCGTCCGTCCGGCGGCGAACGCGTCGAGGATGCGGTCCGCCGCTCCCTTCCGCTCGACCACGTCCCGGTCCAGCCGCGCCACGCGGAGGGACGGGAAGCGCTCCCGGACCTCGCGCTCGACGCGCTCGGTGCCGCCGCCGAGGTACCGGATCCGCGGCGAGGCGCACTGCGGGCAGCGGGTCGCGATGGGCCATGCCCGGCCACAGTGGTGGCACCGCAGCGTGATCCCGGCCTGGTGGTAGACGAGCGGACGATCACAGTCCGGGCAGGCCTGGACATACCCGCAGTCCCGGCACAGCACCACCGACGCGGTCCCGCGGCGGTTCAGGACGAGGATCGCCCGGTCTCCGTGCTCGGTGTCGAGCCCGGCCAGAGCCGCGGCCAGGGCGCCCGAGAGCAGTCCCCGGTTGCCAGCCGCCAGCTCCTCGCGGAGGTCGATCGCCGATACCACGGGTTCGGCACCGGCCGCGCGCACCGGCAGCATGGCTCGCCGGTATCGGCCCGCACGCGCGTGACCCATCGTCTCGACCGCGGGCGTGGCCGAGCCGAGGACCACGGCGGCACCTGCCAGCCGTCCCAGCTCCAGGGCCCCGTCCCGAGCCTGGAACCGTGGCGTCCGGTCGCTCTTGTAGGCCGCATCGTGCTCCTCGTCGACCACGATCAGCCCAACGTCCGCGAGCGGGGCGAGGAGGGCGGTCCGCGTGCCGACGACGAGATCGGCGTCACCCGCCCGGATTCGGCGCCACTCGTCAGCGCGCTCGCCGTCGCCCAGCGCCGAATGCAGCACGGCGATCCTCGCCGGAAGCTCCGCCCTGAGGCGGTCGACGATGGGGGTCGCCAGCGCGATCTCCGGGACGAGCAGCATCGCGGGCCGGCCGGCCTCCAGCGACGCGGCGATCGCCTCCACGTAGATCGCCGTCTTGCCACCGCCGGTGACTCCATCGAGGAGGATGGGGGTCGGGTCACGGCCCGCGATGGCGTTGATCACGAGCCGCAGCGCTGCCGCCTGGTCGTCGGTCAGCGTCGATCCCGTCGGACGTGCGCCGCGCGTCGGGGCCGGGCGTCCGGCGAGCGGGCGGCGGGGTCGCTCGCGGACCTCCGCCCGCACGAGGCCACGACGGACCAGTCCGGCGATGGACGATGAGCCGAACCGCTCGACGAACGGTGACGCGGGGAGCCCGGCGGGATCCGGGCCGGCGACACCGGCCGTGTCGGGCCCGGCGAGCGCCGACAGCTCGGCGAGCACCTCCCGCTGCCGCGCACCCAGCGGGCGCCCCGGCAGGCGGGCACCCGCGGCGAGCGACGACGCCGCGGATCGGCCATCGTCCGTGAGCCACAGGCGCCGCTCGTACCGCGGGCCAACCGCCGCCCCCAGCAAGGTCCAGGTCAGTTCGACCAGCCCCTCGTCGGCCAGGGCTCGGAGCCGCCGCAGGAGAGCGGCACGGCCCTCGGGGCTGGCCAGGTCGCGCACCGGTCGTGCGCGGCCGGCCAGCTCATCGAGGACGTCCAGGTCCTGGAGGGTTAGGGCGGGTTCCACGTCGCCCATCCCTGTCTCGCCGGCGGGCGTGACCTCCGCCATCAGCTCCAGGCGCTCCAGCATCCCCGGCGGCAGCATCGCCCGGATCACGACGGCCAGCGGGGCGAGATACCGGGCGGCGAGGCTCGACGCGAATGCCAGCGCGAGCGGCGGCAGCAGTGGGCCGTCGGACCGAACGCGCGCCGCCAGGGGACGCAGCTCCCCAGCCGGAGGAGCGGTCCCCTCCACGATCACGATCCCGATCGCCTGGCGGCCGCCCTTCCCGAACGGGACGAGGACTGCCTCGCCCGCCTCCAGGTCCTCGAGGCCACCCGGCACGAGGTACGTGTAGGTCCGCGGTCCCGGTCCGCCAGGGGCGTCGACGGCCACCTCGACGAGCCTGGTCGCATCACTGAACAGCTGCACGGACCGATTGTCGCAGCCGCCGGTCTGACCCGAAGGCGACCGGAAGCGCACAATGCCGTTCCTCAAGCCATGCGAGGGACGTGATGGGTGGACGACCAGGCGGGACGAGGCCTCCGGTCCGCGATCCCCGGCGGGGTGCGGCCCCGGCGGTGGCCGCGTTCGCCGCGGTGCTGTTGATGGGCTCGTGCTCCTCGTCCCCGGCAACCCCGTCGGCAACGGTGATCCGAACGGGCGATCCGATCGAGACCCCGGCCGTCACTCCCGCCGGCCAGTCGGCGCCCGCCCCCGCGACCACCGCGCCCGATGCCACGGCAAGTCCCCCGCCGGCGCCGCCGGACCTGACCGCCCGCCCACTCACCTGGCTTGCACCCCTCCCCCCGTTGTCCACGGGACCGGGCCGGGAGTTCACTGGATCGCCAGACTTCATGACCTTGTTCGGCGCCGGGGCGGACTGGGGCAAGGCGGCCGGCATCGGGGTGTTCAAGCTGTACGGCGAATGGGTCGCCTACGCCGCCACCGATGCCCAGCTCGCGGAGGTGGTCCGCTCGCTGCGCGAAACCGGACACGCTCTCGCCGTGGAGATGGGCCCACTCGAGCCCGATGGCTGCGGCCAGGGCGTGGAGGGCTTCCCCGGGCTGGACGAGGCGCGCCGGATCGGGGACCGGATCGCAGCGGCCGGTGGGCGGATCGACCTGGTGGCCATGGATGAGCCCTGGTTCTATGGTCACGTCTACGATGGGCCGGAGGCCTGCCGCTGGTCGCTCGACCGGATCGCGGACGGGGTGCTGGCCTTCGAGGCCGTGATGCGCGAGCGGTTCCCGGACGTGATCGTGGGCGACACGGAGGCCCTGCCCCGGGATCTCGACCCCGATCGTCTGCTGGCGTGGCTTGACGCCTACGGAGCGAGGGCCGGGCACAGCCTGCCATTCGTCCATCTCGACCTGGACTTCGGCCGACCCGACTGGCCGTCGATGGTCCACCGCCTGGATGCCGACGCCGGGCGCCGCGGGACCGACGTGGGCGTCATCTTCTTCGGCGACCCGTCGGACCCCGACGACAGCGCGTGGTTCGGAACCCTCGCCCAGCGGCTGACCGCGCTGGCCGCCGACGGCGCCGGCCGGCCACCGGACCACCTGCTGTTCCAGAGCTGGCAGGACCGGCCCGATCGCGTGCTCCCGGCGGATGACGCGTCGACCTGGACCGGCTTCGTGAGCCGCTATCTCGCCGACCCGGCGGAGCTCAGCGGGATCGCGGATCTGCTGCCGCCGGCGAACCTCGCGCTGGGGGCCGACGTGCGCGCCTCCAGCGCGCTCCCTGAGGCGGGCCCGCGCATGGCGGTCGACGGCGATCCCGGCACCAACTGGAACAGCGGGGCGGGTCCGCCCGCGTGGATCGAGATCGACCTCGGGCGCGCACGGGAGATCGCGATGGTCAGGCTGCGGGTCACCCAGTACCCGGAGGGGCGCACCATTCACCGGCTGCTCGCAAGGGGTCCGGCCACGGGGGGCGGCTGGGAGGAGCTCGAGGTGTTCCGCGGCACGACCGCCGACGCCCTCGCGCTCGAGTGGCGGCCGCGGGTGGCCCTCACGGGGATCCGGATGCTGCGGGTGGAGACGGCTGTCAGCCCGTCGTGGGTCGCGTGGCGCGAGATCGAGGTCTTCGCGCCGTCCCGATAGGCGCGTGACCGGGCCGGGCGTCAGCCGACGCGGATCTGCCGCTCGGCGTTGCGACGCTTCTCCTGCTCGATGATCGCCTCGATCTCGGCCGAGGTCCGTTCCACCTGCCCGGTCTCATTGACGACCACGCGATCGTAGTCGCCCTGTCTCGCGAGCTCGATCGCGGCATTGCGCTGGCGGATCTCGAGCTCGTCGGCGGTCTCGGTGGCGCGCGATCGGAGCCGCTGGAACAGCGCCTCGAGCGACGGCGGGACCAGGAACACGAGCAGTGCCTCCGGGACACGCTGCTTGACGACCATGGCGCCCTGGACGTCGATCTTGAGGATGACGTCGTGCCCCTCGGCGAGCGCCCCGGCAACCTCCCGTCGCGGGGTTCCATACCAGTTCCCGTGGACCTCGTTGGCCTCCAGCAGCTCGCCGGCATCGCGCAGCTCGTGGAACTGCGCCCGGGTGAGGAACTGGTACGACACACCCGGGATCTCGCCCTTCCGCGGCCGGCGGGTGGTGCAGGTCACGACGTAGTGGTAGTCCGGATCGCGCGGCCGCGTGCGCAGCGCGTCGATGACCGTGTCCTTGCCCACGCCGGACGGTCCGCTGACGATGACCAGCAGCGCGCCTGGCGCGCCGAGCAGCACCTCCGGTCCGGTCACTCGTGTCCTCCCGCCGGCCGGCGGCCGGCCGACGTCTCGGCCTCGCGCAGCCCCGTGAGCACCGTCTCGAGCGTGTCCGGGAGCGGCGCCTCCACCCGGATCAGCCTGCCCGACGACGGCGAGACCAGCTCCACGCGCCAGGCGTGCAGGAAGAGCCGGTCCAGGCCGTCCGGGCCGCGACGGGCCGTGCCCGTGCCGTACACGGGGTCGCCCGCCACGGAATGGCCAAGCGCGGCGAGGTGGACCCGGATCTGGTGGGTGCGGCCGGTGACCAGGTCGAGCTCGAGCAGCGTCCAGTCACGGAACCGCTCGCGGACCCGGTAACCGGTCGTCGCCTGCCGACCATCGGGGACCACCGCCATCCGCTTGCGGTCCTTGGGGTCGCGTCCGATCGGCGCCTCGATCCGGCCGACCGCTGCGGCCACCGGTCCCTGGGCGAGGGCCAGGTACGTCTTGCGCACCCGACGCGCCTTCAGCTGTGCCATGACCGACGCCTGGGCGGCGTCGTTGCGGGCCACGATGAGGAGACCCGAGGTGTCGCGGTCCAGGCGGTGGACGATCCCGGGCCGGGCAACCCCCGCGATCCCCCCGTAGTGGTCGCCACGGGCGAGCAGCGCGTTCACGAGCGTCCCACGCCAGTGACCCGGCGCCGGGTGGACGACGAGGCCCGCGGGCTTGTTCACGACCAGGACGTCGTCATCCTCGTAGGCGACCTCGACCGGGATCGTGGGATCCGGCTCGAGGTGGTACGGGGTCTCGGGCGGCGGGACCTCGAGCACCACCGCTCCGCCGCGGACCTCCGAGTTGGCGCGGAGCCGGCGGCCGGTGTCGTCGACCAGCCGCCCGTCGCTGATGAGCTTCTGGACGTACGACCGGGAGAGGCCGGTCCGGTCGGCGACGAACCGATCGACGCGGCGGACGATCTCGCCCTCCGGAACGGTGAGCCGCCGCGGCCCGGGAGCCACCGACGGCGGGGGCGGCTCCAACCCCAACATGGTCTCGAGCTCATCGTCCGCATCGATGACCTCGTCCTCGCCCAACACGGCGGGATCGTCCGGATCAGCCATCCGCGCCCCAGTCCGCGATCCGCGGGAACACCGCCATCGCGATCAGCAGCAGGATCGAGGTCGTGATGCAGGCATCGGCCACGTTGTAGGTCCAGAACCGGAGGCTGCCGATCCCCATGTCGACCCAGTCGATCACGTGCCCGTGATTGAGCCGGTCGAGCAGGTTGCCGATGGCCCCCCCGAGCAGGAGACCGAGCGCGACCGTGGTGACGATCCCGCGACCGGCCTTCGCGTGATACACGACGATCAGCGCGGTCACGCCCATGGAGACGATCGCGAACGCGGGCGCGGACTGGGGCAGGAGCCCGAACAGGATCCCCGAGTTCTGGCCATAGACGACATTGAGCAGGTCGGGGATCACGACCATGCCGTCGCCCGGCGCCAGCTGCCCGGCGACCCACGCCTTGCTCAGCTGGTCGATGACGACGACCACCAGCGCCAGGATGGCGAAGCCGACCCACCGCCCGGCTGACGGGCCCCGCCACGCCGCCTGCCGGACCGCCGCGTCGTCCCCGGGGACCTCGTCCTCGTCGACGATCTCGACGTCGTGCTCGAGGACATCCACCTCGTCGCCCAGTGCGGGTCCGGCCGTCATCAGCGGCTCGCCCCTTCGACCCGCTGGAGCCCGATCCGAAGCGCCCCGTGATCGAGGTTGACCTCCGCCGACGGGACCCCGTCCGGCGGGGAACCCCGGCGAACGTCAATGGCGAGTGTCTCCTCGGCCACCGTGCCCAGGTGGGGCTCCAGCTCGGCCCCCGCACCCTCGAGCCACAGGATGATCCGGTCGTCCAGGTCCAGGCCGGCCCCCTTGCGCAGGTCCTGGATGGCGCGCTGGAGCTCGCGGGAATCACCCTCGGCACGGAGGCTGGGGGTGAGCTCCGTGTCGAGCACGACCACGAGCCCGTCCCGGTCGGCCACCGACGTTCCCGGCCTCGGGGTTGCCTGGATCTCGACCTCGTCGGGCGCCAGGGTCACCCCGGCGAGGGTCACGGACCCGTCCGCGTGGAACGTCACGGCCCCCTCGCGCGCGGCCGCCATGACGGCGGGTATCGCGGACCCGAGCCGCTTGCCGATCCTGGGCAGGAGCGGCTTGACCTTCCGTTCCACGAGCGCGGACCCATCGGGGATGACCTGCACCCGCTTCACGTTGAGCTCGTCGGCGAACAGCGCCAGGAGGTCCGCCCCGAGCGGGAGCCCCCGATCCGGCACGGCGAGCCAGGCCGTGGCCAGCGGCTGGCGGACCTTGAGCCCGGCCTGCGCGCGGAGGGTGCGCGCCAGGTCGACCGCGCCACGCAGGAGGGCCATCGCCCGCTCCAGCGGCTCGTCACGGTGGGGCGCCATGGCATCGGCAGGCCAGCGGGTCAGGTGCACGCTGTCCGGCTCGTCCGGCAGGACGGACGCCACGAGGTTCCCGTACAGCGTCTCGGCAAGGAACGGCAGGATCGGGGCGATCGTTCGCGACAGGCTCACCAGCGCGGCGTGGAGCGTGGCGAACGCCGCCTCGCGTTCCGCGGGCGCTGCGCCGGCCCGCATCCGGTCCCGGGACCGGCGCAGGTACCACGTCGAGAGATCGTCGATGAACGCGCTGACGGCTCGTGTCGCCCCGACCGCGTCCACCTCGTCGAGGCGCGCGCCGACCTCGGCCGCCACGCCGGCAGACCGCGACAGGATCCAGCGGTCGAGCACCGGCCATCCGGCCGCCGACTCGGTCGTCAGGCCAGTCCCCCGGTCCGGGGTCCAGCCGGCGAGCCGCGCGTAGGTCACGAAGAACGAGTAGACGTTCCACAGGACCAGCAGCTCCCGGCGAGCCTCGTCCGCGGCGTGCCACCCGAACAGGATGTTGTCCTCGGGCCGGGCCCTGGCGAACATCCAGCGCATGACGTCGACGCCCATCCGGTCGGCCGCCTCGTCGAACTCGATGGCGTTGCCCCAGCTCTTGTGCATCGGGCGCCCATCCTCGCCGAACACCAGGGCGTAGCCGAAGATCGTCCGGAACGGCTCCGTGCGGCGCAGGACGGTGGACATGGCGAGCATCGAGTAGAACCAGTTGCGGAACTGGCCCGGGAAGCTCTCGGTGATGAAGTCCGCCGGGAACCAGTCCGCCCAGGCGTCCGGGTCCTCGCGGTAGTGCATCGTGGAGAACGGCACGATGCCTGCGTCCAGCCACGGGTTGCCCACGTCCCTGATCCGCTCGACGGGCTCGCCACACGACGGGCAGGCGATCCTCACCTCGTCCACCCACGGCCGGTGTGGCGTGTGGCCCTCGAACGCCTCCCAGCCGGTCACGGCCCTCGCCTGGAGCTCCTCGCGGCCGCCGATGACCTCCACGGTGCCGCACCCGGCGCAGTCGTAGATCGGCAGCGCCAGGCCCCAGTAGCGCTTCTTGCTGATCATCCAGTCGTGCATGTTGCGGAGCCAGTCCAGCTCACGCTCGTGGCCGAAGTCCGGGATCCACCGGATCCGGTCCACGACCTCCATGATCTGGTAGCGGAGACTCCGGTCCACCTGCTCTTTCGTGAGCGTCTCGCGGGGCTGGTCGTAGACCTCGCCCATCGAGATGAACCACTCGTCCACCAGCCGGAACAGCAGCGGCGTCCCGCACCGCCAGCAGTGCGGGTAGCGATGGCTGTAGGCCTCGAGGTGGTAGAAGAACCCGCGCTGCTCCAGGTCGTCCACGATCCGCTCGGCAACCGCGGGGGCCTCGAGACCGCTGAGCCAATCGAAGCCCGGGAGATACCTGCCGTCCTCGTCGATGGGCCCGATGACGGGCAGTCCGAGCTGCTTGCCCAGCTGGTAGTCTTCGGCGCCGCAGCCGGGCGCGATGTGGACGATGCCCGTGCCCTCGTCCTCGCCCACCTCGTCCCAGCTCACGACCCGGTGCGCATAGCCGAGAGCCTCGAACGCGGACGCGACCGCGGGCAGGTCATCGTACGGGCCGGCGTAGCGCCAGCCCACCAGCTCGGAGCCGGCAACCTCGTCCTCGACCGTGAACGGGCCCTGGAGCGCCACCTTGAGCAGCCCCTTGCCCAGCCAGAACCGGTCGTCGCCCTGGCGAACCTTGACGTAGCGCTGGTTCGGCCCCACCGCCGCGGCCACGTTCGAGGTCAGCGTCCAGGGCGTCGTCGTCCAGACCAGCAGCGCCTCACCGGGGCGGTCCACCAGCGGCAGGCGGATCGTCAGGCCGGGATCCTCGCGGTCCGAGTAGCCCTCGTTCATCTCCATCTGCGACAGGCCGGTCCCGCAGCGCGGGCACCACGGCATCGTGTCCGCGCCCTTGTACAGCCAGCCGCGGCGGTGGCATTCGGCGAGGAACCCCCAGATGAGGTCGTTGTTCTCGTTGCTGAACGTGAAGTAGGAGCCGCCGGTCTCGGGCATCCCGAGCCGGCCCACGAGCATCTCGACCGTGTCGGTGACCGGACCATCCGGGCGTTCGATCGTCGTCACCGCCGTCGGATCCTGCCCCAGGAGGTCGTGCAGGCGCCGGAGCTCGGTCGGGTCGTTCCAGTCCATCCACATGCCCAGCCGGATGGACTGCTCGGTCTGGCGCGCGGCGTAGGTCAGGACCCGCTGCTTGCACAGGGTGACAAAGCGGTCGATGCCATACGCCTCGATATCCCGCTTCGACGTGAACCCGAGATCCCGCTCGACGTTGACCTCGACCCACAGCCCCTGGCAGTCGAACCCGTTCTGGTAGCGCTGGTCCTGCCCGAGCATCGCGTGGTAGCGCTGGTAGAGGTCCTTGTAGGCGCGCCCCCACGCATGGTGGACCCCCATCGGGTTGTTGGCCGTGATCGGCCCGTCGAGGAAGCTCCAACGCTCGTTGCCGGCGTTCTGCGCACGCAGCCGGGCGAAGGTCCGCCGCTCGTCCCATTCCCGGAGCAGCGCGTGCTCCTGCGCGACGAAGTCGGGTCGGGCGTTGACGGATTGGAACATCTGGCCTCGGTGGAGATCCGGCACGGGCCACAGCCGGCCGCGGCGGGGCACCAGTCTATCGGCAATCGCGGCCCGGCTCGCGACGACCCGCGGCCCGCCATCTCCGCGAATCCCGCCTGCGCGTATGATTCGGCCCGATGTCGACTCCCCAGCGGGATCCCCGCTCGCGTTCCGCCTTCGGCGCGGCCTTCCTGTCGCTTGTCTTCCCCGGGCTTGGGCACGCGTACGCGGGTGCCCCGGCCCGCGCCCTGGGGTTCGCCGCCGCGCCGCTCCTGCTCACCGCGCTCGTGCTGGGCCTCGTCCTTCGCGGCGATCGTGCAGCCCTGCTCGGGATCGTGGCCGACCCCGCGGTGCTCACCGCCATCTTCATCGGCAACATCGTCACGATGGTCTACCGGATCGCCGCCGCGGTGGACGCGTGGCAGGTCGTCCGGTTCCTCAACGCGGGTGATGCCTCGGGCGGCGGGCGTCTCGGCCGGGCCCGGCTGCCCGTGCACCCCATCTCGATCGCGGGACTGCTGAGCGTCATCTTCGTGATGAGCATCGGCCACGTGGCGGTGGCGCGCTACGGCCTGCTGGGGATGGAGCTGGTCAACTGCGTGTTCACCGAGGAGGCCGGACCGGACTGCGAGCAGCAGCCGGGCAGCGAAGCCACCCCCGACCCGTCAGGCGAGGCGTCGGCCACGGCCGTGCCGGGCGAGAGCGGGACGCCCGCCGAGCCCACCGATGCCATCCCCACCCCGGTTCCGTCGGCGACCGGCAGTCTCGCGCCCACCCTGCCGCCATGGGACGGCAAGGAGCGGCTCAACATCCTCGCCGTGGGCGTCGACGCCCGCGAGGGTGACGGATCCAGCTTCAACACCGACACGCTCATCGTGGTCTCCATCGACCCGATCACCAACCAGGTCGCCATGTTCCAGGTCCCGCGCGACATGGTCGACGTGCCGGTGCCGGCCAACGCCCGCTCGCTGTGGGGCTCGGTGTACGGCGGCAAGGTGAACAGCTGGTACAACCAGAACCGAAACCGGACCGACCTGTGGCCGGGCAAGACCTCCACCTCGCGCGGGTTCAACGCCCTCAAGTCGCTGCTGGGCGAGCTGTACGGCCTCGACATCCGCTACTACGTCAAGGTGGACTTCGGGGGCTTCCGGGACGCGGTCAACACCCTCGGCGGCCTCCAGGTCAACGTCCAGATGCCCGTGTACGAGAGTCTCTACCCGTCGGGCGACGGGTTCCTGACCCGGCTGTACATTCCCGCCGGCCCGCAGCACATGACCGGCGCCGAGGCCCTGCGCTACGCACGGTCGCGGCACCGCTCGACGGACTTCGACCGCGGCCGGCGCCAGCAGCGGGTGCTCATCTCGCTCAAGGACCAGATGAGCGTCCAGGCGATCCTCGCCAACCTCGACAGGCTCATCGACGACGTCGGCAAGAGCGTCAAGACCGACATCCCGGTGGGCGAGCTGCCAAAGATGCTCTCGCTCGCCGACGCGGTCGACACCAAGAACGTCCGCTCGTACGTGTTCTCGCCCAACGTCTACGCCACCGAGTTCGCGAACTCGTCACGCGGCTACATCATCACGCCCAACATCTCGCGCATCCGGCGAGCCGTCAAGGAGGCGTTCTCGATCAGCGCCGACCTGCTCGCGCAGCGCGACCGGCTCGGCGAAGAGGAGGCACGGGTCTGGGTCCAGGACGCATCCGGGCGCGGCCTGTCGGCGGGCAACGCCGAATGGCTCGCGTACAACGGCCTGGATGCCTCGGCCCCGAACAAGCGGATCGCGACCCAGATCGCGACGAGCGAGATCCGGGTCTACAACGGCGCCGAGGCGACCATGCTGGAGACCGTCGCGTTCCTGGAGGAGGTGTACGGGGCCACGGTCGTCCCCGTGACCGACCCGACGGTCACCGTGGACTTCATCGTCACCCTCGGGCGCAACGCGCCGGACAACCAGGTCGACGCGGTCGGCTAGGCCGACGGCCAGGGACGAGGCCGTCACCGGCTGGGTCCGTGCCCATCCCGTGGGCTGAGCGCCGAGTGACGGCCTGCGCGGTCGGTGCCCGGCTACCGGACGGGGGTGAGCCAGCCCGAGTAGCGGGGATCATTGCCTCGGACGGCCTTGAAGTAGTGCTCCGAGATCGAGCGACTGATCGGCCCGATGGCGCCGGTGCCAACCGCCCGGTGATCGATCTCGACCACGGGACTCACCTGGACCCCCGTTCCGCACAGGAAGACCTCGTCGCACACGTACAGCTCCGAGCGGTCGACGGAGCGGACCTCGGTGGGGATGCCCAGGTCCGCGGCCAGCGTGAGGACGGCCTTGCGGGTCACGCCTTCGAGGATGTCGTCCGAC
Organism: uncultured Chloroflexia bacterium; assembly: GCA_963716025.1. Classification (GTDB taxonomy): domain Bacteria; phylum Chloroflexota; class Limnocylindria; order Limnocylindrales; family CSP1-4; genus CAIXZV01. The sequence goes on from CAVQSY010000008.1 coordinate 129,673, forward strand.
ACCGGCGGCGTGATCATGACGCCGTCGCGGACCATGAACAGGTTGGCTGCCGACGCCTCGGATGCGTGTCCGTCCGGGGTCATGACGAGGGCCTCATCGAAGCCGTTGAGCTCCGCCTCGGACTTCTGGAACGCCATGTTGACGTAGCCACCGACGATCTTCCCGCGCGCCGGCAGCGCTTCGTCCGCGTTGCGGCGCCAGGTGCTGGTCATGACCCGCACGCCCTTCTCGATGTCGATGTAGTTCCCGAACGGCGAGGTGATCACGTACAGCTGGTGATCGAGATGATGGAGCCGGACTCCGATCGCGAGGGTGCTCTTGTAGAACGACGGCCGGACGTAGACGTCCTCGCGGAACTGGTTCCGGCGCACGGTCTCCAGCACGATCTCCTCGAGCTCATCAACGGACGGGACGTTGTCCATCAGGAGCATCTTGGCGCTGTTGCGGATCCGGGCGAGGTGCTCACGCACGAACAGGACGTACAGCGTCTCCTGGACCGGGTTCCAGTAGCCGCGGATACCCTCGAAGGTCGCCGTCCCGTACATGAAGGCATGGGTCATGATGCTGACCTTCGCGTCCCGGAGCGGCACGTACTCGCCCTCGAAGTAGGCGATCAGGTCTTCGACGGGTCGGCGCTCGGCGGGAGCAGCCTCGGCCGCGGCGTCTGAGGGCTGGTGGGTGAGCATGGATCGGCTCCAGGTCGCGTGCGGCACACGGCCGCGGGGTGCCTCGTGACGAGGCCAGTCTAGCACCGGGCCCGCGGCATCCAGCCCGGGCCGAGAGCGCCCGTGACCGGTGTCAGCCGGCCGGGAGGACGCCCGCGATCGCCAGGCCGACGAGGGCGAGGTACGCCACGTAGAGCGCGCCGCCGACAAGGAGCGACCGGCCGTCCAGCCGGTTCCGGCGCCACATCGGCCCGAACACGGCGGCCACCGCGAGGAACGCGATCCCGGCCGACAGGAAGGCGACCAGCGAGTCCTCGTTGACGTGCCAGGCCGGTCCCGCCAGCACGAGCGCCACGACCGTCGGGATGGCCGACTGGAAGACCATCGCACCCGTGATGTTGCCCATCGCGAGCGTGTCCTTGCCCTGGCGGACCCAGATCAGGGAGTTGAACTTCTCGGGCAGCTCGGTGGCGATCGGGGCGATCACCAGCGCCAGTAGCAGCTCGCTGACCCCGAGCGCCCGGGACACGCTCTCAACCGCACCCACGAACAGGTACGCCCCGCCGATGATGCAGCCGAGGGCGAACAGCACCTGGACGCTGACGACCCGGAGCCGGGGGGACCGAGAATCGATCCTGTGGCCGGCCTGGTCGATGCGCCTGAAGCGCAGCGGCTCCAGCTCGTCCTCATGATCGTCAGCCTCGGCATCGAGATGGCCTTTCACGTAGATCACGTAGGTTCCGATCAGGACCACGGCCACCGCGATACGCACCACGTCCAGGTCGGGAGGCAGGAACGCGGTCGCGATCGCCAGCGCGTAGGCGAACAGGAAGAAGCGGATGTCGTGGACGAGGACGGTGGTGTCGACCACCATCCGGGTTCCGGTCGGCCGCCGTCGGCGGAACGCGATGACGCCCAGGCCGGTCACGAACATGGCCAGCGTGGACAGCATGAACGGAGCGCCCAGGATGGCACCGACGCCCACCGCGTGGGTCGTTTCGCGCCCACCCCCGAACCCGATGGCGATCAGCGGGATCATCGTCTCGGGCAGCGCCGTCCCGACGGCCGCGAGCACCGAGCCCACGGCCCCCTGCGCCAGGTTGAGCTTCCGCCCGAACCACTCGATGCCGTTGGTGAACAGCTCCGCCCCGGCGAGGATCACCACGAACGCGATCCCCAGGACGACCAGGTCCATGTCAGCCCTCCAGGCCAAGCGCCGCGGCGATCGAGACCACCACGACCAGGATCACGAGGACCGAGACCAGGGTGAGCCGGCCGTCACGGGCGGCCAGGAACCCGAGCCCGGCGACGGCGACTCGCCCCACGGGCAGGGTCACGATGAGGGCAATCCCCGCCCACAGGAAGCCGCCGGGCCGGAGAGCGACCAGGTCCGCCGGGATGCGTGACAGGTCGAAGGATGGGATCCCGGAGCGGGTGAGCGGATCGATGCCGCCGGCCAGCATCAGCAGGACGCCGATGAGGATGAGGGCCATGGCGAGCCAGGTGCCGGCGACGAGCAGGCGCCCGATCGCTGCCTCGAGTTCGTCCGCGGCACCGTCCCGGCCCCGGGCGACCGTCTCCACGCTCACAGGCCCAGCGCCCGCAGGCTCATCTGGACGGCCGTGTACACGAGGACCACGACAAACAGCCAGCGCAGGAACCGGAGGTCCACGCGGTGGGCCAGCCTCGATCCCATCGAGGCGCCGACAAAGACGCCGAGGGCCACCGGGCCCGCGACGAACGGGTCGATCTGGTCCCGCAGCAGGTAGATCACCGCGGACGACGTCGCCGTGATGCCCATCATCAGGTTGCTGGTCGCCGTCGAGATCCGCAGCGGAACGCCCATCAGGAAGTGCATCACCGGCACCTTGACGATCCCTCCGCCCACGCCGAGCAGCGCGGAGTTGAGCCCCGCGAACACGGACCCGACCATGCCCATCGGCAGGTTGCGGATGCGGTAGTCGGGGCCGGAGATCCGGACCGCGAACGAACCGCCTGCGGCACGTGCCGGTGGGGCGGCGGCGGTCGCCAGCGCGGGTTCGACGGGCTCCCGCAGCCAGAGCCCCTCCCCGCGCAACGCCAACCCCCCGTCCATGTCCCTGGACACCGAGGCCGCGATGCGCGGCGGATCCCTGTGCCGGATCATGGAGACCGCCACCCACGCGATGAGCGCGGCGAACAACCCCGCCAGCACCCGGTCGGCGATCATGAACGCGATCAGGCCCCCCACCAGCGCGCCGGCAGCGGAGAACAGCTCGAGCGTCATCCCCAGCCGCAGGTTGGCGACGTGCCGCTGGAGATAGACGGCCGCGGAGGCGCTCGAGGTCACGATCACGGACACGAGCGAGACGGCCACCGCCTCGCGCAGCGGAAGACCGAAGCCGAGGGTCAGCAACGGCACGATCAGGATCCCGCCGCCGAGGCCCAGGAGGGACCCGAAGGCCCCGGCCGCGACGCCGCCGACGAGCAGGACGAGCCCGGCGATCACCGCGGGGCCGGCGGAGCTGCCTCCGCTCCCCTGCCGCCCCCGCCGCGCTCGGTCACGGGGCTAGGGGCGCAGGTGCTGGGGGGCGTACGGGAGCAGGGCCACGTGCCGTGCCCGCTTGAGCGCGACCGAGAGCTCGCGCTGGTGCGCGGCGCAGGTGCCGGTCTTGCGGCGAGGCTCGATCTTGGCACGCTCGGACAGGTAGCGGCGGAGGCGGTTGACCTCCTTGTAGTCGATCGCGACCGTCTTGTCGGCGCAGAAGGAGCAGACCTTCCGGCGGCGACGATCCCGGTAGTAATCGTCGCGCTTCTTCGTGCGGGGCGGCATGGGTGTCTCCTGGCTGTGGTGGCGGACTGCCCGCCGGGGCGGCCGTCAGGCCGCGGAACACTCGTCAGAACGGAAGGTCGTCGAGGTCGTCGTCGCGCGGCGGTGCGGACGGGCGGGTCGGCCGGACAGCCTCACCGCCGCCTGCGCTGCCGCCGCCGGCACTGCCAGCAGCCCCGGCGCCGAAGCCACCCGCGGGAGAGGCGAATGAGCCCCCCTCCTCGTCGCGAACCCGCGCATCGAGGCTGATGACGTTGTCGGCCGTGATCTCGAGTGAGACCCGCTTCTGGCCGTCGCGGCCCTCGAACTCACGCGTTCGGAAGCGGCCCTCGACAAAGACCTTGTTGCCCTTGCGGAACTGCTCGGCGGTGCGCTCGGCACGGTCCCCCCAGACGGTGACGCGGTACCAGTCGGTCTGGTCGTCCTGCCACTCGCCGGTCTGCGCGTCCCGGCTCCGGTGGCTGACCGCGACGGAGAACTCCGTCACCGGTCGCCCGTTGGGCGTGTAGCGCATCTCGGGGTCGCGCCCGAGGTTGCCGATGATCATGACCTTCGCGAACGCCATTGCTGGCTCTCCTCGCTCAGTCGATGGCCGCGGGTGCGGCCTCGCTCTCGGATTCGTCGATCCGCTCGTCCGAATCCTCGTCGGCGTCGTCGTCCTCGGAGGACGGGATGTCGGAGTCATCGTCGTTGTCGGAGTCGTCGGTGTCACCGCTCGCAGACGCGTCACGCCGGACCTTGACAGGCCTGACGGTCCGGGTCACGAGGTACCGCAGCACGTCCTCGGTGATCTGGAGGCTGCGTTCCATCTCGGCGATCGCCTCGGCCGGGGATTCGAAGACCACGATGTGGTACGAGCCCTCGCGGTACCGGTCGATCGAATAGGCCAGCCGACGGCGGCCCCAGGGGGCCACCTTCACGATCTGGCCGCCCGAGGCGACGACGTAGCGGGTGGTGCGGTCGATGACCGCGGCGGCTCGTTCATCCGGCGCGTCCGGCTTCAGCACGAGCATGAGTTCATAGCGGCGCACGGCCTGCTCTACTCCTTCCAATGGGATCTGCCCCGCTGACGGCATGCCGGTACGGGACCGAAAGGACCCCGGGAGCATAGCACGCAGCCTGAGGCGGACCCTCCAGCTGGCCACGGGTCGACCCCGCGCGCTCCTTCGTCCTCCGGAATCCGGCAGGCGGGCATCGCGCGGGTGCCGTATCCTTCCGCCGTCACCACTGCCCATGTGGCGCACCTTCCCGGGGAGAGGCGTGCAGCTTTCGATCCTTCTGCTTGCGGCCGACCGGTCGGCTGTCCAGCCGCTCGTCAACGTCCTGACCAAGCAGGGTCATGGCGTGACCGTGGTCACGCGACCCGACGAGGCCGTATCCGCGGCCGCCGGGTACAGCCTGCTGATGATCGACACGGTCCCGCAGCCCGCGACGGTGCGTGACCTGGTCACGATGCTGCGGGCGTCCGCGGTCACCGCCGCTCTGCCGGTGCTCGCCGTGGCGCACAGCGCCAGCCTCGAGGAAACCATCCTGCTCCTCGAGATGGGCGCCGATGAGGTGATCGCCAGGCCGTTCAACGACCAGGAGCTCCTCGCCCGAGTGGATGCGCTGGCGCTCCACTCGCAGAGCGCAACATCCGGGGGTCCGGGGCGTTCGATCGGGACCACGGGGCGTCACCACCTGATCTCGGTGTTCAGCCCCAAGGGCGGTGTCGGAACGACGACCGTGGCCACCAACCTGGCGATCGTCGCGGCGGCATCGCGTCCCGGCCAGGTGCTCCTGATCGACCTCGACCTCGCGTTCGGCCAGGTGGCCTCGCATCTCAACCTGCAGCCAAGACAGACCCTGCTCGAGCTGTCGCGTGATGAGGCGGCCCTGCACGAGACGGACCTCTTCCGGACCTACGTCATCCATCACGCGAGCGGCCTCAACATCCTCGCGTCGCCGCCCTCGCCGTCGTTCGCCGGGCTGATCACCGCTGAGCACATCGAGCTCGTGCTGGCGCGGGCCGCTGAGGCCTACGAGATCGTCGTCCTCGACGCCGGCACTGCGCTGGACAACCGGCTCGCCGCGATCTTCTCGCAATCCGAGACGGTGGTCGTCCCGGTCCTTCCCGAGATCCCGGCCCTCAACTCCGTCCACATCCTGCTGGAGCAGCTCGCCGACACCGGGGCGCTCGCCGGACGGACCGTGTTCGTCCTCAACAATGCGTTCGCCCGCGACCTCCTCAAGCGGAGCGATATCGAGGCCGCCCTGGGCAGCGGGATCTCGGCCGAGCTCCCGTACGACCCCATCGCGTACCTCAAGGCCGTCAACGAGGGCAACCCCGTCGTTCTCAGTGCGCCGAAGTCGCCGCCCGCGGACAAGCTCCGCGCGCTCGCGCTGGCCGTGTTCGGAAATGCGATGTCGTCCCCGCCCTCTGCCGACGCGTTCGCGTCGCGGAAGGAGAAGCGGGGCCTCTTCGGCCGTCGCTGACGGGTCCGCCATCCGCTGGCACCCGCCCGATGGCTGAGATCAGCCGGCGCCACGTGGAGCGAGGCCGGTCTGCCTGCTGACGAGCCTGGTGCCGAGGCCGGGATTTGAACCCGGATGGGGTTGCCCCCAGCGGTGTTTAAGACCGCCGCGTCTGCCGGTTCCGCCACCTCGGCGATGGATCGTCGCGGGCACCGCGCATGGTACGACGATCGGTGCCCCCGCTGACTCGCGGAGAATCCTCTCGGGTGGGATCGCAAGGTCTGGGGCGAACGCGACCGGGGGGCCGTCCCCCGTCGGACAGGCAGAACGGGCCCCGGAGGGCCCGTTTCGTGCTCAGGATGGTGGAGGCGACGATCGGATTCGAACCGATGAATAGAGGTTTTGCAGACCTCCGTGTTAAGCCACTTCACCACGTCGCCCCGTGGGACCGGTCATTCGCCGGTCGACTGGATTCAGTTTGGCTGCCCCTCGAGGATTCGAACCTCGGCTAACGGATCCAAAGTCCGCTGTCCTACCACTAGACGAAGGGGCAGCGGTGCCGGGCTATGTCGAGGATCCAGGGGGGAATGGAGCGGAAGACGGGACTCGAACCCGCGACCCTCACCTTGGCAAGGTGATGCTCTACCAACTGAGCCACTTCCGCTCGATGCGCCGACCGAGGTGATGGTGCCGAGAGCCAGATTCGAACTGGCGACACCGCGATTTTCAGTCGCGTGCTCTACCAACTGAGCTATCTCGGCCCGGTCGCGGACCCCCGCGGGAGCCCGTCGGCGCGCCGGAGAATACCACGGGACTCGAAGGGGCAGCAACCGGCCGCGGCCAGTGTTTCAGCGTTGCCCGGCCGCTCCGGTGCGGACGTAGGCGGCCTGCGCGGACGGGTCGAGGACCAGGCGGGCGTCCGGCACAGGAGGCTGGCCGGTGAGCTGCCGCAGGCGGTTGATCCGCTCGACGATCGGCGGGTGGGTCGAGAACAGGCCCCGCTCGGACGTCTCGTCGAGCTTCTTGATCGGATTGACGACGTACAGGTGCTGGGTCGCGCGGTTGGCGACCTCGAGGGGCTCACGGTCCGACGGCGATCTTCGCGAGCGCCCGCTCCAGGCCGACGGGTTGCGCGTCAGCTCGACGCCCGAGGCGTCCGCGAGGTACTCGCGCTGCCGGCTGACGGCGAGCTGGACGAGCCGCGCGAGCGATCGGGGCGAGGATGGCGAGGACGATCGCGACGACGAACACGATCACCTGCAGGCCGCCCCCGCCGCCGTCGCTCGGCGCGACCGCGCCGCCGCTGCGCCGCCCCAGAACGTGAAGCGCAGGAAGAAGTCGGCGAGGAGCGCGATGCGACCCGACGAGCACGCCGACCATCAGCGAGAACCGGATGTCGTAGTTGCGGACGTGCGACAGCTCGTGGGCGATGACCCCCTGGAGCTCCTCGCGATCGAGCTTCTCGAGGAGGCCGGTCGTGATCGCCACGAGGCGTGCTTCGGGTCCCGGCCGGTCGCGAAGGCGTTCGGGGCGGTGTCGTCGATGAGGTAGACCCGGGGCATCGGCATGCTCGCGGCGATGGCGCAGCTCGCGCACGACGTTGATGAGCTGGGGCGCGTCCGTCCGGTCGACCTCGCGCGCGCCGCGACGCGGCGAGGACGAGCGCGTCGCCGCGCGAAGTACGAGAGCGCCGAGGCGAGGAGTCCCGACGACGATGGCGATGCCCCGGTCGACGGCAGCCCGCCGCGCGGGGTCACCGGTCGAGCCCACAGCCGATGACGAAGCCGAGCAGCACCGAGCAGGCGCGACGACGAGCAGCAGCGACCAGGACCGACGTTGTTCCGGCGATTGCTGGCCGCGATCTGGCCGTAGAAGGTGGATCGCTGCGTCATCGCGGTCGGGTCCGGAGGGCGCGATGCGCCGGACGGTCGACGTCGGGTCAGCTCAGCTGAGGCGTGAACCAGGTCGACGGTCGGGACTTGGTCGCGCTGCGGGCTCGGCGTCGAAGAACTCGCGCTGCGTGAAGCCGAGCGGGCCGGCGATGAGCACGTTCGGGATCGTCGCGATGGCGGTGTTGTAGTCGAGGACGGTGGCGTTGTAGTGCTGGCGCGAGAACGAGATCTGGTTCTCGGTCGTGGTCAGCTGCTCCTGGAGCTCGAGCACGTTCTGGTTCGCCTTGAGCTCCGGGTAGTTCTCGACGACGGCGAACAGCGAGCGCAGGCGTACCGGTCAGCATGTTCTCGGCCGCGGCCTGCTGGGCCGGGCCCTGTGCGCCGGCGGCGACGGCGGTGGCGCGCGCCTCGGTGACGTCGCGTGAGCACGTTCTGCTCGAAGCCCATGTAGCCCTTGACGGCGCTGCACGAGGTTCGGGATGAGGTCGTGCCGGCGCTTCAGCTGGACCTCGATCTGGGCCGAGCGCCTCGTCGACGCGGAGGCGGCTGCTGGACGAGACCGTTGTAGATCCCGATCGCCACGACGACGATGACGACGACGATCGCCAGCGATGACGATGAGTGTGAGATCCACCTGCGGCCTCCTGGATGACGGACGCACGATGTCCTTGGGCATCAGCATAGCGTGCCCCGAGTGCAGGGCACGTCGCGGCGGCGGTGGGGACGGATCTCGGTCGCGCCCGACGCAGGGACGCCCGGGAATGGTGGGCGGTGAGGGACTCGAACCCCCGACATCCTCGGTGTAAGCGAGGCGCTCTGACCAACTGAGCTAACCGCCCTGGACATGGTACGGACGCGGACGGCGGCGATCCGGACCGCCAACGGCGGCCAACGCGGCCGCGGTCAGCGTGGTGGTGCCCAGGCCGGGACTTGAACCCGGATGAGTTGCCTCATACGCCCCTCAAACGTACGCGTATACCAATTCCGCCACCTGGGCTGGTGCACCTTCGCCGTCGCGATCCCCCACGGGAGGGGTGGTACCGAGGGAGGGAGTCGAACCCACACGACCTTGCAGCCACTGGTACCTGAAACCAGCGCGTCTACCATTCCGCCACCTCGGCCCGACCGCGAACCGGGGCGCCCGAGGGCTCACCGGTCTGCAGCGAGGCGCCATGCTAGCACATCCCAATACCGGTCGCCGGTGTCCACGATGAGCCGCGGCGTCACGCCCTCCAGGCCCCGGGCGAGCATGATCTCGTCAATCCAGGCGAGCGGCAGGATGGGCTCCCGGGTGGCCAGCCCGGCAAGCAGGGCCTTCCACGCCGTGACCCGTTCCTCCTGCGTCCCTGGGGCGCGTGCCGCTTCCAGGAGCGGATCCAGGGTGGGATCCTGGTAGCCGGCGAGGTTGGATCCCGTCGACTGCACCTGTGATGTGGCGAGCAACGGGTAGAGATCGGGCTCCAGGCCCTCTGCGATATCCACGACGGCCGCCGTGAAGGATCCTGCTCGAAGGCGCGTCGCCAGGTCCGCGGCCGGCAGCGTCACTGCCGTCGTGTTGAACCCGAACTCGCTCCAGGCGCTACGAACGCTGTCCGCGACCGCGGCAAGGCGCGGGTTGGCGGATGACGGGACGCTGACGACCTCGAGCTCATAGGGAGCGTTCCCCCCGGGCGCGACCCACTGGCCGCCCTTCTTCGTCCAGCCCGCCTTCTCGAGGACCTTGCCCGCGGCCTTCGGGTCGAAGGCGACGGTCCCGGCCGCCGTGGCGTCGAACATGCCCGAAGTCGGGGGGATCAGGGCGTCGGCCCGGGTGGCATTGCCCCCGAGCACGCCCGCCACGAGCTGGTCACGGTCGATGACCCCGAGGAGTGCGCGCCGGACCGCGTCGTCCCGGAGCTCTTCGTGAGTCGGCCGCAGATTGAGCAGCACCGCCGTGAGCGTCGTCTTCGGATAGACCAGCCGCTCCAGGCTCGCGTCGGCCGCCACGCCTGCCAGGGTGGCGGCCGACAGACCGGAGGCGACGTCGACGGCGTGCGCCTCGATCGCATCCGCCAGTGCAGCCTCGTCCGGGTAGAAGCGAATTCGCAGCTCGTCGAGATAGGGACGGGGCAGTCCAGCACTGGGATGGGGCAGCGGCGTGGCCAGCGAATCTCCCGAGGGGGCCACGGGCCCGCTGCCCAGCGGCTCCTCGGACTCGGGTGGCAGCACCCCGGACGCCGGGACGAGCGTCGCGCCCTTCTCGTCCACCTCCAGGAGCGCGAAGGGCCCGCTGCCCAGCGGGAGCTGCGCGAAATCGCTGGTGGCCAGGTCCGCATACGGGAGGTCGGCGAGCAGGTGGGACGGGAGCAGGGGTTGGGCGGCAAGCGCCAGCACCCCGGCGATCGGCGTGCCCAGCGTCAGGCGGACCGTCAGCTCGTCCAGCGCCTCGACGGTCACGTCGGCCCACGCGCCGGCGGCGGCCCCGGCTGCGTCGGGGCTCTGGAGCGCGCCGACCGTGTACACCACGTCGTCCGCGGTGACCGGGATGCCGTCCTGCCACACGGCGTCACGCCGGATGGTGAAGGTCCAGGCAAGGCCGGTGTCGTCGGTGGTCCATGACTCGGCGAGGTCCGGCTGGTACGTGCTGCCGGGACCAAGTCGCACGAGCCCACTGAAGACGAGCCCGACCAGCACCCGGTCGGCCCGGCTGCGCATGGTCACCGGCGTGATCGACGTCGGCACGCCGACGACGCCTTCGCGCAGGATGATGGGCGGAGGCACCGTCAGGTCGGGGGTCGCCGCGGGCTGCCCGCCGGAACCGGGTCCCGCCTGCTGGCGAGGCGTCGCGATCACCGCGCCGAGAACGGCCAGCACCATCACGAGGGCGGCCGCGATCGCGCGATCACGGCGGTTCACGGGCTCGGGCTCCGCGGGTGCGGCCGGAACAGGGCCGCGCTCAGCGGACGTAGATGAACGAGACCAGCGCGAAGATGGTGAACAGCACGAGCAGCAGGATCGTGAACTGCCACAGCCGGCGCTCCACGCCGCGGCGGCTGCGGTACACGCCCGAGTCTCCGCCGAAGGTGCCGGACAGGCCGGTGCCGCGCGCCTGCAGCAGGATGGAGGCGATCAGCGCGATGCTCAGCAGGATCTGTCCGATGGCCAGGATCGGGTTCACGGGTGCAGCAACCTCCGATGGGTGACGGAGGCGGATGGTAGCAGACGAGGCCGCCCCGGCCTCGTTCCAGCGGGACTCATGCCGGGCTCCCGGGCCGCGCAGGCGGCTCCAGCAGGGACCGACCGGTCATCTCCTCCCATCGCGGCAGGCCCGCGAGCTCGAGGATCGTCGGCGCGACGTCGGCCAGCACGCCGTCTTCGAGCCGTCGGCCATCGAGGGCGCGACCCATCCCGAGCAGGGGCACCGGGTTGAGCGAGTGCTTGGTCACCGGCCGGCCGTCATCGTCGATCATGTCGTCCGCATTGCCATGGTCGGCGGTGACGAGGAGCGCCGCACCCGGCCCCGCGGGATCGGCGGCATCGACGGCCCCGACTGCGTCGAACACCCGGCCGAGGCAATCGTCGATGACTCCGAGCGCCGCCACGGTGGCGTCCCACACGCCCGTGTGACCGACCATATCGGGGTTGGCGAAGTTGCAGACGATGAAGTCGTACCGGCTGCTCCCGATCGCCGCCACGAGCTCGTCGGCAACGCCGGCGGCGCTCATCTCGGGCTGCAGGTCGTAGGTGGCCACCTTGGGCGACGGGACCAGCCGGCGGTCCTCCCCGGGCCAGGCCGCCTCGACCCCGCCGTTGAAGAAGTAGGTCACGTGGGCGTACTTCTCCGTCTCGGCGACGTGGAGCTGCCTCCAGCCCGCCTCGCTGAAGGCCTGGGCGAGCGAGCGAGCCTCCTCGGGCCCGAAGGCGACCCGGACCGGGAGGTCCGACTCGTACTCCGTCATCGTCACCACGAGCAGGTCCCGTGGAGCCGGCCGTCCGGCGGGCGAGGCGCGGTCGAAGTCAGCGAACTCGGCATCGGCCAGGGCGTGCGTGAGCTGGCGCGCCCGGTCCGCCCGGAAGTTGACGTGGACGATGGGGTCGCCGTCGCGGAGGGCACCGTCGGCGCCATCCACGATCGCGGGATCCGCGAACTCGTCGGTCTCGCCGCGAGCGTAGGCCGCCTCGATCGCGCCCGTCGCGGACGCGGCGTGCCGCCCTTCCGCATGGATGATCGCGTCGTAGCCGCGCTGCGTCCGCTCCCAGCGCCGGTCCCGGTCCATCGCGTAGTAGCGGCCGCCGACCGAGGCGATCCGCGCGTCCGGGTGGGCCGCCGCCAGCCGCGTCTCGAGGTCGCCCATGAACCCGAGCGCGGAGCTCGGCGGGGTGTCCCGGCCGTCCAGCAGCGCGTGGATCCGGACCGACGGCACCCCCATCCGGGCCGCCAGCTCGACGAGGGCAATCAGGTGCCGGTCATTGGCGTGCACGCCGCCCGGACCGATGAGACCCACCGCGTGCAAGCGCCCGGTCTGCGTCGCCCGCTCGCATGCTGCGACCAGCGCCGGCCGTGTCGCGAAGGAGCCGTCGGCGATCGCCGCGTCGATCCGTGGCAGGTCCTGCAGGACCGGCCTGCCGGCCCCCAGGTTGAGGTGGCCGACCTCGGAGTTGCCCATCTGGCCAAGGGGCAGACCGACGGCACCCTCGGATGCGCCAAGGACCGAGTGAGGCCAGCGGGCGAGCGCCCCCCTCCAGCGCGGCATCGGGGTGGCGGCGATCGCGTCCTTCGACGGGTCCGGGCCGATCCCGAACCCGTCGAGGATGACGAGGACGATGGGGCGCGGTCGGGAACCCAGGTTCACGAAGCGAGGCCGCGCGCCCGCGCCGTGATCCCGGCGCGGGCGGCGATGCCGGCCATCTCGTCGGGCTTGAGCGAGGCGCCACCGATGAGCGCCCCGTCCACGCCGGGCTCGGCGAGGAACTCGCCGATGTTGGCGGATGTGACGGAGCCGCCATAGAGGACGGGCGTCGCCTCGGCGCCATCGCCCCAGCCCAGACCGCGCAGGCTCGCCCGGATCGCGTCGGCCATCGCTGCGGCGTCGGAACCGAAGGCGTTCTTGCCGGTGCCGATGGCCCACACGGGCTCGTAGGCGATGACCAGTCCGGCGGCAACGAGCGCGACCGGGTCGCGGCCCTCGAGCGCGCCCCTGAGCTGGCCGTCGACAACCTGCGACTCGCGGCCGGCCTCGCGGTCCTCCAGGACCTCGCCCACGCACAGGATGGGCCGGAGGCCGCCGGCAACGGCGCGGTCCAGCTTGCTGCCGATGAGCGCGTCGGTCTCACCGGAATACGCCCGTCGTTCCGAGTGGCCGAGGATGACCCAGGTGGCGAGCCCCGTCAGCATCGGGACGGACACCTCACCGGTGTAGGCCCCGGCCAGCTCATGGTGGACGTTCTGGGCCCCCACCCCCACGTCCTCGCCGGCGAGCGCGTCGCGGACGGTGGCCAGGCTGACAGACGGCGGGCAGATGACCCGGGTGACGCCCGGCTCCCGGGTCCGGGAGGCGATGGTCCGCGCGAGCTCACCGGCATCGGCGGGGGTGGTGTTCATCTTCCAGTTGGCGGCAATCACGATCGGTCGGTTCATAGCCGTCATGATGCCAGAGGGCAATCGTCCTACCGACGGCCGACCGGCCTCCCGGAACCCGCCGCGCGGCACGAACGACCCCGGCCGGGAGGCTCCCCGTACCCGGCGCCGGATGACCCCCCGTGGCGCAGCCCGATGCCTTCGTCGTCGTGGAGCGCGAGACGCTCGAGCCGGTCCAGGGCCCGCTGGACGGTGCTCCGGTGGAGGTCCAGGCGCGCCGCGATGTCGGACAGGGATGCCTCTGGGGTCTCTCGCCGCGCATCCGCCACGGCGCGCACCGTGCTCGGCTGGGTCGACAGGCGCCCGTCCCCCTCGAGCATGTCGATCGCCAGCAGCTGGCGCCCAGCCGCCTCGACCGAACGCTGGAGGTTCGCCGACTCCGCGTTGAGCACCCGGTTCAGCTCACCGCGCAGGGTCCGCGCCACGCTCCGCGCCTCAAGCTCGAGGAGCGCGCCGCTCCCCCCGATCCGGCCCAGGAACGCGGTGATCGATTCCGTGCTCTTCCAGGTCACCACGCCCTGGCCACGTCGGAGGCGCCACGACGCCGGGAGGCCGACATCGGCGAGGCGCCTGGCGAGCAGGGGCGCGTCCCCCGCCGGAACCGTGAACTCGAGGTGCGCGCGGCCGGCGGCGAGGCTCAGCGAGCCGCGGGCGAGAAACCGGCCCCGCAGCCACGCGAGGCGGCAGTGATCGGCCGACGTGGCCCAGTCCAGCTCCGTCTCGGGCAGCACGAAGGTCCGACGGGTGGCGCCGCCATCGTCGTGCGCCCGTCCACCGAGTCGGATCACGAGCCGGGCGACGGCCGGTTCCCGGGCGTGCACCCGGGCTCCCAAGCCCGCGATCTCGGCCTGCCGGTCACAGGCGCGAGCGGGGTCGACGGCTGCCACCTCGGCCCGCAGTGCCGCAACGAGGTCCCGGTCTGAGCCGGCCATCGGCTCCCGTCAGGAAGCGCGCACGGCGCGTGTCGAGGCCGGCCGGCGCCGGTGACCGCCGCCCTCCCGCTCCCAGATGCCCATGATCGCGGAGGCGAGACGGGCCGGGTCATGGCGGTGGGCGTTGTCGGGGTCGACGAGGTCGTCGAGCACGAGCCGCGGGCCGGCGCCTTCCATGCCCACCGGCGGCCAGCGGAGGCGGACCGGCTCACCGCGCCAGCCCTCCGGTGGCCGGGCGTTCAGCCGGCTGTTGGCGAGGACGACATCCAGCACGCGTGCCGCCGCGTGGCGCTGCAGCGCCTCAAGGTGATCGGCCAGGTCGTAGCCGCCGGTCTCGCCGGCCTGGGTGGCCACGTTGCCCGCAAACACGACCAGCGCCCCGGAGTCGTCGATCGCCTCCCGGATCCCCGGGACCAGCAGCGCGGGGAGGATGCTCGTGTACAGGCTCCCCGGCCCGATCACGATCATGTCCGCCTCCACGATGGCCGCCACGGCGTCTGCACAGGCCCGAACGTCCGGCGGCGTCACCCACACCCGCTCCACGCCACCGCTGCGGCCGATCCGGCTCTGCCCCTCGACCTCCGTGCCGTCCCGGAGGCGCGCGTGGAGGCTGAGGGCGGTGCCGGTCGCCGGGAGCACCCGCCCGCGGACCGCGAGCACGCGGTTCATCTCGCGGACGCCCTCCTCGAAGTCACCGTCCTCGAGGGCCACGAGCGCGGCCAGGAGCAGGTTGCCCAGGGCGTGTCCGCCCAGCCCGACGGAGAGCGCCTCGGCCGTGCGAGCGGGCGGCATGCCGTGGTCCGCATCCGCCGGCGGCTCGGCAGGCCGGGGTCCCGGAAACCGGTACTGGAGCAGGCGACCCATGGCGGGCTCCGCGTCGGCCAGCGCGACCACGCAATTCCGGATGTCGCCCACGGCCGGGATGCCCAGCTCGGCCCGCAGGACGCCGGACGACCCCCCGTCATCGGCCACGGTCACGACCGCGGTCAGGTTGGAGGTGTGCTCCTTGACCCCCCGCAGGAGCGCTGACAGGCCCGTCCCACCCCCGATGGCCACCACCCGCGGGCCGCGGGCGAGGAAGCGCTTCTGGTAGATCACCTCGACCATGGGCTGGTCGCGGCCCCAGAGCGTGAACGGGTCCACCAGGGCACGCACCAGCCGGTAGGCGCCGAGGATGAACAGCACGAGACCGACGGCTCCGGCGATGAGCCCGCGCAGCTGGTAGGGCAGGAACTGCAGGGTCAGCGCGTCGAGCACGGTCATGACCGGACCGCCTCCCTCGGCGGACGAGGTGACCTGGCGGATCAGGTGCGCGACCCCGATCGCCATGACGAGCAGGCCGAAGAAGGCGACCAGGAGCCAGCGCTTGACCCCGATCCCGATCGTCAGCCAGCGACGGAGGTTCACCGCTCCAGCTCTCGGTGGAAGACCGAGACGGGTCCGAAGTCCCGGTCCCGGAGCCAGTCCGCCAGCTCCTCGCTCATCACGATCGAGCGGTGCCAGCCGCCCGTGCACCCGATCGCGATCGTGAGCCGGGTCTTCCCCTCGTCGACGTAGGCCGGCACCAGCAGGTCAAGGAGCTCCTTGAGCCGGGCGAGGAACCCGCTCGCGATGGGCTGGCCGAGGACGTACTCGCGCACCTCGGGCGTGAGGCCGGAGAGGGGCCGCAGGGCCTCGATGTAGTGCGGGTTCTTCATGAAGCGGACATCGAGCACCAGGTCCGCTTCAAGCGGCACGCCGTACTTGAACCCGAAGCTGATGAGCTGGATCGAGAGACGGTCCGAGCCCTCGGACATCGCCGAGGCGGGTGAAGATCCGCTCCCGCAGCTCCCGGAGCGCCAGGTCGCTCGTGTCCAGGATCACATCGGCCTGCGACCGCACGGAGTCCAGCATTGCCCGCTCGAGCTCGATGGACGCGGCGATCCCCCGCTCGTCGGCCAGGGGATGCCGGTGGCGCGTCTCGCTGAAGCGGCGAATGGAGGACGTCGTCCCGTGCCTCGAGGAAGATGATGATCGGGCGGATCCCTCGCCCCTCGAGCGCCCCCCGCATCGACCCGAAGGTCATCGGCACGTCGCCCGTCCGGACATCGGGGACGAATCGCGGTCCGGCCGTAGCGCACGGGCTCGGTGGACTTGATATGGATGAGATCAGGAATTCAAGAAACCAGATAGATGAACTTCATTTTAACCAGTTAAGACACGCAGACAAATTGGCGACTATCGGAGAGTTAACTTCACAGATTTCCCATGAGATTAATAACTATGCCGGCATCATGATGTCGAGGGCGGACTATCTCAATTTGGAAGCTTCAAATAATCCGGTACTGAAAAAATATCAGACAGATTTCGAAGCAATTCAAAATCAGATCGAAAATGTTTCCCAAATAACACGTAATATATTAAGACACAGTAAGTCACCTTCTACCACTTCAGTTGAATTTGATCTGTTAACAATAATTCGTCAGAGCATAATGAATCTTTAAACCGATAACTCAAAAATTAAAAATTGGAATCTCGGAAAAATTTGAGACTGCGGATGCCACGATGTCAGGAGATCCTCTTCAGCTGGAACAGGTTTTTATAAATCTCATTCATAATTCATAGATGCAATTGAATCTGATGGTGAGATTGTTATAACAGTAATCAGGAACGACAAAAATAAAATACAAAAAATTCAGGTTTATGACAACGGGCATGGAATGAATGATGAGGTAAGGCAAAAACATATTCTCCCGATTTTACACAACCAAGAAATCAGAAAAGGGGACGGGAATCGGATTGCATATAGTAAAGACTATTTGCGAAATTCATAATGCTGAAATCATCTGCTCTAGCAGTCCTGGGAATGGTACTTGTTTTTATTTACATTTAATTAGTATCGAGACAATGAAAAAATTACTTATTGTAGATGATGAATTGGAGATGCTGGAAAGTCTGCGAAAGATTTTATCGCATCGTGCAGATATGTGAACATCTCGTCTGAAAATAATCCTATTCATGCTGTTGAGCGGCTCAAAAAAGAAAATTATGACCTGGTAATATCTGATTTGAAGATGGGTAGTTTCTCGGGGATTGATCTGCTTAAAGAAGCCTTTAAATTAAATCCTAATTGCAGCGGAATAATAATTTCCGGGTATGGCACTATTGAGAGCGAGCGTTGAGGCAAGTAAGGATTGGGGCTTTCGGACTTTCTGCAGAAACCATTTTCCAGCGGGAAATTGTTCGATACAAATCGATAAAGCGTTTCAGCAGAGCGGCAGGATATCACCGACCAGCGACGATGAAAATGAGTTTGAAGGAATTTGCTGCAGCAGTAAGGTGATGAAGGAAGTTATTAACCTGATTAAAAACGTCGCGCCAACAGATCTGAATATGCTGGTCGTAGGGGAGAGCGGTACCGGGAAAAGAATTGGTAGCGCGTGCTATTCACAAGTTGAGTAAAGGAAAATCGAATTCTTTTTCTCTGTTTCGGGTACATAAATTGCGGGGCCCTTCCCGAAACATTATTTGAAAGTGAATTATTCGGCTATGAGCAGGGTGCTTTTACGGGAGCCACCCGTACGAATCCCGGCCTTCTTGAGAGTTTGCCAATGAAGGCACTTTCTTTTTCGATGAGATCGGCGATATGAGTATGGCGCTGCAGGTGAAATTATTAAGAATGCTTGAAGAGCACAAAATAAGAAGAATCGGCGGACAGCAAGAGATAGATATCAATGTCAGGATCATTGCAGCCACTAATAAGAATATTGAAGAGCTCATCGAACTCGGCAGGTTCAGAGAAGATCTTTTTTACAGGCTGAACAGCTTTACAATTGAGATCCCGCCATTAAGATCCCGACAGGAGGATATATTCCGCTGGTAAATACTTTCCTTTATAATCTTTATTCCAAAGGGCAAAATAAGAAGCGCAGGTTTTCTCCCGAGGCAGAAGATTTTCTCAAAACTTATACATGGCCGGGGAATATTAGGGAACTTCAAAATGTAGTGAACAGGGCATTCTTTCTCAGTTCGGATGATATAATTTCCGATTCTGAAATTCCGCTTCCAACTGCAAAACATGTAAAGATCATTGATGAAGGAATAATCGGCGCATCATATAAAACAGCCAAGGAAAAAATACTTGAAAGGTTTGAGATTGAATATCTGACCTATCACTTAAAAAATAATCAGGGAAACATATCAAAGACTGCTGAATTTTGCGGCATCGACAGGCGCACTATCCACAGATTAGTTTCAAAATATAATATCAGTCTTTAAAGAAACCGATGATTAAGGATTTAACCCTGTGTGACAATCAGTACAGAGACCTTCCTTCCATGCTTCATCAATATCCTCAGGATGTTTAAACTCCAGAGGTTCGCCGACTTTAGATACCATTAAGTTATCCAGAGGTCCCTGGAGCATTAATAATGTGGCACATATTACAATCTTTGGATATCACCTTCTCCTTTTCCACACTCATATGGGTAGCAATACGGTTCTGTCAGGTTACATAAAAGTG
>CAVQSY010000009.1:0-10063 GCA_963716025.1 uncultured Chloroflexia bacterium
GTCGAGCCTGCCCAGGACGGCGAGCGCCTCCTCCTCGACGATCGACTCGGTGGAGGAGCCGCTCACCCCGGTCCCTCGCTCCAGCGATCCCTTCCATGGCGATCCGGACCGCCTCGACGGCCTCGTTGCGCAGGCGCGCGACCGCGTCCTCGCCGAGGCCCGACCCAGGAAGCGGGCGTACGACGACCGGCCCATCGTGCCCCGGGTCGGCGAACCGCTCGCGGACGCGCTCGAGGGCCTCGATGACGAGGGCGTCCCCGATCACAGCGCTCGCGGCGATCGCATCGCCGGCACCGGCCGGACCATCGGGATAGTTGAGAGGGTGTAGACGAGGTCGTACGCGTCCTTGTCGTGGTGGCGATCGACGAAGGCGCGGACCTTGAGCGTCACGAACGGCGCCAGCCCGGCGACGCGGACCGGGACCCGCGACAGCCCGCCCCGTCGAGCCGCTCAGCCTCGACCTCGACCGGCCGGTGGTCCGCGGGCAGCAGGCGCACGCCGCGCCACGTTGAACGCCTGGAAGCGGGAGCCGGCGCCGGACCTCGGACTGAAGTTCCGGCCCTCCGGCACCTCGTCCGTGTCGCACAGGAACTCGACCACGAGATCTCGCCCCTCCACCGTCCGCCGCCAACGGAACTCGGGATCGCCCTCGTTCGGCGCCTGCTTGAAGCCACCGTCCCGGAGGTTCCGCTCGAGGGTCTCGTAGCCGGTGGCGTCGAACCCGTCGACGGCGAACGCCACCGCCAGGTCCACGTCGCGCGAGCCCACGTGGACAGGCGTCGGCGGAACGACGGCGCCAACGAGATAGCGCGGCACGAGACCACCGACCAGGTACAGGGATCGGCCCCAGAAACCAGCGTCCCCGACCACCGTGACCAGCGCTCGCTCACACAGCTCGGTGCCGCGCTCGTCGTAGTCGGCGGCGGAGAAGGCCATCAGAACCTGAACACCTGGCTGCGGTACTCGCGCGCCTGCTCGGCGCCGCGCCGCGGGTCGCGAAGAGCGTCAGGTACACCCGCGTCTCGGCCGCCCCCAGACGCCATCGTCCTCGCGTCTGAACCGGAGCTCCGCGTCGTCGGGCCCCTGGACGAACACGAGGTTGGCCCCGTCCTCCACGAGTCGGGCATCGGCGGCATCGGCGACCTCGGCCGGGGTCCGAGCCGCCAAAACACGGACCTCAGTGACCAGGACCGACGTCAGGAAGGCCACCCGCCGCGCCGCTGCCGCGACACCCGTCACGGCATGGAGCAGGTCCCGTTCCGCCAGCCGAGAGGAGATTGCTCGCGCACCGTCGCCGCGCATGAGCGCGTACGCCGGCGTCCGCCGCTCCTTCGGCTCGACGGCCTCTTCCGCCCAGAGGTCCAGGAGCGCCCCCGGAGACGCCACCCGACGGATCTTTCGCGGTCCTCGGCCTTCTGGCGCGAGCACGGTCACGCGTTCGAGCCGGGTGAAGACGCGGTGGGCGAGCGCAGTCGACACCCCCGCGCGCTCGGCCATGGCGTCGAGCGTCCAAGCCCGCTCCGGTTCGAGGATGAGTGCCTGGGCGATGAGGCCCGCCTTGCCAGCGAGGCGCGGCAACGACGAGCTGGGCGGTCCGGCGACGATCTCGGCCGAGGCGGTGAACGACCCAGACCGCACGAGGGAACCCGTGCGCACGTGCAGCCCCGGCAGGTCGATCGCGGCGTTGCCCGCGGCGTCCACGTAGCCGATGCCGTGCGACTCGAGGATGTCGCGCGCGACGGAGGTGGTCGTCCTGGCAACGACCAGGAGTGGCTCGGGTCGGCCGGCGCTGCGGGCCTCGATCGAGTGGGCGACGACTGGGTCGACGTGGGCCTTCTGCTCCACCCGCAGGACGAGGCCGGCGTCGGAGAACCGGAGGCTGCCGTCGTCGCGGGAGCCGGGCAGCGCGTCACCAACCACCGGGGCGCCGGGAAGCGCTCGCAGCAGGGTGACGGCCCAGGGGGCGAGGCCCTCGTTCTTAACAGAAGTGGCGTTCTTCACACTACGTGTAAAGATAGGCCAACCTGTAAAGATGTCAAGCCTTCGGACTCGAGCGACGTCGCACGCTGGTAGCTCCGATCAGTGGATGCGACCGGTGATCCGCTCTTCGCGTTCGCGCCCGGCGGCCTCGCGCTCCAGTTCGGCGAACCGCGCGATCCCGGTCTGACGGAAGGCCTCGAGTGCAGGATCCGCCGGCGCCGGCTGTGCCTCGAAGGCTGCGCGTAGCGTCTGGTAGTGGTTCGACTCGGGACCCGAGTGACCGAGATCCATCAAGCGCAGAACGTCGCCCGGGCCCGCACCGTGGCGCATCAGCGTCGGGGCCCAAGCGATCGCTTCTGCGGCGCTGATGCCATCTCGGTTGTCGCTCATCAATGCCGAGAGGACCTGGCCGATCGACACCACGCCGCCGGTCAGGAGCTCGTCGGCCCAATCGGGCTCATCGCCCAACAGGTGCTGCAAGACCTGTCCACGCTTCTCATGAGCGGTGCGTTGGAGAAGGTCGTCGCGATTGGCGCGGGGCATCGAGGAGAGGTCGAGCTCGTGGACGAAGCCCAGGCGCCACATTGGTGCATCGCCAGCCACCCGGGCGAGCACCCAGGAGGCGGCGAGATCCGGGTCGTTCGTCGCAAGGGCATTCAGGTGTTGGCCCAAGTCGTAGTTATCGTGGTCGGCCAGCGGCGCGTCGAGGAACGCAGCCTTCCACTCGGTATATCGGTCGGGGGGCAGAGTCGGACGGGCTGCCCGCACCGGACGCCGGGAAGGCGAGGGCGGCGGCCGCGCGCACCTCCGGTGCGGGATGTGTGAGCAGGGCGTGCAGGACTTCGACGCTGCCTCGAGCGTCGTGGCTGTGTCGAAGCGCCGAGACCTCGGCCAGGCGCGCCTCATCGGGGCGCAGCTCGGTTGCCGCGCGCTCGCGCCACTTGCGCGTCGACGCCAGGATCAAGGGCCACGCTCAGTCCGAGCCATCGCTGTGGGCCCGCGAACAGCTGCGGAAGCCAGGCGGGCTCACCAGTCGGCCGGGTGAGCGCCTTCCGCACCAGCGGGCCGATCTCGGACCGGACCCCCGCGTCAAGGGCTGCCTGCACGGCGTCGTCGAGATCGCCCACTCGTTCTCCGTAGCGGTGCATGGCCGTCGACCCGACCGGCTCGAGGTCCGTGCCGGCCAGGGCGGCCTCGGCTCCCCACTGCGCCACACGCGCCATGACGGTGGCCGGCGCCTCGGCCAACCACCGTTCGACCAGGCGATCGACGGCATGACCAATGTGCTTCGCGTCGTCGCGCAGGACGTGGGAGTCCCACCCCATTGCCAGGAGTCGGAACTCAGGATCGATCGGCTGCCGTGGGCCGACGCCGATGGCTCTGCGCAGTCGGTGTAGCGCAAGCTGAAGGCCGGGCCGTGTCGGCGCCAACGCTGTGAGGTCAGCAGCGATCTGATCAACGACGACCGCCGCAGCGGCGGACATCTCCGGAGTCGGGACGGCATCGGCCCGCGCTGGGAAGCCACGCTCGACCTCACCGAGCTCACGGAGGGCCGCAGACAGCAGGACGAGCGCTCGCGTCTGAAGCAGCGGTAGCCGTGCCTGCGCCTCCGGCCACAGCTCCTCCCCAATGGCTCGGATGTGCGCCTCGCTCTCGAACCCATAGGCCAGGTGGAGCGTCATCGGCGAGCCGGTGTCGGAGTACGCGCCATCCACGTGCGGATCGAGCTGATGTGCCGGCAACCCGGGCCCAGATCTCTTGACGTGCCGGCGTCGGGTCCGCCTCGAGCCATGCGTTCGCTGCCGCAAGCACGCGAGCGCGCAGCTCGAACGTGGTTCGACCGTGAGGGTCGACCTGCCGCCCGATCTCTCCGAGGATTCGAACGGGGTGATCAGGAGCGGAGTGCTCCTGTCGGCTGTCGCCGATGGCAGCCGAAAGCAGCGGGGCGATGGCCTCGCCGCTCAGGAACCGGCGGGTGGTGGCGGTCAGGACTCGGCGGCGCGCTTCATGCGAGGCGTCCAACCCCTCGGTCTCACGCAGAGCTCGCTGCGCGGCGGCATCGTCGATGGTCGCGTAGGCCTCGAGCGTGGCCAGCCCGCCCCAACCGAAGAGCACGGTGAGGTCGGGCAGCAGGCGTTCGACTTCGGCTCGGGCGGCGGCCGATCCGCCGTGAGCCGCCTCGATTGCGCGCATGACGATCTCGGTAGTGTGGTTTGGGAATGCCGAGAGGAGATCGGCCAGTGGCATTCGTGCCGGGCCGTCGAAGAAGACGTGAGCCATGAGCGCGGGCCCCAACGCCCGAGGAGCGACGGCGAGAGCGCCGCTCCGCAGTTCGACCATGCCTACAGCCGCGGCCTCCCGCAGGAGGGCAAGGCGCTCAAGACGCCCGATCCCGAGGAAGGCGTCGAGTGTTGCGAGCTCGCTCTCCGCCAACGGACCGACGGTGGCGAGAACTCCGAGCAACGCCATGACGCTGTCGCCGCCCGCTGGGTTCAATCGATGCAGATACGGCCCGATCTGTTCGATCAGTGCTCGCCCCGAGAGAACGTCCTCGATGCGTCCGCCCTTCGCCAGATCCGCCAGGCCGACCGCCCAGCCGGGCCTTCCCTCCGCGAGATCGAGGATCCAGCCGCGGATGTAGTAGTTGCCGATCCCGGTGGCCTTCAGCGTCTTGTCCATCTCGCTGCGTTCCAGGAGCGAGATGTCAATTCGGACGGCGCTCGGGAGTCGCGCGCGGACGTCATCCGCCGTCTCCGCCCAGGTCGTCGCGACGATCGCGAACTCATGTCCCTGCTGCCGTAGCTCGAGAAGCATGTCGAGCCGAGGAAGATCTAGCCCCGCGTCGTCGAGCACGACGTGGGTGGGATGGTCCAGGCGAAGGCTCTCCGCGACGTCGTTCGCCTCGGCCTTGAGGGTCAGGAAGCGCCGGCCCGGGATCTCAGCGGCGAGGCGGCTCTTGCCCGATCCCGCCGGCCCAACGATGACGACGTCGCCAGTCGCCCCGAGGAGGGCTTCCACCTCATCCTCGCGCCCGAGGAGGGGCGCATCGCGCCCGCCACTGCGGTCGAGCGCGATCGGCAGTGGCACCGTCCCGGGGATGGCGCTGCCGTCACCGAAGTAGAAGCTCGCCGTCTTCGCGTTCTTCGGATCGTTGAGCGCGTCGTTCAGCTTCTCGCGTGTCCAGAGCTCGGGTCTCTTCACGCCCCGAGCCTTCGCTCGGTCCCTGAACGAGTCAAAGCTCCGCTTGGTCGCGTCGCAGGGCACGGCCACAACGAGCGCATACGGCGCCTTGGAGCCCGCCGGGATCGCCTTGTCGACGATCTTCTCGAGGTCCTTTGGGTGGATCTTCTCGTAGCGCTTGACCTGGACCAGCCACTCACGCCGCGTGACGCGCTTCGGTCCGCGCGCCAACTGCGTCGCCCGAATGTCTTGTCCATCGTCCGAGCCGAGGTGCCCGATGGGGTCGGGCATGGTCTCCCATTCGACGCCGTCGAAGCGTCCGAGAACCTGCCTCACTACGGCCTCGAACTGCGACGGGCTCAGCGACTCGAACGGCCGTGTTGCGGTTGTCCTGGTGAGCATGGAAACGTCGTGATCCTATGCAGCCGGCGCCCGCCGCCAGACGTCGAAGTGCTCCGCCTTCGTAGTCATGGGGTGAGCTGGGCCGAGAGGAGGCGGGGCAGCAGTGCGTCTCTCGTCGCCGCCAGGCCAAGCGACTCCGACACGGCCGACGCGATGCGATCGAACATCGGCCGAACGATGCCAAGGTAGTCCCGAAATCTCGGGACGCGGCGGGATCATGATCCAGAGCGCGTTCACGTCGTTCTTGTTGACGTGCTGCTGGGCAGCGCCCGTCTGAGATGCAACCAGGTCGCCGATCCGCTCCTGCAGCCAGAAGTACAAGTACTCCGTCGGCAAGTCGTCCGTCCCCAGAATCGCCACGAGAGACTGGTTGATGCACGCGGCAATCTCAGTGATGGTGATCTGGCCAAGGGTGGCGCCAGTGATCGCCACCAGGGTGGTCCTCGGCGGTACCAACTTGGTCGCGGACTGCGACAAGCCTGCTTCGGTGATGTAGTCCGACGCTTCGATCACCCGGAATTCGTTCGCCTCGCCGGAGTTGAGCCATGGGATGTCTCCGCCCCAGAAGCGCGGCTCCGCGCGAGATGGAGTCCCTCCTAGGAGCGTCGGTGCGACATCGCCGAGCCGCGCGCGCCGCCACCCGACCGGCGGTGAAAGGTCCGGTGGATCAGCCAGATCCGCTGATCCGCCCTGGCCGAGACGAACGTGGACCGGAAAGTCGCCCTCGCGACCGCCTCTAGGTTGTCGGCCATCCGCGAGTTCAGTTCGATCTTCTCGTCGAACGCACTGAGGATGCCGGCGATGCGGTGCTGCTCTCTGATGGGCAGAAGCGGGACCGGAACGGTACGGATGATCCCCTCGTTGAATTCGGCATGGTCGCGCCGATCGCACGGTGCTTGAGCCACGCGACCGAGTCCGGCGATCGAAGCACCCATGCCATGAAGTCGGGAGTGACCGGAGCGCGCTCGGCGTGTATCCGGAGTCGGATGATCCCCGTTCCGCCGATGAACCCGTCTTCCGCGCGTCCGATCCGTGACGTGCGCCCAGTTGCCTGGACGCCCCGTCGCGCGAACACGATGTCACCAGGCCTTAGTTCGTGTCTCGAGAGCTCTCGGGCCTTGCCTCTCGAGATCATTGGAAGCAGTTCATGATCGATGCGGCCGTCGACCAACGCTTCGGTCGGGACCACCGGGACTCCGTCCTCGACGTAGTCGCGCGCGTGCAGTTGAGAGCCGAATGGGCCTGTCTGGAGGGACGCGCCTCCGGCGTCGCAGAGCTCGCCAATGCTGCTGCAGCGCACGTCACCCAAGGAAGCCAAGCTCCCGCAGGTTTGCCTCGATCAGTGCGTCGAGGCGGCGGCCCTCGGCCATCTGGTCCCGCAGGGTCGCCGACAGGCGGGCCATCTTCTCCTCGAACGGCTCGTGGTCCTCCTCGGCGTCAGCGGCCCCAACGTAGCGGCCCGGCGTGAGGACGTGACCGTGGCCACGGATATCCTCGAGCGTGGCGGACCGGCAGAACCCGGGCTCGTCCGCGTACTCGGCGGCATCGGGGTCGCCGCGCCAGGAGTGGTAGACGCCAGCGATGCGCGAAATCTCACCCTCGCTCAGCTCTCGATGGGTCCGATCCACGAGCGAGCCGAGCTTGCGCGCGTCGATGAAGAGCGTCTCGCCGCGCCGGTCTCGGAAGCGGCCGCTGCGCTTGTCGCGGACCAGGAACCACAGGCAGACCGGGATCGGGGTCGAGTAGAAGAGCTGGCCGGGGAGGGCAACCATGCAGTCGACGAGGTCAGCATCGACGATGTTCTTCCGGATCTCCCCCTCGCCCGACTGACTGGACGACATCGAGCCGTTGGCCAGCACGAACCCCGCGGTCCCGGTCGGGGCGAGGTGGCTGATGAAGTGCTGGACCCAGGCGAAGTTGGCATTGCCGGTCGGCGGCACGCCGTAGGCCCACCGGCGGTCGTCCTTGAGGAGGTCGCCGCGCCAGTCGGAGTCGTTAAAGGGCGGATTGGCGAGGACATAATCCGCCTTGAGGTCGGGGTGGCGGTCGTTATGGAACGTGTCGCCGTGGGCGATCTGGGCGTCGATCCCGCGGATGGCGAGGTTCATCTTCGCGAGGCGCCAGGTCGTGTAGTTGGACTCCTGGCCGTAGATGCTGATGTCGCCGATGCGCCCGGCATGCGCCTCGATGAACCGCTCGCTCTGGACGAACATCCCGCCGCTGCCGCAGCACGGGTCGTACACACGGCCCTTGTACGGGGAGAGCATCTCGACGAGCACGCGGACGACGTGTCGCGGTGTGTAGAACTGGCCGCTCTGCTTGCCCTCGGCGGACGCGAACTGGGCGAGGAAATACTCGTAGACGCGGCCCAAGGTGTCCTTGGCCCGATCCGCTGGTGCGCCGAGGGCGATGTCTGACACGAGGTTGATGAGCTGGCCGAGGCGCGCCTTGTCAAGCCCGGGGCGGGCATAGTCCTTCGGCAGGACGCCCTTTAGCGACGGGTTGTCGCGCTCGATCGCGGCCATTGCATCGTCGACGAGGGTGCCGATCGTCGGCTGCGGCGCGGCGGCCTTGAGGGTCGTCCAACGGGCCTCCTTGGGCACCCAGAAGATGGTGGCGGCCCGATACTCGTCGGGGTCCTCGGGATCGGCGCCGTGCGCCTGATCGGCCTCGAGCTCGGCGTGCTTTGCCTCGAAGGCGTCGCTGATGTACTTGAGGAAGATCAGCCCGAGGACGACGTGCTTGTACTCGGCCGCGTCCATGTTGTTGCGCAGGGCGTCGGCGGCCTGCCAGAGCTTCGCCTCGAAGCCGAGGTTCGCGCCTGTCTCCCGAGTGCCAGCCGTCCGAGATCGTGCCAAGAATCAGATCCTCTCCCTGTAGACCGGGTCAGTCTATCGGCGCCGGCGATGGTCCGGTCGAGTTGTGCGTTTGCGAAAGGCTGGTCCCAAGCTCGGCCGGTCTCGACGCGTCGGACCGCACCGGCCGGTCATGGCGTCCCGGGGCGCGTCCGGGTCGCCGAGGAAGCGGAGAAGTGGGGACACGCGTACCACGGGGGCGCCCGCGAGCCACGAGGCTCCGGCGTGATGCACTCGAATGCGGTCCCCAGCGAGTTCGGCATCGAGCAGGCCGGCCCAGCACCTCATCGGCTCGCTCGTCGCGCAGGGCGCCGTGGCCGGGCCCGGGGCGCGGCGGCCGAGGCCGTCATCGAGGCCGTGGAGCCCCTTTCTCTCCCCCTTCACTCCACTCACTCAAAGAGTGAAGAGAGGGAGTGGGAGGGAAAGGGCCGCGAGAGTGAGTGGAGTGGTGGGGGACACCCGCCCGCGGGCGCCCGCGAGGTCGGGAGAGCGCGCCGCGTAGGCTCCCGGGTCCCTAACCCTGCCCCGGGTCTCCGCGACCTCCAGGGCAGGCGCCGCGAGACACCGTAGGCGAAGCGGGCGGAGGCCTTGCCTGTTGCGCCGAGCAGAGGGAATGTCGTCCCCATGAAGAAGCACGAGGCGCTGGTCGCATGACCGCCCGTGCCCTGCCCCGATCGCTCGAAGACCTGCGGGGCCGCCGTGCGGCGCGCTGGATCCGCGAGTCGACGGCAGGCCAGGCGGACAACTTCGGGCCCGACGCCCAGCTTGAGCAGCAGACCCGCGCCATCGAGCGCTGGGGCCTCGTCGACACGGGCGGCGCCTGGCAGGTCGCCCACTCCGGGCGGACGATCGCGGCCACCGGGCAGTGGGCCGAGATGCTCGCCGGTGCCGGCGAGGACTGGGAGGTCCTCGTCGTCGGCTACGTGTCCCGGTTCGCCCGGGACCTGCGGACCGCGGTCAACGCCCGCCACGACCTCCACGCCCGGGGGGCGGTCATCCTGTTCGCCGACGAGCGAGTCCTGTCCAGTCCGACGAGGACGAGTGGGAGCGCTGGGCGCGGGAGGCGGTCGAGGCCGAGGCGTACAGCCGGCGGCTCGCGAAGCGGATCCGGGAGGGCTACGCCGCGAAGCGCCGACGACTCGGCGTGCCGGGCGGCAACAAGGCGCCCGTTCGGGACGGTCAGGATGGTCGCACGATCGACGGTCGACGAGGATTCGTTCGCCGTCGTCCGTCGCGTGTACGAGCTCGCGTCGGCTGGCCGCACCGATCGCGAGGTCGGCGCCACGACTGGGCTCGCCCTCAAGCACGTCGCGGAGATTCTGACCAACCCCTTCTACATCGGCCGCCTCTGGTCAGGCGAGCAGTCCGCTCTTGGTGCGCTCGTCGACCCCGCGACCTGGGAGCACGTCCAGGCGCTGCGCGCGCGGTACAGCCGGAGGCATCGGGGTTGCCTCACGAAGCGCCAGTACGGCCTCGGCGGTCTCCTGGCCTGCACCGCCTGCGGCGCCGGCTCATTGGGCACGTGGGCCGCTACCGCCACCAGGACGCCTGCGAGGCGTTCCGCTCGGCCGCCCCGCGCCAGCTCCAGCGCGACGGGCGGACGGTGGACCCGCGGGTGCGGGGCGAGTCGTTCAAGGTCGAGGCCT
>CAVQSY010000010.1:0-31739 GCA_963716025.1 uncultured Chloroflexia bacterium
GGACCTGGGAGGCTGGATCGCGAGGGCACAGGCGCCCCGGCCGTGGGTGCCTCGACCCGGTTGGGGGCCGATCCTGATCCGCACGGCCATCACGTGTCCGTGGCGCCACCCCGCATCCCGGGTTCCTGGCAGGCCGTCAGCCATCAGCGGATCGGCGCGCTAGGCGACCTCGGGGTCCCCGATCAGCTGCCCGCGGAGCTCGTCCTCGCAGTCCGGCCGCCCGATCGCGATCACCTTGTCGCCGGCGGCAAGCACCGTGTCCGCCCGGAGCGGCGTCGGGACTCCGCCGCGGATCACGCCGAACAGCGAGCAGCCGCTGGGGACGGAGAGGTCCAGCGCGATCCTGCCGATCGCCGGTGACCCCGGCTGCAGGCTCGCCTCGATGATCTCGAGCTCGCCCACGCCGAGCGCGGCAAGGTGGAGCAGCTCGTGGACCGGGATGTCCTGCTCGATGGAGCCCAGGATCATCCGGGTGGGGCTGATGATCTCGTCCACGCCGAGGTGCCGGAACAGGCGCTCGTTCTTGGGGTTGTTCACCCGCGCGATCGTCCGCGGCACGTCGAAGTGGTGCTTGGCCATCTGGCAGATGACGAGGTTGTCCTCGTCGTCACCGGTGACGGCGGCCACGATGTCGGCCCGGTTCGCACCGGCTTCGTGGAGGTACTTGCCCTCGCAGCCGTCGAGCGGGATGACCACCGACCCGATCTCGTCCTTGATGGCGTCCGCCCGCCGGCGATCCTTCTCCATCAGGGCGACCTCGTGCCCCGATTCGATCAGCTCGCGGGTGAGGTAGTAGCCGACCTTGCCGCCGCCCACGACGATGACGAACATGACCTAGGCCTCCGGGGTGGACGCGACCGGTGTGGTCGGGGCGGGCGCGGCCGCATCGTCATGCGCATGGGTGGCGACC
The DNA here is from genome assembly GCA_963716025.1 of uncultured Chloroflexia bacterium. Lineage (GTDB taxonomy): Bacteria > Chloroflexota > Limnocylindria > Limnocylindrales > CSP1-4 > CAIXZV01. The sequence goes on from CAVQSY010000010.1 coordinate 911, forward strand.
GGGGCAAAGATGCCCGGAAGGCTGGGAACGGCCTGGCCCAGGAAGCCCAGCACCGACGAGGTCATCAGGTTGGTGCGGCACAGGGTTGCGACGCCCAGGTGGGCGTAGGCCTCGGCGCGGACGGGGTCGTTGATCTTGGCAACCGTCTGCTGGGCACCCAGCGCCTCGAGGCCCAGCTGTGCCGCCATGACGTTGCGGTTGTCACCCTCGGTGAGGGCCAGGAACAGCTCGGCCCCCTCCGCGCCCGCGCGCCGCAGGACATCCTCGTCCGTGCCGTCACCACGGAGGGCCGTGCCGCCGAAGGTCGACGGCAGGCGATCGAATGCCGCCGTGGTCAGATCCATGATGAGGACGTGCCAGCCGGCACGATCCAGCTCGTCGGCCAGGCCTGCTCCGACCCGGCCGCAGCCGATGATCACGGCTTTCATGCTTGCTCCTCGGGCATCGCCTCTCGGATGACCCACACGCTGCAGGGGGCGTTGTTCAGGATGTACGGGATGGTCCGGCCGACGGTGAAATCGCCGCCGAACCGCCGCCGGAACGGCAGCCCGCAGATGATGACATCGGCATCTCGCTCGGTGGCCTCGTCGACGATCGCCGCCCCGACGTCGCGGGCCTGGAGCAGGACGGTCTCCATGTTGTAGCGCGCAGCCTCGGCGGTCGCCTCAGCGATGTCGAGGACTCGCTGCGCCCCCTCGTCGTGGCCGGCCACGTCCGCGTCGAGCGGGAGCGTCCAGTTGATCTCGACCACGTGGACACCCACCAGTTCGGCGTGGCCCGCACGGGCATTGTCCGCCGCGAGAGAGACGATCTGGCGGTCGGTCCGACCGCCAGACAGGGCGACCACCGCGCGGTGGAACTGTGGAGCCGACGTGTCGGCCACGGTCGTTGAGGACCTCCGAGTCCGGCGACGACGGAGGATCGCCGGGACGCTCCCGGCCGCATCGTCGCGCCGGGTCACGATACCACCGGGCAGCGATCGTCCGGGCTAGGCGGGCCGGGGCTCGCCCGGCTCATCGTCGGGGTGGACCTCGCTGCGGCGATAGGGGACGTCGGCGATCACCGTGTGCTCCCGCCCCACGAGCGCCGCCTTGAGCCGCTTCGCGGCCTGGTTGTACAGGAGCCGGTCCCACCAGTGACGGGCCACGTACTCCGGCAGCACGACGATGGTCGTGGGCGCCTCGGTATCGGGCGGCCACGCCCGCTCCAGCACGTCGAGGTAGGTCACCATCGGTCCGACCAGGGCCCGGTACGGTGACTCGACGACCACCAGCGGCACGCCCGGGAGCTGTCGCTCCCAGCGCCGGCGGAGCTGCTCGGCCTCCTCCAGCTCCGTGGTCACGAACACGGCCTGGAGCATCGATGGATCCGATGCCAGCGACTTGCCGAACATCACGGCCTGGACGACCGAGCGGTTGATCCCGTTGACGGGGATCACCACCCGTTGCTCGCGGTGCGGCCGGTCGAACACGAGGTCATCCCGCACCGACAGCTCCACGGTCTGCCCGGCGTACTGGTGGTGGATGAACAGCATGATCGCCACCAGGCTCGGGATGAGCACGATGACGAACCAGGCTCCGGAGGTGAACTTGACGGATGTCACGACGACCGCGATCACGGCCGTCAGGACGGCGCCCGTGGCGTTGATCGCCAGCCGGTAGCGCCATCCCTGCTCCTTGGTGCTGATCCAGTGCCTGACCATGCCGGACTGGGAGATGGTGAAGTCGATGAACACGCCCACGGCGTACAGCGGGATCAGCGCGTGGGTGCTGCCGCCCGCCCCGATGACGACCAGGGCGGCGATGGCGCCCAGGAGCAGGATCCCGGTCGAGAACGCGAGCCGGTCGCCCCGGAACGCGAACTGGCGGGGGATGAAGCCGTCCTCGGCCAGCACGGCCGCCAGCCTCGGGAAGGCCGCGAAGGAGGTGTTCGCGGCCAGGAACAGGAGCAGGGCGGTGAACGCCTGGAACAGGTAGAACAGGATCGTGTCGCCGTAGACGTGGTTGGCGATCTGGGCGATGACCGTCACCTTGGGCGTCTCGATCGGCAGGATGTGGAAGTTGGCCGCCATGAAGGTGATGCCGATGAACAGCGTGGCCAGGATGATGGCCATCGCCATCAGGGTCCGGGCCGCATTCCTCGACTCCGGGGGCTGGAACGCCGGTACCCCCGTGGCGATGGCCTCGGTGCCGGTCAGGGCCACGGCGCCCGAGGCGAACGCCCGCAGCAGGATCAGGAACCCGACGTTCTCCGCCGTCTCCTGGGTCGCCTTGATCACCTCTGGCGACGGCAGGGGTCCCGTGTCGCCCATGAACAGGATCCGGACGACGCCGAGCCCGATCATCAGGAACGCGCTGCCCAGGAACAGGTAGGTGGGGATCGCGAAGATGTTGCCCGCCTCCCGCATGCCCCGCAGATTGCCCAGCGTGATCAGGCCGATGGCGATGACGCCGATGAGGACCGCCCACGGATGCAGGTCCGGGACGGCGGACACGATCTGCTCCACCGCCGACGACGTCGACACCGCGACGGTGAGCGTGTAGTCGATCAGCAGCGCGGACGCGGCGACCAGCGAGGCGTGCTTGCCGAAGTTGGCCTTGGAGACCGAGTAGGAGCCGCCCCCGTTGGGGTAGGCGATGCACACCTGCCGATAGCTGAAGGCCACGATCCCGAGCAGGACGGCGATCGCGATCGCCACCTCGAGCGAGAGGAAGAAGGCGGCGCCGCCGACGCCGGCCAGGATGAACGCGAGGATGATCTCCTCGGTCGCGTACGCCGAGGACGAGATCGCGTCCGAGCTGAAGATCGCGAGCGCCTTCTTCTTCGACAGGCGCTCGCCGATCTCCTCCTCGTTGGCGAGGGGCCGTCCCAGGAGGGCGTGCTTGACCCGCATGTTGAAGCGGCCCATCGACGTGGTCGGCGCGTTCGCTGCCGCCTTGGCGGTGAGCTGCCCAGGGCCCGTGTAGCGGAAGTACGGCGCATGGTGCCGCTCCACCCGGACGCGCTTGTCTCCGGGCTTGCGGCCGGAGATGGGCCGCCGGCCGCCGATCACCGGGTCACAGCCCGTACGCCAGGCGGGCCACGAGCCGCTCCGGGAGCGAGAGCCTGACCATGGCCGCCTGGACCTCCGAGATGTCGTACGCCGTCCGACGCCAGGTGGCCGTCCCGGCGCCGGTGTCGAGCAGCATCCAGCCCGAGGTCGGGATCCCGTCCCGCGGCTGGCCGACGCTGCCGGGGTTGAGCAGGACGCGCCGCCCGTCGAAGGTGAGCGACGATCCGGACCCGGGGCTCATCGTCTCGAGCCGCCCGTCCTCCTCGATGTAGGCGACCGGCAGGTGGGTATGGCCGTGCAGGCCCGAATGGGTCCGCATGGCGGCCATGCTCGCCCGGGCGACGGGCGTCGACGTGATGTACTCCCAGATCGGATCGCGCGGGCTGCCGTGGACGAGCAGGTACCCCTCGCGCTCCAGCGTCTCGGGCTGGGACCCGAGCCAGGCCTTCGTCGCTTCCGAGATCGTGGCCCGCGTCCACTCGGCGGCTCGGCGCGCGTCGACGTTGAACGACTCGATCTCGCGCCCGCCGAGGGCCGCCAGATCGTGGTTGCCCCGGACGCCGATCGCGTTGATCTCGCGGAGCCGCTCCACCACCGCATCGGGGTGGGGCCCGTAGCCCACGACGTCACCGAGGTGCCAGACCTCGTCGACCGACGGCATCTCGGCCAGGACCGCGTCGAGGGCGACGAGATTGGAGTGGATGTCAGAGAGGACGGCGACGCGCATCGGATGGAGGGTAGCGTAGCGACCGATACCGGAATCGCGTGCGGCGGCCGGTCACAGCGGCCGCCGACGTCGCTCCGCCGGGTCGCGTGGATAGCGGGGATCGATGGGTCCGGCCCGCGGGATCACCACCAGCCGGTGCGCCTCGAGACCCGGGACCTCGCTCGCAAGCACCCTGACCGGTCCTGCCCGGAGCGCCCGGAGGGCGCCCTCGGCTTCCGCCAGCTCGATCTCGAGAGGTGTGCGCTTCCATGCGACGAGCACGCCGCCGGGAGCGAGGAGCGGCAGCGCCAGCTCCACGAGCTCCGCGAGCGACGCGACGGCGCGCGCGGTGACCGCCGGCCAGCCCTCGCGGTCCCGCCGGTCGCGGGCGATGGCCTCGACCCGGACGGGCTCCGCGACGACCTGGGCCTCCAGGCCCGTCGCCTCGATCACGGTCCGAAGGAACCGCACCTTCTTGGCAACCGAATCGACGAGCAGGACGCGGTCGGCCCGCAGGGCTGCGGCCAGCGGCAGGCCCGGGAACCCGCCACCGGACCCGAGGTCGAGGAACCGCGTGACCCCGAGGGCGGCCAGCGGCGGCACGGCGGTGAGCGAGTCGAGGACGTGCAGCCGCGCGACCTCGACGGGCTCGCGGACGGCGGTGAGGTTGATCGCGCCCGTCCAGGCGAGCAGGAGCCGGACGTGGCCATCGACGATGGAGCGCGCGGCATCGTCGAGCCGGAGATCGAGCGACGCGAGGCCGGCCTCGAGCACCTCGGCGTACGCCGCGGAAAGCCCCGGGAGGTCCTCAACGCGCGTCGGGAGCGGTCCTCTCGGGCGGTCCGAGGCACGCTCCGTGGGGCCGTGCACCTGGCCGTCCGGGAGCCGCTCCCGGCGACGATCGTTCGCAGCGGCCGGCGTCTGGCGGTCTGGCGTCATCCGTTCGGTTCCGGTCCGGGTCTCCCCGGCACCCCTCCCGGACGACGTCCCCCGAGCGCGCTTGCTGCGTGCGGAGTCCGGACGTTAGGCGTGCCGCGGGGCCGCGTCAAGACAGCTTGTCCACGATTCGAGGCTCGGCCACCCGGTTCCTGTGGATAACCGGCGTCAACCGGACGACTTGCTACCGCGGACGGGCCGGCCCAGCGTCCGGCGCACCACGTCCACGACCTCGGCCACGTACTTGTCCGCCTCGCCCCGCTCCGCCGCGGTGCGCACGCAGCCCTGCACGTGATCCTCCAGGATCAGGATCGAGACCGCGTCGACGGCCGCTCGCAGGGCCGCGGTCTGCTGGAGGATGTCGACGCAGTAGTCCTCGCGCTCGACCATCCGGGCGATGCCGCGGACCTGCCCCTCGATGCGGCTGAGGCGGCGGACCAGCTGCCCCTTGTCCTTGGTGTAGCTGTGTCGGAACGAGGCGTGCTCCGCGTGGTCGGGGGCCGGGTCGGTGCGCGGGTCGGGCATGCCGTGGATGATACCCCACCGGAGTATCCGGTCCCCCATTCCCGGAGCGGCCCGGGCTTGGGTAGACTCACCATCGATGAACCGACGCGAGACTCCTCGCCCGTGACCGCCGAAACCCGGCGTCCCAGCTTCGCCCACGCGAGCGAGGCCGAGCTGGCCCGGATCCTGGACTTCTACGACGTGCGCTGGACCTACGAGCCCGACACGTTTCCCATCGGCTGGTCGATGAGCGGGGAGGTGGTGGAGAGCTTCTCCCCGGACTTCTATCTCCCGGACCTCGACCTGTACGTCGAGCTGACCACGCTCAAGCAGAAGCTGGTCCGCAAGAAGAACCGCAAGCTCCGCCGGCTACGGGAGCTGTACCCGGGTGTCCAGATCAAGCTGTTCTACGCGCGCGACTTCCGGATGCTCCTGCTCAAGTTCGGCCGGCTGGCGCTGGCAGCGGACCTGTCGGGCACCATCGGACAGGCGACTCCGCCTCGGCCGGCGGACCGGATCGTGCTCGAGGCGGGTGTGGCGGCCGGCCTGGCCGCCACGAGCGAGGCCGGGACCTCGTTGCCTGCCGGGCCGCCACTCGAGCCCGCGGGGCCGCCACTCGACCCCGCGGTGCCGGCGCCCGCGAGCCGGGCGTCGGCGGCGTCCACGACCCCGCGTGGGCGACGCCGGGGCCGCCGGCGCCGTCGCGCCGGCGCCGGCCCGATCCTGGTGATGACGGCCGACGGTGACGCAGCGGGCGATCTGGAATGACCCTCCGCATCGGCGTGCACCCGACGCCGTTACGAGCGATCATCGACCCGTACCCTGAGCCAGTCGCCATGGAGGCCTCGCAACCCACCCCATGAACCGCTCAACCGATCTCGAGGCCGACATTGGCGAGGTCCTCCTCAGCGAGGAGGTGATCGCCACCAGGACCGCCGAGCTGGGTCGCCAGATCGCTGCCGACTACGCCGGCCGCTCGCTGACCCTCGTGTCCGTCCTGAAGGGCTCGCTGCCGTTCATGGCCGACCTCATGCGCCAGATCCCGCTACCGCTCCGGATCGACCTGATGGAAGTCAGTTCGTACGGCGGCACGGCGACGGAGTCCTCCGGCCTGGTCCGGATCATCAAGGACCTCTCGGCCAGCATCGCCGACGAGGACGTGCTGCTGGTGGAGGACATCATCGACACGGGCCTCACCCTCAATTACCTGATCCGGTACCTGCGCGGCAAGGGTCCCGCGTCGCTCAAGATCTGCACGCTGCTCGACAAGCCGGCCCGTCGTCTCGTCGACATCCCGGTCGACTACCGGGGGTTCGAGATCCCCGACCAGTTCGTGGTCGGCTATGGCCTGGACTACGGCGAGCGGTATCGCAACCTGCGCTTCGTGGGCGTCCTGCGCCCCGAGGTCTACGCCCCGCCGGATTGATGCACTCGCGATCGATGGGCGGTGGACGGCGGCTCGCGCTCCTGGGAGCGCTTCTCGCCCTGGTGGGCTGCGTCCTGCCGTGGTATTCGGTCGGCGGCGCCGCAGGCGAGCTGACGGCCCGGACGTTCATGGCCTGGCAGTACCCGCAGGGGATCGCCGCGCTGCTGGCCGGGCTCGCGACGCTGGCGCTGCTGGCCCTGCCCTACGCCATGGGGCCCCGCAACGTGGCGCTGGACCGGGGCCTCGCCTTCGCGGTCCCCGCGATCGTCGCGATCGTCGCCGTGCTTGCCTGGGTGTGGGCGGTCCTGCCGGCTCCGGAAGGTCTGCTGCCGACTGGGGCCTATGGGTTCTGGATCGCCGCGGTGGGCGCGGTCATGCTGGGCCGGGCGGCGTTCGAGATCTCGAGCGAGCCTCCGCGCCGCTAGGCGGGGGCGACTCCGGCGGGCGCACCTCCTCCAGGACGCTGAGGTCCCGGACCTCCACGCCCAGCCAGCGTTCGTAGGTCTGCGCCACGAGCCGGAACGCGTAGCGCCCGGCCGCCCATCCGGCCGCCCCGTCAAGGGTCACCCGTCGATCTCGCGGCGGGAGCCACAGCCCGCCCAGCGCGTGCGCACGGACCGGCTCCAGGCGTGCCGCTTCCAGCAGGATCGGCGGGGTGGCGTCGGGCAGCGACCAGATCTGGACGCTGATGCTCCGCGGCGGCTGGTCGGGCCCGATCGGAGAGCAGTACCCCATCGCGAGCACGAGATCGGTGGCGACCGGCACGAACGGGATCCGGGGATCGGCGGCGTCGGCAGCGGGCACCGGGTCGACGGCCAGCCAGGTTCGGATCGGGGCGGTCCGACCAATCCATGTCTGCAGCGTGGCGATCCGCCAGCCGCTGGGATTGCCGCAGATCGCGACCAGCTCGGCCTCCGGGTCCGTGGCCGCCGGCGTCGGGGATGGCGCCGGCGAAGCCGTCACCCGACCACCCGGGCTCGCGTCACCACCCGCCGCTCCCGCCAGGCCAGCCGGGATCTCGGCCCAGGGTTTGACGAGGGCTGCCACCAGGGCCACCGCGACGACAGCCAGGGCGACCCAGACCGCACGATCGCCGCCGCGGCGAAGTGGCCGGACCGGCGAGCCGGCCTCGTGGAGGACCCGGGGTGCCTCCGGTTCCTGCACCGGGCGGGACGCACCGGCCGGTGCGTCAGTCCTCCCCGAGGTAGGCCTTGCGGACGGTCTCGTTGGCGCGCAGGTCCGCGGAGGCGCCCTCGAGCACGACCGTACCCGTCTGCAACACGTACCCGCGGCTCGCGATCGCAAGCGCCTGCAGGGCATTCTGCTCCACCAGCAGGATCGTCATGCCCCGGGCGTTGATCTCCTGGATGATCGAGAAGATCTGCTGGACCAGGATCGGTGAGAGGCCCAGCGAGGGCTCGTCGAGGAGCAGGATCGTCGGCCGCGTCATCAGGGCGCGCCCGATGGCCAGCATCTGCTGCTCGCCGCCGGACAGCGTCCCGCCTCGCTGGCCGGCTCGCTCGCGGAGCCTCGGGAACAGGGTGAAGACGTGCTCCACGTCCTCCCGGACCTCGGCCGCGGTTCTCGTGTAGCCACCCATCTGGAGGTTCTCGAGGATCGTCAGCCGCGAGAAGATCCGACGCCCCTCGGGGGCGTGGCCAATGCCCGCCTCCACGAGCTCGTGCGGGGGAACGCGGGAGATGTCGCGGCCCGCCAGCTCGACCCTGCCCTCGCGAGGATGCAGCAGGCCGCTGACCGTCTTGAGCGTGGTGGTCTTGCCGGCCCCGTTGGTGCCCAGCAGCGTGACGATCTCGCCACGCCTGACCTCGATCGAGATGCCCTGCAGCGCGTGGATGTGGCCGTAGTAGGCGTGCACGCCGTCGAGGCGCAGCAGGAGGTCCCCGGCGACGCCGCCGGACGCAGCGGCCCTGGTCGATCCGGTCATTGCGCGGGAGCTCCCAGGTACGCCTCGATCACGCGCGGGTCGCGGCGCACCTCCGCGGGCGTTCCCTCGGCAATCCGCTCTCCGTGGTCGAGGACGGTGATGCGGTCACTGATCCCCATCACGACCCGCATGTCGTGCTCGATCAGGAGGATCGAGATGCCCAGGTCGTCACGCAGGCGGCCGATCAGCGCGGTCATCTCGGACGTCTCGCGCGGGTTCATCCCCGCCGTCGGCTCATCCAGCAGGAGCAGCGCCGGCTTGTTGCCGAGGGCCCGCGCCACTTCGAGGCGGCGCTGGTCGCCGTAGGGCAGGTTCTTGGCCAGCTCGCCATCACGGCCGCGGAGCCCGACCAGGTCGAGCAGCTCGCGGGCCGTCCTGCGCGCCTCCGCCTCCTCGCGGCTCTGGCGCCGGGTCGAGGCAAAGTGATCGACGAGGTTGGAGCTCAGCTGGAGGTGCATCCCCACGAGCACGTTCTCAAGGACGGTCATGTTCTGGAACAGGCGGATGTTCTGGAACGTCCGGCCGATCCCGGACGCCACCACGTCGTTGGGTCGTGCGCTCCGGACCACGCCCAGCCGGCCGACCAGGCGCTGGTAGAACGGGGTCTGGCGAGGGCGGTGACCAAGACGATGACCAGGAGGCCGATCGCCGCGGCGCCCGTGATCGCGATCCCTGCCTCGCTGCCAGCCGCACCCAGCACGAAGGCGACCAGGACGGCAAGCAGTGATGGCGCGAGCCACAGGAGTGACTCCAGCCACAGCCGGCTCGGCCGCGTGATCAGCAGCCGGTCCCGGAACGAGACCGTTCCCGATGTCGGGTCGATGATCCCGGCCACCACGTTGAAGAAGGTGGTCTTGCCGGCGCCGTTGGGCCCGATGATGCTGATGATCCCGCCGCGGGGGATCACGAGATCCACGTCCCGGACGGCGATCAGGCCGCCGAACCGGCGGGAGATCCGGTCGGCACGCAGCAGGATCTCGCCCGACTCGCTGGGCACCGGCGTCGCGGGGGCCAGCGAGGCCGTGTGGTCCTCGGTCATCGTCGGCTCCGGGCTCATTCGGGCGCCTCGCCCATCGGGTCGCCGTGCTCACCGAAGTCGGCATCCTCCTCCGCATGCAGCTCCTGCTTGCGTCGTCGGCTGGGGAACAGTCCCTCGGGCCGGATCAGCATCATCGCCACCAGGGCGATGCCGTAGAGCAGGAACTGGTACTGCAGGAAGTCGATGTCCGACAGGAACGGAACCTGCACGTTGTCGAAGAAGATGTTGAGCTGCTTGAGGATCACGGTCTGGATCAGGAACACGATGAAGGCGCCGATGGCCACGCCCCAGATATTGCCCATGCCGCCGAGGACGACCATCGCGAGGACGGTGAACGACACGTCGAACCGGAACAGGTTGGGGCTCACGAGGGTCAGCTTGGATGACGCGAAGACGCCGGCAAGGCCGGCCGTCGAGGCGCCCAGGGCAAAGGCGAGCAGCTTGGTGGTCACCGTGTTCACGCCGTTGGCGGCGGCGGCCAGCTCGTCCTCCCGGATCGCCATCCACGCCCGGCCGAGCCGCGACTCCTGCAGCCGGTAGATCAGGATCATCGAGACCGTGATGAGCGCGAGCATCGTGATGTAGAACGGCCACGGGTTGCCGACGGTCGGGAAGATGAAGTCGGCGATGCTCGGCGGCGAGATGCCGCCGATGCCATTGGGTCCCTCGGTGTACTTGGACGAGTTCAGGAACACGATCGGCACGATCTCGCCGAACCCAAGGGTCACGATCGCAAGGTAGTCGCCGCGGAGCCGCAGCGTCGGGGCTCCCAGCAGGATGCCGAACACAGCCGCCACGAAGGCGCCGATGAGGAGCATCGGCCAGAACGGGATGTCGAGACCCGTGAACGGCGACGCCGCAAACGCGAACGCGTAGGACCCGATCGCGAAGAACGCGGCATAGCCAAGGTCAAGCAGGCCCGACAGCCCCACGACCACGTTGAGCCCGAGCGCGAGCAGGACGTAGATGCCGGCGATGGTGAACCCGTCGATCCAGACACCCTGGGCGCTGAAGCTGCTGAACGGCGGCAGGAGCACCAGGACCGGCAGCAGGACCGCGACCAGGCTCATGCCGATCAGCACGGACAGCGACCGGTGGCGACCCGACCATGCGTTCACCCGGCGGCGCAGCGACCCGTTCGGGCCGGGTGTCTGCGGCGCAAGGTCCTGGACGCTCGCACTCATGCGCGCTCTCCCAGCTGTTGACCGAGCAGGCCGGAGGGTCGGAACACGAGCGTCACGATCAGGACCACGAACACCAGCGCCTGGCCCCATACGAACAGCCCCTGGGCGGCCGCGGTCACCTCGACGAAGCCGATGATGAACCCGCCGAGGGCAGCGCCGGTGATGTTCCCGATCCCGCCCAGGACGGCGGCCGTGAACGCCTTGAGTCCAGACTGGAAACCCAGGTTGAACTGGATGTTGCCGAAGTAGAACCCCTGCACGATGCCGGCCGCGCCGGCCAGGGCGGACCCGATGAAGAACGTCAGCGCGATGGTGCGGTTGATGTTGACGCCCATCAGCTGCGCCGCCTCCCGGTCCTGCGCCGTCGAGCGCATCGCGCGGCCGAGCCGGGTGCGGTTCACGAACAGCTGCAGCGCGATGATCAGGCTGACCGACACCGCGATCACGAAGATGTTGACGAAGCCGATGCTCACGGACCCGATCTCGATCCGGAGCGTCGGCGGGATCACCTGCGTCGTGTTGATGGGGGAGGGACCGAACAGGATCTGGATCAGGTTCTGAAGGATGAAGGACACGCCGATCGCGGTGATCAGCGGGGCCAGGCGCGGGGCGTTGCGCAGTGGGCGGTAGGCGAACCGCTCGATGGCGACGCCGAGGGCGCCCATGAGGACCATCACCACCAGGAAGGTGCTCACGATCAGCAGCACCGCCTCCGGGATGCTGGTGGCGGGCTTCTCCTGGCCGAGGACGTTCGTGAGCACGTACATGGACGCGAAGGCGCCGACCATGAACACGTCGCCGTGGGCGAAGTTGATGAGCTCGATGATCCCGTAGACCATCGTGTAGCCGATGGCGATCAGCGCGTAGACCGCTCCGATCGTGAGGGCGTTGACGAACTGCTGCGGCCCGATCACCGCGTACACGATCAGGGCGATGCCCACCACGAACACGTACGGACCAGGGCGCAGGCTTCGGAGCCTGCCGGGCAAGGGCGCACTCACCGGGGCGGTCGTGGTGGCCATGAAACCTCCGGGCAGGTCGTCTCGGAGCGGATTCAGGTCGTGGGCCGGAGGGCGATCGCCCCCCGGCCCACGTTCACGTGACGGCCTATTCGCCGAAGTTCAGCTGCTCCTTGAACACCCAGTCACCGTTGTTCGGCGCTGCGGGATCGACCGTGTAGAACGAGATGAACGGCTGCGTGGTGTCGCCGTTCGCGTCGAACGCGGTGGTGCCCAGGACGGTCTCGAAGCTGTGGGTGGAGTCGCTTGCCCAGGCGCGGACGCCCTCGCGGATGGCGGCGTTGTCGGCGCCGGAGTTCGCCTTGAGGAACGCCTCGAGCGAGTTGAGGACGACGGTGGCGCACGCGTAGGCCGGACCGCTGTAGGCGCCCGGCTGGTTGAACTCCTTGTCGGCCTTGAAGTGCTCGACGAAGGCGGCGTCGAACGCCGCCTTGGCCGGGAAGTCGCCGATCGCGGCGATGGTGCCGAAGGCCTGCTTGGTGTCGGCCCCGAACGAGTCGGTGCCGGCGATCTTGATCAGCGAGCCCTCGGCGTCGCCGTTGCCGTTGACGATGCCGTCGGGGCCAAGGATCGGGATGTCCATGCCCTGCTGGCGCATCTGCTTGAGCAGCAGGCCGGCGCCCGAGGTCACGACCCCGCCGTAGTACACGGCATCCGGGTTCTTGCCCGTGGCCGCGGTGACGATCGCGTTGAAGTCGGTGGTCTCGGCGCCTGCGCCGACACGATCGGCGATCGTGCCACCGAGCTCTTCGAACTTGGCCTGGAACGTGTCCGCCACGCCCTTGCCGAACGTGGTGACATCGTCGATGACCAGGATGTTCCGGAGGCCCAGCGTGTTGTACGCGTAGACCGACATGGCCGGGCCCTGGATGTCGTCGGTCGCCGCCACACGGACGTAGGCGATCCGCTCGGGGTTGTTCTTGCGCAGCTCGAGGCCGCCGAACTCCGGCTTGGTCAGGCCCTGGTTCGTGTTGGCCGGGCTGCACTGGAGCAGACCGGCGTCATTGCCGATCGGGATCTGGACCTTTGCCACGGCCGAGTTGTACGGGCCGACGATGCCGAAGACCGTGGGGTCGTTGACAAACGTCTGCATGTCCTGGGCGGCCTGCTGCTCGTTGTACTTGCCGTTGACCGCGTGGTCGAGCGGGAACAGCTGGATCGTGTAGCCGCCGATGCCGCCCTTCTCGTTGATCTCGTCAACAGCCAGCTGCGCTCCCTTGAGGGTGGGCTGGCCGTCGGCGGCGGAGCCACCGGACAGCGGCAGGGTCACTCCGAGCTTGAGAACCTTCTCGCCGCTGCTCCCACCGGAGCAGCCGGCGGCGACGAACACGGCGGCCAGGGCCAAAGCGCCGAACGCGCGAACGGACATTGATGCCTCCTCCAATCCCCCTCATCAATGCCCGGTCGTTCATCCGGCCGGCTCCACGGCGTCGTCCCAGTGACGACCGAGCAGGACAAGGGCTCGGTCCGGCGGTGACGACGACGCGGGATGAGGGACCCAAACGCGCAGCCACGAGACGCGGCGGCGCGATGCCGTATCATAGGCTTCGGCGACGGGGATGCAAGGCTGCCGTTTGCATCCATCCCCCTTGCTGCTCGCACACCGGGACGGCTGGTCTGAGCCTCGTGTCGCTCGCCTCCCGGCGTGCCCGCCCTTGCGGCCAGGCGTGGGACCGCCCATCCGACTCGGCAATCGGCTCGGGTCCCGCGCAAGCGCCGCATCGCTGTACGAGGTCGTGACCACGGCGTGGAGTACCAGATCCGGCAGGCCCGTATCACCGACATCGACCGGTTGGCCGCCATCGGCCGCTCGACGATGCCGGGATCCGGCTCCGGGTCGCTCGACGCCGCGGACCTGCTCCGGCAGCTTGTCTACCTGCCGAACGCGAGCCTGCTCGTCGCCGAGACGCGACGGGAGATCGTGGGCGGGGCGCTCCTGGTCCTGCGTCCGTCGGTGACCGCCGGTGGCTACGTGGGGACCGTGGACTTCCTGGTTGTCGCCCCGGACCACGATGCCGATCGCGTGACGGCCGCACTCGTCGAAGAGCTTCTTCGCTCAGCGGGCAACAAGGGTTGCTCAACCGTGGAGGTGGCTGAACCCTCCAACCCCGCGGGCCTCGCACGCTTCGAGCGTGCCGGGTTCGCCCCCGCCGGGCCAACGCTCCGGCGGCCCCTTCCGGCGGCCGGCTCGGCCCGCCGCCGATAGCGCCCAGGGCGGGCCGGAGGAACCGGGACCGCCCCCACCACATAGGAGTCAACGTGGGGAAGAACGTCGCCGTCTTCGTGGACGTGGCGAACATCTTCTACGCGGCCAAGGCGGCCGGCGTGGACATCGACTACGTCACCCTGCTGAAGTCGGCCACCGCCGGACGGGATTTCGTCCGCGCGTATGCCTACACCGGGCTCGACCCGGACAACGAGAACCAGCGCAACTTCCACCAGTTCCTCGCCCGCCACAGCTACAAGGTGGTCAGCAAGGACATCCGCAAGTACGGCGACGGCAAGGTCAAGGCCAACCTGGACATCGAGCTCGTCGTCGACATGATGAAGACCGCCCGCAATCTCGACGTCGCCGTGATCGTTTCCGGCGACGGCGACTTCGCCCCGGCGATCCGCGCCGTCCAGGAGATGGGCGTCCGGGTCGAGGTCATCAGCTTCCGTGGCAACACGTCCTCCGACCTGATCGAGGCGGCGGACCTGTTCACGGACATCACCCACATCGCGAAGGTGGACAAGAGCTCCACGCGGTCCGGCCGGCGCGTCGCCGACGATGACGAGGACCTGTCGATGACCGAGGTCCCCGACAAGATGACCGAGGGCACCGGGCGGAGCCGCGGTGGCCGCGGCCGTGGCCGGAGCCGGGACCGTGACGAGGGCACCCTGCGCCGCACCCGGGACCGGGATCGCGATCGGGACCGCGACGAGGTCGTCACTGCGGCGGCCGGCGGCCAGCTGGTCGCCCTGCCCGGGGAGAAGCTCTCGCGGGCGGGTGCCGTCGCCGCCACCTCGGACGCCGAGGAGCCCGAGGAGACCCGGATCGACGCCGATGACGAGGCCCAGGGTGATGCCGATGCCCGGCGCCGCCGCCGCCGCCGCGGCGGCCGGGGCCGTGGTCGTGGCCGGCGCGACGAGCTGGGCGTTGATGGCGTGGACGGCGAGCTGCCTGATGGCGCCGCTGCCGTCGAGGAAGAGCCGGGCGCCGATGGCCAGGATGCGGAGGCGCCGGTTGTCGCAGCCGAGGACGAGGAGGTGTCGGAGCGACCCGCCGCGCGAAGCGGACGCGGGAGGAGCGCCGGACGCACGCCGTCCGGCGAGCTGCCCACGCCGTTCGATGACCTCGACGCGCTCGCCAGCCCGCGTCGGGCGCCCAGGTCCACCCCGTTCGGGTCGGTCTGGGACCGGCAGCTTGGAACGCCCGTGACGGCGCGCCCGGCGGCCGACCTGCCGGCGCTCGACGAGGACGACATCGACGAGCCGGAGATCCCTGAATACCTGCTCGCCGAGCGGCGAAGAGGCCAGGGCGGACAGGGCGGACAGGGCAGCCGCGGTGGCCGCGGTGGCCGCACGGGCGCTCGCGGCGCGTACGCCGCAGCCATCGAGCGCGAGCGCTACGGTGGGGCTCGCGGCACCCAGACCAGCCGGTTCGCGGAGCCGCAGCGCAGTGGCCAGGGTGGCCGCAGCGCCGGTGGTGGTCGCGGAGGGCAGCTGCCGCCGCGCGGTGGCCGTCCAGACCGCGTCGAGCGTGCGCCGCGCGGCTCGGGCGGTGAGGAGTGGAGCGAGGTCCCGCCGGAGCTCGAGGAGCTCCTTCGGGCCCAGATGCAGCGCTCGCGACCCGCGCCCGCCGCGCCGGACGCAGCCGTGGAGACCACGGCCGCCGGTCCCGCGAGGCCGGCCACGCGACGCCGGACGTCGGCTCGCAGTACCGCTCCGGCGGAGGTCGCTTTGGCGGAGGCCGCTCCGGCCACCGACGAGGTCCCGGCCGAGGCGCCCAAGCGCCGGGCGCCCCGCAGGACGGTCACTCCGGCGGCGACCGACGCCGCGACGACACCGGTCGCCGAGGCACCCGTCGACGCCCCGAAGCGCCGGACGACCCGTCGGACCACCTCCCCGGCCGACGCCGCCGTCGACGCTCCGGCCGCGGCGCCGAGGAGCAGGACGACGCGCAAGGCATCCGCCGCCGAGGCACCCGCCGAGGCACCGGCCGAGCCGGTCGCCGAGGCGGCACCCAAGCGGCGGACGACCCGCCGCAAGGCGGCCGACGCCGAGGGCTGAGCCCCGGCTGCCTCGCATCACACCAGGCGTCACGTGGACGGCTTCCGCACCATCGGCCAGCCGGCCGCGCTGGCGGCCGTCCACACGATGCTCGGCACCCATGTGCCGCACGCGGTGCTGCTCGTTGGGCCGGCATCGGTGGGCAAGCACACGCTGGCCCTCGACCTCGCCGCCGCGCTCCTGTGCACAGGTGTCACCGGCGCCGGTCGTCCATGCCGGTCATGTCGCGGCTGCCGCCTGGTGGAGCATGGCAACCATCCGGACCTCCATCGGCTGGCACCGGGTGGCCCCGGGAACCAGATCCGGATCGGTGAGGACCAGCACCCAGAGCCCGGCACGGTCCGACGCCTGGCGATCGATCTGGCGCTGCTCCCGCTCGAGGGCGGCGAGCGCGTGGCGATCATCCGTGACGGCGGACGCATGAACGAGACCGCGCAGTCGGCGCTGCTCAAGACGCTCGAGGAGCCGCCGCCGGCGACCACGCTCCTGCTGTGCGTCGACGACGAGGAGCAGCTGCTGCCGACCATCCGGTCCCGCTGCGCCCGAGTTCGGCTCGGGACGCTGGCGACCCGGGACGTGGAGCGGCTGCTGGCCATGCGGCAGCTTGCCGATCCCCCGACGGCCGCCCGACTGGCGCGCCTGTCGGCCGGCCGCCCGGGGGTGGCGATCGCGTACGCGACGGCGCCCGATGCCGAGGCCATCCGCGCCGAGCTGGTCCGCACCCTGCTCGACCTGCTCGGACAGCCACGGGCCGAGCGCCTCGCAGCGGGCAAGGGCCTGCTGCCACGCGCGATCACCCTCGCCTCCGCCCTCGAGGGTGTCGCAGCGGAGCCAGCCGTCGCGCTCGTTCCTGCCGACGCCGGTGCCGACCCCGGGGCCGAACCCTCGGCCGAACCCGGCAAGGCGAGTGCCGCTGAGCGTCGTCGCGCCCTGGCGCTGATCCTCGACCTGTGGCGCGATCTCACCCGGGACCTCGCCTGCGCCCAGCAGGGCGCGCGCCAGTCGATCCGCGACGTCTCGCTGCTGGAGGAGATCGAGGCCGCGGGGGGCCGCGTGCCTGCTGGGTCCACGACGGCGTTCCTGGCCCGGCTCGTCCGGGCCGGGGAGCTGCTCGACGTCAACGCCGCGCCAGAGCTGGTCCTCGACGTCCTCCTCGTCCGCTGGCCGTCTCCCGCAGGTGCCCGGTGACGGGCTTGCCGGCCGGGCGCCACCGGCTGGAGGTCACCGTTCGCGGGCGGGTCCAGGGCGTCGGCTACCGGGTGTTCGCCGTGCGTGAGGCGATGGACCTGGGTCTCGACGGCTTCGTGGCGAACCTCGCCGACGGCAGCGTCCGAGTCGTCGCCGAGGGACCCGTCGCCCACCTCGAGGCCCTGGCCCAGCGTCTCCGGGACGGGCCGCCCGCCGGCTGGGTCGACGATGTCCAGACCCGGCTTGAGCCGGCGCGCGGCATCGGGCCCGGGTTCCGGATCGAGAGCGGACACCACCGGGGCGACTGATCCGTCCGGCCGGGCTGCGGTCTCGGGCGGGCCGTCCGCGACACCGGGGCCCCGGTGCCCGAACGCACCTCCCGGACGGATAGCGGGCGGCGGACGGGACCTCGTTCCCATTCCGCTCCCGTGGCGGGAGTCCCATCGTGTGTCTCGTGGACGAGTCGTTCCCGATCGCCGACATGCCGCACCTCTACCGTGAGGTCCTCGACGTCGTGGCTCGCCTGGAGCGCGCCGGGGAGCGATCGGCCGCCTGGGCGCTCCGCCGGAAGGCGGTCCGGGCCTACTCCACGCGCTGGGACGACAAGGGCCGGCGGACGCTCGCGAGCCTCGCCGTCGACGGCAGGCGTGTCCTCGGGACCCGTCCGCTCGCGAAGCCGGCGACCACGCTGGCCGGGAGCTCTGAGCCCGCCTGATCCCCACGGTGGCCCTGGGCGGCGTACGCTCAGCGTCATGGCCGCCAGCGTCTCCGACTGCATCACCCACGCCCTGGCGGGTTTCGATGCGCTGACGGCCATCGGCGAGCCCATCGCGGACGAGTGGCAGTACGTCACGGACCTGGGGACGGTCTGGCGAGCCCGCCTCAGCGCGGTGGCGGCATCGCGCGGCAGCGAGCCGGCGCCGGCCGAGGCCGAAGCTGCGATCGCTGCGCTCGTGGCCGAGGCCGGCCGCATCTCGGACCCCCACCGGGCGATCGACTGGCTGTCCACCCTGCCGCAGGTCGCGCTGGCAGCGCTCGGAGAGTCGGCCTGATGCGGTTCATGGAGGCTCGCCCGGATGGCCGCGCCATCGTCTACGCCCACATCCAGGGCGATCCGCTGGTGGTCCGGTCGGCCGAGCTCCTCGCCGGTGCCACCACGGTCCAGCGCCTGCTGGCGAGGGCGGTGATGAACGGCGAGTCGCTCGAGCCGGTGACCTGGCACACGATGTTCCCGGGACTGTTCGGCCCGGCGGCGCCGGAGCCGGGCGACCCGATCCGTGACCGCTCGGAGGAGATCCTGACCGTCTCCCTCGCCGTCGCTGACCGTGGCGACCAGACTCGCAGCCAGTTCCGGGGGGCCATCGTGGAGGCGCTGACCGAACGCCTCCTCGCCGAGCGGGTCGAGCCGGTCCGGCGCGAACGGCGGATCCTGTTCGACGGGCGTCCCGCCGAGATCCATCCCTACGACGTGACCGTGGAGCGCGACGGGGCCGTCGAGGCCTGGGACTGCAAGTGGGGCGCCCGCGGGATCAAGGCCGACGTGCTCCACCAGCTCGACGACGCCCGCCGCGGGGCCGCCGACGAGGGCACCCGGCTCCTGGTCGGACTGGTGGTCTTCGACGCGCGACGCTCGTGCGAGGTCCGCCTGGTCCGGGAACGCGGTCCTGTCTCCCTCGAGGGCCTCAAGCTCATCGCCCTCGAGGGCCTGGACCGGCTCGCCGGCCGGAGGCCGGCGTGAGCCGGCCGGGCCCGGACCCGGCGCGTGCCCGCAGCGTCACCGTTCCCTACCGGATCCGGTTCGACGAATGTGGCCCGGCCGGACTCGTCCGGTCGTCCACGCTGCTCCGGTACGCGCAGGATGTCGCCTGGGTCCACTCGGAGCGGCTGGGGTTTGACCGAGCCTGGTATGCGGCACGGGATCTCGCCTGGGTGGTCAGGGCCGTGGAGCTTGCGATCCTCGAGCCGCTCGCGCTGGGCCGGACGATCGCGCTGACGACCTCGGTCACGGGGTTTCGCAGGGTGTGGGCCCGCCGGCGGACGGAGGGGCGGGTCGACGATGGCCGGCTCGCGCTCTGGGTTCACACGGACTGGGTGATGACGGACACGCGCCGGGGTCTGCCAGCCCGCGTCCCCGAGGCGTTCGGAGCGGCATTCGACGTCCCGCCCGGCGGGTTCGATCCAGGCCGGGTCCCCCTGCCGGCCGCGCCGGAGGACGCGGTTGCGCACCGTTCCGTCGTCCGCCCGCAGGACCTCGACCCGATGGGCCATGTCAACAACGCCGCCTACGTCGACTATCTCGAAGAGGCGCTGGCTGTGGCCGGCCCCGCGGCGCGGGCGGCGGCCAGCGGCACGCCCCGCCGCGTTCGTCTCGAGTATCTCGCCCCAGCCGTCGACGGTGAAGGGCTCGCGGGCCACACCTGGCCGGACCCGGTCGAGGGCGTGGCCGGGTGGGCCTGGCGCCTCGCCGACATCGAGGGTCGGGAGCTGGCACGGGCGAGGGTCCTGACCGGCGTCTGACCAAGCCGCAGGGGGGCCCGGCCCGGTGGTACTTCCGGCCCATGACCCGCGGGCATCGCGGCGGTGCCAGTGGGAACCGGCGTCCATCGGTGCGCGTTCGGTGGGACCTTCCTACCATGTCCGCGGATCTCGCAGCCATCTAGCCTGACGGTGCGCTCCACGACCGCGGGGTTCGTGGCGTCCACTGCCACGCGAGTACCTGCTTGGATCCCC
Source organism: uncultured Chloroflexia bacterium (assembly GCA_963716025.1). Taxonomy (GTDB): domain Bacteria; phylum Chloroflexota; class Limnocylindria; order Limnocylindrales; family CSP1-4; genus CAIXZV01. Next base: position 20,912 of record CAVQSY010000010.1, read on the forward strand.
TGACCTCCGCCCTGGCCGTCGGAACGCTCATCGCCCTCTTGGGGGCGCTCGCGGGTTCGGCGGGCTTTGCCGCGTTCATCGCCCGGCGCCAGAACGGCCGGGTGGCTGCCCTGGCCGAGCACCTGACGCAGGCCCAGGACGAGGCCGCCCTCGTGGCCGTCGACGCCGCCCGGATCCGGGACCCCCGGCTGCGCGCCGCCTTCAGCGCGCTCGCCGACCGGGTCGCCGACACCTGGCGCCTCGCCACCGTGGATCCGCTGACCGGCATCGCGAACCGCCAGGCGATCCTGCACTGCGTGGACGAGGAGATCGCCCGGGCAGCCCGCTACCGGCACCCGATGAGCGTGATCCTCGCGGATCTCGACCACTTCAAGCGGCTCAACGACTCACATGGGCATGCTGCCGGCGACCTGGTCCTGCGCCACGTGGGGACGCTGCTCGGAGGCAACGTGCGTGCGACGGACGTGCCGGGCCGCTACGGCGGCGAGGAGTTCCTGATCGTCCTGCCCGAGACCGACCCGGACGCAGCGGCGGCCGTCGCCGAGAAGCTGCGCCAGATGATGTCGCGCACGCCGGTCCAGCTTGCGGACGGCGAGGTGGTGACCGTGACGCTGTCCGCCGGGGTTGCGGGCGGGATGGGCGATGTCCTGCAGCCGGACGCACTGGTCCGGGACGCCGACGCCGCGCTCTATTCGGCCAAGGCACTCGGGCGCGACCAGATCTACGTCTTTCGCGAGACCGGCGACGAGGGCACCGTTCGTCGCGCGCCGATCGCCGCCGAAGCGCGCAACCGCGCCCTCGATGTCGGCCGCGCCGCCATGATGGCTGCGCAGGAGGCCCTCCTCGGCTCCCTCGCGGAGCGGACAGCATGGTCCGGCAGGCCGTCCACCCTCATCGCCGAGGCGTCGATCGCCATCGCCCGGGCCATCGACCTGCCCCGTGGTGAGCTGGAGCGCATCCGGACGGCGAGCCTGCTCCACGACCTCGGCAAGCTGGCGATCCCCGACGAGATCCTCGCGAAGCCCGGCGAACTCGCCGCCTCGGAGTGGCGCGTCGTCACCGAGCATCCCAAGATCGGCCAGGTCGTGCTTGAGCAGGCCGGCGCGCTGCGGGATGCGGCGACCATTGTGCTGCACCATCACGAGTGGTTTGACGGTCGTGGCTATCCGCACGGACTCGCCGGGACCGAGATCCCCATTGGGGCGAGGATCGTCTCGATCGTGGACGCCTATGAGGCGATGATCGCCGGTCGTCCGTATCGCCAGCGGATCTCGCACGAAGATGCCCTCGATGAGCTGCGCCGGCAGGCCGGCGTCCAATTCGATCCGGAGCTCGTCGAGGTCTTCGCTGACGTGTTCGCGTCGGGAGTCCCGTGGGAGCCGGACGTTCACGACCATGCCCCCGAAGTGCTCGTGGATCACCGCCATGACGGTGAGGCGCATAGCCCGGGCCCACGGCGGGGCCGGCGTCGGGCACGGACTACCGCCGAGCTCCATGACGCCGTGCACGAGCGTCGCCGCCGGGCTGTCTGACGCGCCTCCACGTCCAGCGCCTGGTGTAATCGCCGGCCATGCCCGTCGTTGTCTGTGTCGGACGGCTCACGTCTGCGATTTGCTGAAAGGGATCCCCGACATGCGACGAACGCTCCTCGCCCCGATCATCGGCGCCATCGTGCTGCTGGGGTCGATGCTGCCCGCTACGGCCCTGGGGTCCGTCGGCAGCGTGGATGGCCTGGCCGGCCAGCCAGTGGTCGGGGGCACCGCCACGGGGGACCTGCTGACGCGCCGGATCCGTCTCGGCTGCGTCCTGGTCCAACCGGAGGCACCCGCGGTGACTGACTCGGCCGTCGCCGTCGCCGACGCCGTCGTCGAGTGCCGCTGGTCGGCGGCCGACTCGTCGCGGGTCCGTGTCTACCAGTTGCTGCGCACCAGGGACGCCGCGGACGGTGGAAACCGTCGCCTGATGGCGAGGGTTCGGGCGGGCTCCTCGCTTGCCTACACGGATGCCCGCGTGGCACCGGGCCACACGTACACGTACAAGGTGGTCGCGCGGACCGCCAGCGGTCGCCGGATCGCCGTCAGCCGCCCGGTCGTTGTCCGGGTTCCGGTGCCCGACGAGGTGCTGCGCCTCGCCTGCGCCGTGGACGAGACCGCGGTCGAGCCAGGGGTGACCTGCAAGTGGTCGGATGCCACGCACCCTCGCGCCGCACGGTACGTCCTCTGGCGGTCCGTTGACGGCGGAGCCCGCGAGCGGATCTACCGCACCGGTCTCGATGGCCGGCTGCGCTTCACCGACACCGAGGTCAAGCCCGGCCAGACCATCCGCTACGCGGTGGTCGTGAAGAGCCGGGCCGGCCATCGGGTCGGCCTGGGAGGGCCCGTGGTCGTCGAGATCCCGGCCGTCGAGGCTGCTGCCCCAGCGCTGGAGATGGCCGGCGCACGCTGAGACCGTCAGACTGCCCGGGTGGACCACGATCACGGTGAGCTCGACGAACGCACGCTGGTCGAGATGGCCCGAGCCGAGCCCGAGGCCTTCGCCGAGCTCTACCGTCGCTACTTCCCGCGCGTGTACGCCTTCGCCTACCGGCGAACGAGCGTCCCGGAGGTGGCCGAGGACATCACCTCGGCCGCCTTCGAGCGCGCCCTGCGGAACCTCGACTCGTTCACCTGGCGCAGCGGCGGATTTGGCGCGTGGCTGTTCCGGATCGTCTCCAATGAGCTGGTCGACCACTATCGGCGGACCGCACGCGCCTCGTCGGATCGGGCGCTGGGGGCGGCGCACGCGCTCCACGCGGACGGTCCGCCCGACCCCGCGGACGAGGTCGGTGGCCGGGACGCCACGGCCGAGGTCCTGGACGCCATGAATGACCTCAACCCTCGCTACCAGCGCGCGCTGTCGCTGCGCTACCTGTCGGGCCTGACCTCCGACGAGGCCGCAGCCGCGATGGGCACGTCGAAGGCGACGATGGCCGTGGTGGTCCACCGGGCGACCCGTGCGCTCCGGCGCCTGATGACGACGACGGTGCCACGATGAACGACGACCTGCGCCGCGATCTCGAGGCCGCGGGGAGCCGGCCCGTTCCCGAACCCCGGTCCGGGTTCCAGGCCGAGCTCGAGGTCCGGCTGCTGGCGGTCTCGCGGACAGCGAGCCCTGCCACTCCGCCGGCCGTGCCCGCCCAGGTTCGACGCTGGCGGCCGTTCCGGCTTGCGGGCGGCCTTGCCGGAGCGGCGGCGTTGATCGCCCTCGCGATCATCGCGGGCATGCTCGGTGCCCCCGTGTCGCCCGGGCTGGAGCTCACCGGGGCCGTCAACGTGGAGGTCTCGCTCGCGGACGGGACCACGCTCGTGGACCCGGATGGGCTGCTCCTGCCCGATGGCTCGGTGGTCCGCGTCGGCGCCGGCGGCGCCGCAAGGATCGGAGACGTGGTCCTGCGCCCCGGCGACGTGGCGACCATCGACGCCGGGCGGCTGCATGTCCGGCCCGGCACCGAGGCATCGCGCCCCGATCGCCCGGTGCCGACCACGGGGCAGCCGGGCAGATCAGCGCCACCGGCGACCCACTCCCCGACACCGACTCTCGAGACGGCATCGTCAACCCCGTCACCCTCGCCCGCGACCGGGTCCGGGGAACCGACGAAGGAGCCCCCCACCACGAAGCCGGGCGGCACGGCAGCGCCGACGGCCAGGCCGGGCGGGTCCAGGTCCCCGAGCCCGACCGCGACGACCCCCGGGGCCGGCACTCCCACGCCGTCCCCGGCGGCTGCCCGCCTGAAGCTCGTCGCCCGTGCCGACGGGGCCTCGGCGGTCAAGGCCACGTGGACCGGGGCAGTGGGCGCCCGCCGCTATCGACTGGTGGCGTGGGTGTGGCGGGCCGGTGATGGAGTGGATCCGGTCCGGTCCGGCCGGAGGATCATCGGCGAGTTCACGCATCCACCGGACGCTCCACTCTCGTTCCGGGTCGGGGCGGATGTGGTCAGGGTCCGGCTGCTGGTCATCGCGTTCGCCGCGGACGGCACTGAGCTGGCGCGCAGCAACGTCGCCCGGGTGGCCGTCGGCGGGTAGCGGCCGCGGGTACGGCCCGGATGGCGCCCGCGTCCCTGGATCAGGCCGGCGGTCGTGGGGCCCACGTCTCCGCGGGCGCTGGTCGTGCGAGGAGGTAGCCCTGGGCGAAGGGCACGCCCAGCCGCCTGAGCGTCGCGAGCTCAGCCTCGGTCTCCACGCCTTCGGCGATCGTCTGGCCCGCCGACTCGCTCGCGAAGTGGAGGAGTCCCACCATCAGCGCCTGGCGCGTGAGGTCGGCGTCGATCCCCCGCACGAGCGTCACATCGAGCTTCACGAACGCGGGCTTCAGCTCCACGATGTGGCCGAAGTTCGCGACACCGGAACCGGCGTCATCCACCGCCACCCGCACCGGTGGCCGGAGCCGGCGCACCGCGGCACGGAGGACGGCATAGTCCTCGACCGCGACGTGCTCGGTCACCTCGAGCACGACCGGCCGGTCCGCCTTCGCCAGCACGTGAGCCAGCCGGCGTCTTCCGGCCAGCAGCGCCGGCGAGACGTTGAGGCTGAGCCACGCATCCGGCGGCAGGGTCCGGGCGGCCTCGACCGCCACCCGCAGCGTCGCGAGCTCGAGCTCGCGCTCGAGGCCCGCGGCCCGGGCATCGGCGAACACGAGATCCGGAGCCGTCCCTTCCGCGAACCGGGTCAGGGCTTCGAAGCCGACGAAGTCGCCCGTCACCAGGTCCACCACGGGCTGGAACACCGCCCGGAATGCTGCTGCGCTCAGCATCTGACGGATCCGTGAGCGCGCTAGGCCAGCCTTGTTGAGGGCGTTGATGCCCTCCCCGACCAGCGCGCCGCTGACGCCGGCGAACTCGAGGAGCCCGGGCAGGACCTCGGTCAGGCGTGCGACCGCGTCGGTCTCGGCCGAGGTGACCGTCATGTGCCCGACGACCCTGCCCGCGTGACGGAGCGGACCGAACGCGAGGGCGATGGTTCCGATCTCCGCGTGCAGCTGCCCGTAGGGATGCGAAGGACGCGGGACCCAGGTCTCCACCCACGGCCCCTCCTCGGCCCGCGCGCGGAGCGTGCGACTTCGCTGCGAGGCGATGCGGCGCAGCGGGACCGGGGCGCCATCCGCCCGCACGAACGCCAGTGGGGCCGCATGCCCCTCGGAGGTGTAGTAGAAGATGCTGGCGCTCCCAAGCCCGGTCGCGCTCACGACCTGCCGGCAGATGGCCTCGGCCGTCGCCGCCGGGGTTGGCAGGACCTGGAGCTCAGCGAGCGTGCTGGCGATGAGCCCGCGCTCGCGCGCCATCCGCGTCTGCCACGCTTCCATGGAGCGCTCACGCGTCACGTCGCGCTTCACCGCGACGTAGCTCGTGGTCACGCCGGCCTCGTCGGCGATCGGCGAGATGACGGCCTCCTCCTCGAACAGGCTGCCGTCCTTGCGCCGGTTGGTCATGTCCGCCACGAAGGAGCCGCCACGGAGCAGGGTCGCCCACATGGCCGAATAGAACGCGGGGCTCTGGACGCCGCTCTGGAGGATCCGCGGGTTCTGGCCAAGCGCCTCCTCGCGGGCGTAGCCGGTGACCTGCGAGAAGGCCGGGTTCACGTACTCGATCGTGCCGCTCACATCGGTGATGACGACCGCGTCGGATGACTGCTCGATCGCGGTGGCGAGGCGGCGCATGTCACGCTCGGCGCGGTCGCGCTCGGTGACATCCCGAACCGAGAGGACGAACCCGTCGCCCATCCTGGCCGCCCGGTGCTCCACCACCTGGTCCATTGCGCCGCCGGCGGCGTGCGGGTCGACGTAGTGGAACGGGCCGGACTCGAACGAAACGCCCGTCTCGACCACTGCGACATAGGCGTCGAACAGGCCGCTGGCACGGTGGGCCGGGAACAGCTCGAGGAGGCGGCCACCCATCTGCTTCTCGACCGGGAGGCCCGAGATGCCGCCGATGCTCGGGTTGGAGTACTCGATCCGGAAGTCGACGATCCGCCCCTCGTCATCGCGGATCGCCGTCTGGACCGTCACGCCGTCCATCATCGTGTCCAGCGCGGTCCGCAGGCGCGCCTCCGAATCTGCGAGTGCCGCCTCCGCCTGGAGGTGCTCGGTGATGTCCTTGCCGACGCTGGCGATGCCCACGATCGTCCCGTCCGGATCGCGGAGGAACGTGTTCGACCAGTCGACCTCGCGGATCGCACCGGCGCGGGTCAGCAGCCGTTCGTGCCAGCGCGGGGGGAGGGTGCCGGCGCGGATGTGGGCGTCGAAGAGCGCCCGGTCGCGCACCCGGTCCTCGGGTGGGTTGAAGCGGTCGTACCAGTCCTGCCCGACCACGTCGGTCTCGTCCCAGCCCGTCAGCTCGAGCAGATGGCGGTTGACGAACAGGACCCGGCCACGGACATCGAGCATGGTCGCCGTGAGGGCGATCCCGGCCAGTGACTCGCGGAACCGGTGCTCGGACGCGGCGAGCGCATCGAGGAGCGACTGCCGGCGGGCTGCCTCGTCGATGCGCGTCAGCGCGAGCGCGACGTCGCTGGCGAGCTGCTGGAGCACGCCGGCGTCATCGGGCCCGAACGCGCCGGGCCGGGCGCTGTAGACGACGAGCGCGCCGCGGGTCGCCAGGCCGTGCCGCAGGGGGAACGCCGCCAGCGACCGGTATCCATGGCGCGCGGCTTCGATGCGCCAGGGCGCCATCAGGTGCGATCTGGCGATGTCGTCCACCACGACCGGCGCTCCCCCGCGGATCGCCCTGGCGACCGGACCATGCCCGAACGGGGAGGCGTCCACCGCGAAGGAGACGGCCCCCAGGTACCCGGTGTCGCCATGGCTGCTGACAGGCCCGATCAGGCCGCTCGCCGGGTCGATGAGGCCCACCCAGGCCATCGTCAGCTCGCCGGTCTCGACGACCGCCCGGCACGCCTCGTGAGCCACTTCGACCGGATCGGTCAGGCTCAGGAGGCGGCGATCGACGAGCCCGACGGCCCGCCGGAGCACCTGGCGTCGCTCCAGGCGTTCCCGCTCCCGATGCAGCGAGGCGCGGTCGGTCACGTTTTGCCACGTCACGATGAAACCGTCGCCGGACCTTGCTACCTGGATGTCGATCTCCGCGTCCAGCCCGCCGGCATCGGCGACTGGCCCGCCGATCCGGACGCCCTCCGCGATCCATGGCTCGCCACTCTCAAGCACGCGGCGGATCTCGTCGAGGACGGGCGCCGCGCCCAGCAACGGGATCCCGCCGGGAGCCCCCCCGGAGGTGCCGGATTGCCGGTCCACCAGGGCCTCGGCGGCCCGATTGGCGAACGCCGTCCGGAACCCATCGATCGCGCCGTCCTCGTCCCGGATCGTTTCGCAGATCAGGAACGGATCGGCCATCGCGTCCAGCGACGTCCGCAGCCGCAACTCCGAGGCCTCGAGCGCCTGTCGCGCGCCGACCTGCTCCGTGACGTCGCGTCCGACCGTGACATTGCCGATCCACTCGCCGTTCGATGCCACGATGGGCGTGATGGAGAGCTCGGCGACCCTGGCCACGCCGTCGGGGTCGGGGTATCGGTGCACGCCCTTCCAGGGGCGCCGGGCGTCGAGCGCCCGCTGCAGGGCATCGGCCGTCTCGGGTGACAGGTCGCGCGAGATGCGGCCCAAGGCGTCCCCCTTGGATTCCCCCGGTCTGGTGGCCCCGAGGCGATCGACTGCCGGATGGGCGAACTCCAGCATCCCCATGGGGCTGGTGATCAGGATCGCGTCGGTGGTCTGGGCGATCGCCTGGGCCAGCTTGTCGTTGGCCTCGAGCATCGCGTGCTGGTCCGTCACGTCCGCGATCGTGCCGAGCATCCTCACGACTCGTCCGGCCGGATCACAGGTGAGCGCTCCCCGCCCGTGGACCCACCTCGTCTCACCCGTGTCCTGGCGGATCACCCGGTACTCGCGGTTGAAGGGTCCTCCACGCTGGAGAACGTCGCGGGTGAAGTACGCGACCATCGCCTCGCGATCCGCCGGATGCACCAGCGAGACCCAGCTCTCCACGGACCGCTCGAAGGCCCGGGTGATCCCGAAGATCGCGTCCAGCCCGCCGGAGCTCGTCCAGCGGCCGGACGTCGTATCGAGCGCATACGAACCGATGCGCGCAACCGACTCGACCTCGGCCAGCGTGAGATCGCCGGACGAGGCAGACGGACGGCCCGGCGTGCTCGCCGCCGGCGCCGGTCGCGCGCGGCTGCGGATCCCGGGGCGCTCTGCGGCGCTCTTCGGTCTGGCCTGGGGCATGGGCGGCTCGGGTTCGTCGACGGATGGGCACCGACACGCGCGTTGCGAGGGTGCACCGCTTGATCGTTGGCCCTCGGTGCCCCCGTGGCACCTGCCCAATAGTCCGGGACTCGTGGGCCGTAATCCCGACCGCCGCCGGGCGTCCGGGTGGGGACCTTCGGCTCCCCGCATGGGGGCCACTTGCGGGGTTGCTGGCCAGGTGGATCGGGGATAGGGTCGCCAGACCCCACGCTGGTGAACCTGTGACCAGACCCACGCCCCGCTCCCCCGAGCGGGCCAGGAGCCCAAACCCGTCGGTCGCGACCCGCGACATCACGATCGGGGACATCCCGGACGCCGTGTTCGCCACGGACACCGACAACCGGATCACCCACTGGGCAGACTCGGCTGCGTCGCTGTTCGGGTACACCGCCGGCGAGGCGATCGGACGTCCGTTCGGGGAGCTGCTCCCGTTCCGGATGCGCCACGCCGCCGACGAGGAGCAGCTGCTGGCCACGGTCCGGGCGGGCCGGACGTGGCGCGGCGAGGGATCGGTCCGTCTCCGCGATGGCACGCAGCGATGGATCGAATTCGACGGTCAAGCCATGGGTTGCCGGCGGTCAGATCGTCGGCAGCGTGTCGGTCAGCCGGGACGTCACCGAGACGGTCGAGGCCGAGCTCCAGTTGACCCAGCAAGAGCGGTTCGTCGCCGGCGTCCTGGACGTCGCCGGATCGCTCGTGATCGTGATGGATCCGGCGGGCATGGTCGTCCGCTTCAACGCGGCGTGCGAGAAGGTCACCGGCTACCGGGACGACGAGATCGTCGGCCATCCCGCCTGGGACCGGCTCATCCCGCCCGCCGAGCGGGCCGCGGTGGAGGGCGTGTTCGGGGACCTCCGGGCAGGCTCGTTCCCGAACACCAACGAGAATCACTGGCTGCGGCGCGACGGCTCCTTGCGATTGATCAGCTGGTCCAACACCTGCCTGACCGATGATGCGGGAGCCGTGACGCACGTCATCGCGACCGGCACCGACATCACCGAGGAGCGGCGAGCGGCGAACGCGCTGTCAGGGATCGCGCTCGTCGGGCAGGTGCTCGCCAGCCACGGGCCCACGGAGGCGTCGCTCGACGCCGTGCTGGCCACCCTCGCCGCGCAGATGGGCTATGGCCACCTCGCCCTGCTCATCGTCGAGGGGGATCGGATGCGCGTCGGCGCCGCCCGCGGGCTGGCCCAGATCCCGGAGTCCATCGGCATCAACCGCGGGATCGTGGGGCGCGTCGCCCGGACGGGTACCGCCGAGTGGGTGCTCGACGTCCGCCTGGACCCGGACTACGTCGAGGTGGATCCGGATGTCCGCAGCGAGATCGCCGTCCCCATGACCGCCGACGGGAAGGTGATCGGCGTGCTCGACATCGAGACCACCGAGCGGGCGCCCCTCTCCGACCACGACCTGCGGTTCGCACAGGCCGTCGCCGAACGCGTGTCCAGCGCGATGCTGCTTGGCCGGGAGCAGCAGGCCCTGGCGCAGCGTGCCCAGCTGATGACCGCCCTGAGCGAGTTCGCCCGGGCAACCAGCGCCATCCTCGAGCCGGAGCGGCTTGCCCCGGCCCTGATGGACGCCCTGGTGAGGATCTTCCCGGGCGATGTCATGACCCTCACCATGCTGGACCGCGAGACCGGCCGGTACCACCTCGCGGCGGCTCGTGGGATCGCCGAGTCCCTGATCGGGGTCGACGTCCTGCCGGGCGATGGACCGTCGGGCTGCGCGATCGAGCGGCGGGCGTTCCTCGGCCCGACGATCCTCCGTCGCACGGACTATGCGAGCGCGCTCCGCGACGAGATCCCGCTCGAATCGCTGATCTCCGTTGCGGTCCCGCTGATCCAGGACGAGGCCGTGCTCGGCGCCATCTCCGTGGGACGTGCGGATCTCGACCACCCGTTCACCGATGTCGAGTGCGAGGTGATGGGGCTGCTCGGTGCGCAGGCGGCCCTCGCGCTCGCCAATGCCCGGCTCCACCAGGAGGTGTCCGAGCTGGCCATCCACGACGGCCTGACGGGCCTCTACAACCGGCGTCACTTCGACGCCGCGCTGGACCTCATCTTCGCCCGCTGGCGCCGGAACCGCGGCACGACGGGCCTGTCCGCGATCATGTTCGACCTCGACCACTTCGGGCGGTTCAACAGGGAGCACGGTCACCCGGCCGGGGACGCGGTCCTGCGCGCGTTCGCGGGGCTGATGCACGAGCGGCTGCGCTCGAGCGACCTCGTCGCCCGGTATGGAGGCGAGGAGTTCGTGGTCATCCTCGAGGACTGCGAGCTGCCGGGGGCCGTCGCGGTCGCCGAGGACATTCGGGCCACCCTGGAGTCACGGGTCATCGAGGGTCCGGACGGAGAGCGGCTCGGCGCCCGTGTGTCGGCCGGCTGCGCGGCCATCGATCCCGGCGCGCCAACGCGAGAGGCCCTGCTGCGAGCCGCCGACGAGGCGCTCTTCCGGGCGAAGCGGGCGGGTCGAAACCGGGTGGCACCGGCCTGATCGCCACCGGGCATCGGGTGACACCGGGCTCCGGGTGCAGCGGCCC
>CAVQSY010000011.1:0-96423 GCA_963716025.1 uncultured Chloroflexia bacterium
GCCTCCACCAGCGTCCTGACCTCGCTGACGCGCCGGGGGCCATCCTGCAGCAGCCGCGCGCAGCGCAGGGCCTGCTGCCGATACGCGGTCATCACGGGCTGCCGGTTGCCACCGCCGGGCGTGGGGTCGCCGACCCGCCGCTGGTGCTCCCGGAGGAGCCGGGAGCGTCGGCGCACGTTCTTCCGGGGCCGGTACGGGACCGGGTCCTCGAGCACGTCGGCGCGAGCACCCGTGACCACGATCAGCCCCAGCCCGAGTCGCCGGCACAGCCTCCGCACGTCCGCCTGGTGCTTGGGCCACGCCCCCACCGCGAGATAGACGATGTCGCTGACGGCCAGCCGGTCGACGCCCTGGAGCACCAGCGCCAGCGAGAATGAGCGCTTGAGCTCCACGATCACGGGCGTTTCGTCGCCCCGGACACCGACGACATCGCACGCCAGGATCTCGCCCTTGACCTCGTAGCCCTGCGCCTCGAGCAGCGCCTTGACCGGGGCGTACATGGCCGTCTCGGGTTCCACGGGCCCGGAAGGCTCTCCAGGTCGAGCCGGCGTGCGGTCCACCTCCTCAGCCCGACGCGTACGGACTGTCCCGGCGGGCGAAGGCGTCGAGGGCTTCGCGACACGCTTGCGCCTGGCGCCGCGCCTGCCCGGTGATCCACGGGTCCACCCGTGGCGAGTCCTCGAGCGTGACCACCGGCCCCCGGGCGCCGTCGGCGAGGACGATCCCGGAGCTGTTCCGGTAGTCAGCCATCCAGTTGGCCTGGAGCGAGACAAGCACGTCCACCACCACCTGCCGGGTGAACAGCCAGTCGAGGTGGCTGGCATTGAGGCGGTCGACGAGATCGTCGACCCGGATCGGGCGACCCCGGTCCATGCGTGCGACGGTATCGATCACCCGGAGCGTGGCGAACGGATCACCGGGCTCGGCGACCACCGGCGGCCCGGGAAGCTCATCCGGGAAGCCGGCCGGCAGCGGGCGGCGGCCGACGGTGCCGGGTTGGAGGTCGGGCACGTTGGATGCTCCCTCGTTCGCGTCGGTGTGCTGGGCCATCGGCAGTGGCAGCTCGACTGTCAGGAACCCGCCGTCACCGGCGGGCACCTTATCGTCCGGACGCGCATGGTGGACCAGCTCGTGGGGCGGCGGCTGGTTGCGCCAGACCTGCTGCTCGAACCCGAACAGCACGCCCCCGATCGACTGGCCCATCGGTCGTCGGCGTCGCGACGGGGGTTTGGGCTCGTCTCGTTCGGCCATCGCCCGATTGTAGGTCCCGCGCTTGGCACCGCCCGTAGAGTGACGCCATGAGCCCTTCCACCCGGCGCAAGTCCAGGACCACCCCGGTCAAGCTCTGGCAGCGTGCCGAGGCAGGCCGTCACCGGTCGTCCGACGATCGCTTCACGCTGGAGTCCGAAGGCGGTGGCCGGTGGTTCGTCACCGACGAGGGGGAGCGCGACGAGCTCGGACTCCCACGGACGAGCGGGCCGTTCCCCACCCTCGGAGCCGCGAAGGCGGCTGCCGATGCCGCTCGATCCCGGCCGGCCGCCTCGTCGCCGCTGGCCGCCAGGATCGCGGACGCCACCGGACGTCCCAGGCGGGCATCCCGGTCGCCGCAGGGCGCTCACGGTCCGATGGCGACCCCGAATACGGCCCCGGCAACCCGCCCGGGCCGGATCGCCAGGCGCACTCCTGCGGCCAGGCCTGTCCCGATGTCCAAGCGCGACCAGGCGGCCCGCAGCTGGCTGGAGGAGCTCGCCGAGCGCGATGCCGCCGCCGCCGACCGTGCCCGGAAGCTGCTCACCGCCCTCGAGCGTGATGGGCTCCGGGACGCCGAGGCCCTGGTCCGTCGCGACCTGCTGGGGGACCGGCCTGCGGTCGCCACCCGCCTGCTTGCGCGAGACGTCGTGGCGGTCATCGCCCGGCTCGAGGATCCCACGGCCCTCACGGTCGCCGAGGCTGTGGCCGGCGTGCTCGCCTCGTCGCCATCTCGTGCCGGCCTCCCCGGATGGGAGCTGGTCGAGCGGGACGCATCCGCGGGACGCCGGCGGCCCATCCGGCTGACCGGCGCCGACCTGGCCGCGGCTGCCGAGGGCGAGTAGCGGCAGCGGGTGCCCGTCGCCACCCCTCGATGTGGCCGCGGCGGTCCGCGGGACGCTGCGTGAGACGCGGCTCCGGCGCTACTCCGCGGGCGGCTCGCCCGACTCGAGAACCGGCACCTCGCGACTTGAGACCGTGGCCGATCCCTCGATCGCGCCCACGCCCAGCGGCACCCACTTGGAGGGATCCTTGAGCCGGTGCGTCCCGACCGCGCCGCGATCGTGCACCTGCTGGAAGCCCGCCGGCTCGATCCACATCTTCTTGCCGTCGAGCAGGCCGGTGATCCCCTCCTGCCCCGGCTCGGGCCGCGGGTTCAGGCAGTAGCGGCAGGTCGACGAGTCGTGGGGCTGGTACTCGGCGGGCTCCTCGTACGTGGTGATGTAGCCCTCGTAGTTGCGCAGGATGACCTTGTGGTCCGAGTAGGACACCACGTAGTTGGGCATGACCGGGATCTTGCCGCCGCCGCCGGGCGCGTCGACGATGAACTGCGGGACCGCGTAGCCCGACGTGTGGCCGCGGAGCCCCTCGATGATCTCGAGCCCCTTGCCCACCGGCGTCCGGAAGTGGCCGGCGCCCTCGACGAGATCGCACTGGTAGAGGTAGTAGGGCCGGACCCGGTTCTCGACCAGGCGCTGGACCAGCTCGCGCTGGGTGTGGACGCAGTCGTTGACCCCGGCCAGGAGCACCGACTGGTTGCCCAGCGGGATGCCGGCGCGCGCCAGCTTGTCGCACGCACGCGACAGCTCGGGGGTGATCTCGTTGGGGTGGTTGACGTGGATGTTCAGCCACACCGGGTGGTACTTCGCGAGCATCTCGCACAGCTCGTCGTCGATCCGCTGGGGCAGGAACACCGGGACCCGGGAGCCGATGCGCACGATCTCCACGTGCGGGATGTCGCGCAGCCCGCGCAGGGCGGACTCGAGCAGCTTGGGTGCGAGCGTGAGGCCGTCCCCGCCCGAGATCAGCACGTCGCGGATCTGCGGGTTGTTCCGGATGTACTCCAGCTGGGCTTCGTGCTCCTTGCGGTTGAAGTTCTGGGTGGGATCGCCCACGATCCGCGACCGGGTGCAGTAGCGGCAGTAGACCGCGCACTGGGTCGTGATCAGCATCAGGACCCGGTCCGGGTAGCGGTGGACCAGCCCCGGGACCGGCGAGTGCCGGTCCTCCGCCAGCGAGTCCTCCATCATCCCGGTGAACGACCGCAGCTCGCGCCCGAGCGGGATGATCTGGCGCCGGATCGGGTCGTCGGGATCCTTGGGATCCATCAGGCTGGCGAAGTACGGCGTGACGTCGACGCGGAACTTGTCGGGCGCGGACAGGCCCTCGCGCTCCTCGTCGGTCAGCTCCAGGATCTGCTCGAAGTCCTCGAGGTCGTTGACCCGCTTCGACAGCTGCCAGCGCCAGTCGTTCCACTTCTCGTCGGGGACGTCGGCCCACATCGGCGCGCGGCGGCTCACCGCGGGCTTGCCGTCGGGTCCCAGCCGCTTGGCGGGGTCGCGCGGGTTGACCCACGTCGTCTCGAGCGCGGTCTCGCCGTTCGCACCGTTCGCCTGATCAGCCACCTGCCGAACCTCCCGCTTGCCGCTCCCGGCCGGCACCCGGCCACCGGCTCGACGCATAAATTCTATGCACCCTGTATGGACGGCGAATCATAGCGGAGGGGCTCCCGGGCGTCTACGGGACGCCATCACGATCGCTGTCCCACGGGCGGTCGATCGTGTCGAGGACCTTCCCCGTGCGAGGATCCACCAGGACCACGTGGACCAGGTCCCCGCCCGGGCTGTCCACCCAGGTGATCGCGCCGACCTCCCATGCCCCGAGCTCCGGCCGATACCACAGGACCTCGGCGATGCCGTTGCCCAGGTCGAGGGTGTCGATCCAGGCACGGAACCCCGGGTCGGCGAGCGCGGCATCGACAACCTCGGGCGGGCTCAGCCACCCATCGCCGGCTCCGTCCGTGACCCAGGTGTCGAGGGAGAGCTCGATGGTGGGGATGTCCGGCCAGTCGGGCTGGTTGCGCTGGCCGCCACGCCAGTACCAGTCGAACGAGGCGCTCAGCCGGATCGGGCCGGTGGGAAAGGGGCCCCACCTCAGGGCTGCCATGCCGTCCCAGGCGCGAGTCTCATGGATCGCCTCGCCGGCCGGGATGTCATGGGTGATGCCGATGTCAGCACACCCGTACGAGCCCCGGCCAAGCCAGTCCTCGGGCCGGAACACGAGCAGCGGGCCTGGTGGCGGTCCCTGGCGGTAGCGGAGATCGAGGACGCGCTCCTTGAACTCGAGGGCGGACCCTGCCTGCGTCGCACCCGGCCTCCATGCGAGGTCGGGTTCCGCGCTGACGTACACCGGTGCCGAACAGCCGTCGCTGAACCAGTGGAGGGTGTCGTCACCGAGGTTGCGAACTGTCGTCCGTACGCGCGTGACCTTGCCCGCCGGCATGGGGTTGCGCTCGAGCTCGATCTTCACCCGGACCCCGTCACGCTCGGCCACCGCGACGAGCGGCAGGCTCGCGGGAGCCGAGGAGGTCGGGGTCGCGACCGACGTCGCCGTCGGCGACGGCGTGGGGCCCGGCGATAGCGCACCGTCGGGAGGCGATGGCACGGCGGGCGCGGTCGTGGAGGGCCCCACCGGATCGAGGAAGGCCGCGGCGCCAGGTGACAGCGACGGCCCGCTTCCGACCTGGCATCCGACGAGGAGCAGGGCGGCGAGCAGCAGCTGGCTGGCGGCTCGAACGGACACGCAAGGCCCTCGAATCGGCAGGCCGGGAACGAACGACTTCACGGACATGATAGCCAGGCGCTTTCGGGCGGGATTGACCTCGATCGGACCCACGGGTACCGTGCCGGTGCCGCATCGGAATCCGGGGGGTCGCATGGACGGCTCCGAGCTCATCGCGGCGAGAGGAGCACCTGAACGATGACCAGCAATCGACACTTGATCGCCGGCGCCCTTGGCCTGTCGCTCGTCCTGGCGGCCTGCGGCGGGTCAGCCGCCACCCCAACGTCCGGCAGCGGCGGCGACGCGACCGCCGCTCCAACCTCGGAGCCCGCGGCGACGACGGCACCCACCCAGGAGCCCGAGGCCACCGAGGAGCCGACCGATGACGGCAGCAACAGCGGCCCACTCAACGACCTCGCGTCCAAGCTGCCCGAGAAGGTCGGCGACATCACGTTCGAGCGGACCGGCTTCGACGGTGATCAGCTTGGCATCTACGGCGCCGCGGCCGGCCTCAGCGGCGCGGATCTCGAGCCGATCCTCAAGGCCAACGGCAAGACGCTCAGCGACGTGAACTTCGCCATCGCCGCCTCGCAGGGCAGCGATGTCGGTGCCCTCCTCTACGCGATCCAGATCGAAGGCGTGGACGCCGAGGACATCCTGACGGCGATGAGCATCGACACGTCCGACATGACGGAGGACACCGTCGGCGGCAAGGAGGTCTACACCGCCGGCGGCGGCGGCTTCGGCGAGTGGGTATACCCCAAGGACGACACCGTGTACCTGATCCTGCTTGCGTCCGACGACATCGCCGAGGGCATCCTCGAGCAGCTGCCCTGAGGGCCCCGCGAAGGGTTGGCGTCCCGATTCGCTGATCCCTGGCTTGTTGACCCGCCACAGGGTCAGCAGCGGGTCCGGCAAGCGTGGCCCGGACCCCGAACCGGCAGGTTCGTAACCGCACCCCTGCACGTCGCATCGGGTGCTGACCCCTGGCTGCGTCACGGGCGGGACGCGGGAGCGGGGTCCACGGGCGGGACGCCGGAGCTGGGTCACGGGCGGGACGCGGGAGCGGGGTCACGGGCGGGACGCGGGAGCGGGGTCACGGGCGGGACGCCGGAGCTGGGTCACGGGCCGCGGAGGCAGCAAAGAACGTCCGCTGTTCCACGCGGTCGGCATCCCGCTCGTGCCGGAGCCCGAGCGCACCAACCAGGCACGCCCCGGCCGCCCTCGTCCAGGCAGGATGACCAAGGTTCGACACGAAACCCAGGAGCGGCGGCGCACCCAGCCTCGCCAGCCGGGTCGCTCATGACGTCCTTGATGGGGATGTCCAGGATCCGGGTCGCGACCGCTGCGTCGACCACGATCGCCGTCGCAGGGAGAATTGCCGCGACGAGCGCGATCCGCGACGAGCGCGATCCGCGACCGGCGCACCTGATCGCCGGCCACGCGGCGACCTGTCTCCTGGCCTCAACCCTCCCCGCCTGTCATGGGGTGCAGGACGGCCTACTCGCCGATCACGCTCCAGATCAGGCCCATCATGATGAAGAAGCCGCTGAACATCGCGATCAGGCCGATGCCGCCGTACGGCGAGCTCGCTCCCTCGTGGGGAACCAGCTGCAACCCGACGCCGAAGATCACCGCCCAGGCGACGAACAGCACCGCGAACACCAGCCGGGAGTTGGGGCCGGTGACGCGTCGGGACCAGCCCTGGCGCCCGCCTTCGGCCACCATCGCGGATCGTGCGAAGGTGTAGACGAAGCCGCCGGCCAGGATGGTCGCGGCAACGAGGATGACCAGGTTGTTCGGAAAGTCCTGGAACCAGATCGTGAAGATCGTCACGCGGGCATCCCTCGGACGGGGGGTGGGGCGTCTGGGCGCCGCGCCGGGCGCGGTCGCACGATGCTAGCAGAATGGCGCGGTCCGTTCGAAACCCCGCCACGGGGCCGCGTGGCAGGCCGCTGGCCTTCTGCCATAACATGCTACTGTCCATGAGCATGTTCACCTTGACCACGCGTGCCGGACCCATCTGCCGCCACGGCCGTCCCGAACCGGATGACGCATGAGCTTCGATCGTCTCGGCCGGTTCGCCGTCCGCCGTCGCTGGTGGATCGTGGCGGCGTGGACCGTCCTCCTCCTCGCCAGCGTGCCGTTCGCCCCGCAGGCACCGGGTGCGCTGTCGGCGGGTGGGTTCATCCTGGACGATCTCGAGAGCGCACGGGCCAAGCAACTGCTCGCCGACGAGCTGGGCGTCGAGCCCTCGGCGTTCGTCCTCGTGTACACCTCGGACACGCTCGCCGCGGGGACCCCAGCGTGGATCGTGGCCGTCACCGATGCCACCCGCGACGTGGCGCGCGCGCCGCACGTGACCCGGATCCTGTCGCACGTCCTTGCGCCAGGCCAGGTGAGCGCCGACGGTCACACGGCGTACGACATCGTGTTCCTCGACCTGCCGCCCGACGACTCTCCGGATGCCATCCCGCCCGTCGCCGCCGCCCTCCGCGAGGTGCCCGGGCTTGATGTCCGGATCGGTGGCGGCCCGGCGTTCTACGGCGACGTCCAGGCGGTGACCGAGAGCGACCTCCAGCGGAGCGAGCTGATCTCGCTGCCGCTGGCCGCGCTGGCGCTGCTACTCGTGTTCGGGGGCGTGGTCGCGGCCGGCGTGCCCCTTGCCATCGGCGGCGCGAGCGTGCTCGTCGCACTGGCGGGGATCTTCGTCGTGGCATCGATCACGCCCATGAGCATCTTCGTGCTCAACCTCGCGACGCTGCTGGGCCTGGGCCTGGGCGTGGACTACTCGCTGCTGATGACCAGCCGGTTCCGGGAGGAGCTGGCGCACCGGGAAGGGCCGGATCGCGTCGCGCAGGCCGTGACGGCGACGGTTGCCACGGCCGGACGCGCGGTCTTCTTCTCGGGTCTCACGGTCCTGCTCGGGCTGCTGGGGCTGGTCCTGTTCGAGTTCATGATCCTCCGCTCCGTGGGGATCGCGGGCGCGATCGTCGTCGGCCTGGCCGTTGCGGCGGCGCTGACGCTGCTGCCCGCGATCCTCGCGATCCTGGGCTCGAGGATCGACCGCTGGAGCGTGCGCAAGGTGACCGTGGAGCCCGGCGCCGACGGACCATGGGCGCGCCTCGCACGGCGGGTGATGCGCCGTCCGGTCGCGGTGCTGATCCCGACCCTCGGCCTGCTGCTCGTTCTCGGTGTCCCGTTCCTCCACGTCCGGTTCAACGCCCCCGACGCGACGATCCTTCCCCCGTCGGTCCCGTCCCGTGCGGCCTTCGACATCCTGGCCCGGGAGTTCGGTGAGGGCGAGTTCGCGCCGCTGGTGATCGCGGTGCGCACCCCGGGCGAGGCAACCGCGCCGGGGAACGTTGCCGCCCTGTACGACTACTCGCGCCGGCTGGCGGCCGACCCGCGGATCAGCCGGGTGTCAGGACTGGTGGATCTCGACCCCCGGATCACCCTGGACCAGTACCAGCTCCTGTACGCGTCGCCGGCCGGACCACCCGACCGCTTCGTCAGCACGGCCCTGGAATCCACGACCCGCGGCAACCTGACGGCGTTCACGGTGTTCACGCCCGTCGGGCCCAACAACGACACGTCCCGCGCCCTGGTCGGCGAGCTCCGGGATCCTGCCGGCGCGCTGGCCCCGCCCGCGGGATTCACCGTCCTGGTCGGTGGCGGCGCCGCGGACGTCGACGACGTGGTCTCGCGGGTCTGGTCCGACTTCCCACGGACGGCGCTGTTCATCGTGCTCACCACGTTCCTGGTGTTGTTCGTCCTGCTCCGCTCGGTGGTGCTGCCCATCAAGGCGCTGGTCATGAACACCCTCTCGATCACCGCGTCCTTCGGGGCGCTGGTCTGGATCTTCCAGGACGGCAACCTGTCCGCCCTGCTCGGCTTCCAGCCGCTCGGGTTCGTGGAGACCACCCAGCCGGTGATCCTGTTCTGCGTCCTGTTCGGGCTGTCGATGGACTACGAGGTCTTCCTGCTCTCGCGCATGAAGGAGGTCTGGGATCGGACGGGCGACAACACCGAGGCCGTGGCGCGAGGCCTCGAGCGGAGCGGCCGGATCGTGAGCTCCGCGGCGCTGATCGTGGTCGTGGTGGCCGGATCGTTCGCCTTCGCGGACATCGTGCTGATCAAGGCCCTCGGCCTCGGGGTGGCGATCGCCGTGGCGCTCGACGCGACCGTGGTCCGGGCACTGCTCGTGCCTGCCACGATGCGGCTCCTGGGCCGGTGGAACTGGTGGGTGCCGGGACGCCTGGACCGGGCGCTGCGGGGGATTCTCCCGCGCACCGAGGCCGAGGCGGAGGCTGCGGCCCGATGAGGTCCCGGCCGGCCCCGTCACTGCCGCTCCTGCTGACCGTGGTGGCGCTGGTCCTCGCCGCGTGCGGCGGACCCGTGCTCGCCAATCCCAGGGCCGCCCGCCCGGCGCTGACACCGCCGCCCTCGGCCCTGCCGCGGCTCCCGGACCCCCAGCCCGTGGAGCTGCCGCGCGACGACGGGCCGCACGACCGGCTGACCGAGTGGTGGTACTACACGGGCCACCTGCTCGCCGGCGACGGCTCCCGGTTCGGCTTCGAATACGTCGTGTTCCGGGCCGAGCGGGGCAGCTTCCCGGTGACCTGGGCCTCGCACCTCGCGCTGACCGACGAGACCGGCGACGCCTTCCACTATGCGCAGCGGGCCGAGATCGGCCCGGCCGTGGACCGGTCACCGCGCGATCCCGCCGGCCGTCCCACCGGATTTGCCTTCGCGGTGACCGGCTTCGACCCGGAGCACCCGGCGCGCGCGCCCGGGGTGCCGTGGACCATGGCGGGGAGCGGCGGATCCGACACGCTGGTCGCAACCGCCGGCGGCGACGAGGTGGCAGGCGATCCGGTGGCCGCCTTCGGGCTCGACCTCCGGCTGCGGGCGACCAGGCGACCGGCGCTGCATGACACCGACGGCTACGTCGACTTCGGCCCGGCGGGTGGCTCGTACTACTACTCGCGCACCGCGATGGACGCGACCGGCACCGTGACGCTCGGGGCGGACACGCTCGAGGTCGATGGCGATGCCTGGTTCGACCACCAGTGGGGCGACTTCATCTCGGTCGGTGGCGGCGGCTGGGACTGGTTCGCGGTCAACCTGGACGACGGCATCGATCTCACCCTGTCCCTCGTGCGCGCCGCGGACGGCACGTACCCGCTGATGTACGGGACGCTGATCGAGCCCGACGGCACCACCCACCACCTCGACCAGGCGGCGTTCGCGATCGAGTCCACCGGCCGTTGGACGAGTGCCGCGACCGGCGCGGCGTATCCCGCGGCGTGGACGATCACGGTCCCGGGCTGGGGGATCGAGGTCCGGCTCTCGCCCACCGTGGCCCAGCAGGAGCTCGACACGC
The DNA here is from genome assembly GCA_963716025.1 of uncultured Chloroflexia bacterium. Classification (GTDB taxonomy): domain Bacteria; phylum Chloroflexota; class Limnocylindria; order Limnocylindrales; family CSP1-4; genus CAIXZV01. The sequence continues at coordinate 10,196 of CAVQSY010000011.1, forward strand.
GGGACACCACGGGCGTCGTCTACTGGGAGGGCTCCCAGCACGTCGATGCGACGCGTGACGGCATCGCGCTGGGTGGGCGGGCATACGTCGAGCTCACGGGGTACGCCCCCGCGCGCTAGGACGACCGCAGCGGCAGAGCCGGCACCCCCGAGCTGCGGCGCAGGGCGAGACCGGCGACGACCAGCCCCGCCACGATCGACGCGGCGTACGACACGCACCACGGGCAGATCGCCTCGATCACGAACAGCTCGAGATACGTCAGGTATGCGGCGAACAGCGTCCCGAGCAGCAGCAGCCCGTACGCCGCGAGGAGCGCGCGCCGGTCGGCCCACCGCCACCACACCGTCGCCAGCGCGACCAGCACCACCGAGGCTGCGAACCCGAGATACGCGACGGGAATGAACCCCAGCACGAGCGCGTGCACGGACTGGGCGACGGTCTCGCAGCCATGGCTTGGTCCGCAGACCGCCGGTTCACCGAGCAACCGGGTCACGCTGAGGTACGCGGCGATCAGCGCCCCAGCCAGCAGCACGGCGAGCAGTGGCAGGCCGAGCAAGCCACGACGCGCACGCCCGGCGCCGCGGGTCATCATCAGGGGACGGGGGTGGGAGAGGCCGGGCCGGGCGTGCCGCTGGCTGCCGCCAGCTCGGCGTCGATCAGGGCGCTCAGCTGCGTGGCCGTCAGGAGCGACCGGATCAGCTCGCCGCCGTTGATCCGCAGGGTCGGCGTGGAGTTGATCCCCAGGCCGTTGGCGAAGTCGGTGGTCTCGGTCACATCCGCGTCCGCCTCCGGGCTGTCCATGCACGCGGCGAACGCCGCCTCATCGACGCCCGCCGCCACCGCGATCTGGGTCACGCGCTCGCGACGGAACCCGCCCTGGTTCTCCCCTTCCTGGTTGTTGTAGATCCAGTGGGCATACGGCCAGTAGAGGCCCTGCTGGTCCGCGCAGTAGGCGCCGAGCGCCGTGATCCGGGACTCGTCGCCGCCGAAGCCGAGCAGGTCGATGTCGTGGTGCACGATCCGGACCTGGCCGCTGGCGACGTACTGGGCGACGATCGAAGGCTCCACGTCCAGCGAGTAGCGACCGCAGACCGGGCACTGGTAGTCCTCGAACACCTCGAGCAGCACCGGCGCGTCGGCCGGACCAAGGCTTGACCCGTCCAGGAGCGCGGCCGGGTACGTGAAGCCCGGGTCGACGAGCCGTCCGGTGGCCCGGTTGCCCAGCTGGCCGATGGCCACGACGGCCACGATCAGCACGCCGATGAGCACGCCCGCGACGGTCATGGTCCGGGTGTTGATGAACGAGGATCCGCCCCCTCCGCTCGTGCCAGCCCGCGTGCGCCGCTCGTCCCGGGCGGTCTCGAACCGGTCGCGACGCTCGGCGGCGCGACGCTCCTTGCGAGTGGTCGACGGGGTGGGCTGCTTGCCGCTCAGGGGAGGCCTCCGGTCTGGTGCGGGTTGGCGAGATCAGTCTGCATTGTCGCGCACCCGCGCAGTTGGAGCAGGATTTGCCTCACCAGGGTGCTAGATGATACTGTGTCTCATATGGAACCCTCGACGCCAGACCTGGCGGTGCCTGGTCACCCCTCCGGCATCTCCGCCCACCGCGGACACGCGCATGACCCCGCGGAGGCGGTCGATCCGGCCCACGCCCATGCGCACGCGGACGTGTGGCTCAGCGATGTGTCCGCCGGCTACGGAGAGCGCACGGCCCTCGAGCACGTCACCCTCGCCGTGGAGCCCGGCAGCCTGCTCGCGGTGGTGGGGCCCAACGGCGCCGGCAAGAGCACGCTGCTCAAGCTGATGGCCGGGCTGGCTGACCCGTGGAGCGGTCGGATCGAGGTGCTGGGCGGCCCGGCCGGCCGCGAGGCGCGGCGGGTCGCCTACGTCCCACAGGCGGAGCTCGTGGACTGGGCCTTCCCGGTGACCGTGGAGGACGTCGTGATGATGGGCCGCTTCCCGCGCCTCGGCCGCATCCGGCGCCCGGGTCAGGACGACCGGCGCGCCGTTCACGACGCGCTCGCGCAGGTCCACATGGACGGCTACCTCGGGACGCAGATCGGGCGCCTGTCGGGCGGCCAGCGCCGGCGCGTGTTCCTGGCCCGCGCCCTTGCCGCGGAGCCGGACCTGTTCCTGCTCGACGAGCCGGTCACCGGGATCGACGCCACGACCCAGGAGCTGCTGATGGACATCCTCGAGGCGCAGGCCGGACGGGGCAAGACGGTGGTCGCCACGACCCACGACCTTGCGTGCGCCGCCCAGCGGTTCCAGCAGGTCCTCGCCCTCAACCGCACCGTGGTCGCCTACGGTCCCTCGGAGACGGTCGTCAACGCTGACGTCCTCACGGCCGCGTACGGCGGCCACCTGCTCGTCCTGGGCGGCTCGACAGTCCTGCTCGACGACGCCCACCACCACGATGACGCGAACCCCGGCGAGCGCCACTTCCACGAGGTGAACCGCTGATGGATCTCCTGCTCGGGCCCCTCGGCGACGGGTTCTTCATCCGGGCACTGATCGCCCTCGCGCTGGTGGGTGTCGTGTGCGCCGTGGTGGGCACCTACGTGGTGCTGCGCGGCGTCGCGTTCATCGGCGACGCGATCGCCCATGCGGGCTTCCCCGGCGTCGTCGCCGCCTACATGCTCGGCATCCCCTTCTATATCGGCGCCGCGGTCGCGGCCGTCGGCACCGCCCTCGCGATCGGGTTCGTGACCAAGCGGGCCGGCCTGCGCCAGGACACCGCGATCGGGGTGCTGTTCGCGGGCACCTTCGCCCTCGGCGTGTTCATGTTCAGCAGCATCCGCGGCTACGTCGCCGACCTGTTCAGCTTCCTGTTCGGAAACGTGCTCGCCATCGGGGCCGGGGACCTGGTTGCCCTGCTCATCCTCGGTGGAGGCGTGATCGCCACCGTGGCCGTGCTCTGGAAGGAGCTCCTGTACGCGACGTTCGATCCGCTCGGCGCAGCCGCGTCGGGGATCAAGGTGGATCGCCTCGAGTACCTGTTCCTGGCGCTCGTCGCACTGACCATCGTGGTCAGCCTCCAGGCAGTGGGCATCATCCTGGTCGTGGCCATGCTGGTGACACCGGCGGCAGCCGCCCAGCTGCTCACGGTGCGGTTCACGCGGGTGATGCTGCTGGCCTCCGTGATCGGTATCGCGAGCGCGATCGTCGGCCTCTACATCTCCTACTGGGCCGACGTCGCGAGCGGCGCCACGATCGTCCTGGTCCAGACCGCCGTCTTCGGAGCGGCGCTGCTCCTCGGCCCCCGCGGGCCGCTCGCCCGACGGCGACGCCGGTTCGAGCCCGTACCCGCCGAGGATCTCCTCGCGGCCGGCGGAACACCGGCCTGACGGCGATGCCTGCGCACACCCCCGCCGGGAGCAGCCTCGTCGTTGCGCTCGAACGAGCCGGCCAGCGGCTCACGGCGCCACGGCGTGCCGTGGCCGGGCTGATCGCCGCCCGCGACGGCCACTTCACAGCGGCACAGCTCGTGGCCGACGCGCGCAGCCTCCACCTCGGCGTGGGGCGGGCGACGATCTTCCGGGCCCTGGACCTGTTCGCCTCCCTGGACCTCGTCGAGCGGATCGACCTGCCCGGTGGTGACCACGCGTACGTCGCCTGCGAGCCCGCCCATCACCACCACGCGATCTGCACCGGGTGCGGCCGCTCGTTCGACGTGGCGGACTCGGGCCTCGCGGAGATCCTCGGCGAGATCGGACGCCGATCGAGCTTCCGAGTCACCGAGCACCGCCTCGAGGTGTTCGGGCTGTGCGCCGCGTGCCATGCCATGTCGGTCACGGCGCGGGAAGGACGAAAGGAAGCTGAAGGATCATGAGAACCCGTCCCTCACGTACGCTGCTGCCGGCGGTCGCCGCACTCGTGCTCGCCCTGGTCACTGCCGCCTGCGGCGATGCCGCCGGCTCGGCCGCTCCGCCTCCCGGGACGCTGCGCGTGGTGACCACGACCACGATCCTTGCCGACCTGGTCACGCAGGTCGGCGGCAGCCGGGTGACCGTGGACAGCCTCGTGCCGATGGGCGGTGAAGTGCACACCTTCGACCCCACTCCGTCAGACGTCCGGCGGCTCGCTGCCGCCGATCTCGTGTTCGTCAACGGGCTCGGGCTTGATGACTGGCTCGCCAGCCTGGTGACCGACGCGGGCACGACCGCCCCTGTCGTGCGCCTGGGCGAGAACCTGCCCGGCGTCGACTACATCGTCGCCGAGACCGGTGACGTCAACCCGCACCTCTGGCTGAACGCGGCCTACGCGGCGAAGTACGCGGAGCGCATCTCGGAGCAGCTGGAGGCGGCCGATCCCGCGCATGCCGCCGACTACCAGGCTGGGCTTGCCGCGTACGGCGCCGAGCTCGCTGAGCTCGACACGCAGCTTCGGGAGACCCTCGGGGCGATCCCCGAGGCGAACCGCACGGTGATCTCGTTCCACGACGCCTTCCCGTACTTCGCGGCGGCCTACGGCCTCCGGATCGACGGCACCATCGTGGACGCCCCAGGCCAGGACCCGAGCGCGGGGGACATCGCCAGCCTGATCCGAGTCGTCAGGGCGGACAACGTCAAGGCGATCTTCGCCGAGGCCCAGTTCAGCGATGACCTCGTCCGGACCATCGCGGGCGAGACCGGCGCGACCATCGTCTCGGACCTCTATACGGACACGGTGGGCGACGCCCCGGTCGACACCTACGTGGGCGTGATGACCTGGAACCTGGAACAGGTGGCCGACGCGCTGGACGGCTAGCGCCACCCAAGCGGATGACCCTGGCCGGGAGTCCCGGCGGCTCAGCAGGACCAATGGCGACGGGTGAGGTGAAACCTTCGGGACGTGGTCCGCCTCGGAGGCATGTCACACCATCGTGAGACGCCACGGAGGTCCATGCATGCGGATTGGTGCCCTTACGCTCGTCGCCATCGGGTCCGTGGTCGCCCTGGTCGCCCTGGCCATCACCGACCAGCTGCTGCCGGCGTCAGACCCCAGGATCACCGAGCTGCGTCCTTGGCTGGCTGCCCGCGCCCTCGGAGTGACGGCCTACCTCCTCCTGGCGCTCCAGGTGGGCCTCGGGATCGTGCTCAGCCATCCGAGCAACACCGCCGCCTGGCGGACCACCCGGCAGGTCGTTCCGTGGCACGAGCTGATGACGGTCTTCGTGTGGGCGTTCCTCGCGCTGCACATCGTGCTGATGGCGGTCGACCCGTACGCCAAGGTGGGCTGGCTGGGCGCCCTGGTGCCGGGCCTCTCCGAGTACCGTACGCCGGCCCTCGCCATCGGGACGGTCACCGTCTACGCGATGCTCGTCACCGCGATCACCGCCAGGTGGACCAAGCTGCTGCCCGCCGGGTGGTGGCTCAAGATCCATCGCCTCGCGGCCCTGACGTTCCTGCTCACGTGGGTGCACAGCGTCCTGGCCGGCACGGACAGCGGCGCGCTGATGCCGCTGTACCTCGCGACCGGGCTGCCGATCCTCCTGGGTGTCGCCCATCGCTGGTGGTCCGCGAAGGCCCGTCCGAAGCGCGTCGAGGAGCCGGCGACCTCATCCATGTCCCTCGTCCGGCCGCTGCCGGCAACGCTCACCGTGGAGGAGTCCTGATGTCCAGGGACCTGCTCACCAGGTTCGCGCGGCGCGCCATCGTGCTCGCCGCGACGGGCGCCGTGATCGGCGTCGGCGTGTTCACCGTCCAGCTTGCCGCTGACTTGCGGTCGGCCGAGGCGCCACTCGACACGTCACCCGTGAGCTTGAGCGCCATCAATGACCAGTACGCGGCCGAGTCCTGGCGTGCGTCCGACCTCGAGGCGCAACTCGGCAGCGTGGCAGCGCAGGTGTCCGACCTCCAGGCCGCGCTGACCGCGGCGAATGGCTCCATGGACGGAGACGCGGAGACCGCAGCGATGCTCCAGGATCAGCTGGCGGTCGCGAAGGACAAGCTCACCGGCATGCAGAAGCAGCTCAAGGCCGCGCAGAGCCGCCTCGACGAGCTCAACCGCGCCGCGGCTCGCCAGGCTGCGATCAACCGCCAGGCCAAGGCCGGCGGTGGCGGCGGCGGAGGGGACGGCGACGATGACGGGGGCGAAGAGGAAGACGATGACTGAGCGCGCCCTTCCCGCCGTGGGCGTCGGGATCAGTCGTCGCCCGGCGGGCGCTGCCGCCGGGGCTCCCCTCGCGGCGCCGCGTGCCGTGGATCGGAGCACGGTCGTCCGGCACGAGACCATCCTCTCGATGCCCGCCCGGGCCGGGATGCTGATCGGCGCCTCCGCCGCGTTGTACGCCGTGACGCTGGCCGGGATCTCCGTCATCCAGTCCAGGGACGACGCTTCGAGGGCCGCGGCCCAGGCTCCGCTGCTCCAGGCGGTCGCCGAGACGAGGGCCGCGAATGACGCGCTCGCTGCCCGGATCGAGGCGGCGAACGGGTCCGTGTCCGCGGTGATCGCCGAGTACGGATCGACCGGGGCGGACGTGGCCACCTACCAGGCGCGCCTCGACAGCCTGGCGGCGCTGGTCGCCGAGGTGCGGGGCTCCGCGGCGGCACTCCCGTCCCGGATCAAGCTGCCGACCGTGTCGGCCCGCGGCCCGATCGCGGGCAGCGGTGGCTCGGCCCCCAAGACGTCCGGCAAGTCCGGGGCGTCCGGAGGCTGATCCCGCGATCGACCACCGTCCACCCGCCGGGGATCCTCCGCACGCCGATGACGCTCCAGACCGGATCGTCAGCTTCTCGGCGCGGGCACTCGGCTCCGCCCTCCGGCTGACCGTCCGGCTTCGGGAGCCGGCCTCGACTGCGGATCTCCGGATGGCGGACGCTGCCTGGTCCGTGGTCCGAGCGGAGTTCGACGCGGTGGATGACTCCCTCTCCCGGTTCCGAGACGACTCTGAGCTCACGCGCCTCAACCGGCTCGCAGGAACTGGAGCGGTGGTCCGGGTCTCGTCGCGCCTGCGCCGGGCGCTCGCCGCCATCGATCGGGCAGCCCGCATCACCGACGGCCGGTTCGACGCCTCGGTGCTCGGGGCGCTGGAGCGGATGGGCGAGCGCGGCGCGGACCTCGCGGCGGATGACACCCGGGTGCGGGCCGGGCCGCGAGCCGCTCTCGCCGGCGGGGGCGCGGGCCTCGCGGACCAGCGTGGCCGGCTCGCCCACGTCCCCTCCGTTCCGGTGGACCTGGGCGGGATCGGCAAGGGGCTCGCGTTACGCTGGGCGCTGGGGCGAGGGCTCGGGGTGCTGCCGCCGACGGCCGGCATGCTGCTCGACGCGGGAGGTGACCTCGTGGCCGGCGGCCGGCCCCCCGCCGCCGGCTGGCTGGTTGGCGTCGAGGATCCGGCGGCTCAAGATCCCGCCGCGGCCGAGCCGCTCGCGGTCGTGACGGTCGAGGCCGGGGCCGTCGCGACGTCCTCCGTCCGGGTCCGGAACTGGGTTGGGCCGGATGGGACCGCCGTCCACCACCTGGTGGATCCGCGAACGGGCGAGCCGGCCCATACCGGGCTCATCGCCGTGACGGTCGCCGCAGCCGACCCGGCCTGGGCCGAGGTCTGGAGCAAGGCCCTGTTCCTTGCCGGGCGGGACGGGATCGCTGATGAAGCCCGGGCACGCGGCCAGGCCGCGTGGTGGGTGGACGACCAGGGTCGGCTCGGGATGACGCCCGAGGCGCGCGTCCGGACCGCGTGGGCGGCCGAGCACCGGCTCGGCCAGGCGTCAGGCTGACCCGGCGGGTCCGTCGGGTCCGGCGCGGGTCTCGGTCGCCGCCCGCGCCGCGGCCTCAGCCTCCGCACGAAGCTGGGATGGTGGCGTCTCGCCGAGAGCGACGGCCAGCTCGTCCAGGGTCGGGTACCCCTCACGGGCACCGGCGCGCGTGACGGACACGCTGGCGGCCACCACCGCCCGGCGTGCCGCCGCCTCGAGGTCCAGTCCGGTGGCGAGGGCGGCAGCGAGCGCCCCGTTGAGCGCGTCACCGGCTCCCGTGGCATCGATCGCCTTGACCCTGGGGGCCTTGATGTCGACCGCCGGTCCATCGCGGCGAACCAGGACCGCGCCGGTCGACCCGAGCGACACGAGGATCGCCTTGGCCGCTCCCGGCCCCTCGCTCGTCTGCTCGAGGAGGAGACGGGCTGCCTTGACCGGCTCGTCCGGCCCTGGGGCGGCCCGGCCCGAGCGCCGGGCGTCGTCCGCGACGAGTCGGGCAAGCTCGCCCCGGTTCGGGACAACCACGTCCGCGAGCGAGATCACGGTGCGATCCAGGCCATCCGCCGGAGCGGGGTTGAGGATGGTCCAGGCGCCGCCCTGGCGACCGATCCGAAGGGCCTCCCGGGCCGCCGCGGTGGAGATCTCGTGGGTGACGAGCAGGGCATCGCCGGCGTGCGGGTTGAGCCGGCCGAGCGCCTCACGCACATGGCTGGCCGTCAGGCCGGCATTCGCCCCGGGAGCGACGGCGATCTGGTTCTCCGCCTTCGCGTCGACGAGGATCAGGGCCACACCCGTGGCCATGCGCTCCAGGGTCACCAGGACGTCCGTGCCGATGCCTTCACGGGCGAGGGCCGCCCGCGCATCGCCCGCGAACTCGTCATCGCCCAGCGCCGCGACCAGCATCACCGGGACACCGAGCCGGGCGGCGGCCACGGCCTGGTTGCCGCCCTTGCCGCCGTGGAACCGGCTGAAGGTGCCTCCGAGGACGGTCTCGCCGGGCAGGGGCAGACGCTCCGTCTGGACCACGAGGTCGACGTTGACCGATCCGACGACCAGGACCCGACCGCTCATCGGATCGCCTCCCTGTCCTTTCCGCCCGCTCCGCGGGCCGTCGGCTACGAGCCGGTGACGAACTCGCCGCCGTCGACGCCGATGATCTCGCCATTGATGAAATCCGTGCCCTCGCCCGACAGCGCGAGAATCGTGCTCGCCACGTCCTGTGGTGTGGTCATCCGCCCGGTGGGATTGCGTCGGGTCGCCGCCTCGATGATCGCGTCCTTCTCGGGGATCTTCATGAGAGCGGGGGTCAGGGTGACGCCCGCCCGGATGGCGTTCGCCGTGACCCCCGTCCCGAGCCGGGCGAGCTCCATCGCCAGCTGCCGGGTGTGCGACTCGAGCGCCGCCTTGGCGGACGAGACGACGCCGTAGCTGGGAACGACGCGGCTCGACCCCTCCGATGTCATCGAGAAGATCCGCGAGCCCTGCTCCAGGAAGCCACCGCGCCAGAGATCCTGCACCCAGTAGACCAGGCTGTTCGCCATCACGTCCTGGGTCATCTCCATCTTCTTGCGGTCGACGGCGCCCTTGGGATCCTCGGCCAGGAACGGCACCAGGGAGCCGAACGCGAGCGAGTGCATGACCACCCGGACGTACGGGTGCCTCCCGGCAGCCTCGGACTCGTCGAACCGGGCGCGCAGGGTCGCCAGGGCAGCCAGGCGCTTCTCGTCGTCGGCCGCGTTCATGTTGATGTACAGCGCCTCGGAGCCGACGTCGGCGATCCTGCCCTTGAGCTCCTCGACGCGGGCGAGCGCGGCCCGGAAGTCGAGGTGGATGCCGCAGATCCGGTAGCCGGCACCGGCGAGGGCAAGCGCGGTGGCCTCGCCCATCCCGGAGGACGCTCCAAGGATCAGGGCCCAGCGCTCGCGGTCGTCGGTCATGGTCGCGCCTCCGGGGACGTCTCGGGATCACCGCGACGGGACATGCCGCGGCACCCGGAGTCTAGCAGCGCGGTGCCGGTCCGAACCCCCGTTGCCAGGTGGCGGTTTGACGCGCCCAGCCATGTTGCTATCTTCCTATTTTGTCAGTCGACGAAACAGGAGCGTTCCGACGAACCGTGTCTACCGGGCCCTCGCCGATCCGACGCGCCGCCGGATCCTCGGCCTCCTCCGGGAGCGCCCGATGACCGCCGGCGAGCTCGCCGGGCAGTTCGAGCTCTCGTGGCCGACGATGTCCGGCCATTTCGCCGTCCTCCGAGAGGCAGGGCTCGTGCAGGCCGAGCGCTCCGGAACGAGCGTGACCTATCGGCTCAACCAGACCGTCCTGCAGGAAGCGTTGATGGCCCTGTTCGACGCCTTCGGGCTCGATCCCACGGCGCCCGCCGCATGAACCTCCGTCGCTTCTACGTCGCCGGGGCCCTCGCGGTGGCCCTGGAGGCCGTGATCACCACCTGGGGCCTGCTCACTGTCGGTCCGGATGCCACGGTCCCGATCCACTGGAACGTGGATGGAGCGCCCGACGGCTTCGCGTCCGCGATCATCGCGTTCCTGATCATCCCCGTGATCACCATCGGGATCATCGGGCTGCTGGCGCTCGTCCCGCGCATCGAGCCCCGCCGGGAGAACCTGCGTCGATCCGCGAACGCCTACCGGACCCTCGCCATCGCCCTCGTCCTGTTCTTTGCCCTGATCCATGTCGCCACCGTGCTCTCCGGGATGGGCGTGGAGGTTCCGATCGGGGCGGTCGTCGGTGCGGGCGGGGGCATCCTGATCGCCCTGGTCGGCAACGTCCTGGGCACCGTTCGCAGCAACTTCATGTTCGGCGTCCGCACGCCGTGGACGCTGTCGAGCGAGCGGTCGTGGGACCGAACCCACCGGCTGGTCGGCCGGCTGTTCGTGGTCACCGGGCTGCTGATGATCGCCTCCGCCTTCACCGGCCTGCTGCCCCTCGTGCTGGCCGTGATGATCGTGATGCTGGTCGTGACCACCATCGGGGGGTTCTGGTACAGCTACCGCGAGTGGCGCGCAGATCCGGACCGGCGCCCACCGGGTGACGCACGTTGATCGGCCTGCTCGACGGGTTCGACCCGGCGATCCTGCTGCTCATCGTCCCCCTGGTCGTGCTCCAGCTGGGTCTGCTGGTCGCCGCGGTGGTCGACCTGCTGCGCGACGAGCGGCGTGTCCGCGGCAACAACAAGGGCGTGTGGGCCGTGATCATCGTGTTCGTCAACATGATCGGCCCAATTCTCTACTTCCTGGTCGGACGCGTGGACGGGCCGCCCGAGGACGCCGCCCCCGGGCCGCGCACCGCCCCCGGCTGGGGCAGCCCGCACGACCCGCCGATCGTCACCGGCCCCGGTGCGGGCGCGGCAGCCCCCGGTGGACCGGCGGACGTGGCGGTACCGCCCACGACGGGCGACGCCCGCACCGGCCCAGTCGGCATCCCGGCTTCGCGGCCACCCACCATGGCGGGAAGGGTCGCGATCGACATCGATGGGCTCACCCGACGCTACCCGGGCGGTGTGCTCGCGCTCGACAGGCTGTCGCTGGCCGTCCCCGACGGGTCCGTGTTCGGCCTGCTGGGCCCCAACGGCGCCGGCAAGACCACCACCCTGCGGCTGCTCGCCGGCCTGACCCGGCCGACCGCCGGGCGCGCCATCGTCAACGGCCTGGTGGTGACCGAGAACCCGCTTGCGGTCCGGCGCGGGCTCGGCTATCTCGAGCAGGACCCGCGGGCCTACGGCTGGATGACCGGCCGGGAGCAGGTCGCCTTGCTGGGCCGCCTCCACGGGCTCCGCGACCCCGAGCTGTCCACCGCCGTCGACGCCGCCTTGGCCCGCGTGGAGCTGGGCGCCGCCGCGGACCGCCGGGCGGGAACCTACTCCGGCGGCATGCGCCAGCGGCTCGGGATCGCCGGCGCGCTCGTCCATCGCCCGCCCGTGCTCGTCCTCGACGAGCCGGCGAGCTCGCTCGATCCCGGGGGTCGTCGTGACGTCCTGGAGCTCATCGCCTCGCTCCGTGGCGAGGCCACGGTCCTGTTCAGCACCCACGTCCTCGCCGATGTCGAGCGGATCTGCGATCGCGTCGCGATCCTGGACCGAGGACGTCTCGTCGTCGAGGGGGCACTCGCGGCGCTCCTGGACCGCTACGCGATGCCGGTCTACCGCATCGAGGCCGAGCCCGGCCAGGCGATGGCGCTCGGGGAGCTCGCCACGCGACTCCAGGCCGCGGACTGGGTCACGGGAACGGCCGTGGAGCACGGGCTCCTGACCGTGGCCGTGGCCGACCCGGCGCGCGCGGCGCGCGAGCTGCTGCCCGCGATCGCAGCCGCGGGCATTGCCGTCGTGACGGTCGCACGAGCCCGGCCAACCCTGGAGGACGTGTTCCTCCAGCTCACCGGGGACCGGCCGGAGGTCGCAGCATGAGCGGCTACGGCGTCCTGCTCCGGAAGGAGCTGCTCGAAGCGTGGCGGACGCGGCGCCTCCCGGCGATCGGCGTCCTGTTCGTCATCATCGGCATCCTCTCGCCGCTCACCGCGCGGTACCTCAACGAGATCCTGGCCATGGCGCTCGGCGACCAGCTCCCGGTCGCGCTCCCGATCCCCACGGCGGCGACCGCCATCGAGCAGCTGCTCAAGAACACGGGCCAGATGGGGGCGCTGGCGGCGATCGCGCTCGCCATGGGCTCCGTGTCCGGCGAGCTGGACCGGGGAACCGCGGCGCTGGTCCTCGCGCAGCCGGCCACCCGCCCGGCGTTCCTGCTCGCCAAGCTGAGCGGGATCGCCATCGTGCTCGGGGTTGGCGTCGCGCTCGGCGTCGGGGTCTGCTGGGGATACACCGCCATCCTGTTCGAGCCGCTGTCGGTGGCCGGCTGGCTCGTCCTCGCCGTGCTTGCCTGGCTGGCGCTGGTCGCCTGGGCCGCGCTGACCTTCCTCGCATCGGCGGCGACCGGCTCCACCACCGCGGCCGCGGGCCTCGGGTTCGCGGCCCTGATCGCGGTGAGCCTCGTGGCGGTGATCCCGGCGCTGGACCGCGTGCTGCCGACGGGGCTGTACCTGCCCTCAGCCCTGATCGCGGCCGGACACGGGTCGAGCGTCGCCCCCGGCGAGCTGGCGGGCGCGATCACGGGCACGATGGTGATCGTCGGCGGCAGCGTGTTCGGAGCACTGGCCGCGTTCCGCCGCCGGGAGCTCTGAGGACTCGCCCGTCGCCCGGTCAGCAGGAAAGGCCGACAATGGGCCCTATGAGCGTCCCCGCCGCCCAGGACCCTGCCTCGCACCACGACGCGTGGGACCTGGCCCGCGACCGCCCTGACGCGTACATCCCGCGTGACCGCCGGCGCGCGCTGCACGCGGGGCACGCGCTCCCCGACCGCGTGCGTGGCTCGGCACTGTTCGCGGACATCAGCGGCTTCACGCCACTGACCGAGGCGCTTGCCGACGAGCTCGGCCCGCAGCGAGGGGCCGAGGAGCTCACCGTCAACATCGGGCGGGTGTTCCACGCGGTCATCGAGGAGCTCGACGCGTACGACGGCAACGTCATCTACTTCGCCGGTGACGCCATCACCTGCTGGATCGATGGCGATGACGGCGCCCGCGCGTGTGCTGCCGCCGGGGCGATGCAGGATGCCATCGCCCGCACGGGCACGATCACCACGCCCGGCGGGCGCACCGTGCAGCTGGCGATGAAGGTGGCGGTCGCGGTCGGCGACGCTCGCCGGTTCGTCGTCGGTGACCCGGACATCCAGCTGATCGACGTCCTCGCCGGCCGGATGATGGACCAGCTCGCCGAGGCGGAGCACCACGCCCAGAAGGGCGAGATCGTGCTCGACGCCTCCGCCCTCGATGCGCTCGGCGAGCGCGCGTCCATCCGGGAGATCCGTGAGAGCGAGGAGACGGGGCGTCGTGTCGGCGTCCTCCGGGCGCTGGTCGTGGACGTGGAGCCCGAGCCGGGCCACCAGCCGGCGCCATTGCCGGAGGACCTCGTCCGGCCCTGGCTGCTCCCCGCCGTCTACGAGCGCCTCCGGACCGGGCGCGGCGAGTTCCTGGCCGAGCTTCGTCCCGCGATTCCGGTGTTCCTGCGGTTCGGGGGCATCGACTACGACGACGATGACGACGCGATCAGCAAGCTTGACGACTTCGTCCGGGCGGCGCAGCGGGTGATGAACGGCTACGGCGGCAACGTGCTCCAACTCACCCTTGGGGACAAGGGTGCGTACCTGTACGGCGTGTTCGGCTCGCCGATCGCCCACGAGGACGATGCCGCACGCGCCGCCGCCGCTGCCCTGGAGCTGCGCGACCTCGAGCAGATGACCGCGGCCCGGGACATCCAGGTCGGGATCACGCCGGGGAGAGCTGCGCAGCGGCACCTATGGCCACGCGATGCGCAGGACGTTCGTCTGTCTCGGCGACGACGTGAACCTCTCCGCCCGGCTCATGTCGGCTGCGCCTCCCCGCCGGATCTACGTCAGCGAGCGCGTCCGCCAGGGCGCGGGCGACGCCTTCATCTGGGAGGCGCTCCCGGCCATGAAGGTCAAGGGCAAGGCCGCGCCCGTGGCCGTGTTCGCGCTCAACGGCTCGCTAGAGAAGGCATCGCGGCGCAGGACCCGGTTCGAGCTCGCGCTCGTCGGTCGACGGCGCGAGCTGGCGGAGCTCGAGGCCCGTCAGGCCGAGGCCTTCGCCGGCCATGGGCGGGTCATCGGCATCGCCGCAGAAGCTGGGCTGGGCAAGAGCCGCCTCGTGGCGGAGTTCGTGCGCAATGTCCGTCGCGCGGGGCAGACGGTTGCGTTCGGCGAATGCCAGGCCTACGGCACCAGGACGCCCTACTTCGTGTGGCGCGAGATCTGGCGGCGCCTGTTCGGCCTCGAGGACGAGGACCCGACCGAGCGGCAGATCGCCATCCTCGAACAGCGCCTCGCGGCCGTCGATCCCGGGCTCCTCGCCCGGTCATCGCTGCTGTCGGATGTCGTGGGCCTGTCGATCCCGGACACGGAGATGACCCGGGGGTTTGACGCCAAGCTGCGCAAGAGCTCGCTCGAGGATCTGCTGGCGGTCGTGTTCCGGGCGCGCGCCCGCGAGGCGCCGTTCGTGGTCGTGCTCGAGGACTGCCACTGGATCGACGAGCTGTCCCGCGACCTGCTCGGCGTCCTGGTCCGCGCGGCCGCGTCGCTGCCGGTCCTGTTCGTGCTCGCCTATCGACCGGGAAGCGAGGCCGGTGGCGATCTCGGCATCGCGCCGAGCCCGGGCTTCTCGGAGCTCGCACTCGACCGCATGGAGCCGGCCGACGTGGGCGAGCTTGTGCGCACCAAGCTCGTCCAGCTGCTGGGCGAGGAGGCGGAGCCCCGTGAGCCGCTGGTGGAGCTGGTGGCCGCCCGATCCGAGGGCAACCCGTTCTACGTCGAGGAGCTGCTGAACTTCATCGTCAACTCGGGAATCGATGCCTCGGACCCGGTCTCGCTCCAGGGTGTCCGGCTGCCCGACAGCCTCCAGTCCCTCGTCCTGTCGCGCATCGATGCCGCTTCGGAGCGGCCCCGCCGCACGATGAAGGTGGCGAGCGTCGTGGGGCGCGTGTTCACGGCGCCGACGCTGCCCGGCGCCTACGAGGAGCTCGGCAGCCTGGCGGATGTCCTCGAGGATCTCGACGCGCTCCGTGCGCTTGACCTGGTCGGGCTCGACCGCGAGGCCGAGCAGGCCTGGATGTTCAAGCACATGGTGACCCAGGAGGTCACGTACGAGAGCCTGCCCTTCGCGCTTCGGGCGGTGCTCCACGGACTCGTCGGCGACCACATCGAGCGCACGGAGGCCGATGACCTCGACCGGTATGTGCCCCTGCTGGAGCACCACTACTGGCGAAGCGACCGCGAGACGAAGAAGCGCGAGTATCTGCGCCTGGCCGCCGAGCAGGCCCAGGCCTCGTACGCGAACAACGCCGCGATCGTCTACTTCGATCGGCTGCTGACCGTCCTCGACGGGGCGGAGCGGGTGGACGCGATCGTCCGGCTCGCACAGGTCCTCCACGTCATCGGTGAGATCCCGCGGGCCGAGGTGATCCTCACCGAGGCGCGCGACCTCGCGGCCGGGCTGGGCGACGCCTCGCAGGTCGCGCGTTGCGACCACCTGCTGGGCAAATCGGCGCGACGTGTCGGGCGCTTCGACGACGCGATGACGCTCCTCGAGCGAGCACAGGCCGGGTTCACCGAAGCCGACAACCGCGCGGGGCTCGGAGACGTCCTCCAGGTGATGGGCACCGTGAACGCGCAGCGGGCGAGACCGGAGGTCGCCCGTGCCCGGTACGAAGAGAGCCTTGCCATCCGCGAGCGCATCGGCGACACGGCGGGCGTCGCGGCGATCACCAGCAACCTCGGCATCGTCGCGCAGCAGCTCGGCGACACGGAGCGTGCCCGGGCGTACGCACAGCGCGCGCACCTGCTGTACATGGAGCTTGGCGACCGTCGCCGGATCGCCAGCTGCGAGATCAACCTCGCCTGGATGGACGGGATGGCCGGGGACCACGAATCCGAGCGCCGCCACTGCGAGGAGGCGATCCGCCTGGCCCTCGAGGTGGGCGACCGGCTCAACGTCGCGCTCGCGCAGAACAACCTCGGGGACGCGCTGCGGGACCTTGAGCTCCTCGACGAGGCTGGGGCCGCGTACGCCGTCGCCGTGGAAACGTACCGCGATCTCGGCGACCATGCACCCCTGATGGCGCTGTTCGAGGACGTGGCCGTGCTCCAGGCGCGACGCGAGCGGGCCGACCTCGCGCTCCGCCTGCTCGGGGCCGCCGATCGGCTGCGCCAGGTCATGGGCTCCCCGCGCGGTCCTGCGTCGGAGGACTCGTTGGCCGAGCGGCTGGCGCGGGCGCGAGACGCGCTCGGCGACGGGCAGGCCGAAGACGCTCGCCGGGCGGGGGCTGCGATGCCGCTCGACGAGGCGATCGAGCTCACCATCGCCTCGGCCCGGTCAGGCGACTAGGGTCCCGGGCGATCCCGCGAACGACGCGTTGCGCATCCGCACCGCTATCTCTCACACCTGCCGAAGTGCCCGTCTCGGGGGGCCATTTGGCCCGGACGGGGCTTGCATCTGTCCCAAGGTACTAGTACTTTCCGACGACATGTGGCGCCCCCCAGGCGCAGCCGCTCCCCGCTGCGAGGTCCCCCGGGTCATGACGACGTCTTCGAAGTGGTTCCGCCCAGGTGATGGGACCGGGAGGCGCGCGGTCGGGGCGCTGCTCGGGCTGCTGATCGCGGCGCAGAGCCTGCTGCTCATCACGCCCGTCGCGCTCGCCGTGGACGACACGGTTGAGATCGCCGGGGTCTGGAGCGGATCCGGCCCGGCTGGGACCACGGCCCAGACGGTGCACGACGGAACCGGCGGCCTCGCGGAGTTCCGCTACGAGCGCAACCTCGGCGTGGCCGGCGGCGTGCCCCTCACTACGTGGACGTTCGGCACGACCGCGTCCACCTCCGGCACCGTCAACCTCGACTATCTGCTCGAGGGCAATCACGCGTGGTGCCAGGCGGCCGTGGGACTAAGCGTCTACATCATCTCCGCGACAGGTCCGGACTCGTCCCAGGTGCTGGTGCCGTACTTGCCGAACAGCTGTGCCGATGGGGACCCGGACCGCTTCCCGCTTGGGCCGTTCAGCCTCACCGGGATCAAGGCATTGGACGTGCAGGCCGGCGACACCTTCGGATTCGAGATCACCGGCAGCAACGGTGACTACAACTCGTTCGTTCGCGGCACGCTCCGCGTGGGCATGAACGTCGTGACAAACGGCGGCTTCGAGCAGCCCGCGCTGGACCTCCCGAACCCCGATAGTGCCGGCTTCGCGACACACTCCACCCCATCCACAGGGCTGACCGGCTGGACGGTGACGAGCGGCTCCATCGACCACATCGACTGGTACTGGGCCGCGGCGGACGGCGCCCAGTCCGTCGACCTCGACGGGGACGAGCCAGGCGCGATCGCGCAGGTGATCCCGACGGTGCCGGGCCAGGCGTATGTGGTCCGCTACTGGTACGCCGCGAACGGCGACGGCGAAGACCAGGCGACGATGGACGTTCGCGCGGGAGGCGAGACGATCGGGAGCGTCGAGAAGACGCCTGACGAGCCGAACCCGGATATCACGTGGTACGAACCCGGGGACGTGGCCCTGTTCACCGCCACCGGACCGTCGACGCTCCTGGAGTTCGTCTCGACGAGCGCGGGAGGGGCGAACGGCATCGCGCTCGACGAGGTGACCGTGCGCCCTGACCTCGGGGTCGAACCCCCGACCGGCGACTTCGCGATCGGACTGGACGACGACCTGACGGCGTCCGTGATCACGCCCGGCGACGGCGCGACGGTCACGGTCCTGACCAGCGCGGTCGGGCCCGGCGAATCGATCAGCCTCAGTGCCGGCGTGTCGCCCGCGGGCCAGGGAGTCACCGCTTCGGTTGATCCCGGGTCCGTGACCGCGGGTGGCTCCGCCGTCCTCACGGTGACTGCCGCTGCGGCCGCGACGCCGGGCCCCTACACCGTGACGGTGACGGGCAGCGGGGCGGGACAGGTGCGCACGACGAGCGTGGACATCGACGTCGTGCTTCTGGAGAACACGCCGTACTTGTACCGCGCCTACCCAGTCGAGGGCGGGACCCACGTCGAGGGCGTTCTGGGGGCTACTCCAGAAGAGACGTTCTCGGTTCAATTCCTGACCTCGGACACGTGCACCAATGCCGGCCTGCTCATCGAGCCCACTGTCGTGGACGACGGGGAGTCGGAACACATCGTCAGCGTGACGACAGACACCTACGGCCGTGCCCTGATCGATGCCGTGATCCCGTTCGACGCCCCGGCAGAGGGAACCGCGTGGATCGCCGGCCAGGTGACCCCCTTCCCGGGCCTGAGCGGCGTCGGGCCGTGCATCGTCGTCACCGAAGCGAACGACAGCTGGACAAGCGCCACGTTGCTCGGCCCGAACGGCTCCACGAGCGGCTACATCGACGACTACGGCCGCTCGCGCTGGTACCGGTTCCCCGTCCAGCCGGGCGGCAGCGTCCAGGTGACGCTGGCGAACCTGCCGGCCGACCTCGACCTGTTCCTGTTCTCCGACATCCCGCAGGCGCTCGACGCGCTCGGCGGGGACCAGAGCCTCGCCCAGCTCACCGCGCAGTTCGCGGGCAACCCGAGCTACATCGGGAACCCGTCGTACATCGGCAACCCGAGCTACATCGGGAACCCAAGCTACATCGGGAACCCCGCCTATATCGGCAACCCGTCGTACATCGGCAACCCGAGCTACATCGGGAACCCAAGCTATATCGGGAACCCCGCCTACATCGGCAACCCGTCGTACATCGGGAACCCCGCCTACATCGGCAACCCGTCGTACATCGGCAACCCGGCGTACATCGGGAACCCCGCCTACATCGGCAACCCGTCGTACATCGGGAACCCCGCCTACATCGGCAACCCGGCGTACATCGGCAACCCGGCGTACATCGGTGACGAGATCTACGGCGCGTATGCCGCGGCGGCCCGGAACAGCCTCATTGGCTGGCACCTCGAGGAGGGCACGACAACCGCCACCATCCCGGCCAACACGTGGTCGTACGACGGCTACTTCTACGTTCACGTGACCGGCAAGAACGGCGCCTACGACGTCAACGACCCGTTCCAGCTCACGGTGGATACCGCCCCGAGCGTCTGCTCGCCGGTTGCCCCGGTCGGCGGCGCCCCCGGCGTCGGCTCGGCCGCGTCGTCCGCCTCGAGCATCATCCTGTGGGACCGCGACCGCATCGCGGGGACGGCGACCGAGAAGGATGCGCTCCAGGCGCAGCTCAGCGCCCTCGCCGCCGCCACCGGCGGCACCGTCGTCAACGTGGCGACGGACGCGCGGGTTGCCGCGCTGAACGCCCAGGCCGACACGAGCCCGGCCTGCGTCTACGCCAAGAACCTGGTCGCATCGGCAATCCGTGACGTCATCCGGGCGCACGCGAACCCGAACCTCGAGTATGTCGTGCTCGTCGGCGGCGACGCGTCGGTGCCGTTCTTCCGGTACCCGGACCCTGCCAACCTCGCACCCGAGTCCTGGTACGCACCGCCGGTCGCGGCGGGCACCCCGTCGGAGGCGTCCCTCCGCTCGGACTACGTGCTGGGCCAGGACGAGTACGGCGCCAGCACGGTGCTCACCCTCGGCGGGACGCGCCTCCCGATCCCCGGCCTCTCGGTCGGCCGCGTCGTGGAGACCGCGGCGGAAGCCGCGGACCTGATTGATGACTACCTGACGCCGTCCGGCGCGCTGATCGCCCCGGCGGCGCCCCAGACCTCGTTCGTGACCGGCTACGAGTTCCTGACGGACTCGTCCGACGCGGTCCGGGACCAGCTCGCGCTGGGCACCGGGGGCACGCCGGACACCCTGATCCGTGACGACTGGGACGCGGACGACCTCCGCTCCTACCTGCTGGGGACGACGGACTACGACCTCGTCTACCTCGCGGGCCACTTCGACGCGGGCGCCACGCTCGCACCGGACTACGCGACCACCGTCAACGCCACGGAGCTGCTCGTGCCGGGGGTGGACCTCCTGCACTCGCTCGTGTTCAGCACGGGCTGCCATGCGGGCTACAGCGTCGTGGACGCCGATGGCATTGCGGGCGTGACCCAGGTGCTGGACTGGGCGCAGGTCCTGTCGCGCAAGGGCGCGACGCTCGTGGCCGGCACCGGCTTCCAGTACGGCGACGATGAGCTGGTCGAGTACAGCGAGCGGATCTACGCGGAGTTCTCGCGGCAGCTCCGGGTGGGCTCCGGCCCGGTCTCGGTTGGCGAGGCGCTGAATGCGTCCAAGCTCGCCTACCTTGCGGCGACCCCCGAGATCAAGGGCCTCCACCAGAAGGCCCTGCTCACCGCCGCCGTGTTCGGGCTCCCGATGTTCTCCGTGGACATGCCCGGCACCCGTGACACGAGCGGCGCCGCCGGGTCGATCGTCGGGTCCACCACCTCGGGTGGCACCGGCGTGGTCATCGGCGACGTGAATCTGGACAACGACGACTTCCAGGTGCCGGGCACGCCGACCACCGGCCCCAGCGGGTCCACGTACTTCCCGGGTCGCGACGGCGTCGCATCCAACCCGAACGAGCCGGCGCTGCCGCGCTTGGTGGCGAACGTGGGCGTGCCCGGCAAGCTGCTCCGCGGCGTCGGCTTCTGGGGCGGCGACTACAACGACATGCCGGGCGTCACGCCGTTCACCGGCGCCCCCGGCACGGAGTTCGGCGGCACCCAGTCACCGTTCGCCTCCACGACCTTCTACCCGGCGCGCATGTGGGCCGCCAGCTACTTCGGCGACCTCACGGGCGGCTCGACCCACCTCGTCGTGACCCCGGCGCAGCACCGGGTCGCGAACCCGGGCGACGCGACCGCGATCCGGCGCCTGTTCTCCAGCCTCGACCTCAAGCTCTTCTACGTGGACGCGAACGACGCGGCCGCCGCCAATGCCGCAGCGCCGTCCATCGACACCGTCACCGGCGACGTCAACGGCTCGAACGTGGACGTCGTCGCCCGGGTGACCGGTACCGACGCCACCGGCGCGGACAACGTCCGCAGCGTGTGGGTCACCTACACGTTCGGCAACCGTTGGGTCTCGGTCCTCATGACGCGGGACCCCGCGGACTCGACCACGTGGCGGGGATCGATCCCGCTGGGCTCGAACGATGCCGACGACCTTCGCTTCCTTGTCCAGGCGGCGAACGGCGCCGCGCTCGTCGGCGTGAACGACAACCGCGGCGCGTTCCACGCACTGGCTCCGTCGGTTGCGCCGGCGGCGTCGTCGTTCTCGCTCCAGCTGGGCACAACGTCGGGCGTCTACGGCGGCAACGTGAACGTCAGCGCGACGCTCGAAGGTCCGGCGACCCTTGGCGGGCGCACCATCCTGTTCCGCATCGGCACCTCGATTGCCACCGGCACGACCAACGGCTCCGGGGTCGCAGCCGCGATCCTGCCCGTGCTGGCCCCACCGGGGCCGCAACAGGTCGTCGCGACCTATGGGGGCGATGCCGTCGTCGCGCCGGCGAGCGCGACCGCGCCGTTCACGGTGCAGAAGGTCGGCACGAGCATCGTCGTCAACGCCCCCGCGCCCTCGACCGTGGCCCTGGCCAGCGGCCTGTCGGCAACGGTCACGGCCGCGGGCGGCACCCCGCTCGGTGGCCGGACGATCTTCCTCGTGCTCGAGGGGATCGGCGCCGGGACGACCGGAAACGGGTTCACCAGGTCCGTCACGACCGATGCCGCCGGCACCGGGTTCCTCGGCACGACCCCCGTCCTCCCACCGGGCGAGTACCGTCTCACGGCCTACCACCTGGGCACGATCCCGGTGAACCCGTGGTCCGGGACCACGACCGTCCAGCAGGTCGATCCGATCTACCTAGCGGCCACCCCGGCATCCGCCACGGTCACGCTGAACCGACAGGCCCAGACGGTGACGCTCGCGGGCGTCCCGGCCGCCGCCAAGCTCGGTGATGGCGCCTTCACCGTCGGCGGGTCCGCGTCGTCGGGGCTGACGCCGGTGGTGCTCGGAGCATCCGGCGCGTGCTCGATCGCGGTGACGACCGTGTCGATCACGAGCATCGGTACCTGCACCGTCACCGGAACACAGGCCGGGAACGCCCTGTACGAACCGGCGACGGCGACGGCCTCCTTCGCGGTCACCTGGCCATTCACCGGCTTCTTCGCGCCGGTGGACAACCTGCCCACGCTCAACCAGGCCAAGGCCGGCCAGGCGATCCCGGTCAAGTTCAGCCTGGGCGGCAACAGGGGCCTCTCGATCTTCACCGCCGGCTACCCCCGGGCGATCATGATCGGCTGCACGACAGGAGCGCCAACGGACGTCGTCGAGGAGACAGTCGCCGTGTCCACGAGCGGCCTGACGTACCACGCGGGCAGTACCCGCTACCAGTACAACTGGAAGACCCCCAAGTCCTTCGCCGGCTCCTGCCGTCAGCTCCAGATCGGGCTGATCGACGGGTCGGTGTGGACCGCCAACTTCAAGTTCAAGTAGCACGGTCCCGCCCGGTCGGCGTCCCCCGGCCGGGCGGGAGTCCCCCGAATCAGGACGGCCCCGCCAGCGGCGGGGCCGTTTCGCTCTTGCCGGGCTTCGTCCGGGCGAGCCGTCAGGCGCGGGCCTGGCGATCGAGGCGGCGCTGGAAGCGCTCCACCTGGCCGGCGGTGTCGATGATGTTCTGCTTGCCGGTGAAGAACGGGTGGCAGTTGCTGCACACGTCGACCCGGAGCTCCTCGCGTGTGGAACCGAGCTCGAAGTCCGTGCCGCACGAGCCGCAATGGACCTTCGCCTGGTGATACTTGGGATGGATGTTCGGCTTCAAGCGAGTGCTCCTCAGGCGCCGTCCGTATGGGTCCTGGCCCGCCGGTGGTCGCCGCTGTGGGACGGGGTCCGGCCCTAGGCCTCGGACGCGACCGGTTCGGCCGCCACCGGAATGATCCGGATGCGCTTCTTGTCGCGGGTCACGTGCTCGAAGCGCACCTTCCCGTCGACCTTGGCGAAGATCGTGTAGTCATGGCCGAGGCCCGCGTTCTCGCCGGCCTTGAAGGTCATGCCCCGCTGGCGGACGATGATCGACCCGGCGGTCACGAGCTGGCCGTCGCCGGCCTTGACCCCGAGCCGCTGGCCAACGGAGTCGCGGCCGTTCTTCGAGCTTGAGCCCGCTTTCTTGTGCGCCATCGCTTACTCGTCCTTCTTGGTGCGGGGGGCGCGCTTGCGGGGCGCCTTCGCGGGGGTCTCGGCGGTGGCCCCGGGTGCGGCATCCGCCTTGGAGGCCTTCGCGGTCGCGGCCTTGGTCCGGGCCTTCTTCGGGGCCGGAGCCGCCTCGGCAGGCGTCTCGGCCGCGGACGGTGCCGTGACCTTGAGCCTCTCCGCCAGCGCGGCGTCCTCGGCGGCCTGGCGAGCGGCGGCCTCCGCGAGGCGTCGCTTCTCGTCCGCCTTGGACGGTCTGGTCTTGGCCTCGGCGTCGGCGGCCGACTTGCCACCGAAGCGGATATCGGCAATCCGCAGGACCGTCAGGTCCTGCCGATGGCCCTTCTTGACCCGGCGACGGGCCTTGGGCTGGTACTTGAAGGCGATGACCTTGTCGCCGCGCGTGGCGCCGACGACCTCGGCCTCAACGGCTGCCCCATCCACGATGGGCGTGCCGACGGCGGCCTCGGCTCCGTCGGCGACGAGGAGCACGCGGTCCAGCGTGATGTTCTGGCCGGGCTCAACGTCGAGCAGCTCCACCTCGAGCTCGGTGCCGACCTCGACGCGGTACTGCTTCCCGCCGGTCTCGATGACTGCGTACATGGGTCCTCGAAAGAGCGATGCGGCCGCGGGCGACCGCGACATGGACACGGTGAAGCGCCCAGCGGCCATCGCGGGCGCGAACGGAGAGTGTAGGGCGGATGCGTTGAGGCCGTCAAAGGACGTCACCCGCCCTGTCGAAGGTCACCGGCCGGTGGCGCGGGTCAGGTCGCCCGCCGAGCCGGCCGACGGCGGGGCGGCACAGGCGGCGGCGGAGGCGGCTCGCCGAGCACGAGTCGCTCACGGACAAGCGACACGGGCTCCAGAACGGACCCAATCCGTTCACCCAGGGCCGCCAGGGCCTCCGCGGGTCGGCCGACGCCCTTCTCCGGGTCGTGGCGGAGCGTCATCCGCACGACCACGGAACCGTCCTCCGGAGACTCCTCGGCGTTGAGGTCGTCGAGAAACGGCCGCAGGTCGTAGGCGACCGTCGTCTCGCCCTTCGGCCGCTCGCGCGGGAGCTCGGACGCCCCGAGAAGATCGCGGCCCGCCGCGACAAGCCGGGACACGGACACCGACCCGGGTGCCAGGCTCGCCCGGTACACGGAGGCCGCGACGCGCCCCGGCAGCGCCGGCTCACCAAGCCACACGTCGTAGACGTCGACCAGGTGCCAGCTGCGCGGGACGCAGACCTGCATGCTCTCGCGCACCCGCCACGACGGGAGCCGCTCGACCAGCCAGACGTCGAGGAGCTCGGCCTCGCCCGGGATGCCAGCGGCCAGGGGAGCGGCGATGGCGAACCGGGGCCGGGGTCTGACGGCGTCGAGGCCGGCCACCGGGAGTCCGGACCCGGCGAGCGCCTCCTCCCACGCGGTGACCTGCTCCCGCTGGGCCGCCGGTTCGATCGGGTCACGAGCCAGGACGAGCCGCCAACGTTGCATCGGTTCGCGGGTGGTCGCCGTCGGGGGTATCCCGTTGGAGCCATTGGGCGGGGTCATCTCAGGTGCTAGTCTGCCGCCGATGAAGCCAGCCGTCGTGGAGAACGGGATCACCGGCCCGCACCGCGCGGAATCGCGTGCAGCCGATCGCGCGGGGAACCGCTCGCCGCACCTGGGTCTGTCGTGATCATCCCGGACCCGTACAAGGTCCTCCAGGTGGATCCCGACGCCGACCATGAGGTCATCGAGGCAGCCTACCGGCGACTCGCACGCAAGTTCCACCCGGACGTCTCCATCGAACCCGACACGGTCGTCCGGATGGTGCAGATCAACCAGGCTTGGGAGATGCTCAGGGATCCTGTTCGCCGGGGAGCCGTGGACCGGGCCCGGCAGCGGGACGCCGGAACGAGCGCCCGCGTCGTGGCGGCCGACGGGAAGGACCATGCGGAAGCTCGCGGGCACGAGCAGCCACCAGGGACCACGTGGCGCGCCGGCGATCCCTCGCGAGGCTCGGCCGCGGGCTCCCGCCCGGGATCAGACCCGGGATGGCCCTTCCCGAGCATGCGGGATCCGGCATCCGGGCCGTCCAGGGTCCGGGCGGATCGCGTCCCACCGGCATCGACCGGCGGAACATCCACGCCGGATCCTTCGTACGGCACCCGGACGATGGGCGCCGGTGCCGCCGGCCCGCCGCCTGGCAACCCGTCCGGGAGCAACCTCACGTTCGGCCGGTACCAGGGCTGGACGCTGGGCGAAGTGGCTCGCCGGGATCTCGAGTACCTCGAGTGGCTGGACCGGACCCCGATCGGACGGGCGTATCACTCCGAGATCGAGGCGCTTCTACGCGGCCATGGGCGGCGCGACACCCCCGACGAGGACGTCAGCCGCAAGAAGGGCCGGTTCCGCCGCCGCTGAGCGGTCAGCCAGCGCGTGCGCTCTCAGGGGGCGCCGCGGCCTCGATCTTGGCCTTGGGCACCGACCACGCCAGCAGGTACGGCGCGGCCACGGTCGTGAGGACCACCGCGACCAGCATGGCGGCGAACAGGTCGGGGCCGACGACCCCCGCAGCGAAGGCCAGGTTGGCCACCACGATCCCGACCTCGCCACGCGGCACCATCCCGAAGCCCACCGTCGTCGCGCCCCACCGCCCGATCGACCACGCCCCGGCCATCCCGCCGACGACCTTGGTGACGATGCCGATCCCGGCGAGCGCGACGGCCAGGGCGGCGATCGGGAGGTCGAGGAGGGCCGACAGGTCGAGCTGGGAGCCGGTGACGGCGAAGAAGAACGGCACGAAGATCGACGCGAGCGGCTTGATGTCGTGCTCGAGCTCGTCTGCAGCTTCCGTTTCCGCCACGACCAGCCCGGCCACGAACGCCCCGATGATCGCGGCGAGGCCGACGACGATCGCGACCAGCGCCACGGCAAGCATGATCAGGAACGCCGGCACGAGGGGCGTGTCCGCGAACAGGGGCCACGTGAACGCCGTCGATGGCAGGCCGCGGGCCCGTCGCGCGATCACGAACCCGAGGAGCACGAGCCCGATCCCGGCTACCCCGACCAGCAGGGTCCCGGCGGTCAGGTCGCCGTCCGCGGCACCCGCCGCGAGGCCGATGAGCACGAGCGCGAGGATGTCGTCCACGAGGGCCGCCCCGATCACCACCTTCGCGAAGGTGCGGTCCATCACCCCAAGGTCCCGCAGCACGCGGCTGGTGATGCCGATGCTGGTGGCGGCGAGCGCGAGGCCGACGAACACGGAGGCCAGCGTCGACTCGCCCATCGCGGCGCTCAGCGCAAACCCGCCCGCCAGCGGGAGGATCATGGCGATGACCGCCGTCAGGACGGCCGGCTTGCCGACCCGGAGCAGGTCGTCCGTGCGGACCTCGAGCCCGACCGAGAACAGCAGGATGACGACCCCCAGCTCGGCAAATGCCAGCGCGGTCTCGCCGGGCTGGACCAGCCCAAGGCCAAACGGGCCGACGATGAACCCGCCGAGCAGCTCGCCCACGACCGCGGGCTGCCCGAGCCGCCTGAGGATCTCCTCGCCGAGCTTGGCGCCGAGGAGCAGGACGAACAGGCCGCCCAGGACGTCGGTGATGGCTTCGTTGGTGGCGGCGGCGATGGACGGGCCCCCGGTGATCGACGGCCCCGCCGCGCCAAGGACGTTGGGGGCGAGCAGGACGATCCCGAGCAGGGCCAAGGCTGCGGTGACCATGCCCCTGGGCACGGTCCGGCCTACCACTCGGCGCGTTCCTGGCGCAGGTTGATGCTCTGGACGATGCCCAGCCCGATCGCCAGGCTGATCAGCGAGGCGCCACCGTGAGTGACGAACGGGAGGGGGATCCCGGTCACCGGCATGATCCCGATCACCATTCCGACGTTGACGAACACCTGGAACAGGATCATCGAGGCAAGGCCGGCGCCGAACAGGGTGCCGAACGGGTCCTTCGACTTCCAGGCACTCGCGAGGATCCGCCACAGCAGCGCGACGAACAGGAGGAACACGACCAGGGCGCCGACGAACCCGAGCTCCTGGGCGAGGACCGCAAACACGAAGTCGCTCTCCTGGACGGGCAGGAACCCGCCACGGGACTGGGCGCCGTTGGTGAGGCCCGTGCCCAGCAGCCCGCCCGACCCCACCGTCATCTGTGACTGGAACACCTGCCAGCCGGAGCCCTGCGTGTCCGTGGTCGGGTTGAGGAACGACAGCAGGCGCTCCTTCTGGTAGTCGCGCAGCACGTAGTTCCAGGCGACCGGGACCGCGAGCACCACGCCCATGGCCCCGGCCAGGAGCCAGCGGAGGCTCGCCCCGGAAATGAACATCATCCCGGCAAGGATGGCCACCAGCACGAGCGAGGTGCCGAGGTCGGGCTGGATCATGACGAGCGCGAACGCCGGGAGCATCAGGAGACACGCGCCCAGGATCGAACCGAGCGAATCGAGCCTGCCCTCGCGATTCCCGAGGTAGGTCGCGAGGACCGTGATCATCAGGATCTTCGCGAGCTCGGAGAACTGGAACGAGATGGGGCCGAAGTTGATCCACCGCGAGGAGCCCCCGACCCCGGTGCCGATCGCGAACGTCAGCACCAGCAGGCCGATGTTGACACCGTAGATCGGCCAGGTCAGCGTCCGCAGCCAGCGATAGTCGAAGACCGTCATCACGATGAACACGACCATCGCGATCGCCGTCCACATCAGCGCCCGCTGGAAGATGCTGTCCGGGCCGAGGGCGGTGGTTCCGGCCTCGACGCTGTTGGTGTACGCCATCACCAGCCCCACCGCCGCGAGCAGCGCCGCGTAGACCGTCAGCTGCAGGTCGTACGCGCGGCCAACCCGGCCGACCGACCGGGTGGTCATGTCGGCGAAGCGGCCGGGTTCGGCCCGCATCACGCGCATCGATGGTTCCGCCTAGTTGCTCTGGTAGAAGTTGCCGCGCTGGAGGAGGTCGCGGTTGAGGTAGTCCTTCTTGATGTCGAAGTGCAGCTGGAGGAAGGCCTTGGCGATCTCCGTGCCCGCGTTGCCCTTGGTCCGGGAGTCGTAGGCGAAGGCGAGGAACACCAACTCTGAGTCCGCCTTCGTGAAGTCTGCCTTGTAGGGGTTCTTGCCGACAAA
Source organism: uncultured Chloroflexia bacterium (assembly GCA_963716025.1). GTDB lineage: Bacteria > Chloroflexota > Limnocylindria > Limnocylindrales > CSP1-4 > CAIXZV01. Next base: position 38,677 of record CAVQSY010000011.1, read on the forward strand.
TCCCACGAACCAGGAGTGGAACGGCAGTCGGCCCTTGCTGTCACGGAGACCGAACTCGGCGGTGCCGGACTTGCCGGCCACCTTCACGGGCATATCGACGAGGTTGTAGGTGTGGCGGAGCGTGACGGTGGTTCGAGCGGCCACGCGCATCTCGCGGAGGGTCTTCTGCGTGACCGGGAGCTTGCGGATGAGCTCCGGCTCGAAAGACCGGTCGACGGTGCCGTCGGCGCCGATGACCTCCCGGACCACCTGCGGCCGGTAGAGCCTGCCGCCGTTCGCGAGGGCCGCGTAGGCATTGATCAGCTGGATCGGCGTCACGACGTCGTATCCCTGGCCGATCCCGGACTGGTAGACCTCGCCGCCGAACATCGGCTGGCCGAAGGTGTCGATCTTCCACTGGTTCGACGGCACGATTCCGGGAACCTCGCCCGGGAGGTCGATCCCGGTCGGGCGGCCAAACCCGTACTGGCGGCCCCAGTACGCGAGCCGATCGGCACCCAGCATGCCTGCAACCTGGAAGAAGTACGTGTCGGAGGAGTGACCGAAGCCGCAGTTGATGTCGCACAGGCCAAACCCGGTCCGGTTCCAGTCATAGAACCGGACGCCCGACAGGGTGAGATAGCCCTTCGTCTGGAGTTGGGTCTCGGCCGTGATCTTCTTGTCGGCGAGCCCGCCCGTGCCGGCCACCAGCTTGTAGGTGGATCCGGGCGGGAAGTGCGCCTGCACGGCCAGGTTGGTGAGCGGCTTGTTCCGATCGTTGACCAGGCGAGCGAAGTCCTTGTTCGAGATGCCGCGTGCGAAGAGGTTGTTGTCGTACGTGGGCAGGCTGACCATCGCAAGCACCTCGCCTGTCTGCGGGTTCATGACGATGAACACCCCCCGCTTGAGCCCCGCCGCGCGCATCCCCCACTTGAGGGCCTGGGTGGCCTCACGCTGGATCCTGGTGTCGATCGTGAGCTCGAGCGATGCCCCCGGGACGGCATCCTGCTTGTTGGACAGCACCTGCACCTGCTTGCCCGTGGCGTCCTTCTCCACCACCTGGATCCCGTACGTGCCCCGCAACTCCGACTCGAACGTGGACTCGACGCCGGTCTTGCCGAGCAGGTCATCGGCCAGGTAGCCCTGCGGCTTGAGGAGCTCGTAGGAAGCGCCGTCGATCGGCCCCGTGTAACCCAGGATGTGCGACAGCAGCGCCCCATCGGGGTACTCGCGCCGGGTCTCGACGACCACCTGGACCCCAGGGAGCTCGTCGGACGACTCCGCCACCAGGCGCGCGGTGTCCTCCGGGACATCCTGGGCGATGCGAACCGGGTCGAACCGCGAGCCCGGAGCGGTGTCGACCGTCGTGAGGATGTCGTTGGACTCCATGCCCAGCAGCCCCGCAAGACGTCGAGCAACCGTGTCGCGCTGGGCATAGGGCAACTCTGACGGTGTGATCTTGATGGCCCACGTCGCGACGTTCTGGACCAGCTGGCGACCGTTCCGGTCGTAGATCAGGCCGCGCGTGGCGGGGATGGCGACCTCGTCCGTGCGCTGCTGCTGAATGACGGCGGACAGCGTCTGGCCGTTGGTGATCTGAAGGTAGGCCAGGCGCGCCGTGAGGCCCGCGAACACGAGCAGCGTCACGATGCCGAACACGACGAAGCGCACGGGCCGTCGATCGCGCTCGCGGCGGGTCGTGACGAGGCGGTCGTTCACCAGTCCACCCGCTCGGACGCCTGCCGGCGAAGCACGACAGCGAGCACCAGGGGGCCCACGATGGTGGCGAGGACAGCGTCATACACCGCTGACGGGATCACTGGATCCAGGGCGGCCGCGGTGAGCGACGCCGAGGTCAACGCGGTGGTCGTGACGAGGATGAGCACGGAGTAGACCGGACTGGCGATGGCGGTGGCGATGATCGGGACGATGATCTTCACGCGACCCAGGACGCTGCCGATGGCGCTCGCGATCCCGATCGCGATGAGCAGTGAGAACGCCGAGGATCCGAGCGGCCGCTGGCCGAGGACGTCGAGGGCGAGACCTCCGACGAAGCCCCAGGCGAGGCCGGCCTCGAGGCCACCGGCGGTGACCCAGACGACCCCGAACACGAGGACCGGGTGGAGTACCGCGTCACCAACCCCCAGGTACGGGACGATCGTGAACTCGGAGAGCGCGGCCAGCACGGCGACCGCCGCGGCGATGACGAGTTGCATGACGGGCGTTCGATCCTCGGCTGACGAGCCGACGGTCGGGCCAGGGCGTAGGCGACCGCGACGACGGGTGTACAGCTTGCGCCGGTCCAGTATCCCACGGAGGTGTCGGACCCGGCAATCACCCAGTCCCGCCCCCGGGGCTCGCGTCCTTGGTCGCTTGTTTCACGTGAAACAAGCCCGAGCTAAGCGGCACATAAGCGACCGGCACGATCGTTCCGGGTGTTTCCTGCTGAAGGCCACGGACGAGGCGGGAACCCGCCCGCCCGAACCCGGCCGGAGGGGTCTCGATGCTAGAATTCGTGTTCATGATCCTGTTTCGGAGTGGAGGCTGAGTGGGCCAGACGATCGCCTGCACGAATCAGAAGGGCGGCGTCGGGAAGACCACCACCGTGGTCAATCTCGCAACCTATCTGGCTCTCCTCGGTGACCGCGTCCTCGTCATCGACCTCGACCCCCAGGGCAACGCCACCAGCGGCTTTGGGGTCGACCGTGCCTCGCTCGAGGGGTCGGTCTACGACGCCCTCGTGGACGAACGCCCGCTCGCGGAGCTGCACGTGGAGACGGGCGTGCCGGGTCTCAGGCTCGTGCCATCGTCGATCTCGCTTGCCGGAGCCGAGGTGGAGCTGGCGGCCGTTGCCGGACGCGAGCGGCGCCTGGGGCACTCGATCGCGGCCGAACGCGACGCATGGGACTGGATCCTCGTGGACTGTCCTCCGTCCCTCGGCCTGCTCACGGTCAACGCCCTGACCGGAGCGGACGCGGTGCTGATCCCGATCCAGTGCGAGTACTACGCGCTGGAAGGCCTGACGCAGCTCATCGCGACGGTGAACCTGGTGCGCGACAACCTGAACCCGGGCCTGGCCATCTCCGGCGTGGTCCTCACGATGTTCGACGGGCGCACCAACCTGTCCGCGGAAGTGGCCAACGAGGTGCGTCGCCATCTCGGTGAGGCCGTGTTCCGAACGATCGTCCCCAGGAGCGTCCGCCTGTCGGAAGCGCCGAGCCACGGACTGCCGATCGCCCTCTACCGACCGGACTCCAAGGGGGCCGAGGCCTACCAGGCCCTGGCTGCGGAGCTCCGTGCCCGTGGCGGACCCGGCGCGGCCGCCTACGCGGGGGCCGTGGCGTGACGCTCAGGGCAGATCGGGGCGGGAGTGCCCTCGGACGGGGCCTCGGTGCCCTCATCCCGCAGCGGACCGGGGGCGCAGCCCCGGTGATCGACGTGCCGCTCGCGCGCGTCTCTCCCAACCCGCACCAGCCCAGGCGCCACTGGGACGACGCGGCGCTGGCGGATCTCGCGGCGAGCATCCGCGAGCACGGCGTGCTCCAGCCGGTCCTCGTCACCGAGACCCTCGATGGCTACCAGCTCATCGCTGGCGAGCGGCGCGTGCGCGCGTCACGACTGGCCGGACTCGAGCGGATCCCCGCGATGATCCGGCAGCTGGCCGACCGTGACCAGCTGGAGGTCGCGCTTGTCGAGAACGTCCAGCGCTCGGACCTCGATCCCATCGAGGAGGCGCTCGCGTATCGCCAGCTGATGGACGAGTTCGGGTTGACCCAGGAACGCGTCGCCGAGCGGGTCGGCAAGGCACGGGCGACGGTCGCCAACACGCTGCGCCTGCTGGAGTTGCACCCCGACGTCCAGGCCGCCATCGGTGACGGCCGGCTCACGGAGGGCCACGGACGGGCGCTGGGCGGACTCCCCGCTGACAGCCAGCCCGGGGTCCTGGGGACCGTGCTGGGCCAGGGACTCTCGGTGCGCCAGACCGAGGAGCTCGTCCGCCGCCTGCGGGAACCGCGCGAGCGGACTGTCCCCACTCCGGCACCACGCCTTGACCCCGACCTTGAGCGTGTCGAGGAGGAGCTGCGGCACCACCTGGGGACCAAGGTCAGCCTCAGCCGCTCGCGCAAGGGTGGCCGAATCGTGATCGAGTACTACAGCGACGAGGAGCTCGACCGGTTGTACGAGCGACTGATCGGAGGGAATGCGTGACGGACGTCGGCGAGAAGCATGCGGCTGAGACCAACGGCCGCGCCGCCGGCGGGCGCAAGACACGGGTCAAGCCGGGGGGCGACTACGGCGCGTCCAGCATCCAGGTCCTCGAAGGCCTCGAGGCCGTCCGGCGGCGGCCCGGCATGTACATCGGCTCGACCGACCACCGTGGGTTGCACCAGCTCGTGTGGGAGGTCGTCGACAACTCCATCGACGAGGCGATGGCCGGCCACGCCACCACCATCACCCTGACGATCCATGCCGACGGGAAGGTCACCGGGGAGGATGACGGCCGGGGCGTCCCGGTCGGCAGGCATCCGACGGGCAAGGACGCCCTCGAGGTCGTGCACACCGTGCTCCACGCCGGCGGCAAGTTCGGCGGCGGCGGCTACAAGGTCTCCGGCGGCCTCCACGGCGTGGGCATCTCCGTCGTCAACGCCCTGTCGTCGTGGCTCCGGGTGGAGAGTGCCCGCGACGGGAGCATCTGGTCGCAGGAGTACATCCGGGGCATTCCCACCACCAAGGTCGTCAAGGTCGGCCCGCAGGGGAGCCGGCGGGGAACCCGGACCGTCTTCCAGGCCGACAGCGAGATGTTCGAGACCCTGGACTACTCGTTCGAAACCATCTCCCAGCGCCTGCGAGAGTCTGCCTACCTGACCAAGGGCGTCTGGATCACCCTGCGCGACGAGCGGGTGGACCGCGAGCGTTCCTTCTACTTCGAAGGCGGGCTCATCTCCTTCGTCCGGCATCTCAACCGGAACAAGGAGGCCCTCCACAGTCGCCCGATCTACTGCGAGCGCAAGGACGGATCGACCACGATCGAGGTCGCGCTCCAGTACAACGACACCTACGCCGAGAACGTGCTCGCGTTCGCGAACAACATCAACACCGTGGATGGCGGCACCCACATCACCGGCTTCCGGCGTGCCCTCACCCGATCGCTCAACGAGTGGGCGAAGCGCGCCGGCGTGCTCAAGGAGTCCGACAGCAACCTGTCCGGTGACGATGTCCGCGAGGGCCTGACCGCCGTGGTCAGCGTCAAGATGACCGATCCCCAGTTCGAGGGCCAGACCAAGGCCAAGCTGGGCAACGCCGAGGTCGCCGGCCAGGTGGAGGGGGCGCTCGCCGACGCCATCTCGCAGTACCTCGAGGAGAACCCGGCGGACGGCCGCCGGATCATCGAGAAGTGCCTCATGTCCGCACGCGCCCGCGACGCCGCCCGGAAGGCGCGGGATCTCGTGATCCGCAAGGGTGCGCTCGATGGGATGTCGCTCCCGGGCAAGCTGGCCGACTGCCAGGAGCGGGACCCGGCCAAGAGCGAGCTGTACATCGTCGAGGGCGATTCGGCCGGTGGCTCCGCGAAGCAGGGCCGCGACCGGCGCTTCCAGGCGATCCTCCCCCTCCGCGGCAAGCTGCTCAATGTCGAGAAGGCGCGGCTGGACAAGATCCTGAGCTCCGACAACGTCAAGCCGCTGATCATCGCGCTCGGCGGTGGCATCGGCGACAGCTTCGACCTCGCCAAGCTCCGCTACCACCGGATCATCATCATGACCGATGCCGACGTGGACGGCGCGCACATCCGGACGCTGCTGCTGACGTTCTTCTACCGGCACATGCCCGAGGTCGTGGACGCGGGCTTCCTGTACATCGCGCAGCCTCCGCTCTACCGCATCTCCACCGGCAAGGTGACGAAGTACGCCCAGAGCGAGAAGGACCGCGAGCGGATCATCAAGGAGTTCACGACCCGGAACCTGAACGTCCAGCGGTTCAAGGGCCTGGGTGAGATGAATGCCGACCAGCTGTGGGAAACCACGATGAACCCGGAATCCCGGACCCTGCTCAAGGTGGAGGTCGAGGACACGGCCGTCGCGGACAGCATCTTCACGATGCTGATGGGTGAGCGCGTCGAGCCACGCAAGGACTTCATCAAGACCGAGGCCCGCAAGGTGCGCAACCTTGACATCTGAGCGTGCCGTCCGGGACGTCCGTGTCGGGGCCCGGCGGATCGAGCCGGCACCGCACAACTGCTTCGCCTGCGGGTCGCTGAACGTCCATGGGCTGCGGCTGGAGCTGCACGCCGGCGACGACCAGTGCTGGGTGGAGCTGACGCTGGCCGACCGGTTCGAGGGCTGGGAGGGGATGGCCCACGGCGGGATCGTCTGCACGATCCTCGACGAGGTCATGGCCTGGGCGCTGGTGGACCACGACATCTGGGGCGTCACCGCCCGGATGAGCGTCGAATTCAAGAAGCCCGTGCCCATCGGCCGGCCGATCCGCGGCGAGGGCCGCGTCACCGGTGCCCGTCGCCGGCTCATCGAGGCCGAGGGGATCATCCTCGACCCCGCCGATGGCTCGGTCCTCGCCCGTGCGGAGGCGACCTTCGTCGGTGCGTCCGAGGCTCGCAAGGCTGAGCTCAAGGCACGTTATGGTGTCGCCCCGGGGCCGGTCGGGGCCGACTCGCCCGAAGCGGTGGACCGCTCGACGGCGGCAACGCGGCCGGAGCCGGCCATGGCCCCGGGGGGTCGCCGATGACCGCGTCCCAGGCGCCCAGCGCCACCACGCAGCGCGCCCGTGCCCTGGTGGCCGAGCGGAAGGACGCGGCGACAACCCTGGGCCGCGACGCCGGCGACCTGATCAACGAGCCCGCCCTGCTGGTCTCGTGCCTGCGTTCGGGGCTCGAGGCGCTCGCGGATCCGGAGTACCTCGCCGGCCAGCGGATGGTCGCTCCCGGCATCGGGCCGCAGCTGGGCGTCCGCCAGCCGCTGCTCAGCGCCGTCAGCCGCGGCCTGCGGGGCGGGACCAGCCGGGACCGGCCGGCCACGCTGCTGGACATGGCCACGGCGCTGTTCCGGGAGCCGCTCGCAGAGCTCCACTGGCTCGCGATCGACGTGCTGGACCGGACCATCGCCCGCGAGCCCGAGCAGGCGTGGCAGCTCGTCCGCGCGGAAGCCGGGCGCGCCACGGAATGGGTCACGGTGGACCGTCTCGCCCATGTCGCGGGTCGTGGCATCCTCGCGGAGCCGTATCGCTGGGCGGAGCTCGAGCAGCTCGTCTACTCGCCGTCCCGGTGGGAGCGCCGGCTGGCCGGCTCCACGGTGGCGACGATCCCGTTCGTGGACAGGACCGCCGGCCGAACGCATGAAGTCGCCCGCCACGGCCTCCAGATCGTGGGCGACCTGATCGGGGATCGCGAGCCTGATGTCCAGAAGGCCCTCTCGTGGGCCCTTCGCTCGCTATCGATCGTGAACGAGCCGGCAGTGATCGCCTTCCTCCGCACCGAGGCGTGCACCGCGCACGAGGCCGGCGACGGCCACCGGGCGTGGGTTGTCCGCGACGGCGCGGAGAAGCTGCCGCCGCCCGTGGCGGCGGAGCTCAAGGCCATGGTGGCCGGGATCCGCAAGCATCCCGGCTCGCCGTCGGCGTCTCGCGCGGCGGCCACCGCCCTCGACTTCCTCGCGTCCGGCGTCGGCGTCCCGCCGGCCGAGCGCACCATCATCGACCGGGGCTGACCCGCCTGCCTGAACCTCCGAGGAGAGCCAGCACGTGACCGACAACCTGGGCGACATCCGCGCCATCCAGATCGAGGACGAGATGCGAGTCTCGTACCTCGACTATGCGATGAGCGTCATCGTCTCCCGTGCGCTGCCGGACGTCCGTGATGGCCTCAAGCCCGTGCACCGGCGGATCCTGTACACGATGGGCGAGATGGGGCTGTCCGCGACCAGCTCCTACCGCAAGTGCGCGGCCATCGTCGGCGAGGTGATGGGCAAGTACCACCCGCACGGCGACGTCGCGCTGTACGACGCACTGGTGCGCCTTGCCCAGGACTTCTCGATGCGCTACCCGCTGGTGGACGGGCAGGGCAACTTCGGGTCGGTGGACGGCGACTCCGCGGCCGCCATGCGGTACACGGAGGCGCGTCTCACGGCCATCTCCGCGGAGATGCTGGCCGACATCGACAAGGACACCGTCGATTACGTCGACAACTACGACGGCACGCAGAAGCAGCCGTCAGTCCTGCCGTCCAAGCTCCCCAACCTGCTGATCAACGGCTCCTCGGGCATCGCCGTGGGCATGGCGACCAACATCCCGCCGCACCACCTTGGTGAGGTGTCGGACGCGGTGATCGCCTTCATCGACGACCCGTCCATCACCAACGACGACCTGTGCGGCCTGGTCAAGGGCCCCGACTTCCCGACCGGCGGCTCGATCTTCCGGTATGAGACCCGGCGCAACTCGTTCACCGGAGAGCAGGAGACGGTCGACGCGATCCGGGAGATGTACGCCCATGGCCATGGGCGGGTCGTGATGCGCGCGCAGGTCGCGTTCGAGGAGACGCGGCTCGACCGCACGGCGATCATCGTCACCGAGCTGCCCTACCAGGTGAACAAGGCGTCGCTGCTGGAGAAGATCGCCGACCTCGTCAAGGACAAGAAGCTTGACGGCATCAGCGACCTCCGCGACGAGTCCGACCGGGACGGGATGCGGATCTACGTCGAGGTCAAGCGGGACGCGAATCCCCACAAGGTGCTGAACAACCTGTTCAAGCACACGGCGCTCCAGACGACCTTCAACCTCAACATGCTCGCCCTGGTGGACGGCCAGCCCCAGACCCTGCCGCTCAAGAGCGTCCTCCACCACTACGTCGAGCACCGCCGCGAGATCGTGCGGCGCCGGACCGAGTACGACCTCGAGAAGGCACGCGCCCGGGCCCATATCCTCGAGGGCCTCAAGATCGCCCTCGACAACCTCGACGAGGTCATCAAGACGATCCGCGCGTCGGCCGACGTGGAGACCGCGCGCCGCAACCTGATGGATGGCTTCGGGCTGTCGGAGCTCCAGGCCCAGGCGATCCTGGACATGCGCCTGGCCCGCCTGGCGGCGCTCGAGCGCCAGAAGATCGAGGACGAGTACCTCTCGGTGATCCAGCTGATCGCCGAGCTCGAGGACATCCTCGCCAACCCGGCCCGGGTCCTGTCCATCATCAAGGACGAGCTCACCGAGCTCCAGCGCAAGTACGCCGGCGAACGCCGCACGCGGGTCGTCGACGACTCCAGTCGCGAGATGACCGACGAGGACCTGATCGCCGACGAGGACGTCGTGGTCACGATCAGCCGTCGCGGGTACATCAAGCGCCAGCCCGTGGCGACCTACCGCCGCCAGCACCGCGGCGGCAAGGGGATCATCGGCCATGTGACCCGCGAGGAGGACGCCGTCGAGTCGCTGCTCGTGGCCAACACCCACGACTGGGCGCTGTTCTTCACCAACCGCGGCCGCGTGTTCTCGGCCAAGGTCCACTCGATCCCGGATGCGAGCCGCCAGGGCAAGGGGATGGCGATCATCAACCTGCCCGGGGTCCAGGTGGAGTCGGGCGAGGTGCCGGTGGCCACGATCTGCCTGCCGGACTTCGAGCCCGGGCACTACCTGGTGCTGGCCACGCGGCGCGGCATCATCAAGAAGACCGCGCTCGAGCAGTTCGAGCGGGTGCGCTCGACCGGGATCATCGCGATCACCGTGGACCGGGACGATGAGCTTGCCTGGGTGGACGTCTCATCGGGATCGGACGACGTGATCATCGCGACCGCGATGGGCAAGATCGCGCGCTTCAATGAGTCCGAGCTGCGGGCGATGGGCCGCCCCGCCGGGGGCGTGATCGGCATCCGGCTCGCCAACAAGGCGGACCAGGTGGTGTCGATGAGCGTCGTCCAGCCGGAGGCGGACCTGCTGGTCCTCACCGAGACCGGCTACGGCAAGCGCGTCCGCCTCACGGAGTTCCGGACGATGCACCGTGGTCCGCAGGGTGTCCGTCTGATCGCCCTCGAGGGGCGCAAGACCGGCCTGGTCGCCGCCGTGCAGCAGGTCACCGAGCTGGACGAGGAGCTGGTGCTGATCTCGGCCGGCGGCCAGGTCATCCGCACGGAGACCAACAGCATCAACCGCTACAGCAGCCAGGCACGGGGGGTGATCGTGATGCGCCTCGCGGAGGGCGACAGCGTGGCCGCCATTGCGGCGTTCCGTCCGGGGCTGGCGGACCGCGGTGCCATCGGCGACAATGACGACCCCCAGCCCGATGGCAGCGGACCCACGGATGGGGGCCAGGGACCAGGCAGCTCGTCATGACCGCCTTCGGCGCACGGGAGGCCGAGATGTACGCGGACCAGTACGAGATCTACCACGGGAACGCGAACCCGGAGCTGGCCCGGAAGATCGCTCGCTACCTCGCCTCCGTGCCCGGCCGCGCCGAGGTGTTCGAGTTCGCGAACGAGAACATCTTCGTCCGCATCCTGGACAACGTCCGCGAGAAGGACGTCTTCCTTGTCCAGCCCACGTCACGGCCCGTCAACAAGTCGATCATGGAGCTGCTGATCATGATCGACGCCTTCAAACGGGCGTCCGCCGGCCGGATCACGGCCGTGGTTCCGTACTACGCCTACGGGCGCTCGGACAAGAAGGACCAGCCGCGGGTTCCGATCACGGCCCGGCTGGTGGCGGACATGATCTCCGTGGCCGGTGCCGACCGGATGCTGACCATGGATCTCCACCAGGGGCAGATCCAGGGGTTCTTCAACATCCCGGTGGACGAGCTGACCGCCGTCCACCTGCTGTCGCGCTACTTCCTCGACAAGAAGATCGAGGATGTGGTCGTGGTCACCGATCTCGGGTTCGCCAAGCGCGCCCGCGCGTTCGCCGAGCTCCTCGACGCGCCGCTGGCCATCGTCGAGAAGCGGCGGCAGGGCAACCTGGATCGGGCCGAGGTCGTCAACGTCATCGGCGATGTCCGGGGACGGCGGGTGATCATCGTCGACGACGAGATCGACACGGCCGGCACCCTGATCGAGATCACCCGCGCGCTGGAGAAGGAAGGCGTCTCCGAGATCTACGCCTGCGCCACGCACGGCGTCCTGTCCGATCCCGCGATCGATCGCATCGCTGCCTCGGACCTGCGCGAGGTCGTCATCACCGACACGGTCCTGCTGCCGGCGGACAAGCACATCGAAAGGATCAAGGTCCTCTCGGTCGCGCCGCTGATCGGTGAGGCGATCAAGCGGATCCATCGCGGCGAGTCCGTCGGCGCGCTGTTCAGCTCCGAGGTCTCGTTCACCCAGGAGATGCTGCTCTGGGAGGATGGGGTCCACGGGTTGCAGGGGATCGGCAGCGGCCACGCCGCGACCGACGACGACGTCCCCGCGACCGACGACGACGTACCATCAGCGGTGCCCGCGTCGGCGGGCGCCTGACCCGCCACCACTCGGAGACACATGAGCCTGCAGCTGCACCGCCCGGACGGCAAGGGCGGCCTCGAGGTCCGGGCCGGGACCGACGAGGACTACCGGTCCACGCTGGGCTCCCCGCGCTGGGGGGCAGCCCTCAAGGGCGGCGAGCTGCCGGAGCTCCGCAACCCGGAGATGAACCCCACCACGACCGCGCGAGCGGCCGCCTTCTGGCTGATCCTGGGGCTCGTGACCTTCACGCTCATCGTCGCCGGCTACACGACCGGCCTGTGGTCGTTCCCGGGCTAGGGAACCACGTCCGGGGACGGGGCGTCCCGGAGGGGCCATGCGACGGATCCTCATCTGCTCCGGAGTCCTCGGCGTCGGCACGGCGCTGGTGTTCGCGGCGGCCGCGCTGACGGCCACCCTGTTTCCCAACGGCACCCTGGTGAGCTCGGGCTGGAACAGCGGTGTCTTCGTCGGCAGGGGCGGGGCCATGCCCGTCCTCGACCGGGCGTTCGAGGTGGCTCCCGATGCCGGGTTCCAGGCGCTGCCCGGCAATGCGGTCGGCGGGGACATCGACCTCGAGATCCCGCCCGCGCCCTGATGCGGTCCTCGGCCCGGGGGTGAATTGGGTCGGCCCGGCCGGTCACCCTATACTCAGCCGGCCATGCGCTTCTTCTCCAGGTTCTTCGACACCAACGATCGCGAGCTGGCCAAGCTCCAGCCACTCATCGATCGGACGAACGAGCTCGAACCCGAGTACGAGGGACTCTCGGACGCGGAGATCCGCGAACGGATCGACCTGATCCGGGATGACGTGGTCGAGGCCGCCCGGCCCGAGGAGCCGTCCGAGGACGAGCTCGAGCACCCGGAGCTCGAGCGGCGGCGCGACCTTCGGAAGGCACGCCGACGTCGCGAGCTGGAACGCGTGCGGAAGGCGCTCGACGACGTGGTCCCGGAGGTGTTCGCGGCCGGCCGCGAGGCGATGAAGCGCACGATGGGCATGCGCCAGTACGACGTCCAGCTGATGGGCGCGATCGTGCTCCACGAGGGGAAGATCGCGGAGATGCGGACGGGCGAGGGCAAGACCTTCATCCCGACCCTTGCCGCCGTGCTCAACGGCCTTACCGGCCAGGGCGCCCATATCGTCACGGTGAACGACTACCTGGCCCGCCGCGACGCCCAGTGGATGGGCCCCGCGTACCACTTCCTGGGCCTGTCCGTGGGCGTGATCACGCACGACACGTCGTACCTGTACGAGCCCGGCTACCCGACGACCGACGAGCGGCTGATCAACCTGCGCCCCGTGACGCGTCGCGAGGCGTATGCCGCGGACATCACCTACGGCACCAACAACGAGTTCGGCTTCGACTACCTGCGCGACAACATGGTCGACGAGCTGGACCAGCGAGTGCAGCGCGAACGGTCCTTCGCGATCGTGGACGAGGTCGACAACATCCTCATCGACGAGGCGCGGACCCCGCTCATCATCTCCGGCCAGGCCGAGGAGTCGGCCGACCTGTACTTCACCTTCGCCCGGCTGGTCCCCCGCCTCAAGCCCCGACCGGAGCTCGAGGAGGAAGGCGGGGACTACTTCGTCGACCTCAAGGACAAGGCGGTCAGCCCCACCGAGGACGGGATCACCAAGATCGAGGGGCTGCTCGGCATCGAGAACCTGTACGACGCGGACCCGCGTCTCGCCCGCCACTTCGACTCGGCACTCAAGGCCCATGCGCTGTACAAGCGCGACCGCGACTACATCGTCGAGGACGGCGAGATCGTCATCGTCGACGAGTTCACGGGCCGCAAGATGCCCGGCCGCCGCTGGAGCGAGGGCCTGCACCAGGCGATCGAGGCCAAAGAGGGTCTGCGGGTCCAGCGGGAGTCCCGGACGCTGGCCACGATCACCTTCCAGAACTACTTCCGCCTGTACGAGAAGCTGGCGGGCATGACCGGCACCGCGATGACCGAGGCCGAGGAGTTCCACAAGATCTACAACCTCGAGGTCGTGGAGGTGCCCACGCACCGGCCGATGATCCGCGACGACTACCCCGATCTCGTGTTCCGCAACGAGGCCAGCAAGTTCAATGCCGTGATCGACGAGATCGAGGAGTTCACGGCGCTGGGCCGGCCGATCCTGGTGGGCACGGTGTCGGTCGAGAAGTCCGAGGTCCTGTCCGCGCTGCTCAAGCGCCGGGGCGTCAAGCACGAGACCCTCAACGCCAAGTTTCACGAGCGGGAAGCGGGCGTCGTCGCCCAGGCGGGCCGGAGCGGCGCGGTCACCATCGCGACCAACATGGCCGGCCGCGGCACCGACATCAAGCTGGGTGGCGATCCTGCGGGTCTCGCCTCGGAGATGCTCCACAAGCAGGGCCTCAACCCGGCCGAGGTCGACAAGGAGACCTACGACACCGCGTTGGAACAGGCGAAGTGGATCACGGACCAGGACCACCTCAAGGTGGTCGAGGCCGGCGGCCTCCACATCATCGGCACCGAGCGCCACGACAGCCGCCGGATCGACAACCAGCTTCGCGGCCGCGCCGCCCGCCAGGGCGACCCGGGCTCGTCCCGCTTCTACCTCTCGCTCGACGACGACCTGATGAAGCGGTTCGCATCCGAGCGGGTGGCGGGCCTGATGGAGCGCCTGGGCCTCGAGGACGACACCGCGATCGAGTCGCGCCTGGTGTCCCGGACGATCGAGAGTGCGCAGACCCGCGTCGAGGGCTTCAACTTCGACATCCGCAAGCGGGTCGTCGAGTTCGACGACGTGATCAACAAGCAGCGCGAGACGATCTACGCGGAACGCGACAAGGTCCTGCGCAACGAGGACCTCACCGAGACCGTGCGCGAGTTCCTCGACCAGGAGATCGACGCCCTCGGCGAGCAGTACCTGGGAGGTCTGTCACCGATCGAGTGGAACCTGGAGGGCCTGTCGGCGGCGCTTCGGGCGATGGGCCTCGATGGTCCGGAGACCTCGGAGGATGCCCTCGACGAGGCTGCCGAGACTCGCGAGATCCTCGTCGAGCACCTGCGCGAGATGGCGGATGGCCACCTCGAGGCGCGCATGTCCGAGCACGGCGAGGAGGTCTGGAGCCAGGTCGAGCGCTTCGTGCTGCTGCGGACGATCGACAGCCTCTGGGTGGAGCACCTGACCGAGCTGGATGACATGCGCCGGGGCATCGGCCTCCGTGGCTACGCCCAGCAGGACCCGCTCAACGAGTTCCGCAAGGAGGCCTACCGCCTCTACCAGGAGCTTCGGGACCTGATCCGCCGCCAGGTCGCAACCACGATCTTCCGGGTGACCGTGAAACGCGAGGCGGCGACCACGCCCCTGTCGGGTCCGGGTCAGCCGGCGCGCCAGGCGGCGGGTGGGAACGGGGCCGCGGCGGGGGGCGCTTCGATGAACGACGCGTCGCAGACCGGTGGAGCCGCGGTGGCCACGGCGGCGCCGCGCGCCGCGCTCGCGGCCGGACAGGCTGCCCTCCGCCAGCCAGGCTCGGAGGTCCCCGCGGTGCGCGGGCTCCCGCCCGACCCCATGCGCACCGCCCGTGAGGCGCCCGGCGGCGGCGGCGCCACCTCGGGCGAGGTGCGGAAGGGCTTCACGCCCTCCGGGACGAGGATCGGCCGCAATGAGCCCTGCTGGTGCGGCTCGGGCCAGAAGTACAAGAAGTGTCACGGAGCCTGACGCGCAGCCGGATCAGCGACATGGGGCGGGTGCTTGTCGTCGGATGCGTGGTCGTGGTGATCGCGGCTGGCGCGTCGATCGTGGCCATCTGGCGGCAGGGGGCGAGCGACGAGCGGAGACCGGTGGACGCCATCGTCGTGCTGGGGGCCGCGCAGTACGACGGACGCCCGTCGCCCGTGTTCGAGGCCCGTCTCGACCACGCCGTGGCGCTGTGGAAGGCCGGCGTCGCCGACTCGTTCGTGGTCACCGGTGGCAAGCTCCCCGGCGACCGCACGACCGAAGCGGCCGTGGCGCGCGCCTATGCCATCGAGCACGGCGTCCCGGCATCGCGGATCTTCGGCGAGGACGCGGCCCGCAACACGCTGGCCTCCCTCGGGGCGGTGGCCGACGAGCTCGAGGTGCGAGGAATGCGGAGCGCCGTGTTCGTCTCGGACCCCACCCACATGTTCCGGGTGCTGCGAATCGCGCGCGATCTCGGGATCGAGGGCTACGGCTCACCGACGCGGTCGTCGCCGGTCGCCAGCGACCCGCTCCGCAGCGCCCAGGCCACCATCCACGAGCTGGGGGCTCTCGTGGTGTACTTCCTCACCGGCGGGGCGCCGCCGATCGAGCGCCAGGACGGCTGAACCGCCCTGGGCCGTGAACGCCGAGGCGATCGGCGGTCGATCCGGGGAATTTCACGAGAACGCACAAAAAGCGCCCGTTTCGACCGTTCGCCCTCTTGGAATGCGCGGAACCCGCGCCTATACTCGGCTCAAGTCGTTCGCCCCAGGGGACCGACGCCGTCGCCCACACTCCAGGCCCGAGGATTTCACGGCGTCGCGTCCCGCACCGTCACTCCTTCGACAACGAACGGCCAGGAGAGAGGGACTGTGAAGCAGGCTGAGGAAGCGCAGTTCGTGGATCTCATCGCTTGCGAACGTGACTGCCGCACCTGCAGTTACGCCGCCGCGCTGGACTGTGACGGCAACTGCGGCGTCTGCACCCACAACTCGTATTGCCCCTGCGTGAACCCCGTCGTCGCCCGGAGCAAGACAGCCCTGCGGCTGATCGAGCTCCGTCCGATCCTGCTCCAGGACCTCCGGGTGCGCTCGTAGTGGACGCCACGTCCACTCGAGACCTGGCGGAGCGGATCCGGTCGACCTCGGGGCGTCTTTGACCTAGCCGTCAAGGAATCGCGCGTCGCCGAGCTCGACGCGAGGGCGATCGAACCCGGATTCTGGGACGACCAGCGGTCCGCCCAGAAGGTCGTCCGGGAGGCCGAGGGGCTTCGCACCGAGGCCACCCTCTGGCGCGCTCTCGAGAAGCGCGCCGCGGACCTCGAGGAGCTCCTGGACCTGCTGGCCGACTCGCCCGACGAAGACACCGAGGCCGAGGTTGCCCGAGAGGCCGACGAGCTGCGGACGGTGTTCGAGCGCGAGCGGACCCTGCTGCTGTTCTCGGGCGACTACGACGCCAAGAACGCCGTGGTCACGATCAGCGCCGGCGCCGGGGGAACCGAGGCCACCGACTGGGCCGAAATGCTGCTTCGGATGTATCTGCGCTGGACCGAGCGCCACCGGTTCCGGACCGAGATCCTGGACTCCCAGCCCGGCGAACAGGCGGGGATCAAGAGCGCGACGATCACCGTCACCGGGCGGTTCGCCTACGGCTGGCTGCGGGTCGAGCGCGGCGTCCACCGCCTGGTCCGGATCAGCCCCTACGATGCGCAGAAGCGGCGCCAGACGACCTTCGCCCTGATCGAGGTCATGCCCGAGGCCGATGACGACATCGAGATCGAGCTCAACTGGGACGAGATCCGCACGGACACGTTTCGCAGCTCGGGAGCCGGCGGACAGCATGTCCAGAAGACGGAGTCGGCGATCCGGCTGACGCATGTTCCGACCGGGATCGTGGTCACCTGCCAGAACGAGCGCTCCGCCATCCAGAACCGCGAGCTCGCGATCCGGGTGCTCAAGTCCCGCCTCCTCGAGTTGGAGCTGGAGAAGCGCGAGGAGGAGCTGCGGACGCTCCGGGGCGAGCACGTGACGGCCGGGTGGGGCAACCAGATCCGGTCCTACGTCCTTCACCCGTACCAGATGGTCAAGGACCTCCGGTCCGCCCACGAGACGTCCAGCACCGGGGCGGTGCTCGATGGGGATCTCGACGCCTTCATGCAGGCCGAGCTCGATCGCCTCGCGACGGGGCGTCCACCCTCCTCCGACGACGGGGAGGAGTAGCCCCGTGGCCGGCCCGGTCGCCGGTCTCCCTGCCGCGCCCGCACCGGGGCCGGCGGCCTTCCGGCCTGCGCGCGAGTCCGATCTCGACGCCTGCGCGCAGCTCCACAAGGCGGCCGTCGACGACTACCAGGCTCGGCTGGCCCAACCCCCGATGCCGGAGGACCTGCTGCCGATCCGGCGGCTGCTCGCGCACCTGCTGGCGACGGACCCGGAACGGTTCTGGGTGGCCACGGTCCGCGCCGAGGGTGGCGGCGAGCGACTGGTGGGCTTCACGTCGGCAACCGCCCGCGAGGGACTCTGGTTCCTCGCGATGCTGTTCGTGCGGCCCGGCACCCAGGCGGCCGGCCTCGGGCAGGCCTTGATGGACCTCGCGCAGGCGGGTCGTGAGGTGGACCCGGGTGGGCCGGCGGTGCCGGGACCCGATGATCCGTTCGGCTCGGGCATCCACACCTGGGGCATGTGCACCGATGCCGCGCAACCGATCTCGAACGCGCTGTACGCCCGGCGCGGCATGGTGCCACGGATCCCGGCCTGGCGGCTGATCGGCGAGATCCGGCGCTGGTCGGCTGTCCCGGTGCTGCCCGCCACGCTGGAGGCCGTGCCGTTCGATGCGATCGCCTCGGCAGGGCTGGACGGAGAGCGCCGCCTGGCAGACCTCGTGGATGCGCTCGACCGCGAGCTCATCGGGGCGGCGCATCCCCAGGAGCACGCCTGGCTGCGCCGCGAGGGACGCACCGGGTTTCTCGTCCGCGAGCGTCACACCGGCAGCGTCGCGGGCTACGTGTACGGGTCGGGCGGCGGGCGGCTCGGCCCGGTCGCCGCGCTGGATCCCGCGCTCCACCCAGCGCTCCTGGGCGTGGCCGTCCGCGAGACCCCCATGCTGGGCACGGTCGCGATGTGGGTGCCGGGGACCGCCGATGTCGCCACCCGCGCCCTGCTCGATGCCGGCCTTCGCCTCGACGGGTTCCCGGGCCTGGTCTGCTGGTCCCGGCGAGATCACCCCTTCGAGCGGTACGTGCCGATCTCGCTCGCCCTGGTCTGAGGACACCTCCCTCCAGGGGTGGCACCGTCGGCAGTGGCAGGCTGCTCGCCGGGAGCCTGCCGCCGCGCTGTGCTAGCCTCAGCCGAACGTGGCTCCCTCGATTGTGCCCTCGGTCGGAGACCTCGCCGCGACCACCCGCCGAGCGAGCGCATGACTGTCATCCAGGGCGACCCCACCAGCCAGACCGCGACCCCCTCGCTGTTCGACCGGCTCACCCGGCGCACGCGCCGGCGGCCGGCCCCCAGCGCGCTCCTCGTGTTCCACGACGTGACCAAGCGCTATCCCAACGGCAAGGAGGCGCTCAAGGACGTGGACCTCGTCGTCCCCGAGGGCGACTTCGTGTTCCTCGTCGGCCCGTCGGGCGCCGGCAAGTCCACGCTGATGAAGCTGATCATCCGCGACGAGCTGGCGACGCATGGCGACGTCCTGGTCGACGGGCATGACCTCGCCCGGATCCGGCGCCGCCAGGTGCCGAGGATCCGGCGCAAGATCGGGATCGTGTTCCAGGACTTCAAGCTCCTGCCCCGCAAGTCCGTGCGTGAGAACGTGGCCTTCGCGCTCGAGGTCACGGGCACGCCACGGCGCGAGATCCGACCCGCCGTGGACCGCGTCCTGGCGCTCGTCGGCCTCACCGGCCAGGCGGACCAGCTGCCCACGCAGCTCTCGGGCGGGGAACAGCAGCGGACGGCCATCGCCCGCGCCCTCGTCCACGATCCGCGGATCATCATCGCGGACGAGCCGACGGGGAACCTCGACCCGGTGATCAGCTGGGAGATCATCCAGCTGCTGCTGCGGATCAACGAGCTGGGCGTGACCATCCTCATGGCGACCCATGACGCCGAGGTGGTCACCGCGCTCCGCAAGCGCGTGGTGGCGCTCGAGGATGGCCGGATCATCCGCGACCAGACCGGCGGCACCTACCACCGCGAGGACTGAGGCATGATCACCTTCGTCCTGTTCTCGCTCGGACGTGCCTGGCAGGGCTTCTGGCGCAACGCGCTCATGAGCCTCGCGGCCACGCTCACGATGGTCCTGATGCTCCTGCTCCTGGCGGGGTTCTTCCTGCTGCAGAACGTCCTCCTGGCCAGCCTGTCATACGTCGAGCAGAAGGTCGAGGTGGTGGCGTACGTCGAGAACACGGCGACGCAGGGGCAGGTCGACGACCTCGTGACCCGGATCCTTGCGATGCCAGAGACCGTGTCGGTCGAGTTCATCACCCGAGACGAGGCGCTGGCCAGGTTCCGCGCCGCCCAGGAAGCGCAGGGGCGCGAGGACCTCACCCAGTACCTCGACTCCAACCCGCTGTATGCCAGCGTCAACGTGAAGCTCACCGCCCCCGGTGATCTCGACGTCGTCGTCGTCGCCCTGCGCGACGATCCGATCGTGCGCAGCGTGCTGAACATCGAAGCCCTCGTGGGCCGCGTGGTGGCGGTGACCGGCGTGATCCGGACGGCGGGCGTGGCGATGGTCGCGATCGTCGGGGTGATCGTGCTGTTCATCATCGTGAACACGATCCGGCTGGCCGTGGTCGCCCGGGCGGAGGAGATCGAGATCATGCGCCTGGTGGGGGCGTCCGATGCGTTCATCCGCTGGCCATTCGTGTTCGAGGGCGCGCTCGTCGGCCTGCTGGGCGCACTGACGACGCTGGGCCTGCTCTGGCTCGCGGCGGAGCCACTGTCACAGGCGATGGTCGGCTTCTTCAACGTCCTGCCGTTGCAGCTCGGAACGGTGGGCAGGGACACGGCGGCGCTGGTGCTCGCGACGGGTCTCGGGCTCGGGGTCCTGGGCTCGTGGCTTTCCGTGCGCACCTACCTGATCCGGTAGCCGTACGCCACCCGCCACCGGCGCAGGGTCGGCTTTCCGGCGGTACGCTGGCGGCCCGCCGGCCGAACCCGCTCCGAGATCTCCGCCATGTCGCCCGAGGCCACACCCACTCTCGACCCGACGCCGTCCGCCATTCGCGAGGATCCCGCCACGCCGTCGGCCGGGCGATCCGTCGCTGTGGACACCGCGGTCCGGCCGCCCCGGCGCACCGCCGTGACGATCGTGGCGGCCTGCCTCGTTGCCATCCTCGCCGGCAGCGTCCTGTTCCTCTCGGGCTGGAGCCTCGGTCGCCAGGTGGCGCTCACGCCCGGCACGCCGGCCGAGGAGACCGAGCTGTTCCAGCCGTTCTGGGACGCCTACCGGGCGGTGACCGAGCGCTACGCGGGCGGCGACGTCGATCGCAAGGCCCTCGTGGAGGGGGCGATCAAGGGGATGATCGGCGCCCTCGACGACCCGTACTCCTCCTACCTCACCTCCGAGGAGTTCAGGCGGAGCCTGGAGGGGATCTCCGGCGAGTTCGAGGGGATCGGTGCCACCATCGGCACGGTGGATGCGGCAGGGGCAACCTCGTCCTGCCGCGATCTCGGCCCCGACTGCCGGATGGTGATCATCGCGCCGATCCCGAACTCGCCGGCCGAACGGGCGGGCCTTCAGCCGGGCGACGTGGTCGCGGCGGTCGACGGCACTCCCAACGACGGGCGGACGCTGGACGACGTCCTCGCCGACGTCCGGGGAACCAAGGGAACGGCGGTGGTGCTCACGATCGAGCGGGCGGCAGCGGCGCCCCTGGATGTCGAGATCATCCGTGACGTGATCATCAGCCCCGAGGTCGAGGCGGAGGACCTCGCCGGCGGCACCGTAGGGTACATCCGGCTCTCGGGCTTCTCGGATCACGCCTCCGAGCAGTTCCTCGCGGCACTCACCGAGGATGTCGATGCGGGACGGACGAAGCTGATCGTGGACCTGCGCGGGAACCCCGGCGGCTATGTCACCGCTGCCCGCGACATCGCCAGCCAGTTCATCGCCGACGGCCCGATCTTCTGGCAGGAGGCCGCGGACGGGTCGCTCCTCGAGACCCAGGCGAAGCCTGGCGGGGTGGCCGTGGACCCGGCCGTCCGGGTCATCCTCCTCGTCGACGGCGGTTCGGCATCGGCGTCCGAGATCGTCGCCGGCGCACTCCAGGATCGCGGGCGGGCAATGCTGGTCGGCACCCGGACCTTCGGCAAGGGGACGGTCCAGCAGTGGACGCAGCTCGAGGACGACAGCGGTGGCTTCCGGCTCACGGTCGCGAAATGGCTGACGCCCGACAAGACGTGGGTGCATCGGGTCGGCATCACGCCCGACATCGAGGTCGACGAGCCGCCCGCCACGCCCGGCGACGACCCGGCGCTGGACCGGGCGCTGGAGGAGCTGGGGGCGGGCGGGGTCGGCTCTCTCCGGGTGGATCTCGCCGCGTGACCCGGGCCCGGGAGCACAGATCTGCCCACCAAATCCACGCTTGCGCGCGCAAGCGGGATCGGGTAGGGTCGATGACGAGCGAAAGGAGGTGATGTGCAGTGATCGACAGTCGTAGTTGCTGCACCACCTCGGCGGAGATCGTCGTCTAGAGACGATCCCGACCGGGTGGTCGGTAGCAATTCGAACGCCGGTCCGGCAACGGACCGGCGTTCGTGCGTCCGGAAGCCCATCGTCCGGCCCCGCATCCGGCCCCATGCGACACTTGCCTGCCACCACGCGAGGAGCCATCCCCATGGGCGAGACCATCGCCCAGAACCGACGAGCGCGCCACGAGTACAGCGTCGAGGACACCTTCGAGGCTGGCATCGTGCTGCGTGGCACCGAGATCAAGAGCGTCCGGGCGCACAAGGTCAGCCTGGCCGATGCCTACGCGCGCATCGAGCGCGACGAGGCGTGGATCATCGGGCTGCACATCGCACCCTGGGAGTCCGCGGATGTCCGGTTCAATCACGAGCCCAAGCGCGCCCGCAAGCTGCTCCTCCACCGCGATGAGATCGATGAGCTGCTGGGCAAGACCAAGGCCAAGGGCCTGACCCTGGTGCCGCTCTCGATCTACATCAACGATCGGGGCAAGGCCAAGCTGCTCCTGGGACTGGCCCGCGGGAAGCAGACCTGGGACCGGCGGCGCGAGATCGCCGAGCGGGACAGCAAGCGGGACATGGCCCGCGCCGTGGCGGAAGCACGGCGCCGGTAGCCAAAGTCCGCGGCATGACCCCGCTCGCCCGGCGCCACACGGCGGTGCTCGTCCTGGCCGCCGCCTGCTGGGGCGTCGGCACCGTCGTCAGCAAGCAGGCCGTCGCCGAGATCCCACCGCTCGCACTGCTGCCGATCCAGCTGGCAATCAGTGTCGCCTTCCTGCGCTTCGTGGCGCGGCGCCGGGGCGACCGCCTGCCGTCGGGGTCGGCCGGACGCCGCCTGGCGATGCTCGGTGCGCTCAACCCCGGCCTGGCGTATGCCCTGAGCCTCCTCGGTCTGGCCCAGATCACGGCCAGCCTCTCGGTCCTGCTGTGGGCACTCGAGCCGGTGCTGATCCTGCTGCTCGCGTGGCTGGTGCTCCGCGAGCGGGTGGGTTCCTCGCTCGTCGTGCTGTCGGCGGTCGCCGTCGGCGGGCTCGGGCTCGTCCTGTACGAGCCGACGGCATCGGGCGCCTGGGCCGGCGTGGCGCTGACGGTCGCGGGGGTCGCCTGCTGCGCGGTGTACACGGTGGCCACGCGACGCTGGCTGCCGGGCGCGGACTCGACGCTGGGGGTCGTGGCAGCGCAACAGGCCTGGGCGCTGGGGTTCTCGCTCGTGGTGCTCGCCGCCGCGGCTGCGGCGGGCATGGCGGTCGTGCCGGCCTCGATCAGCGTCGGTGGCCTGGCCAGCACGGTCGCGTCGGGGCTCCTCTACTACGGCCTCGCGTACTGGTTCTACCTCACGGGCCTGCGGGCGGTTCCCGCGTCGATCGCCGCCGTGTCCTTCTACCTGATCCCCGTGTTCGGAGTGGCGGCCGCATCGCTCGCCGGGGAGCGGATGGAGGCTCTGCAGTGGGCGGGGGCGGCCGTCGTGGTGGTGGCTGTGGCAGCAATCACGGTGCGATCGGCGGCCGGGGATGCCGTTCCCGGCTCAGCCGCGCCGGACACCCCCGCAGCCGGCGCCGCGCAGTAGGCTTCCGGGCGAAGGCGGCGCCGCCGCCGGCCGGAACAACGAAGACGGAGGACCGATGCGGCTGGCACGGATGCTCCAGGCGGTCGACGCCCATGCGGCGGGCGAACCGGGCCGCGTCATCGTCGGCGGCGTGCTGGACGTGCCCGGCGCGACGATGCTCGAGAAGGCCCGCCACCTCGAGGAGCATGGGGACGAGCTCCGTCGCCTGATGCTCCGCGAGCCACGTGGCTACCCGGCCCTGTGCGCCAACGTGATCCTCCCCCCGACGAGCCCCGAGGCGGACGCCGGCTACGTGATCATGGAGCACGTCGAGTACCCGGGGATGTCGGGCACGAACACGATCTGCGTGGCCACCACCCTGCTCGAGACGGGCATGCTGCCGATGACGGAGCCCGTCACCGAGATCGTGCTGGAGGCGCCTGCGGGCCTGATCCGGATCCGCGCGACCTGCGCGAACGGCAAGGTGACCGGCGTGACGTTCCGCAACGTGCCTGCGTTCGCGACCCACCTGGACGTGCCCGTGGAGGTCCCGCACCTGGGGACCGTCCTCGTGGATGTGGCCTACGGCGGCATGTTCTACGTCATCGCCGACGCCGAGGCGCTGGGGTTCCGGCTCGTCCCGGACGAGGGGCGGGACATCACGCGAGTCACCGAGATGATCAAGGCCGCCGCGGCGGACCAGCTGCCGGTCGTCCACCCCGAGCAGCCGGGGTTCGCCGGGATCACGATCGGACAGCTGTCGGGTCCCGCGCACGACGCGAGGAACTCGTGGCGCAACGTGGTCACGGTGTCCACCGGGGCCCTGGACTGGTCCAGGCCGTCGACATGGACGGGTGTCATCGACCGGTCACCATGCGGGACCGGGACGTGTGCCAAGATGGCCGTCCTCCACGAGAAGGGTCGGCTCGGGCTGGACGAGGACTTCCGGCACGAGGGCATCCTCGGAACGGTGTTCACGGGGCGCCTGGTGGAGGAGGCCCGCATCGGGGAGCGCATGGCAGTGGTGCCAACCATCACGGGTACCGCCTGGATCACGGGCTTTGCGTCGTACGTGGTGGACCCGAGCGACCCGTTCCCTGAGGGGTACACGGTCGGGGACCTCTGGTAGGTTGCGCAGGGCAATGGCGCAAGGCGGCCACGGAAGGCGATCCTGCGGCCCACCTCGTCCACGGGGCCATGACCTCCGGTGCGTTGACTTGCGCGGCCTGCCGCCGGACGATGCGGGCGTGAAACTGCTGCCATCCCTCCTGAGCCGCACCGCGGATCCTGTCGCGCGCCCGCCCGAGCCGGTCGGATGCTGACGCGCGCCTTCGGCCGGGACCGCGCGCGGCGCCAGGCGCTCGTCTCCGGCCACGTGGTGGCCGACCAGGTGCGCTGTGTCGAGTGCGGCATCTGCTCGTACAACTGCCCGCTGGGGATCGACGTGCGCGGCCACGTCCGCGAGGGTCTGCCCGTGACCGACGGCCGGTGCCTCACCTGCGGAGAGTGCGTCGCCCGCTGCCCGCGCGGCACTCTGCGCTTCGAGACCACCGCCGTGTTCGCCAGGTTCGGCGCGGATCCCGACCCGGTGGACGGCTGACATGCGCCGCTATCTCATCATCGGCAATGGCGCCGCCGGTGCATCGGCGGCCTTCGCCGCCCGCCAGCGGGACCCCGGTGCCGAGATCACGATCGCGGGCGGGGAGGCGGTGCCGTTCTACTCGCGCCCCGGGCTCGCCTACCTGCTCACGGGCGTGATCCCGGACAAGGCGCTGTTCGCGCGCCCCGACCGGCTCTACTCGGAGGCCGGGATCCGTCGCCTGGTGGCGACCGTCACCGCCGTGGAGCCCACGCCCCACCGCGTGACCCTCGCCGACGGGCGGACGCTGCGGTATGACCGCCTGCTGCTCGCCACCGGGTCCCGGGCCATCCTGCCGAAGCTTCCGGGGATCAACCTGCCCGGCGTCGTGACGCTCGACAGCTACGAGGGCACCCGCGAGATGATCCGGCTGGCCGGCAAGGCCAAGCGGGCATGCGTCGTCGGCGGTGGGATCACCGCGCTCGAACTGGCGGAGGGGCTGCTGGCGCGCGGCGTGGAGACGCACTACCTCATGCGCGGCGATCGCTACTGGGCCAACGTCCTGGACCCGGACGAGTCCGTCAACGTCGAGCACCACCTGGCGGCCCAGGGCATGCGGCTGCGCAAGGGCGTGGAGCTCAGCGAGGTCCTCGAGCACCGCGGGCGGGTGTCGGGCGTCCGGACGACCGACGGCGAGACCCTCGCCTGCGACCTGCTGGGCGTTGCGATCGGGGTGGCGCCGCGGACCGAGCTCGCGGTGGCCGCCGGGATTGCGGTCAATCGGGGAATCGTCGTCTCCGAGGCCTTCGAATCGGACGCGCCGGACGTGCTCGCCGCCGGCGACTGCGCCGAGGTCCTGGACCCCGCGACGGGTCGCCGCAGCGTCGACGCACTGTGGTCGATCGCCAATGAGCAGGGCCGCGTGGCCGGCGACAACCTGGCGGGGATCCGTGCCCCGTACGGCCGGCCGGCGCCGTTCAACGTCACGCGGATCGGCGGCATCACCACGACGATCATCGGGCAGGTCGGCACGGGGGGACGCGATGTCGACCTCGTGTCGCTGGCCCGCGGCGACTCCTCCGCCTGGCGCGAGCAGTTGGGCGACTTCGCGGTGGAGGCACCCGGGGGCAGCAGCCGGCTGCGTCTCATCCTGGAGACCGACCGGATCGCCGGCGCCGTGATCATGGGCGACCAGGCGCTCTCGCGGACGCTCCTGCACCTCGTCCGCGAGCGGGTGGACATCACCACCATCCGCGGTCGCCTGCTCGATGGTGCGGGCGACCTGCGCTCGCTGCTCACCTCCCTGGCCGCGGGCTGGCAACCCGCCTGACGTCGGCCTCGGGGCCGTGGGTCGAGCTCGTGCCGATCGGCCCGGGTGGACCGCGCCGTCCGGCACGCACCACCGACACCGCCGGGGTGTTCGATTCTCCCGTCCCGTGCACCGGGCACGCGTGTCCCGGCAACCCTTCGAGAAGGACCGCGGGTGCCCAACCGCGAGCTGGTCTTCGCGTTCGCCGCGGTGATCGTGATCACGGCGGCCTATGGCGGCGTGGTCGGCGCGACGGGCGTCCCTGGATCGGCGGACCTGCTGGGTCATACCCTCGGGATCATCGGCTTCGCGCTGATGCTGTTCACCGAGACCGGCTACTCGCTCCGCAAGCGCTCGACCGGGCGGGTGCGCGGCACGATGCGCACCTGGCTGCAGCTGCACATCGTGTCGGGGATCGTGGGGCCGTACCTCGTGCTGCTCCACGCCGCCTGGCACTTCAATGGGCTCGCGGGTGCGCTGACCGTGCTCGTGCTCGTGGTCGTCATCTCCGGCTTCATCGGACGCTACATCTACACGGCCGTGCCCCGTACCGCGGACGGTGCGGTGCTCGAGGCCGCGGAGCTCGGGCGGCTGCTGGACGCAGCCCGGCTCGATGCGGCGGCCGCGGCCGGCGGCGGCCCCCAGCGCGATCCCGCGGCCATTCGCCATGTGCGCGAGGTCGAGCGCCGCCGGCGCGAGCTGGAGCGCCAGATGGCGGCACTGCGTTGGGCGCGCCGGGCGCTCGCGACCTGGCACACGATCCATGTCCCGATCGGGATGGCGATGTTCGCGACCGCCGGCGCCCATATCGTGGCCGCGCTCTACTACGCGACGCTGTCGCGGTAGGGCTGGACGATGCGACGCCGCCCGCTCGGATGCATGACCGCCACCGCCCTGATGTTCGTGGCCGTGACCGTGCTCCTGCTCGTCGGTGCAGCCATCGCCACCGGCAACGGGATCTTCTCCCCGGGGCCGCTCAACAGCGAGACGGGCACGGATCCCCTGGGTGACGTCGACTCGCACGCGGCACTGTCGGGAGACTGCGGTGCCTGCCACGTGGCCATCTGGTCGGGCGAGACGATGAGCGTCCGGTGCCTCGGCTGCCATGCGTCGGTGGACGACCAGCTGGCATCCGGCACGGGGCTCCACGGGCGTTTCGCCACGTCCGGCGAATGTCGCACGTGTCACACCGACCACCACGGCCAGACAGCGTCGCTCACCCTGGCCAACCCGGCGGACTTCCCTCACGACGCGAGTGGCTACTCGCTGCGCGCCCACCCGATTGGGACGGGTCTCCTCGACAGGGGGTTCGAGTGCGTCGACTGCCACCCGGGCTCGGTCACGACCTTCGAGCCGTCCACCTGCACCTCCTGCCACCAGCGGATCGACCCGGTGTATACGGCCGAGCACACCGACACATTCGGGTCGGACTGCCGCGCCTGCCACGACGGCGTTGACACGTACGGGCACGACTTCGCCCACGCCACCTGGCCCCTCGAGGGCGAGCATGCCGGCACGCCGTGCGCCGCCTGCCACGAGGGGGCCACGGACATCCCGGGCCTGCGCGCGACCCCCACGACCTGCGCCTCCTGCCATGCGACCGACGACATCCACGAGGGCCGGCTGGGAACCGACTGTGCGGCGTGCCACTCGGCGGCGGGCTGGGGTGACGCCACCGACGGGTTCGATCATGGCCGGACCGCCTTCGCGCTCACCGGCCGCCACCGTGACGTCGAATGCCTGGCGTGCCACGTCGACCGCGCGTGGTCCGGGATCGGGACGACCTGCGAGGCCTGCCACGGCGGCGAGGACGACCCGCACGATGGCCAGTTCGTGCAGGGATGTGCGACGTGCCACACAGCGGACGACTGGGACGCCCCGACATTCGACCACGACGCCACGGGATTCCGGCTCGTTGGCGCCCATGCCGAGCCCGAGTGCGAAGCCTGCCACGCCCGGGGCCGCTACGCGGATACCCCCACGGCATGCGCCGGCTGCCACGCGGCGGACGACGCCCACGAGGGCAACCTCGGCAGCAAGTGCGAGGAATGCCACTCGGTCAAGACGTGGAAGGACACCACGTTCGACCACGACGAGGCCCGATTCCCGTTGACCGGCAGCCACGCGACCGCGCTGTGCTCCGCGTGCCACAAGCGCCTCACCATGTACCGCGGTACGGCGACGACATGCCTCGCGTGCCACCGCGCGGACGACATCCACAACGGCGTCCTTGGCAACGACTGCTCCGCCTGTCACGGCACGAAGACCTGGCAGGGCGCCACGTTCGACCACGCCCGGACGAACTTCCCGCTCACCGGCGCCCACACGACTACCCGGTGCGCCGCGTGCCATCCCGGCAACCGGTACGCGAACACGCCCAGGACCTGTGTTGCCTGCCACCAGGGTGACGATGCCCACGACGGCGGCTTCGGCACGGCATGCGGCGCCTGCCACTCCACGAAGCGCTGGTCCGGGGCGACGGTCGACCACAGCAAGACCGACTTCCCGCTGACGGGCGCCCACCGGGGCGTCTCCTGCGTGAAATGCCATCGCGACAACACCTACACAGGAACGCCCAAGGCCTGCAACGCGTGCCACAGCAAGCCGGATACGCACGAGCCGTCCGCGTTCTCGGCGTGCGCGTCGTGTCACACGACGGGCGGCTGGCGGCCGGCCGACTTCAGCGCTCCGCACAGCTTCCCGATCGGCCACCGGAATGCGAACGGCGTGTGCTCGAGGTGCCACCCGGCCACATGGGCGTCCTACTCGTGCGCCTCGTGCCATTCGAACGCCAGCATGGACGAGCACCACAAGGAGGTCTCGGGATACTCGCGCACAACCTGCGCCAAGTGCCACCCGGACGGAAAGGGTGACTAGCGGGCCGGGGCCCCTAGAGGAACTTGCCCAGCACCAGGACCTCGGTGCGCTCGTAGCCCAGGGCGTCGTAGAACCCGACGACCGCCTCGTTCCCCTCGCGGACCATCAGCTGGACCTTGGGACAGCCGCGCACGCGGAGCCAGTCCTCGGCTGCATCGACGACCGCGATGCCGAGGCCCGTCCCACGCCGGTCTCGCGGAACGGCAACGTAGTAGATCCAGCCCCGGTGGCCGTCGTCGCCCACCATCGCCACGGCGACCAGCTCGCCGCCATCGAGGCCGACGAGCACGGTTGACGTCTCACCCGCGAGCGCCCGGTCGAAGTCGGCCCCCGGATCGTTCCAGGGGCGGGTGAGCCCGGCCGCCTGCCACAGCCTGACGACGGCGTCGCGGTCCGCCGGTCTGGCATCCCGGATCAGCATCAGCCGAACCTCGTGCCGGTCGCCGCTACCGGGTGTCCAGCGGGGCGGTATCGTCCGGACCGGTCGCCACGCCCGTGCGCTCCCAGCCGGCGTGCTGCGCAACGACTCCGTCCTCGTCGGCAATGAGCTCCCCCTCGAACGTGCCTGAGGCGTAGCGGTACGTGTACTCGTCCAGGCGCGTGTACGTCTGGGCGACCGCCTCCACGAGGAGGTCCGGGAACCGGATCATGACCGCGTTGACCGTCTTCGAGCTGCCGATCCCCAGGTGGAGCCGCCGGATGGGCAGCGTGTTGGTGGACGGGCTGCAGCCGAGGTCCACGTCCAGGCAGCCCTTGAGCAGCCGGTCGGCCGCACCATCGACCGTCCAGTTGCCCTTCGAGTCCCGGGCGAGCTGGAGCGTGCGCTGGTGGAACCCGCGCAGGTCGCGCACGTGGACCGCCGTCGTGGCGCCGGTGGCGTCGGTGAGGACGCGGTACTCGATCCGGACCGGGATGCCGTCATCGGCGCCCATCACCGTGCCGACCAGGGACAGGCCGGCGTCACGAACGCTGAAGGTGCAGTGCTCGTCGGCCCGGACCTCATCCGTGCGGCGCCAGGAGACTCGACGGGTCGTCATGCGGCGAGGGTGCCGCCGGGCCCGGGCGGTGTCAACCGCGCAGTCACGGTGGATCTTGCAGAGGGGCTCGGTGCGCGGCCGCCGCTCGCGTGGCGGTCGAACGGTGCGCTGCCGTGCGGTCTGGCTCGCCCGGCGAGCGGGATCGGCCGCCCGAGGTCCCATCCGGTGCACGGATCGCTCGCCGGGTGATCCAATCCGCCTCGCGCTGCACCGCTCGCTCGCCGGGCGAGCGACGGCCCACGGCCTCGAGCCCGGGGGAAGATGCCCAACTCGACCCCTGTGCCGGACCAGTGCTAGGATTCGCGCCCCGAACAGCGGTTCGGTCCTGTGGGGATGCGTGGTTTCGACAGGGCTCAGCTGTCTGGAGACGCGAGCCGAGGTGCCGTCAGGCCTCGTAAAACAGGCGGCAAAACGAAGTAACTGCCAACAAGCAGCCTGCTCTCGCCCTCGCCGCTTAGGCGGTAAGGTGAGCATGGAAGCGGCCTCCCCTTCGCGGGCCGTGGAAGTGTCACTCAGCGAAGGTGCAACCCCGGAGAGGTCGCGTACCCGGGAGCCAAGCCCGATCTAGGGACACGTGAATGGACCGGACGGAAGCCTGCCGATGGGCGGCCGACCGGTTGACGAAAATCATCGGACACGCTCGTAGTGGATCCAGGCGAAGGGTTCTGGACGGGGAGTTCGACTCTCCCCCATCTCCACCAACGCCCCGGCCTCGCGGCTGCTGGTGCGCGGTGCCGAACGGTCAATGAGTGGCCGGGTCACGGCCGGGCACCGGCACCCGGGCGACTGTGGTCGCCGCCAGGGAGCGCCGCCCTGCCATGAGCCGCACCTGGCCGGACGCCCTGCTGTGCCCGACAGCTGTGCCCGACAGCCGCGCCCGCGCTGCAACGGGCTCGGCAGGTGCATCCCCTTCTCGGATCACCAGCCCGAATCACCAGCCATGGTGATGCCCGGTCACCAGCCCGCGAACCACGCTGCGGCCAGCCTCTCCCGACGGACGTTCCCGGGAGACGCGACGCAGGGAGACGGAACCATGGCACGCAGCACCCGGCCCACGGCGGACCCCACGAGAAAGGCGGCGTTCGCAAGCGGCTTGTTCTACCTCATCACCTTCGCGAGCTCCATTCCGGCGGCGCTGATGCTGGCGCCGATCCTGACCGACCCCGCCTACATCGTCGGGCCCGGCCAGGACACCCAGATCCTGGCCGCCGGCCTGCTCGACCTCATCAACGCGCTGACCGCCATCGGGTCGGCGGTGGCCGTGTTCTCGGTGCTCAGGCGCCACCACGAGAGCCTCGCCCTCGGCTTCGTCACGACGCGGCTGCTCGAGGCCGCCATCATCATTCCCGGGATCTGCGCCCTGCTGGCCGCGGTGTCGATCCGGCAGGTCGGGCCCGCGGCAGGCGCCGACGAGGGTGCCCTGATCGCCGTCGGCCAGGGCCTGGTCGGCTTCCGCAACTGGACCTTCATCCTCGGACCGGGCCTCATGCCCGGGTTCAACGCGCTGATGTTCGCGACGATCCTGTACCGCACGCGGCTGGTCCCGCGCTGGATCCCGGCGCTCGGCCTGATCGGCGCGCCGATGCTCATCAGCTCCGCGGCCGGCGTCGTGCTGGGCCTGCACCAGCTCGGCTCGCTCTACTCCGGCATCGCAACCGCCCCCATCTTCGTCTGGGAGCTCTCGGTCGGGCTGTGGATGACGTTCAAGGGCTTCAACCGCAACGCGCCCCTGCTGGCGTCGGGCTCGACGGACGAGACCGGCGGCGCGGGCACCCGGCGCGAGGCCGTGGTCCGCCCCGCTGTGGCGGCCGCTGCCATCGCGACGCCGACGCCTGCCCCGTCGCGGTTCGCCCGCCTCCGGTTCCGGCCGCAGCGGCGGCACCTGCTGATCATCGTCGGCCTGTGGTTCGCCATCGTCGGCAACGCCGAGGCGAAGGAGCATGGGATCGGCATCGCCACGGTGCTCCTGTTCTCGCTCATCCCATCCCTGCCGCTGCTGCTCGGCATCGGGCAGCCGAAGCGCCGGGGCCGAATCGCCGCGCAGGTCGTGCGGCCGTTCAACGCGACGCACGAGCCACTGCTGCCGCTGGCGGTGTTCGCGCTCGGAGCCATCGGCATCCTGCCCGCCGTCGCGCTCGCCGGCAGCCTCGTCTGGCTCGGTTCCATCGTGATCGCCTGGGGGCTGGGCGACGGGCTTCGCGAGGCCGACGGATCGGTTCGCGCCGGGCTCCGCCGGATGACCTCCTGGGCCGCCACCCCGAGCATCGGTCGCGGCGGCACGTTCACCGCCAGCGATCACCACGTGTGGTGATGCCGGATCACCACGACGGCCGCAACGCTGGCACCAGCCTCTCCCGACGGACGTTCCCGGGAGACGCGACCAACGGAGGACGACAGATGGCAACGAACCAGGCCACCACGAACAGCGCGGGAGCGAACGCCACGCCGCCGCTGCCGCGCCCGCTGATCAGGACCTTCTGGGCCATGCACCGCTTCGCCCACCGCCTCACGGGCGGCCGGTTCGGACTCTCCACGGCGGAGGCCGGCGCGAGGTTCGGGATGATGCGCCTCACGACGACCGGCCGGCGCAGTGGGCGCTCCCGGACAGCGATCATCGGCTACTACCCCGATGGGTCGAACCTCGTGACCCTCGCGATGAACGGCTGGGGCGAGGGCGAGCCCGCCTGGTGGCTCAACCTCCAGGCGACCCCCGAGGCGACCGTGGTCCTGCCCGACGGGCCTCGCTCGGTCCGGGCGCGCGCCGCCTCAGGCGAGGAGCGCGAGCGCCTGTGGGCCACGTTCCGCGACTACCCGGGCTGGGGCGATGACATCGGCGCGCTCGCGGCTCGCCGGCCGACCGAGACGGCGGTCGTCGTGTTCGAGCCGACCGGGGCTCGCTGACCTCGGGAGGACGCCGTCGCGCTCGCAGCAACGGTTGCGGCCCGGTGCTGGTGCTTCTTGACAGGGGCAGGCATCATCCGGCCGTCGTGACAACGTTGCTCGAGACGAAGCTCCAGCCGCCCCACGTGCGCTCCAGCATGGTCGACCGGGCACGCCTGCTCGACCGGCTGGGGCGCGAAGGCGTCCCGCGGCTGATCCTCGTGTCGGCGCCGCCCGGCTTCGGCAAGAGCACCCTCGTCGCCCAGTGGATCGGCGGCTTGCGGACGCCGGCGTCGGTCGCGTGGGTCTCGCTCGATCCGGCCGACACCGATCCCGCGCGCTTCTGGAGATACGTCGCCACCGCCGTCGAGCGGGCGGCGCCGGGCACCGGCACGGCGGCCCTCGGACACCTCGACGAGGACCAGGCCCGGATCGACCTCGCGACGATGGCGCTGGTGAACGGCCTCGCGGTCGTCGATCACGACCTGCTGCTCGTGCTCGACGACCTCCACGTGGTCGAGAGCCGCGAGGTCGCCGACGGCCTTGCGTTCCTCCTCGACCACCTGCCGCCGCAGGCCCACCTGGTGATCCTCACCCGCGCCGACCCTCCGCTGCCGGTCGCCCGGCTGCGCGCGCGGGGCGAGCTCGTCGAGGTCCGGGCGGCGGACCTCCGGTTCACCCCCGAAGAGGCGGCCGCCTACCTCAACGACCGAATGGGCCTCGGCCTCGGCGACGCGGATGTTGGGACCCTCGAGGCACGCACCGAGGGGTGGATCGCCGCGCTCCAGCTCGCCGCCATCTCGATGCGGGGACGCGACGACCCCGCGTCCTTCGTCGCGTCGTTCGCCGGCGACGACCGGTACATCGTCGACTACCTCGCCGACGAGGTCCTGGAGCGGCAGACCGACGCGGTTCGCGGGTTCCTGCTCTCGACCTCGATCCTCGAGCAGCTCTCGGGTCCGCTGTGTGACGCGGTGACGGGCGGGACCGGCGGAACCGCGATGCTCGAAGCCCTGGAACGCGCGAACCTGTTCCTCATCCCACTCGACGACCAGCGCCGCTGGTTCCGCTATCACCACCTGTTCGGAGACCTGCTGCGCGCGCGGCTGCTCGACCAGCGGCCGGGCGAGGTCACCCTGCTGCACGCACGTGCGAGCGAATGGTGGGAAGCGCAGGAACGGCCCCAGGAGGCCATCGGGCACGCGCTCGCCGCAGCCGATTTCGAGCGGGCGGCGGACCTCATCGAGGTCACCGCCCACGACCTGCGGAAGTCCCGCCAGGAGGCGACCCTGCGCCGCTGGCTCGATGCCCTGCCCGGCGAGCTCTTCGAGTGCCGGCCCGTGCTCGCGATCGCTCATGCGGGCGCCTTGCTCTCCACCGGGGAGGCACGTGGCGTGGAGGGACGCCTCGCGACCGCCGAGCGATGGATCCCGGCGTCGTCGGGGGCGGCGGCGCGCGCGGCCGCGGAGGTCCAGGGGATGGTGGTCCGTCATCCGACGGCGCTCGGCCACCTGTCCGGCGCAATCGCGCTGTACCGGGCGGCCCTTGCCCGGATGCAGGACGATGTCGAGGAGACGATCCGGCAGGCGCAGGCGGCGCTCGACGCGGCCCACGAGGACCAGCCGCTCGAGCGGGGTGCCGCAGCGGGCATCCTGGCGCTGGCGCAGTGGACGGGTGGCGACCTCGAGGCGGCCCACGACACATGGTCCAAGGCCGTCGTCGACCTCGAGCGGGCCGGTCACCACGCCGACATGCTCGGCGGGTTCCTGGCAATGGCGGACATCCGCATCGCGCAAGGCCGTCTCGCCGACGCCCGGCGGACGTACGAGCGCGGACTCCGCCTTGGGTCGCAGGCTGGGCATCGGCTACGCGGTACGGCGGACATGCACACCGGCCTGGCGGAGCTCGACCTGGAAGCGAACGAGGTCGCGAAGGCGGTCTCACAGCTCGAGGCGAGCGCCGCCCTGGGTGACACGCTCGGCCTGCCGCAGAACCGCTGGCGGTGGCGCGTGGCGATGGCGGGCGTGCGCGCCGCCGATGGCGACTTCGATGCTGCCCACGAGCTCCTCGACGAGGCCGAGCGGGTCTACGACGCTGACTTCTTCCCGGCTGTCCGACCCATCGCCGCGATGCGCGCGCGGCTATGGACGCGGCAGGGCCGGCACGCGGATGCCCTGGCGTGGGCCGGCGAGAGTGGTATCTCGGCCGACGACCCGTTGGCCTACACGCGGGAGTACGCGCATGTGACGCTGGCGCAGGCGCTGCTGGTGCGTGCCGTGGCGGACGGGGATCGCCGCAGCCTCGATGCCGCGGCCTCGCTGGTCGACCGCCTGCTGGCGAACGCCTCGGCCGGCGGCAGGATGCGCAGCGTCATCGAGCTGACCGCCATGCGCGCCGTCGCCTCCGCCGCCGCCCGAGATCGGGAGGGCTCCGCGGCCTCCATCGAGGCCGCCCTGTCAGCTGCCGAGCGGGATGGGTTCATCCGCCTCCTCGCGGACCTGGGACCGGCCATCGCGCCGCTCCTCCGGGACACGGCGCGCCGGTCAGCTGCGCCGCGGTACGCGCGGGGGCTGCTCACCGCCCTCGAGGGCGAGGAGGAGCACCGGCCCGCGCACAGCCGCTCGTCGAGCCCCTGAGCGACCGCGAGCTCGACGTCCTGCGACTGCTGGCGTCCGATCTCGACGGCCCCGCGATCGCCTCCCGGCTCTTCGTGTCACTCAACACGATGCGGACCCATACGAAGAACATCTTCTCGAAGCTCGGCGTCAACTCCCGGCGCGCCGCCGTCGCCCGCGCCGCCGAGCTCGGGCTCCTCTCCCGCGCCCGCTAGGCACGCGCCCGCGCGCCCGGCCGCGCTGCCACGCGAATCACCACCCGCGATCACCACGGTTGGTGATGCCCGCTCCCCACGCCGCCCTACATCGTTGGCTCCACCGAAGCGGCTCGACCACCTCGAGGTCGAGCCACTCGAAAGGAGCCAGATGATCAACACCAGCCCTTCGGGCGACACCAACCACTACGAGATCCGGGTGAGCAGCCGCCTCGACACCCGCTGGTCCGCCTGGTTCGACGGCCTCGTCCTGACGCCGCAGGCGGACGGCACGACCGTCATCGAGGCCGAGGCGATCGACCAGGCAGCCCTCCACGGTCTGCTGCGCCAGATCCGCGACGCCGGCCTCGGCCTCGTCTCGGTCACCCGGATCGACTCCATCCCCGGCATCGCCCCCACCAGCACGGATGGCGCGAGATGAACGGCCTTCTCGAGATCGCGATCCGCGGCACCGTCATGGGCTTGGCCGCGGCCGCATTCATGGACGCGTGGGGCTTCCTGCTGCGTCGGGGGTTCGGCATCCCGACGCTCGACTACGCGATGCTCGGCCGCTGGATCGGCCACATGACCCGCGGCCGGTTCACGCACCAGCGGATCGCCACAGCCGAGCCAGTTCGCGGCGAGCGTCCCTTGGGGTACCTCGCCCACTACGGGATCGGCGTCGCCTTCGCCGTCCTGCTGCTCCTCGTGGCCGGGCTCGACTGGGCACGCTCGCCGACGATCTGGCCGGCCCTCGCGATCGGCCTCGGGACCATCGTGGCTCCATGGTTCGTGATGCAGCCGGGCATGGGGGCCGGGATTGCGGGGTCGAAGACGCCGAACCCGACGGCGACCCGGGTGCGGAACCTCGCGACACACACGGTCTATGGGCTGGGCCTCTTCGCGGCGGCCACGTTCCTGGCGATCGCCTTCCCGTGAGAGCCGACAGCTGGCGATCCGCGGGAATGCACGGTTCGCGGTAGGGATTCCCCCACCCCGAACATGCCCGCTGCCCGGCTGGGAGCGGCGGCCGTCCCGGCGCACAGTCATGGCACCAATACCGATGCCCAGCGCGGACCCCGACCCAGGGCCGCGCCGCGACTGACCCGGGAGGGATGGATGTCATGACCATCAGGCGTGGAAGTCTGTACGCAGGCGCGTTCCTGCTCGCCGCCGGGGCGGTGACGCTTGCGGCCGCCGCCGGCGCCCTGAACCGCGAGGCCGTCGCGGACATCGTCGGCGCCCTGTGGCCGCTCGCCGTGATCGCCATCGGCGCGGGCCTGGTGCTCCGCCGATCACGCGCGGCGCTCGCGGGCGGTCTTGTCGCGGCGGTGCTGCCGGGCCTTGCGCTCGGAGCCTCCATCGTCGCGACGCCGCAGGTGTCGGTCCCGTGCACGAACGACGCCGCACCGGTCCGCGCCACCGAGACCCGGGACGACTCCTTCGGCAGCACCGCGGCCGTCAACCTGACCCTCTCCTGCGGCGAGCTCGCCGTCACCACGCAGCCGGGGACCGGCTGGCGCCTCGACGCCCGGGACGGCGACAACCGCCGGACCGACTTCGAGGCCAGTGCGGACCACCTGGCGCTGGGATCCGACCGCGGCTCCGGCCGCTGGAGCTCGCGCACGGGCCGGGTGGAGTGGGACGTCACCCTGCCCACGGCAACCACGATTGACCTCGTGTCCGAGCTCAACGCCGGTCGCGGCACGTTCGATCTCGCCGGCGCCCGCCTTGGCGCCCTTGACCTCAGCATCAACGCGGGGGAGGTGCAGGTCGACCTCACCGGCGCGACCCTCGATCGCCTCGACCTGGAGCTCAACGCCGGCTCGGCCGGAATCGTGCTCCCCGCTGCGTCGTTCGAGGGTGAGCTCACCACCAGTGCCGGCGCGCTCGAGGTGTGCGCACCGGACGATCTCGGGCTGCGTGTGCGCTCAACCGCGGCCCTCGGTTCCATCCACCTCGATGGGCTCGTCCAGCGCGACAGCGCCTGGGAGACGCCCGGCTATGACACCGCCCCGTTCAAGGCCGACCTCGCCATCGAGGCCAGTATCGGCTCCGTCACCATCAATCCCCTGGGAGGATGCAAGTGAACCCGCGTCGCCTCTACCGCAGCCGTGATCGCCAGCTGGCCGGCGTCGCCGGCGGCATGGCCGAATACCTTGACATCGACCCGACGGTCGTCCGGATCCTGTGGATCATCGTGGGCATCGCGTCCGGTGGGCTGGCCCTGGTCGCGTACATCATCCTCGCGCTGGTGATCCCGCAGGCACCGTGGACAACGGCACCCGGTCCCGCCGGCTGGGCCGCGCCCGGAGCCTCGGCCGGATGGTCCGCGACGCCGGGCGGCTCCGCGAACGCGTCCGCCCCGCCGTCGGCGCCGGGCTGGGACCCGCGGTGGTCCTCGACTCCTCAGCCAGCCGTCCAGCGGCCCGCCGACGCGCGGGGGCTCGGCGCCGGCGCCATCATCGGGGTCGTGCTGATCGTGTTCGGTGCGATCGCGCTGGCCGACGTGGCGCTGCCCGGCTGGGTCTTCGGCGCCCTCCTCGGGCCCGCGGTGATCCTCGCCCTGGGTGCGGCGCTCCTCGTGTCGTCGGTGCGCCGGCGAGATGCGGGGGCGTCCGCCGCTCCCGCCGGGCCGGCACCGGCCGACGCCATGCGCGTCGATCCGTCCATCCAGGTGGATCCGGTCTGAGGCTCCTGCCTCGCGCCAACGACACCCACCCGCGGACCGGACACCAGCCATCCTCGGCTCCCCGATCCGGGCCACGCCCGGCGGGGAGCCGCACTGCGTCCCGCGCCCCGGGAGCGATGCCCGGGGTAGCCTCGCAGCTCACCATCGTCTAGGCTGTGGGACCCCGCGGCCACCCGAGAGGGCCGCGACGACTCGGAGGCGTCCCCAATGCGCGTGTGCGCCGTCTGCGGCGGGCAGGTCCCGGAGCCGGATGCGCGGTTCTGCGGCACCTGCGGCGCGCCCATGGCCGCCCAAAGCCAGCAGCCCTTCCCCACGCCGCCCCCGACGGTCCTCACGCCCGGTGTCCAGGCACGGCGGCCCGGGGAGTCCACTCCGGTTCCCCGCCCCGTGTCACGGCCGACGGACAGCGTCGCAACCACGCTCCAGCCGACCTCCGTCGCCGCCGACCCGGGCGGGATGGTCTCGGTCACGCTGCGCGCGCGCAACACCGGCACGGTCGTGGACGAGCTGCGGATCGTCGTCGAGGGACCGATCGCTTCGTGGACCGAGGTCGAGACACCGGTCCTGCGACTCATGCCGGGCACGGACGCCACCAGCGCGATCCGGTTCCGACCACCGCTCCAGCCCCTGGCGCTCGCTGGCCCGGTGCCGTTCCTGGTGCGAGTGAGCTCGCACGAGCACCCCGCGGAAGAAGCGACGGAGAGCGGGGTCCTCACGGTCGGCGAGCTCCGGTCGATTGCCGCCACGATTGTGCCGGCCACGGCGAAGGCCAGCGGCAGCACCGCCTTCGAGGTCCGCGTCGAGAACCGCGGCAATCGTCCCGTGGAGGTGATGCTGGCGGCAACCGATCCGGACGAGGCCCTGCGCCTGGACCTGGACCCGGCGCCCCAGCTCGTTCCGGCCGGAGGCCAGCTGCGGGCCGCCCTCCGCGTCACCCCCAGAACATCGATCTCGCTGGGCGCCTCGGAGCGCCGGATCTTCAAGGTCGATGCCCTTGCCGATGGCCGTCCTGGGGCCACGGCGGGCGCGACGCTGGTGCAGACCGCGCGCTTCCCGGGATGGCTCCCGACGGTCGCCATCGCCGCGGCCGGGGTTGCCGTCCTGGCGGTCGCGGGCTTCGCGTTCGGGGTGCTGCCGCCCAAGGCATCCGTATCACCGAGCCTGGTGGCCAACGCGACGGACGCGCCGAGCGGACTGGTCTCGCCGTCGTTGCCACCTGCGAGCAGCGAGCTCCCCTCCGAGGAACCGCCGTCGAGCGATCCCTCATCAGCGGAACCCGCGTCACCCACGCCTGACCCGACGCCGACGCCGAGCCCGACGCCGCTTCCTCCCGGAGCCTGCGTCGACGGCTACGACTGGCGGCTGATCACGGTCGACGACAAGGCGTGCGTGACGAGCAAGACCGTGAAACAGGCGCGCGCCGACGAAGCGGCCGCGTCCTCCCGCTGGGTCGACGGGGAATACGGACCGCAGACCTGCACCAGCGGCTACGTATGGCGGGCGGCGTTTCCCGCAGACCTCGTGTGCGTGACCGCCGACGTGCGGGCAACGACGATCCTCGACAACGAGCGGGCCCCGTTCCGACTGGCGCCGCGGACGGACACCTGTATCGAGGGCTACGTGTGGCGTGAGGCAACGCCCGAGGATCACGTCTGCGTGGACAAGTCGGTCCGCAATGCCACGATCGCGGACACGATCACGGCGGCGCAGCGGTGGTACGACGGCGCCTATGGGCCGCAGACCTGCATCGACGGCTACTGGTGGCGCCAGGTCATCGCGGATGACTACGTCTGCGTCGACCAGGCGACGAAGGACCAGATCGCGATCGACAACGCGCAGGGGCAGGCCCGCATCGCCGGCTCCTGACGCCGCACGTCACGCGATCGCGCGTCGCATGGGTACTCCGGTCGCCGCGCAGACCAGGGTGAACTCGATCGACGCGCCGACCGCAGCCCGGGCCACCTCGCGCTCGACGACCTCGTAGCCGAGGCGGGGGAACCACTCGGCCGCGCCATCGGTGAGCAGGTAGAGGTCGCGCGCGCCGAGGCCACGCGCGAGGTCCTCGGCCGCGGCCACGAGCGCGTGGCCGAGACCGGTCCCCCGGTGGTCCTCAGCCACGACCACGGACCGCAGGAGGCCGGCCCCGCCGTACCCCTCAACGGCAGCCGCGCCGACCACGGAGTCGCCGTCCCACGCGACCACACCGGTCTCGAGGGCCTCCGCGACGCCGTCGAGTGGGAGCCCGGCCGCGACGAGCAGTGCCTCGACGGCAGGCACGACCGCCGGCGTCGCACGACCGATGCGCATCAGCAGCAGCCTGTTCCGCCGCAGCAGCCCGCATCGCCGATCGGCAGCTCCCGCCGGGCAACCGGGGCGGCGGCCGGGGTGGGCTGCGGCGCCACCGCGTGGGCCGGCCTTGTCGCCTTGACGATCACGCTGGCCATCCCGTCAGCCACGTCGTGCGTGGGGGTGATCGAGACATCCGTGAGACCCGCGGCCTCCAGCCCGGCCCGGAACTCCGAGTACGAGAGGGCCCCCGCGATGCACCCCGTGTACGAGCCACGCTCGGCGCGCTCGGCTTCGCTGAGGCGGTCGTCGGCCACGATGTCGGTCACACCCATCCGCCCGCCGGGCCGCAGCACGCGGGCGATCTCCCGGAACACGGCCGGCTTGTCCGCCGCGAGGTTGATGACGCAGTTGCTGATCACCACGTCCACCGAGGCGGCCGGCAGCGGGATCGACTCGATCTGCCCTCGCAGGAACTCGACGTTGGTGGCGCCCACCTCGGCTGCGTTGCGCTGGGCGAGCGCGAGCATCTCGTCGGTCATGTCGAGGCCAAACGCGCGCCCGGTGGGTCCGACGCGCCTGGCCGACAGGAGGACATCGATGCCGCCGCCGGACCCGAGGTCCAGCACCCGCTCGCCCTCGCGGAGCTCAGCCACCGCGATGGGGTTGCCACAGCCGAGCGACGCGAGCACCGCGGCCTGCGGCAGCTCATCCCGCTCGAGGGCGGAGTAGAGCTCCGGGCCGATCTCCTGCTGGCTGCCGGCGCAACAGGCTCCGTCAGTGGCCTCCAGGGCCGCGGCGGCGTACCGCTCGCGAACCTGCGCATGGATGGTGGTGGCGTTCTGGCCGGTCATGACGGCTCCTGACGGCTGGCGGCGGCCTGGCGCAGGGTGCGCACCAGGCGGCGGGTGGTGGACGGGCGGCAGCAGTTGCGGATGCGCGCCGCCATCGTGGCCAGGCGGTCGGCCCGGATGGAGCGCTCGCGCTCCTGCCGAATCGCGGTGATGAGGTCGATGTTGGCGTCCATGATGCTCCTCTCGGCGGATCCCTCGGGGCCTCCATCCTGGGGCTCCGGCCGGTGTGCGCCGCTGCTCTGGTATTGATACTTGACGATATCGATGTTTGTCAATATGGTTTGGTCATGAGACGGATCCTCGATCCCGACGTCCGGCTGCTGTACGGAGCCGCCGATCCCACCCGGCTCGCGATCCTGCGCCAGCTCGCGGGCGGGGAGGCCGTGTGCGCGTGCGACTTCACCGCCTGCTGCACGGTTGAGCAGCCGACGGTCAGCCACCATCTCAAGGTCCTGCGCGAGACGGGCTGGGTCGAGTCCGAGCGGCGCGCGTCGAACGTGCACTACCGGATCCGTCCGGAGGCGGCGGACCGCTTCCGCACCATCGCGGGCGAGATGGGCTCGCTTCGCCAGCCGGCGACCCGCCGAGCGCTGCCGGTCATCCACGCCGACGCCTGACGGTGCACGGCCCCGCGATGCGCGATGATGCACGTGTGACCGCAGCCGACCCCACGAACGATACGGCCGCTGACGAGACCGCCGCTCGCGAACCGTCACCCGCGGGTCCCTGGGCCTGTCCCCGCTGCGGCTCCGAACGCACTGCCGGCGACGACTACTGCGGCCGGTGCGGCGCGCGCCGCGCCATCACGCTGTCAACTCCCGACCAGACGTCCAGGGCCGCGAAGCGCGACGGGTTTCCGGTCGCGCGGGCGCTGATCCTCAACGGCGTGATCCTGGTCGCCGTGATCCTCGCGGTGGTGTTGGGCGGGAACGGCGGCCCCGGCGTCATCGGGTTCGAGCCATCGATCTGGCGCTGCAACGGCTCCGAGCGGACGTGGACGGCGATGATCCCGGCGCGCTCCACGGACCTCCTTGTCGAGTGGCGGACCAACGGACCCGTTGGCGAGCTCCGGGCGACGACGGAGACCTCCCGCCAGGCGCTGGAGCGGTTCGCGATGGCGGACGGTTCGTTCCGGGTGACAACCTCCGAACCTGGGGCGCCCGAGTGCGGGCTCACGCCCGGGACCTGGACGCTGGCCATCCGGGATGCATCCGACAACGCGCTCCTTGCCGCGGGTGACGTCGTGCTGGTCGCGCCATAGACCTGGCCGCCGTCCCGATTCGCCGTGTCCTGGCTGTTTGACTCGCCACGGGGTCAGCAGCGCATCTTGCAAGCGTCACAGGACCCCGAACCAACGGGGTCGTGGCGGCACCCCTGCACGCCGTATCGCGTGCCGACCCAGGGGTAAGTCACGGGCCGGCACGTGTCACGGGGCCGGCATGGGGCCGGGGCCGGCATGGGGCCGGGGCCGGCATGGGGCCGGGGCCGGCATGGGGCCGGGGCCGGCATGGGGCCGGGGCCGGCATGGGGCCGGGGCCGGCATGGGGCCGGGGCCGGCATGGGGCCGGGGCCGGCACGGGGCCGGGGCCGGCACGATGCTGGTGTCCCGGTTCGCAAGTCGCTCGCTGGTTGCCGAGGCTCGCGACCCCGTTCCTGCGCTCAGCGTCATGACTCACCTTGGGGTCAGCACGCGATACGGCGTGCAGGAGTGCGGTCACAAACCTGCGAGTTCGGCGTCCGAGCCACGCTTGCCGGGTGCGCTCCTGACCCTGAGGCGGGTCAACCAGCTAGAGATCAGCGATTTGGGACACTAGCTCTTGGGGATGATGACGAGGAACTGGCCGTCACGCGCGGGGTACCGACCCTCGGGCCGCTTCCAGGGCAGGAAGTTGCGCCGCATCTCGGCGGTGTCCTGGAACACGCCGGGCTTGTCAGAGGAGCCCCAGATCGCGGACACCCGCGGGTACCACGGGTCGATGATGTAGGCGCCCGTCACCTTCGCATCGCTGAATACCGTGGGATCCGCGGTGGCGCGATAGCCGGTCATCACCCACGCATGCGCACCGCGCCACGCGAGGAGGATCGCGGCGTGGCCCGTCCTCGAGATCGCCTTGGCCGCGGCCCGCAGGGCGGCGGCGCGGCTGGGGTAGATGCGCAGGTCGTAGTCCACCGCCCCCAGGCGCTCCAGCGTCGCGGCCATGCCCAGCGGACCCACGCCACCATTCCGGCTGTCGGCACGGGTCGTCAGCCTGACCTCGAGCTTCCTGATCGCGGCCTGCCGGACCCGTGTCGTGTCGATCCGGCCGTCGGCGCCATTGACGTTGAGGGCGATCTGGACCGCCGCGGCAGCGCACCAGGTGTCCTTGACCTCCGACGCGAAGGCGGCCGCCGGACGCGGCTCCATGCGCACCTTGACCGGCACCCGTTCCGGCTTGGGCGTCGGGGTCGGCGACGTGCTGGGGGATGCCGGGCCCGGCGAGAACGACGGGTCGACGGACCCGGAGGCGGTGGCGGCGGGTGATGCCGAGATCCCGGCCACCGGGGTCCCCGACGGGTGCGGCGTGAGCGCGCTTCTCGTCAGGATGCCCGCCACGTTCCAGGCCACGAGGCCGATGCCGACCGCCACGACCAGGAACGCCAGGAGCCCGAGGTCCTTGCGCATCGCAGGATCCCCGTGCCGGCGCGG
Organism: uncultured Chloroflexia bacterium; assembly: GCA_963716025.1. GTDB lineage: Bacteria > Chloroflexota > Limnocylindria > Limnocylindrales > CSP1-4 > CAIXZV01. The sequence continues at coordinate 83,002 of CAVQSY010000011.1, forward strand.
GGGTGGCGGCGGCTCGAACACGACCGACGGCTCCACGACCGAACGTGGTCGTGCCGTACCCGTGCCGGCACGGTGCGTGGGCCGCCGGTTGGGGACCGGCAGGCTGGCGCGCGGATCGTCGCTCATCGCGCGATCTAACACCCGTCCACATACTTGCGCAACCACGCAATAACCCGTACGCTGGTCGCATGCCGCCGCTCAACGACGACCTGGACCGCTACCGGCTCCATGCCGAGCTGTGCAAGGTCCTCACGGACCCCAAGCGCCTCGCCCTGCTCAACGCCCTGCGGACGGGCGACCGGTCCGTGGGTGAGCTCGCCGAGACCATCCGGAGCACCCTTGCGAACACCAGCCAGCACCTGGCCGTGATGCGCTCCGCCGGGCTTGTCGAGGGGACCCGGGACGGCACGACCGTTCGCTATCGACTCGCCGAGCCGGCGATCATCGCCGCCTGCGACATCGTCAGCGGGATCGTGGAACGCCGTCGCGGGCACCAGGTTGGACCACTCGAGGCCATTGGGGCGGCTGTCGCTGGCCCGCGGGCCAGCTGACGCCTGGACCCGTGCCCGCCTCCTGTTCGCTCCTCGCCCTCCGGGACCGCACGCTGCTTGCCCACATCGCGCTGTGGGCCATCGCGTCCGGCCTGCTGTTCGGACTCGTGACCGCGATCCTTCCCAACCCGGTCTTCGGGCGGTCGGTGGCTCCCACCACGTTCGCGATCTGGACGTGGCTGCTGTCGGCCCCGCTGATGGGCGTCGTGATGGCCACCTACACGGCCCCGGCGCTCGCCCCGCAGTCAGGGATCGAGCTCGTCGCGATGGGCCCGGCCTCGGACGCCGCCGAGCGGCGGACGACGGCCCTGGGCTCTCTCGCCGGGCTGGGGGCATTCCTCGCCATCGGCTGCCCGGTGTGCAACAAGGTCGCCCTGCTCCTGCTTGGGGCAAGCGGCGCGATGTCCATCTACGCGCCCATCCAGCCATACATCGGCGCGGCCTCCCTGGTGCTCCTGGCCATCACCGCGGCGTGGCGGCTCCGCCTGCGCGCCAGCGGCGCGACCTGCGCCACCTGAGCCGTCCCCGCCCGGGCCAACGCCCGCGGGCGCGCCACCGGTGGCGGCTTCGCCACGACGGTCACCCGGGTCCGGCGCGACGATCCGCTCAGGCGCGCTGGAGGACCGGTTCGGTGGCCTCCGGATGCTCGTCGCCGAGGGCCGTGTAGAGCTCCTCCTCCTGGGCCATGTGGAGACGCAGGATCGCGTCCAGGCCGTAGAGCACCCGGCGCAGGTCGGTGAGGTCCTCCGGGCCGGGGCCCTCCTCGGGCACCTCCTCCACCAGCCGGTCGGTAAAGCGGATCAGGTGGAAGATCTCGGTGTGCGTCCGGTGGAGCGCCGCCGTGACGTCGTCATTGCCGACGGCCCGGGCCAGGAGCGGGAACACCTCGCGGTCCTCCGCCTCCTCGTGGGGCATCAGGGTATCCACCAGGAAGTCCCTGGTCCGCCTCAGCTCGGCCAGCGCATCGACGGGTCGCATCGTGCCCAGGCCGTCTGCGAGCGGCCGGATCCGGGCCAGGGGGAGCGCCAGCTCGCGGTGCTCGGTTCGCAGCCGTGCAGACAGGTCGGCCCAGCCGGCCACGCGCGGCGTCTTCTCCAGGCCCCCAGTCAGCGCGCGGAGGGCGTTGGCGATGACGATGACGTCGATGGCCTCCTGGAGCAAGGCGCCCCAGACGGGGGGCAGGACCCCGGTGGTGGCGACCAGCATCGCGGCGATCGACATGCCCATCCCGGCGATCACGCTCTGGAGAGCGATCGTCCGCGCCCGGCGCGCGATCCGGATTCCTTCCGGCAGCCGGTCGAGGCGATCGACGGTGATCACGAGGTCGGCGGCCTCGGAGCTCGCGGTAGCGCCTCGGGCGCCCATCGCGACCCCCACGTCGGCCGCGGCGAGCGCCGGTGCATCGTTGATCCCATCGCCGACCATGACGAGGATGCCGCCCGCGTGCGCCTTCTCCTCCGCCACTGCATCGACCTTGTCGGCCGGCGTCCGCTCCGCGAGCACCGCGTCGACGCCGATGGCGGCCGCCACCATGTCCGCCACGCCGTAGTGGTCGCCGGTGACCATGACGATCCGCGCCACGCCGGCCCGGCGCAGCGATCGGATCACCCGCGGGGTCTCGGGGCGGATCGGGTCGTCGAGGACCAACGCGCCCGCGAGGACGCCGTCCACGCTCACGTAGACACCCGTCGCCCCCTCGAGGGTCACCCGGCGGCGGACGTCCCGGGCCCAGGCGGGGAGCGTTGAGCCGCCGGTTGCGAACTCCACCGTCCCGACCAGCACCGTGGAGCCGGCCACCCGTCCGCTGATCCCCGAGCCGGGGGTCTCCTCGGCCGCCTCGGGCAGCAGGAGCGACACCTCGCGCTCCCGGGCGCCGGCGACGATCGAGGACGCGAGCACGTGCGGTGAGACCTGCTCGAGCGACGCGGCGAACCGGAGGACCTCCTCGGGCGTCCGATCCGGTGCCACCGCCACGTCGGCCAGGTGGGGCCTGCCGGCGGTCAGCGTCCCGGTCTTGTCGAACAGGAGGACGCGAGCGCGGGCGATGGCCTCGAGGGCCCCTCCACCCTTGACGATGATCCCGCGCCTGGCCGACCGGCTGATCCCGGCCACGATCGCGATCGGCGCCGCCAGCAGCAGCGGGCATGGGGTTGCCACCACGATGACGGCCAGGGCGCGGACCGGATCCCCGGACACCGCCCACGCGAAGCCCGCGATCACGAGGGTGAGCGGGACGAACACGAGCGCGTAGCGGTCCGCGAGCCGGACGAACGGCGCCTTCGTCGACTGGGCTTCCTTCACCAGCCGGACGATGCCCGCATAGGTGCTCCGCTCCGCCGTCGCGGTGGCAACCAGGTCGAACGGGGCCCCGGCGTTCACGGTCCCGGAGCTGACGGGCGCGTGCGCCTCGCGGACCACGAGCCGGGCCTCGCCGGTCAGGGCGGACTCGTCCAGCGTCGCGGAGGCCCCGGCGACGACGCCGTCCACCGGGACGACCTCGCCCGGCTTGACCAGGAGCCGGTCGCCGACCTCCACGTCCGCGATCGGGCGGTCCCGAATGGTGTCGTCCTCGTGCCGGTGCACCGTCCTCGGGGCGCGGGAGACCAGGGCCGAGAGCTCGCGGTGGGCCCGGCCGTCAGCGAAGCGCTCCAGGGCATCACCGGTCGCGAGCATGACAGCGATGACGGCCGCGGCGAGCGACTCGCCGAGCAGCAGCGCGCCCGCGATGGCGAGGACGGCGATGACGTCGACGCCTGCCTCACGCCGGAGCAGGTCGCGGATGATCGAGATCAGCAGCCACAGCCCGACGATCGCCGCCGGGACGGTCCAGCACCACCACGCGATGTCATCGCTGCCGGCGAGGGTTGCGGCAAGGCCCGCGACGAGCCCGAGGATGGTGAGGGGCAGCATCGTGCGGCGCGCGGCGGCGTCGAACGAGTCGAGGGCCTGGGTCATGGCTGCGATCGTAGCGACCGGGATCGGGACCCGGCCGTGCCGCTCGGACCCCTTCGCCGGGCCGGTCGCCCCAGCAGGTCGTCGGCCCATGCCCCAACCCCGGACCAGACTCGCCCCGCCCCGGCCGCCCGAAACACGGCCTCGGGCGTCGTCGTGCCCACCGCCACGAACGAGGCGCCGGCCCGCACCGCCATCTCGAGGTCCACCGTGGTGTCCCCCACGTACACGGTCTCGGCAGCCTCGACCGCCAGGTCATCGAGCGCCCGGAGGAGGGCCTCGGGATGCGGCTTGGAGTGCTCGACATCGTCCGCGTACCAGGTGCTCTCGAAGACCCCGACGAGGTTGAGCCGCTCGAGGTTGGGTTCGACGACGGCACGGGTCGAGGCGGTGACCAGGCCGACGCGGATCCCGCTCGCCTTGAGGTCGCGCAGCGAACGCCGCGCCCAGGGCATGGCTCGCGGCCGCATTCGCGCCATCTCCACGGCCCAGCGGTCCGACATCTCGGCCCACAGGGGCTCCGGAATCCCAAGCTCGCGGTAGCCCTGGCGCCAGTCGGGCGTGTAGCGCTCCCGAAACCACTCGCGCGACATCGTGATCCCGAAGTGGCTCATCGCGGCGACATTGGCCCGGTAGATCATGGGCAGCGTGTCGACGAGCGTGCCGTCCCAGTCGAACACGGCGGCGGCAGGGAGAGGATGGCGGGCTCCTGGCATGCCCCGATCGTACGGGAGCCAGCCGATCCGCGGTGCCCGCCCGAAAGCGCGGCCCGCCACTGCCCGGGGCCTTACTCAGCCGCTGAGCCCGACGGCGATGGCGATGATGCCGAACCCGAGGATCACGATCGCCGCGAGGACGTTCAGCCCCCGGCTGACCCGGGGCGTCAGGTGTGCGCGCACGCGGGCCACCGATCCGGTCAGGATCGCCCACCAGGCCAGCGAGCCCGCGAACACGCCCGCGACCACGGCCGAGGCACCGGCCGGCCCGCCCGTTCCGGCGCCGATGCTCGCGAACAGCGCGGCGAAGGACAGGATCGTGGCGGGATTGGTCGCGGTCAGGACGATCATCGACCCCCAGGCAGCCGTCGGACCGCCGAGCCGGCCGCGCTCCGTCACGGCGGCCGCCGGCGAATCGATGCGCACGGCCGAACGCGCGGATCGGATCGCGAGGAGCACCAGCACGGCGCCGCCCACGACGCCGAGCGGCCGGTCGATCCCCACCAGGGAGCTGGTGACGGCCGTCAGGCCGAAGGCAGCGATCGCGGCGTACAGGGCGTCCGTGGTGGCGACGCCTGCCCCGGAGACGAACCCGTACGCCCACCCGCGATCGAGGGTGCGGCGGATGACGAGCAGGCCGACCGGGCCCAGCGCCACGGCGACCGCGAACCCGATCGCGAGGCCGCGCAGGAACAGGTCGAGGGTCACGGCGGGGGAGTGTCACCCGCACCGAGGCCCGGTGTCAACGACGCCGCAGGATCTTGTCGCCGCAGGATCACGCCCTCGTCGCCCCGCAGCCGGAGAACGTCACCGGCCGGCTCACCCGCATCCCGATCCAGGGCCGTCGACAGCGCCACGGCCCATCGCCCGTCGAGGCTCACGTCTGCCGGACGCGTCTCGAGGTTCAACAGGACGCGGAACCGGGAGGCGGCCCCCTCGCGCTCGTAGGCGAGGACGCCCGCTGGGGCCTCAACGGACGTCCACGAGCCGAGGTGCAGGGCCGCCTCGGCGCGCCGGAGCGCGAGGAGGCGCCGGTGCAGCGCCAGCATCGAGCGCGGGCTGGCCTCCTGGGTCGCCACGCTCCACGTGCCGGGGTCGGCCACCATCGGCAGCCACGGCTCGCCGACCGAGAAGCCGGCACCCGGATCCGCTGTCCAGGGCATCGGAGCGCGCTGGGGGTCCCGCCCGTCGACATCGACGATCCGGTTCGGCGGGACGGGCACGTCTGGCAGGCCAAGCTCGTCGCCGTTGTACACGAACGGCGTGCCCCGCAGCGTGAGCAGCAGCATGGCGGCGACCCGCGCCTGGGCCGGTCCGAGCCGTGTCGCGACTCGCCGCTGATCATGGTTGCCAAGGACCCACGTGGGCCATCCGGTGGGGGGCACGGAAGCCTCGCACCTCTCGATGGTCCGGCGCACGTCGGTGACCGTCCAGGGTGTCGTGATGAGGGTGGTGTTGAGCGGCAGGTGCAGGCCGTCGCCGCCGCGACCGTAGTAGCGGGCGGCCCGGTCCGGCGGCATGTAGAGCTCGCCGACCAGCACGCGCCCGGGGGATGCCTCGGCCACGGCCCGGATCTCTCGCAGGCGCTGTTCGATCTCGGGGCCGTCGCCGTGCTCAAGCGCATCGCGGGGGTCACCCCCGAAGCCGCTCGCGGCCGCGCTGATCCGTCCGTCCTGCCAGGGAGCGCCGTCCTTGGCGACCATCCACACGACGTCGATCCGGAACCCGTCAACGCCCCGACCGAACCAGAAGCGCAGGGTGTCGAGCATCGCCGCCCGGACCTCGGGGTTGCGCCAGTCGAGGTCGGGCTGCTCGGGCAGGAAGGAGTGGTACCAGAACTGGCCGGTCGCCTCGTCGAAGGTCCAGGCGGGACCGCCGAAATGGCTGACGAGGTCGTTTGGCGGGCCGCCGTCGGCTGCCGGGTCCCGCCAGATGTACCAATCCCGGTGGCGGGCGTGGCGCGACCGTCGGGCGTCGAGGAACCACGGGTGGAGCGAGGACGTGTGGTTGGGAACGAAGTCGAGGATGACCCGCAGGCCCCGGGCGTGCGCGGCGGCGATCAGCCGGTCGGCATCGGCGAGCGTCCCGAAGATCGGGTCGACGTCATCGTGGTCCGCCACGTCATAGCCGAAGTCGAGCATCGGCGAGCGGAAGATCGGGGACAGCCAGACGGCGTCCACGCCGAGCCCCGCCAGGTGGTCCAGCCGGGCGACCAGGCCGGGCAGGTCGCCGATGCCGTCGCCGTCCGAGTCCGCGAACGAGCGCGGATAGACCTGGTAGATGACACCGCGCTGCCACCACGTGGAGTCGTCCCGCGAGGCTGCCGCCCGGTCGCTCAGGGGGTCGGGCTTGGTGTCGGCTCGGGCTCGGGCTCGGGCTCGGGCGGCACGGTGCCCTTGCCCTTGAGCAGGATCCCGGTGATGGTCGCGTAGTGCGAGTAGTACGTCTTGCTGCGGAGCAGCTCGCCGTCCTCGTACACGCTCACGGTCCGCCACACGTCGAAGCCGTCGACCGGGTACTCCACGCGCTGCGTCTGGCCGGGCTTGAGGCTCGAGGTGTACTGGACGGTGTCGCGTGCCGCCCGGAGGTTCTTGACGACCGGGGCGCTGATGGTCACCTTCCGCCCGGTCGGCACGCTGTAGAGCTGGAAGGTGACGTAGCCGGTGCTGCCCTTGCGGGTGTTGATCCCGCGGATCAGGACCGGGTACTCGGTGTCGTTGGTCCAGCTCATCGTCTGCTTCGAACCGCCGCCGGAGATGAACACCGTGGCGTCGAGCCCCTTCGGGTAGCGGTCGATGTAGTAGTAGTGATTGCGCCTGGCGCCCATCTTGTAGCCCGCCCGGAGCGCCGCGTTGAACAGCGTCGTCGAGCAGGAGCAGATGCCGCCGGCGAGGGCGCCCTGGGGCTCGGTCTTGCCATCGATGATGGCCCCGCCGTCCCGGTAGCCCTTCTCGCGCGTGACCGGTCCCACGGCCTCCCAGAAGTCGAAGGTCTCGCCCGGACCCACGACGTAGCCGTTGATCAGCCTGGCGGGGATCCAGATGTTGGCCCCGAAGCCGTTGCCCTCGTAGATGTGGAACCAGGTGGTGTGGTTCCCGGTCTTGAGCGCCTGCATCCTGGGTGCGATCTTCTCGGCGGCCTCGTCGGTCACTGCCGGGTCGCTGGCGATGACCACCGGCTCGATCGCGCCCTCCGCGCTGCCGGCCTGGCGCGCCATGAGGGCCTGGAGGACGGCCGCGCGCGTGGCATCGCTGTCGAGCTCGCGTCCCTCCTCGGCCGCGCTGCCCACCACGATGCGGCTGTCCTTGAGGCGGAACCCGGCGTTCACCGCGGGCTGGTTGACGGCCTTCGCGACGGGTTTGAGCAGGGGATCGAGGCCGGCCTCGTCCACCACCGGGACGACGCTGCCATCCGACGTGGTTGCGAACGTGATCAGGGAGCGCAGCTTCCTGCCGGGGATCGTCCAGGTGTCCTTGCCCCGGGTCAGCATGAGGTCCGCCGACATGCGTTCGGCGGCCGCGGCGGCCTGGTCGACATCGGTCGTCTCGGTCGTCGGAACGCTCGTCGTGAACGGGATGTCCATCCGGATCTCATCGGGTGCATCGAGCCGCGTGAGCTGGGCGTCCAGCGCGGCGAGCAACGCCTGCCGGTCCACGATCCGTCCGGCGACGGACTCGGTGGTGACGTAGGTCCCGTCGTCGTCGACCGAGATGGTCGCATCCACGGCCGCTCGATCCACGGTCGCCGCAGCGGCGGCGACGGCGGCCGTGAGCCTGCCGGGGTCATACCCGACGGCTGCGTCGATGCTCACGCCGCGAAGGGCCGTCTGTGGGGCGCTGATGAGGTCGGCAACCGCTTCGCCTCGCCGCCCGGCGCCCAGGGCGGCATCGAGCATGGCCGCGGTGTCGGGTCCCCGCCCGATCTCGCCGAAGCCGATGGTCAGGTCGCCGTCCGGGCCGACCAGGGTGATGACACCGGCCTCGAGCGACCGGTACGCCTCCGCGATCGAGGCGTTCGCCGCTTCGGGGGTCAAGCCCGACAGGTCCACGTCGCCGACGCGGACGCCCGGCAGGACCTTGCCGTTGTACTGCTGGCCGTAGGCGTAGAGCCCGGCGCCGCCGGAGCCGACGACGACCGCAACACCGAGCACGAACGCGACGGCGAACGTTGCGCGGAGCGATCGGCCGCTGCGCGCGGGGGTCGCCGGGGTCGGGTCGGAGGTCATCGGGCAGATCTCAGGTTCAGCGCGGGTGCGGATCGTAGCAGGACCGGCCCGAACGGGCAGCCGGGCACGCGGCGAACGGGTGGCCCCGCGCGGACTCCGCGCCCCCTACGGGTTGCGAGGCAGGACGACGACCCGCCGATTCGGCTCCTCGCCGATGGACTGGGTGGAGACGCCGTCGTTGCTCCGCAGGGCGAGATGGATCCAGCGCCGCTCGAGGGCCGGCATCGGCTCGAGCTGGAGCATCTTGCCGGTCTCGACGACCCGCTCCGCCGCGCGCGCGGCCAGGTCGATCAGCTGGCGCTCGCGCCGGCCGCGGTAGTCCTCGACATCCACCAGGACGCGGGTCCACTGGCCGGTCCGTCGCGACAGCATCAGGTTGACGAGATGCTGGAGGGCGGACAGGCGCTCGCCCTTGCGGCCGATCAGCGCGCCGAGGGCCTCCCGGTCCGGACCATCACCCACGACGTTGAGCCGGCTCGTCTCGCCCTCCCGGATCTCGACGGTCACGCCGTCGAACCCCAGGTGGCCCATGAGCGTCTCGAGGATCTCCTTGCCTGCAGCGAGCGCCTCAGGCGTCGCCTCGGCAGCCTCGAGCTCGGCGCGCTCCATCGCCAGCGAGCCGCGGGCGGTGGTCACGGCGGCAACCTCCGCGGCCGTGAGCTCGGCGCCGCCCCGGGTCGGGCGATCGTCTGCTCGCGGAGCGCGGTCGTCGCGGCGCGGGGGCCGGTCGTCGCGGCGCGGGGGCCGATCAGCTGTCGCCGCATCGTCGGCGGGCCGGTCGCCGAAGTCCCGGCGGGGTCCGCGATCACCGCCATCCCGGCGGGGTCCGCGATCTCGGTCGCCGAAGTCCCGGCGGGGTCCGCGATCACCGCCATCCCGGCGGGGTCCGCGATCTCGGTCGCCGAAGTCGCGGCGGGGTCCGCGATCCTCGCGGGGGGGCGGTGTCGGCAGGGGCTTGGACTCGGCCGCCTCGCGCTTCGGCGCGGACCCCCCGAGGGCGCTCCTCGGCGCAGCGACGATGCGGGCCGGCTCGGCACCCATGCCCAGCACTCCGCGGCTGCCCGGCGTGAGGATCTCGAAATCGAGATCGGCGAGCCCGACGCCGAACTGGTCGCAGGCGATCTTGATGGCCTCTTCGACCGACTTGCCTGTGAACTCCTGGTACTCGCTCATGACTAGCGTCGCCTCCCGCGTCGCCCGCTCCGCTGTCGGTTGGGCCTGATGGTCGATTTGGCCGAGAGATCTCGGTCGACGGTACGCGCACGCTCGGCGGCGCGGTTCTTGGTGGTGCCGGGTTCGATCGGCTTGGGCTGGGGCAGGGTCACGTGGTAACGCGGCGTGTGGTTCCGGGCGAACTCCGGGAACCAGCCGAACAGGGGAAAGGCACCGCCGTAGCCCATCACCAGGAACTGCTGGCCGATCTGGAAGATCGACGACACGATCCAGTAGAGGAACAGGCCGGCCGGCAGGAACCCGCCGTAGAGGATGGAGATCAGCGGCAGGAAGTAGGCCATCTGGCGCTGCACCTTGACGTTGGCGTCGTCGGCCAGCCGGGGGTCAATGGGGGCCAGCATCTGGCGGCTGGCCACCAGCTGCACGAGCGACGAGAGGATCGCCAGGATGCTGATCCCGAAGCCCGCGACCGCGAGGCCCGTCGTCGCCGGTTCCGGCAGGCCCCAGTCGATGCCCAGGAAGAACGGGCTCAGGCACGGGTTCGTCACGTGCCCGGCCGCATCGAACACGGGCGTCACATCGCAGGTGATGTTGAGCGCCGCCGCGAGATCGAAGCCGAAGATCTGGAGCATCGGGCGGATGTCGTGGTTGGTGAGGCCCGAGCTGAACACCGAGTACATCGGGATCAGCAGGCCCATCGTGAGCAGCATGGGCAGGCAGCCGCCGGCGGGGTTGATCCCGCGCTGCTTGTAGAACTCCTGGGTCGCCTCGTTCGCCTTGACCCGGTCGCCCTTGAACTTGCGCTGGATCTCCTTGATCTCGGGCTGCAACAGCTGCGTCTGCCGGGAGGAGATGAGCTGCTTCTTGGTGATCGGGGTCGTGAGGACCTTGAGGACCACCGTGAGCAGGATGATGGCGAGGACGATGTTGCCCGTCTCGGGCCACACGAAGTAGGTGAGCTTGTCCAGCAGGACGAGCGCGATGAACAGCACCTGGAAGATCGGCGTGAACAGCCACGCGAGCAGGTCGAACGGGCTGGCCTTCAGCTCGGCCGGCGCCAGGGGCGCCTGCGAGAAGCTGGGGGAGGCGCCCGATTCGCCCGGGGCGGTCCCGGGAGCGCAGGCGCCCACGATGACCGCGATGGCGACCAGGAACAGGAGCGGCGCCAGCCGGGTGAGGTGCTGTGCGAGGCGGGTCACGCGGTTCTTCTATCCGTTAGGGGACGGGGTCGTAGCCGCCCGGGTTCCAGGGGTGGCACCGGCCGATGCGCTTGGCGCCCATCCAGGACCCTCGCAGCAGCCCGTATTTCTGGATCGCCTGTTCGGTGTAGCGCGAGCACGAGGGTTCATACCGGCAGCCTGCGGGCAGCCAGGCGAACACGGTCCGATACAGGCGGATCAACGCCACCCCGACCGTGACTCCGAGCTGCTTCACGAACCTGTCAGACCTCCGAGCACGCCTCCCGAGCGGAGGACCCGGCGTAATGCCCCGACCAGCGCGTCGTGGTCGGCCTCGACGATGGCGGGCCGGGCGATGATGAGGACGTCCCAGCCCGGCTGGAACGACGGCGCCATCACCCTGAGCACCTCCCTGATCCGTCGCCTGACCCGGTTCCGGATCACGGCTCCTCCGAGCCGCTTGCCGGTTGCGAGCCCGACCCGGGTCTGGTCAAGGTTGGTCCGGACGAAGCGACCGACGAGCAGGGGGTGCGTCCTGGCGACGCTTCCCTCCGCCAGCCGGGCGAAATCGCCCGGGCGGGAGAGCATGACGAGTCGCAGCGGATTGTGACTGCGGCCGTCGGTCAGGCCGAGAGCACCTTCCGGCCCTTGGAGCGTCGGCTTGCGAGCACACGCCGTCCGCCCGCCGTCTTCATGCGGGCGCGAAACCCGTGCTCCTTCGCGCGGTGGCGCTTCTTGGGCTGGAATGTCGGCTTGCCCATCGGGACTGTCCGTGATCCTCTCCATCAGCCTTGGGACCCGGAAGCTCCGACCCCTGGAGGCACGCAAACGCGCCGAGCGCCAGAAAGCGCGGCGGCGCGTGTTCGTCGGGCGGGATGATATGGCCGGGCCGGAGCTCCCGTCAAACGACCCGGCCATCACGGGTTGTGTCCCGGGGGCCGCAACAGGCGGGCGAACGGGCGGGCGAACCGGCCGCCGGGGGTGATGGGCCGGCGCCCGTCAAGGGTCGCTCGGCCCGCTCGGGGTCGCTCGTTCGGGCTCTTGCACGATACTCCATGGGAGTATGCGCAAATCGCCTTGCGACCGCTCCTCGCGGCGGTGTATTGTTCCCGAGCCCTGAGGCGCCGGGACGCCGCGGGAGGCCCCTTCGGGGGTCCCGCAATGGTTGCAGGCCGGTGCTCCGGGATCCGTCACGGCGCGTGCAGCCTCATTCCGTCGCTGGTCAACGGTACCCATCAGCAGCCCCCGCCATCAGGAACTCGATCGACCGAATGGACGCGAAGCAGGTCTGGCGTGCCGCCCTTGGTGAGCTGCAGGTATCCCTGTCGCCCGCCAACTTCGAGACATGGCTCCGTGATACCCACCTGGTCGACGTGGACGACCAGCGGTTCCGGATCGCCGTCCCGAACGGGTTCGCGAAGGACTGGCTCGAGACGCGCTACCGGTCGCTGATCTCCCAGACGCTCGCCCGGGTCGTGGGCTACAGCGTCCAGGTCGAGTTCGTGGTCGCGGCGGCCGGCGAGTCGCAGGCGCCCGCGGCAACGGTCGTCGCCCAGCCGGTCAGGGTGGAGCCCACCAGGGTGGGGGCCCCGGAGGGGGCGGCAGCCGGCGCGACGAATCTCAACGCGCGGTACACCTTCACCAACTTCATCGTCGGGTCCGCCAACCGGCTGGCGCACGCAGCGTCGCTGTCGGTTGCCGAGCGCCCCGGCCACGCGTACAACCCGCTGTTCCTGTACGGGGGCGTTGGCCTCGGCAAGACCCACCTGATGCACGCCATCGGCAACGCGGTCGTCGCCAAGTTCCCGCGCAAGCGGGTGGCCTACGCCACCAGCGAGAAGTTCACCAACGAGTTCATCACCAGCATCCAGCAGGGCAGGATCGACGACTTCCGGTCACGGTACCGGCGGATCGACCTGCTGCTGATCGACGACATCCAGTTCATCGCGGACAAGGAGCGGACGCAGGAAGAGTTCTTCCACACGTTCAACGCGATCCACGAGGACGGCAAGCAGATCGTCCTGAGCTCCGACCGGCCGCCCAAGGCCATCCTGACCCTCGAGGAGCGGCTCCGGTCGCGCTTCGAGTGGGGCCTGATCGCGGACCTCACGGCGCCGGATCTCGAGACCCGGATTGCGATCCTGCGGGCCAAGGCCGAGGAGCAGGGCACGCCGATCACGAGCGACGTGATGGAGTTCATCGCCCGCAAGGTGGTTAGCAACATCCGCGAGCTCGAGGGCGCGCTCAACCGGATCGTCGCGTACGCCTCGATGGGGGCCATGCCCATCTCCATCGAGCTCGCGCAGGCCGTCCTCTCGAACGTCCTCTACAACCCGAAGAAGCGCCAGGTCACCCCGGAGCGGATCGCCGTCGCGGTCTCCGAGTACTACGGGGTGGGCATGGACGCCCTCCGCGGGCAGAAGCGCGAGCGGAGCATCGTCGTCCCCCGCCAGATCGCGATGTTCCTGATGCGCGAGGAGACGGACGTCTCGCTGCTCCGGATCGGCGCCGAGCTCGGCGGCCGGGACCACTCGACCGTGCTGCACGCCTGCGACAAGATCAACCGCGAGATGCAGGTCAACGACGAGATGCGCCGCGAGGTCTCCGCGGTCCGGGAGCTGATCTAC
>CAVQSY010000012.1:0-24516 GCA_963716025.1 uncultured Chloroflexia bacterium
CGAACATGACCGCCCGGACAAAGTGGCCTACGCCTCCTGCGCGGGATGGACGGCCGGAGCCGGAAAAGTGGTTCGGCCTCGGCAAGCAGGGCAACCGCTACCCGTACACCTCTCGGGCGGCCAGCAGCAGCGCGTCGCCTCGCCCCGGCCCTGACCATCGAGCCCCAGGTACGAGCCCCGTCGGCCCTCGACGCGAAGGTGCCCGGGCACTGCGCGACGAGATCCGCCCGCGGAATCCAGATCGCGGTGGGCACGACGACGCTGTTCGTGACCCACGACCAGGAGGAGGCGCTCGCACTGGGCAATGGTCGGCGTCATGTCGACCGGCCGACTCGAGCAGATCGCCGCGCCCACCGAGCTCTACGACCGGCCGATGACACCGTTCGTGGCGGAGTTCGTGGGCCTGACCAACCGGATCGGCGGGACGGCAAGCGACGGAGCGGTGGAGATCCTGGGGACCCGCATTCCGCTGCTCGAAGGCTCCGCCACCTCCGGGGAAGGTGGACGCCCTGGTCCGGCCCGAGGCGGTGGAGCTGATCCCGGAGGCTGGGGCTCCGGCGCGCGTGGTCGCCATCAGCTTCCTCGGATCGGTCAGCCGGACCAGGTGCGCTAGCGGACGGTGCGCTCGTCCTGGCGCAGATGGCCGCGTCGGATGCCACCGGTCTCGCCCCGGCACTGCCGTTCGCGTCAGCGTGCGACCGTCGCCGGTCTTCGCCGTTGCCGGCTGATCCGGCGTTCTCCCGCGCCCGTCCGCCCTCGTCCGCGCTTCCCGAGGTTCCGGCCATGATCCGTCCCCGTCTTCCCGGCCTCGGCCAGATCACCGAGGCCGCCCGCACCATCGATGTCGTCCACGAGACCGACGTGCTCGTGGTGGGAGGCGGTCCGGGCGGGCTGGCGGCCGCGCTGGGCGCCGCGCGCCAGGGCGCCCAGGTCATGCTGGTGGAGCGCTACGGCTGCTTCGGCGGCGTCATCGCCCAGTCCATGGTGGGCACCATCGCCTGGTACCGGACCAGCGAGCAGACCGTCGACGCCGGCGGCATCGGCACCGAGTTCGAGCGGCGCGCCAAGGACATGAACGCCAGCCTCCAGGTCAACCACTACCAGGTGCTCGACACCGAGGTCTTCAAGTACATCGCCGACCGGATGATCCAGGAAGCGGAGATCGTTCCCCTCCTCCACACCCAGGTGGTGGATGTGATCCTGGAGGGCGGGTCGATCGGCGGCGTCATCACCGAGAGCAAGTCGGGACGCCGGGCGATCCTGGCGAAGCGCGTGATCGACGCCACGGGCGACGGCGACGTCGCGGCGCGCGCCGGCGCGCCCTTCCGCATCGATCCGAAGGAGACCCTCGAGGGTGACGGTCATCTTCGGCTGCAGCGGGATCGACCTCCGGTTCATCGACCATCATGCGCCGAACCCCAGTCCATCGGGACTGGCCGGCAACCCGAGTGGGACTCGCGTCCGGCGAGAAGGAATCGGCCGAGTTCAGCACCTATCTGCGCGAGCCCTTCGACAAGGCCAAGGAGGCCGGCGAGATCCCGTGGGACGTGCGCATGGAGGCGGTACTGGGGGAGCTTCACCGATGCCGGCGAGATCCCGAACCTGAACGCCATCCACATGGCGGTGGATCGACTCCACCGCGGGGGACCTGACCCGGGGCGAGATCGAGGGCCGCCAGCGCGTGATGGTGGGCGGCTGGCGGCGTTGATGCCCGGCTTCGAGAAGGCGCGGCTGCGCACCATCGGCGCGTCCATCGGCTGCCGCGAGTCGCGCAAGATCATCGGCGGCTACCACCTCAGCCGAGCACGACGTCCTGAACCAGGCGAAGTTCGACGACTCGATCGGGATCTTCCCGGAGTTCCTGGACGGCAACGGGGCATCGCGCTGCCGTCCACCGGACGCTACTTCCAGGTCCCCTACCGCATCACGCTGCCGCCCAAGGTGGAGAACCTGCTGGTGGCGGGGCGGTCGTGGCCGGCGACAAGGTCTCCCACGCGGCCACGCGCCAGATGATGTGCTGCACGGTCACGGGCCAGGGCGCCGGCGTCGCCGCGGCGGTGTCGATCCGCGAGCAGCAGGCGTTCGACCGGATCGACGTCGGCAAGGTGCGGGCCGAGCTGGCACGCCAGGGCGTCCGGCTGGACTGACCCCGACGCCGCGGCGGCGCGCGGGCCCTCGGAAGCGGGCCGACAAATGCTTGTGGACACATCGACGTGGTAATGTGTCTGCACATGGGCTGATGTGGGGTCCGCGAGCTGAAGCAGCACCTGTCCGAGTACCTGGACCGGGCAGAGCGCGGAGAGATCCTGCGCGTCACCGACCGGGGGCGACCGAAGGCAGTGCTCGGCCCGGTGCCGGGACGAGCGCGGGATCGAGGAACGGATCCGCGCCGGCTGGATCACGCCGGGCACGGGCTCGGCGCTCGGTCCGGCGCGCCGGTCGACAGCGTCCCGACGGGTGCTCGACGTGCTGGCCGAGGATCGAGGGGAGGTGAGCAGCTACGTCGGGACTCGAGTGCCCTGCTCAAGCGCTACGTGGAGGAGCCGGACTCGGCCGCGGCCGACGCGCTGCTGCTGCAGGCGGAGGGTGCCCTCCTGACCGGTCGCCACACGATCATCGAGGTCCGGCGAAACCTCGCCCGGCTGCTGTCGGGTCGTGATCTCGCGGCGGCGCGAGCGGCGTTCGCCGACGACCTGCGCTCCATCTCCGTCATCGAGCTTGACGAGGCGACCTGCGAGTCGGCGGCCTCGATCGCGGAGACGACTGGCGTCGAGCGAACGCTCGATGCGCTCCATCTCGCGGCCGCGCAGCGTGTCTCCGAGCCCGGGGTGGGCTTCCTGACGTTCGACCTGCGCCAGGCGCAGGCAGCGCGCGCGCTCGGCCTGACCGTCGTCACCGCCTGAGCCCGCCGCCCCGCCCTCGTTGGCGCCATCCCTACACCTAGAGCGGGACCGCCCCGTGCTCCACCGTGAGCGCAACGACATCGGCCGCCGGCACATCGCGTGAAGCCGCACCCCGCTGCACCGCCAACGCCGCCGCCGCACCCATCGCCTGGCCCATCGCCATGCACGTGCACTGGGCGCGGATGCCGGCGAAGGCGATCCGGTTCGCGGACACGTTGCGGCCGGCCACCGTGAGGCGCCGCGACCCCTTGGGAGATCAGCACCCGGAACGGGACCGTCGGGACGGCGTCGGGATTGTCGATGAACAGGACCTCGCAGCCGATCTCCTGGCTGTGGAGGTCGATGTAGTTGAAGGCGTTGCAGACCTTGTCCGGGAAGTCTGTCGCCTTGACGAAGTCGTCCTTCACCACGGTGTATTCGCCGACGGTGTGGTACGTCTCGCGGGCGAGCGCGAAGGGGGCCATGAACCCGAGATGGGCACGCTCCGCGCCGGGGATGCACTTCCGCACGAAGCGGAACATGCGCGTCTCCCGCTCGCGACCCTCGATGTTGGCCCGCGTCTGGCCGTCCGCATCGGAGGTGTCGGCGTCGTAGATGTGGGTGGCGTTGTGGCCACCATGCTGGAGGTAGTAGAGAAACGGCTCCATGTTGGCGTAGGCCCAGTCGCCCTTCTGGAGGCGCCCGGTCGCGAGGGCCTCCTCGTACAGCGCCTGGACCTCGGATCGCCATAAGTGCTCGTGCTCGATGCCCTGGATCCTGTACTGGAGCGCGCCCGGCTGGGAGACCTCGGACCTCGTCACGGCCAGGCCCAGGATGCGGACGACGTCGGAGTCGCCGGTGCAGTCGATGATCTCCCGGCAGCGGGTGACCCGCCGGATCCCCCGGCCCAGCGAGACGACTTCCCGCACCAGTCGCCGTCGGCTGTCACCTCGGCCACGAACTCGTGGTAGTGGAGGATCACGTCGGCCGCCAGGGCCTCGGCCTCCGCCACGGACGCGTAGACCGGCACGTTGATGTAGCTGTAGTAGCCGGGGGTCTCGACCGGCCGCCGCTGCCGGTAGTCGGGGACCGGCAGCCCCTCCACCGCCTTCGACTTGACGTACAGCTCCCAGGCGATGCCCTGGACCACAGGGCCCTCGGCGTGAAGAAGTGATCGGCATGGAGACGCCGCCCGCGGTCTCGTCCGCGCCCAGCATCGAGCCCGCCTCGATGACCGAGGTGGTCACGCCCGCCCGCGCCGCCTGGAGCGCGGCGACGTGACCGGCGCTGCCTGCGCCGGCGACCAGCACATCGACGGTTTCGGTGATGGTCTTCACGGTCCCATTGTCGTCCGGGGCGGGGGAGGTCCGCGGCACGGATGTGCGGCGCGTTGGCATCGCGCAACGCCGGCGCCTGGCGCGCCCGAGGCTCAGCCCGCCGGCGTTGAATGCTCCGGCGGCGGAACGCTGAACGCCCCGCGTTCCCTGTAGCGGTCCGGATCGCGAACCGCACGCTCAGCGCTCGAACGGGCGGCTGGCGGGCTCCAGCACCGGTGACTCGAACGCCGTGCGAGCCGGATCGAGGCCGGTCGCGGTACAACCGCCACAAGGAACGCCTGGCGTTCAGGGCGCGAGGAATCCGCCTGGCGTGCAGGGCCGGGCGTGTCAGCCGAAGAGCTTGCGAACCTCGACCAGGCCGGCGGCCAGCGCATCGATGTCCTCGCGGGTCGTATAGACCTGGAACGACGCGCGGGCGGTGGCCGCGAGGTCCAGCCGCTCGTGGAGCGGCATCGTGCAGTGGTGGCCGGCCCGGATCGCCACGCCGAAGCGGTCCAGCACCTGGGCCACGTCGTGGGGGTGGATGCCCGGCAGGTTGAAGGCGACCACGCCGCCGCGCTGGTCGGCACCCGGCCCGTACAGCTCGATCCCGGGGACCGCTCGCGGCAGCACCTCGAGCGCATAGGCGACGAGATCGCGCTCGTGCTCCCGGACGCGGTCCATGCCGAGACCCATCAGGTAGTCGGCAGCGACCCCCAGCCCGACCTGGGCCGAGATGTCGGGCGTGCCGGCCTCGAACTTCCAGGGGATCTCGTTCCACTCGCTGCGGCGCAGGTGCACCTCGCGGATCATGTCGCCGCCACCCATGAACGGCGGCATCGCCTCCAGCAGCTCGCGGCGGCCCCAGAGCACCCCGGAGCCCGTGGGCCCGAGCGTCTTGTGGCCCGAGAATACGTAGAAGTCGCAGCCGATGGCCTGCACGTCGACCGGGACGTGCGGCACGGCCTGGGCGCCGTCGACCAGCACCAGCGCGCCGGCCTCGTGGGCCTTGCGCGTCATCTCGACCACGGGGTTGATCGTGCCCAGCGTGTTGCTCACGTGGGTGAAGGCCACCAGCTTGGGCTTGAGGCGGAGCAGGACGTCGAACACGTCCTGGCGAAGAATTCCGTCGTCGGTGATCGGGATGAACTCGAGGTCCGCGTCCTTCTCCTGGGCCAGGATCTGCCACGGAACCAGGTTCGCGTGGTGCTCCATCTCGGTCAGGATGATCGCGTCGCCCCGCTCGATGTGGCGGCGGCCCCACGAGTACGCGACGAGGTTCACGGACTCCGTCGCGTTGCGGGTCCAGACGATCGTCTTCGGGTCCGGGGCGTTGATCAGGCGGGCGACCTTGTCCCGGGCTCCCTCGTAGGCGGCGGTCGCGCGCTCGGACAGCTGGTAGATGCCGCGGTGGACGTTCGCGTTGTCGTGCCGGTAGTAGGCGTCCATCGCCTCGATCACCGCGCGCGGCTTCTGCGAGGTGGCGGCCGAGTCCAGGTAGACCAGCCGGTGCCCGAAGACCTCCTGGTCCAGGATCGGGAAGTCCTCCCGGATGGCGGCCGCATCCAGCGGAGCCTGGACCGGACGCGTCTCGGTGGTCATGCGGGCTGCTCGCTCTCGATCGACGGAGTTGCGGCTGTGGCTACCGGCCGGCGCCGGCCGGCTCGGGCTCCAGGGGGACCGCCAGCGCCTCGTCCGGCAGGTTGATCTCCATGCCGTTCTCGCGGAGGATCGGGCCGTAGCCCTCCTCCTCGAGCCGCAGCGCGAGCTCCTTGCCGCCCGACGTGACGATCCGGCCCTCGGCGAGGACATGGACGACGTCCGGGGTGATGTAGTTGAGCAGCCGCTGGTAGTGGGTGATCAGCAGCACGCCCATGTCCGGGTTGAGCTGGGCGTTGACGCCCTCGGCGACGATCCGCAGGGCGTCGATGTCGAGGCCACTGTCCGTCTCGTCGAGGATCGCGAACTCCGGCTCCAGCATCGCCATCTGGAGCATCTCGAGTCGCTTCTTCTCGCCGCCCGAGAAGCCGTCGTTGACATAGCGTGCGGCAAAGCCGTCGTCCATCCGCAGCAGCGCCATCTTGGCGCGCATCTTCTTTCGGAACTCGAGCATCGTGACGCCACCCTTGATCGCATCCGTGGGGTCGATGTCCGGGTTCTTGTCGATCCCCTGGAGCTTCGCGTTGAGCGCGCTGCGCACGAACGAGGCGACGGACAGCCCGGGGATGGCGGTCGGGTACTGGAAGGCGAGGAACAGGCCAAGGCGCGCCCGCTTGTCAGCGGACAGCCTGAGCAGGTCGTAGCCCTTCCAGTGGACCTCGCCGCCGGTCACCACGTACGCCGGGTGCCCCATGAGCGCGTACGAGAGGGTCGTCTTGCCGGAGCCGTTGGGGCCCATGATCGCGTGGGTCTCGCCCTTGCGGATCGTGAGGTTGATCCCCTGGAGGATCTCGAGGTCGGGTTTGGCGGCCGGTGCGACCCGCAGGTCTCGGATGACGAGCTCCCGGTCGTTGGCGTCGGTCACGTGCTAGCTCCTGTGAGCGCTTTGGGGGGTGCGGGGTGGAGGTCCCTCACCGCGGCACCGGCCTGGGACGTGGCCGGTGCGCGCGGATCGAGGGTGATGTGGCGGACCGGGACGAGGTCCGCGAGGGTCATGCCGTCGAGCGTGCCCGGTGATCGCGTCGCGAATGCGGACCCAGAGCACGTTGACCGTGCACAGCGTCGAGCGATCGCAGGAGGCGTGTTCCGGCTCGTCCGAGGCGCAGATCATCGGCGCGATCGGGCCCTCCAGGGCATGGAGAACGTCGCTCATCCGGATCTCGGCGGGTGGCGCGGTGAGCTCGTAGCCCCCGCGCGCGCCGCGGGTGGAGACGACCAGGCCCGCATCCCGGAGGCTCGTCACGAGCTGCTCCAGGTAGGCGCGCGGCAGGTCCTCGTCCGCGGCGATCTCGGCCAGGCTGGCCGGCCCCTCCCCGTACCGCCGGCCGAGCTGGACCATGAGCCGCACGCCGTACTCGCCCTTCGTGGAGAAGGACACGGCGCCGGATCCGTGGAAGCTCGCGCGGTGCGTCAGGGGATGGGCCCTCCGGGGCGATCAAGGGGTCGGTCAGGAGTTCCCCGAGGGGTCGCCGACACGGCCTCAGAGGCCGCCGGGGAATTCCGACCTGTTTCCTAGGGATTGAGTGTAGGGCGGCTGCGCTGGAGCGTCAACGATGGGTCGGGGTAGTAGATACGACCAGTCGAAGTTGCCGGCGGTCTCCACACTCAGGGCCGCGTGGATTCCAGTCGGACCTGTAGGGACGGCACTTGGCGATGGCAGTTGACCGTCTGGGCCCGCGGGCCCTACGGAAGCGTCGCGGGGAGCCCGCAGAGCGCTGTTACGCAAGGCGCCAGGTCGAGGCCATCGAACCTGTTCTCGAGCTGATTGATCCCACGGTCGATCGGGGAAAACCAGCCCTTGCCGGAAGGCGTGTAGTCGCCTTCGGTCGAATGGACGTGGGTTCCGACGAGGTAGGTGACGGGTCCGACGGGCGTGTTGCCTTCCCAGAAGAACGGCCCACCACTGTCGCCGCCGCTACCGTCGACCTCGGTGACAACAACACCTTGGATCATGCTCCAGGAGCCACGGGTTGACCCGTTCGTTGACCACCTGCTCGCCCCTCCGCACTGAGGCCGCACACGGCGGCGCCCGAGATCCCCAGCTTATAGGGCGCTGGGAGCGGACCTTGCCCGGCAACTTCACACCCGCCCATCTACTACCCCGTCAACGATGGGTGGTGGCGGGGTGCGTGCTCGGCGCGCACGGCATCGGGCACGTGCTGGGCTGGCTGCCCGCATGGGGCATGGCCTCGTTCGAGGGCGTCTCGACCCGCTCCTGGCTGCTCACCGGCGCGGTCGGCGACACGGTGTCGCGCGTCGTGGCGGGCGTGCTGTTCCTGGCCCCGATGGCCGGCTTCCTGGTCGCTGCGGCCGGCCTGCTCACCGGCCAGGCCTGGTGGCGACAGGCGGCGGTCGGGTCGGCCGCCATCTCGCTGCTGGCCACGGCCCTCTACCCGAGCGCCTTCACGACGGGCTCGACGGTCGGCTCGGTCGCCGTCAACGTCATCGTGCTGTACGGGGTGCTCGTTGCCCGGTGGGGCGAGGCGGCGATGACCGGCGTCTGACGGCCCGGCGGCCGAGCGGGATCGAACGGCCCCCTGATCACAGAGCGAGGCCCCGGCGGCAGCGATGCCCCGGGGCCTCGTGCGTCCCTCGGACCCGGGTGGTCAGTGGATGGGGGCCGCCTCGTTGCGCTCCTCGAACTCGATCGCCCCCTCGACCGGGCACACGTACTGGCAGAGCAGGCAGCCGACGCAGTTGTCCTCTTCGACGACCAGCCTGGTGGTGCCGTTGGTCCCGGTCTTGCGGATGGCCTGGTGCGCGCCGTCGTTGCAGGCGGCGTAGCACAGGTTGCAGTTGATGCACTTCTCCTGGTCGATGTGGGCCAGGAGCCGGAACTCCTGGTCCAGCTTGCCCCAGTCGGTGAGCCTCGGCAGCGCCTTGCCCACCAGCTCGCTCGGGGAGTGGAGACCCTTGTCCCGCAGGTACACCGACAGTCCGTCGACCAGGTCGTCCACCAGCCGGAAGCCGTAGTGCATCACGCGACGTGCCCACCTGGACGGTGGTCGCACCGGCGAGCAGGAACTCCACGGCGTCACGCCAGGTCTCGATGCCGCCGATGCCGGAGACCGGGATCCCGACCTCCGGGTCCGCGGCGACCTGCGAGACCATGTTGAGCGCGATGGGCTTGACGGCGGGACCGGCATAGCCGCCGTGGGTGCCCTTGCCACGGACGTTGGGGAGCGGCGCCCAGGTGTCGAGGTCGACCCCGATCAGCTGACGAGATCGTGTTGATCAGGGCGACGCCGTCGGCCTTGGCGGCCCGTGCCGCGCGGGCCGGGTAACGGATGTCGGTGACGTTGGGAGTGAGCTTGACGAGGACCGGCATCTCTGCCTTCTCCATCACCCACTCCGTGATCATCTGGACGTAGTCCGGGACCTGGCCAACGGCCGCGCCCATGCCCCGCTCGCTCATGCCGTGCGGGCAGCCGAAGTTGAGCTCGTAGCCGTCGGCGCCGGTGTCGTTGCCCTTGGCCACGATCTCGTGCCACGCCTCGCGCTTGGCCTCGACCATGAGGCTCAGGATCACGGCGTTGTTGGGGTAGCGCTTCTTGACCTCGCGGATCTCCGCGAGGTTGACGTCGGTGGGGCGGTCGCTGATGAGCTCGATGTTGTTGATCCCGACGATCCGGCGGCCACCCTGATTGAAGGTTCCCAGGCGGGCCGTCACGTTGCGGATCGGCTCGCCGACGGTCTTCCAGACGGCGCCGCCCCAGCCCGCGTCGAAGGCCCTGGCGACCATCTCCGCGTTGTTGCTGATGGGACAGCTGGCGAGCCAGAACGGGTTGGGGCTCCGGATGCCCGCGAGGTCGGTGAACAGATCCACGCCGGGGACGGTGGCGTCGGCCGGGCGGACGGGCTGGATCCGGGTGCCCAGGCCCAGGTCGCGGATGATCGACGCTGCGGCCATCTTGCCGGCCTGGACGGCATTGACGACCTCGGCCCCGCCGCTGGTGATGTCGCCGATCGCCCAGATCCGGGGCACCTCGGTGCGGAAGGTGGCTGGCTCCACGCGGGCGACCCCACCATCGAGCGGCACGCCGAGCGCGGCGAGCAACTCCGTCGGGCCATCCTGGCCGACGGCGCGGATGATGGTGTCGACACGCACTTCGAACCGCGAGTCCGCAACCGGGACCGGGCGACGGCGCCCCGACGCGTCGGGCTCGCCCAGGCTCATCGCCTCGAGGGCGATCCCCGTCACATGCGTCCCGCCAAGCACCTCGACGGGGGCGGCCAGCCAGCGGACCATGGCGCCCAGCGAGCGGACGAGATCGATGGCGTGCGGGTACGCGGGACACTCCGCCGCGCCCCGCCGGTAGAACAGGGTGACCTCCTCCGCGCCCAGCCGGACGGCCGCCGCAGCGGCATCGAACGCGGTGCTGCCGCCACCGATGACGGCGACCCGCCGTCCCAGGGCAGGCTCCTCGCCCCCGGCGATCGCCCGCCCGATCACGTCGAGCGCGTCCACGACCCCGGTCAGCTCCTCGCCGGGGATCCCGAGCGGCTTGCAGCGGCCAAGGCCGGTGGCGACGACGATGCCGTCACTGGCGGCCTTGAGATCCGCAGGTGCGACGTCGCGCCCGACCATGGTGCCGGTCACGATCCGCACCCCGGCCCGCTCGACCTCGGCGATCTCGGTGGCGACCGTCTCGCGCGGCAGGCGCCACGGGACGATGCCATGGTCGGCCAGCCCGCCGGCCCGATCGTGGGCGTCGTAGATCGTGACCGCGACGCCGGCCTTGCGCAGCGAGACCGCGCATGCCAGTCCCGCCGGTCCGGCGCCGATCACGGCGACCGACTTGCCCGCGTCCTCGCCGGGCGTGAAGAACGGACGTCCCGACGCGGCGAGCGATTCGACCGCGTACCGCTGGAGGCGTCCGATCTCGATCGGCCGGTTCCCCATCCCGTTGTGGACGCATGCGCCCTCGCACAGGCGCTCCACCGGGCACGCGGCTCCGCAGGTGGCCCCAAGGGGATTCGCGGAAAGGATCGTCCGCGCGCTCCCGTCAAGGTTGCCGGTGGCGATCTTGCGGATGAACGACGGGACATCGATGCTCGTCGGACAGGCGCCCATGCAGGGAGCATCCACGCAGAACAGGCATCGTTCCGCCTCGGTACGGGCGGCGGCGTCGGCCAGCGTGGGCAGGGGGTGGAACGGGTCGGACCGTCGCCCGACCTCCGCATCGAGGCTCATGCGCTTGGACCCTCACTCGGTCGCCGTGTGGGGCGACGATGGGACGGAGAAGAAGGACCCATGGTGCACGCGACCCCGCCGGCGACGAACGGCCAAACCGCCCGTCTGAACCGTGCCCCCAGGCCCTGCCCTCGGTCACCGCGCCGGGAAACGGAAGGGATCCGGCCGCGTCCGTTCGCCCCACCCCGTACCTCCGGCCCATCGTGCCGGACGTTCCCCGACGCTACGGTGCCAGTTGACACCTCCGAGGCTGCGTCATGGTGCCGCGCGGAGGTCAAGGGGCAGCACCTCGGCATGACACTCGCGAACGAGAGCACGACTCCACGGGAGGCACCGCGGGCGCGCGTGTCCGAGAGCACCACGGCGGGCGTGTCCGGCAGCGCCCGAGCCGACCCAGCCCACGCTGCCGGTGCTCGCACGCTCGCCCTCCGTCGCGTGGTTGCCGAAACGAGCGCGAGCCTCGAGCTCGACCAGGTCTTCGTTGACGTTCTCGCCTCCTCCCGGTCGCTGTTCAGCACCGATGTCGCCGGCCTGTGGCTGGTGGACCCGAGCCGCCACCCGCTGCGGTTGGCGGCGCACCACGAGATGGACCGCGAGCTGATCGACGCCACGGGAGCCCTCACCCGCGACGACCAGAGCCTCGGGCTCAGGGCGGTGACCGAGCGCCGGGCCATCGTGCTGGAGGACCCGTCGACGGCGGCGCGGTTCGCCGACCTCTACGCCAGGCTGGGCTTCCGGACGGTCAACTTCGTGCCACTCGTGTTTCGTGACGAGGCGGTGGGGCTGCTGGTCCTCTACCACCGCGTCAAGTACGACTGGACGCCCGACGAGCTGGAGCTGTGCGCAAGCTTCGCGAGCCAGATGGCGATCGCGGTCGCCAATGCCCGGCTGTACAGCAACGTCCGCGAGGGTGCCGCGCGCCTGCGGGCGATCCAGGAACTCTCGTCGCGGCTCAACCGGATCCAGGACGTGGCGGGGATCGGCGAGGCGATCGTCGCCGAGGCCAGGCAGCTGATCGCCCACGACACGATCCGCATCTACCGCGTCGACCACATCACGCAGACCTGCGAGGCGATCGCGTTCCAGGGCGAGTTCATGGGGATCGGCCTGCCCACGAAGGAGCAGCTGCGGCTCCGCGTGGGTGAAGGGCTGACGGGCTGGGTGGCCCTCCACAACACGTCGGATCCGGCTCGGCGACGCGGGCACGGACCCCCGGGGACGGCAGTTGGGCGGTGATCGAGGGGCGGAGTCCATGCTCGTCGTGCCCATGTCCTACGAGTCACGCGTGCTGGGCATCATCGTCGCTGTCCAGGATGGGCTACGACCAGTACACCGAGGACGACGAGCGGACGCTCGAGATCTTCGCCGGCTACGCGGCACAGGCGATGGTCAACGCCGATGCGTTCGCGCAGGTGCACCGGCAGCAGCAGGAGCTCGCACCACCGGTTCGAGAGCCAGCGGCGGCTGCTCGAGGTCAACGAGCGGCTGATGGCCACCCTGGACCCGGTCGGCGTGCTGGACCTGATCGCAGACTCGCTCAAGTCGGTCGTGGCCTACGACGCGCTGACCATCTATCGGGTCGACTGGGGGCAGGGGACCCGACGCGCTGTCGTATCCCGAGACCGGTTCGCGGACCTGATCCTGTCGCACGAGGGGCCGCTCGACATCGGCCTCACGGGCTGGGCGATCCGCAACGTCGAGGCGGTCCTGGCCAACGACGCCCACCTCGATCTGCGCGTCGTCCAGATCCCCGGCACGCCCGAGGAGCCCGAGTCCATGATCGTCTGCCCCCTGCTGGTGGCGGGCGAGGTCATCGGCACCCTGAATGTCAGCCGGATGGGTGGCGAGGAATCCCACTTCAGCCGCGACGAGTTCGAGCTGGTCCAGCTGTTCGCCGGCCAGGCGTCGATCGCGCTTGGCAACGCCGAGACCCATGGCGCGGCCGTCACCGCAGCCGAGCGGGACGGGCTGACCGGCATCCACAACCACGGCGCGTTCCAGCGGGTGCTGGCCGAGATGATCGACGAGGCGGGGCCGTTCTCGCTCCTGATGGCCGACCTCGACGCCTTCAAGGCCTACAACGACACCCTCGGCCACCCGGCCGGGGATGCGCTGCTGGCCCGGATCGCCGCGGCGATGCGGGACTCCCTCCGCGATGGCGACTCGGTCTACCGGTATGGCGGCGACGAGTTCGCGGTCCTGCTCCCAGGCGCCGACCGCATGGCCTCACGGATGGTCGCCGAGCGGCTGCGCGCCGCCGTCGCGGGTCTGACCCGCTTCGACGGTCCACCAGTGACCGTCAGCGTCGGCGTGGCGCACTTCCCAGACGATGCCCTCACCAAGGACGGTCTGGCCGCAGTCGCGGACCGCGCCATGTACCTCGCCAAGCCTTCCGGGCGCGTCCGGCCGGCCAGCCAGGACCCGACGCGCGACCTCTACCTGGCCGCGGTCGACGAGACCACGCTCCGGGTGCTCGAACGCCTGGAGCCACGCGAGCTGCTGGCCGAGATCGTCCAGCGGGCAGCCGGCCTCGTGGGTGTCGAGCACGGCTTCCTGTACCTCCTCGAGCCGAGCGTGGATCCGGAGCGGGAGCTGGACCTCGTGGCCAGGGTGGGGATCGGCAACTTCGCGGATTACGACGGGTACCGCCTGCCGGCCGGAGCCGGCGTTGGGTGGGCGGTCGTCCGGAGCGGTCAACCGGTCGTCGTGGACGACTATGCCGCCTACCCCGGTCGTGCCCCCGACCTCCCGTCCAACGTATTCGGCGCGGTCTGCGCGGTTCCGCTCACGTCGGGCGACGAGGTGCTCGGCTTGATCGGGCTGGCATCGGGTGAACCCTCCAGGCCCTTCAGCGAGCGCGAGGTCCAGGCGTTGGCCCGGTTCGCCCAGCTGGCCTCGATCGCCCTGGACAATGCCCGGCTCTTCGAACGTGCCCAGACCGAGGTTCGCCAGCGGGCGCACGCTGCCCTGCACGATTCACTCACCGGGCTCCCCAACCGCACCCTGCTCCTCAATCGCCTCGCGGAGCTCGTGGACCAGGACGCGCGCGACCAGGGCCGGCGCGGTGCGGCGCCCAGCCGGATCGCCCTCATCCTCCTTGACCTAGACCGGTTCAAGGTCGTCAACGAGAGTCTTGGCCACGCGGCCGGCGACCTGCTCCTGGCCCAGGTTGGCCGGCGCCTGGAGACAGCCGCCCGCACCACCGACACGGTCGCACGACTCGGATCGGATGAGTTCGGGATCCTGCTGGGCCGGGTGAGGAGCGTGCGCGAGGCGGAGCGGGTGGCGGCGCGAGTCGAGGCGGCGATCGCCGCGCCGTTCGATCTCGACGGGGAGGACATCTCCGTCGGCGCCAGCATGGGCATCGCCGTGGGCAGCCCCGTCGTGGCGCACCCGTTCGACCTGCTCAAGGAGGCGGAGATCGCCCTGCACCGCGCGAAGGCAGACCCGGTGCGGACGACCATCCTGTTCGACCCCCGGATGCATGCCCAGATGCTCGAGCAGACAGCGCTGGAGCACGGCCTCCGGCGGGCGATCGAGCGGTCCGAACTGGTCCTCCACTACCAGCCGCTGATCAGCCTCGACACCGGCGGGGTGATGGGCATGGAAGCGCTCCTTCGCTGGCAGCATCCGACGCGCGGCCTGATGCCGCCGCTGTCGTTCATCCCGCTGGCCGAGGAGACCGGCCTGATCCTCCCGATCGGCCGGTGGGTGCTGGAGACGGCCTGTGACCAGGTCCGCGACTGGCAGCGACGCTTCCCCGCCACCACGGGCCTGTCCATCTCCGTCAACCTGTCGGCCCGCCAGTTTGCCGAGGCCGGGCTCATCGCGAGCATCGCGGCGATCCTCGATCACACCGGCCTCGACCCCGCGTGCCTGGAGCTGGAGATCACCGAGAGCGTGGTCATGGACCAGTCCGAGGCATCCGTGGAGCGACTGCGCGGGCTGCGGGCCCTGGGGGTGCGGCTGGCGCTGGACGACTTCGGAACGGGCTACTCGTCCCTGTCCTACCTGCGGCAGCTGCCGCTGGACACGATCAAGGTGGACCGCTCGTTCGTGTCCGGGATCGGAACCGATGTCGAGTCGACCCTGATCGTCCAGGCCGTGATCTCGCTGGCGCACGGGCTGGGGATCGACGTGGTGGCCGAGGGGATCGAGACCGAGCCGCAGCTGACGGTGCTTCGCGGGCTCGCCTGCGACCGCGCGCAGGGCTACCTGTTCTCGAGACCGCTCCCGGCGGCCGAGCTCGAGGCCCTGCTGGCCGCGGCACCCGGCACGCGACCGGTGCTGGCTCCGCCGGGAGTGCGCCCCAGCCCCGGGAGCCGGCCGGCGGCTAGTCCCGGCCGCTGCTGAACAGCCGCAGCATGAACAGGAACAGGTTGACGAAGTCCAGGTAGAGGTGCAGGGCGGCAATGATCGACGCCCGCTCCATCGACCCTGTCCAGGCCGCATAGTCGCCGCGGGTGATCCGCTGCACGTCGTACGCGGTGAGGGCGGTGAAGATGACCACCCCGACGATCGAGATGACCCAGCCCAGCGCGCTGGAGCCGAGGAAGAGGTTGACGACGGAGGCGATCACGATCCCGATCACGCCCATGAACAGGATCCCGCCGAGGCTCGAGAGATCCCGCTTGGTCACGCCACCGTAGACCGCCGCGGCGGCGAACATGCCCGAGGCCGACAGGAAGGCCGACGCCACGGCCCCGGCGCCTCCCGGTGCCTGGAGCACCGACGCGACGATGGCGCCGATCGTGAGGCCCATCGTGGCGCAGAACACGAAGAACAGCAGCAGCGAGACGCTCGGCGAGACTCGCCTGATGGCGGCCTGGATCCCGATCGCGAGCCCCAGCTGGCCGATCACGATCACGAGCCACGCCTGCGCGACAAGGCTGAGCAGGGCCGGACTGGCGCCGACGAGATAGGCAACGCCGGCGGACAGCAGCAGCCCGGCAACCATCCAGGCGAACGCCCCCACCAGGAGCCGCTGGACCAGCTCCGGGGCCGGGCGGACGCCCAGAGCCGACGGGGCGTACGGGGTCCCGGGGAGTATAGGGGGTGCCGCTCATTCCTTGCTCCGTTCGAGGGTGGTGGCGGACCCGGGAGCGCGCCGGCCGGGCCGGGCGGCTGTCGCCGCGTGCGCCTCGGCCTGCTCGGCGGCCCTCGCAGGACCCGCAACAGGTCGGCCAGTCGATTGAGGTACGGGAGGAGCCGGCTGGCGGCGAGCCCGTCATCGTGGGTCGAGAGGGTGACGGCACGCCGCGCTCGGCGCGCCGCAGGACGGTTCGTCCCAGCTCCAGGCCGGCCGACAGCCGCGTCTCGCCCGGGACCACGAACTCCTTGGGCAGCACGATCCGGGCCTCAACTTCGCGGAGCATCTCGTCCATGCCCTCGACCATGCGCGCCGAGACGCGGGTGATGTCGTCGCGTGCCCTGGCCCGCGCGTCGGGGTTGGTCGCGAGCTCGGCCCCCACCACGAACAGCTCGCGCTGGATGCGCAGGACCAGCTCGTTGAGGCGCTCGAGGGAGGGCGTCAGCGTCCCGGCCTGCTCCAGCGCCGACAGCTCGGCACGGGCGAGGCCAAGAGCCGCGACCGCCTCGTCCACGGCCCCGTAGGCCTCGGTCCGCAGATCGTCCTTCTTGACCCGGTCGCCGCCGAACAGCAGCGCCGTGGTGCCGTCGTCACCCCGGCCGGTCGCGACGGCACTCTCGTAATCGATGCCCGGGTCGCTCACCACATGAGCGCCGGCGTCGCGCGGATCCCCAGCGCTCGGCGAGCAGGGTGACCTTGACCGTCGTGGTCCGACGACGGTCTCCGCCTGCTCCTTGACCTGCGGCGATCATCGGCGCCGGCGTTCGGGCGCGAGCGGCGTGGTCAGCGATCATCTTCACCTCGGTCGTACTCCGGGCCGAGGATGATCTGCTTGATCAGGGCGAGCTCCACCACGTTCATCCCGATCTCGGGGTCGACGACGGCTGCGCAGGGCGTCGAGGAGATCCGCGAGCTCGGTGGCGCGGCGCTGGGCGTCGAAGGCGGGGGCGTCGGCGGTCGGGGCAGGAGGAATCGGTGGAAGGCTGGGTATCGGTCATCGCCGGGAAATCCTACCACCGGACTCGGGTATCGCCGCACGGGCCGCCTGGACCCCCCGGGAGGAGCCGTTCGCCTATTTGCGCAACTACGCAAACAAGTGGCACGATAGAGCCTCGCCACCACCGAGGGAGATCATGTTCGAGGACCGCTATTCGTTTGGAGCCCGGGTCGCCGGGGCCTTCCCCGACGTCCGCGAGGGCGTCGTTGACGCGCTCAAAGCCCAGGGCTTCGGCGTACTCACCGAAATCGACGTGAAAGCGACCCTCAAGGCGAAGCTCGACGCCGACGTCCACCCCTACATCATCCTCGGGGCCTGCAACCCGCCGCTCGCTCATCGCGCTATCACCGCCGACCCGGAGGTCGGGCTGCTCCTTCCCTGCAACGTCGTCGTCCGCACCGATGGTGAGACCGTCGTGGTGGAGGCGATGGATCCCGCAGCGGTGCTCGGCCTGGTCGGTGATCCGCGCGTCGACGAGGTCGCCGGTGACGTTCGCAGCCGCCTGGCGCGGACCGTCGATGCCATCGCCCTGCAGTTCGCCGTCACGGAGTCCGTCTCATGAGCACCAAGACCGCCACCCTCCTGCTGACCAACGACGCCATGCGGTTCGAGGCGATCGTCGGCAGCGGCCATCCGGTCGTCATGGACGACGGCGAGAGCGATACCGGCGCCCGCCCGTCCGAGCTGGTCGGGGTCGCCCTGGCGGGCTGCACGGCCATGGACGTGATCTCGATCCTGCGCAAGAAGCGCCAGCCGGTGACCCGGTACGAGGTCCGGGTGAGCGGCGAGCAGGTCGACGGCCATCCCCACAACTTCACCCGCTTCGACGTGGTCCACGTGGTCGACGGCGACGGGATCGACATCGCCGCCGTGATCCGCTCGATCGAGCTGTCGGCCACGAAGTACTGCGCCGTGGGCTCGACGCTGGCGTCCGGCGAGCTGGAGATCCACCACAGCTACCTGGTCCGGTCGCCTGGTGCCGACGAGCAGCAGGGCGAGGTGCTCGTGTCGGGGCCGCATACCTCGCCAGCGGACGCCGCGGCGAGCGCCTGAGCTCCGGCGCCGGCGCCAGGGGAGGTTCCGGCGGGCTCAGGCCGGGACCGGGTCTCCCTTGACCACGATCCCCGGGATCCGCAGGCGCTCGGGCAGCATGGCGGACTCGGCGTCCGTGTAGCCGGGGCCCGTCAGCGAGCCGTCGGCCTCGAGGAACTCCGGGTACCGCTCGCGGTGGGCGCCCGCGAAGGCGTAGGCCTCCGCGACGCCGACCACCTTGAGCTCCGGATGGTCCTTGAGCAGGTCGACCAGGGTGCTGCCACTCCGGCGCATCTCCAGCACCTGGCGGACGGTGAGGCGCGAGCCGTAGCAGAAGGGCTCGCCGTTCATCACCAGCGGGTCGATCATGACCCACTTGATCGTCATCGTCAGATGCCCTTGTAGATCGCGTCGAGGATCGGGTTCTTCCGGCGCGCATCGCCCGACAGGCGGCGGTACCAGTGGTAGACCTTGACCGCCTCGTCGATCGCCGCGTCGGCGGTGGGCATCTCGTCCTCGATGAGCACCCCACGAGCGGCCGCCCGGATGCCTTCCATCAGCCGCACCACGTCATCCATCCCGACCCGGCGGCGGCGGAAGACCGTGGCCGTCTGATCGGCGAAGTGTCCCAGCCAGTAGCTGTCGTTGCCGGCCACACACAGGGCAAGGCGGTCGACGTGGACCTCGGCATCGCGGAGCAGGTTGCGCAGCCCGGTCTCGTCGTAGCGGGTTCGCATCGTCGGGTCGGCGTCCACCGCGACTTCCAGCGCGCGGACGGCGAGGGCGGCGCGGTTCGTGCGAAGGCGCGCGGCGGCTTCGGGGAACCCGGCGCTGGAGGCTTCTCGGTGGCTTGCCCAGCGACGGATGGCTCACGGTGCCGAAGGATACCGCCCCGGACGCCGGAATGCGTAGCATTCGGGGATGAGCGAGCAGCAGGACGGGGGTGAACGGCGACGCCTGGATCGGGCCCCGGGGGAACGGTACCGGGGGGCGCCCGGTCGTCCCGAGCCCGGGGCGGTCGCCGCCCGCAGCGCCAGGCAGCGAGCCACCATCGCGCTCGTCGTGGTCGCCGACGCCGGCGCCATCGGGTTCTTCCTGCTCGGCCTGCTGGATCTCGGCGTCGGGCTGCTGGCGATCGCCGCCTTCACTGGGCTGGGTGATGGGGGTGACCATGATCTGGTGGGGCCGTGACACGGTCGCCGTCGGGCGGGGCCGAACGGCGCTCGCGGCGCTGGCGGGGGCGTGGGCGATCGTGGTGGCGATCGCCCTCGACTGGGGTTATGCGCTGCTCCAGGGCGGCGTGCTGGGCCCAGTCGACTACGTGGCACAGCGGTACGGACCGTGGGGGCCGCTGTCCGTCGTCGTCGCCGCCTTGGTGGCCGCCTGGCGCACCCGCTGAGACAGTGGACGCTGGCCTCAACCCGCCTCGGTGATCTCCGCCTGGATCCGGGGCGGGGTCAGCTCCTCCCGCAGCAGGCGCCCGAAGCGTGCCGGGCGCTCCGAGGGCGGCACCTCGTGGAGCCAGCGGCGGAGCATTGCCTCACCCTCCGTGTAGGTGAACACGTAGATCCGCCACAGCGGGTGCTCGATGAACTCCAGCCGCTTGGCGGTCGTCTCGGGCGACGTGCGCCCGACCTCGACCAGGAACGCTGCCACCTCGTCGCGGGGAAGCCCGTCCTCGTGGAGCATCAGGGCGGCATTGATCCGCGCCCGCTCCAGGGTGGCTCGCTGCTCCGCGATCGAGGCCTGGCGTCGCGCGGCGGCGCGCAGGGCGCCGGCATCTGCCGCGAGCGGCAGCGCCGCGACCTCCGCGAGCTCCACCAGCAGATCCTCGCGCTCGTCGAGCGGCGCCACGAAGTCGCACCCGACATTCGCGAGGCCCTCGGAGATCAGGCACTCCGGGGTGTTGATCAGCAGGATGCTCGCCTCCAGCCGGCGCTGCTCCTCGACGAGGCGACGCTCCTTGGTCGCATGCTCGAGGTGGTGACCCGGATAGGTCTCGTGCGACGCCGTCACGATCAGACCCGGGAGCCGGATCGGCAGGTCCACGTTGATGTCCACCCGCGACCGGTAGCCGCCGTCGTACCAGTTGTAGCCTGTCCACGGCTGGTCGTGAACCAGGCTGACCCTGAGGTCCTCGCCATCGGGCAGTCCGAACAGGGCGGCCGACCGAGCGCGAAATCGCGGCACCAGCACGTCCAGCACCGTCATCACGCGGTCCACGGGCACCGTCCAGGCACGGTCCTCGGCGTGCAGCCGGGCCTGGATCGGGCCCGCTCCCGGGAGGAGCGCGTCGAGGCGGCCGGCAGCGTCCTCGAACACCCATTCGGGCGACCGCTCGGGCGTGACGGTGAAGCAGCGCCGGACCTGCTCGAGATAGGCCATGGACTCCCCGGAACAGGTCCGTGCCAGCGCCTCGAGCGCGATCAGCTGGAGGTCCAGCCAGTGGCGGCGGTCGGGATCGGCCACCTCACCGGCCAGGCGCCCGCGCAACGCGATCGCATCATCGGAGAGGCTGGTCGGAGCTCGCGACGGCTCTCCGTCCACCTGGGCCCTGAGATCGGCGGGGCCGTAGTAGCCGTCGACCGTACCCGCGGCGTGCCGGTCGAGGCGGAGCGCGAGCCGCAGGTAGTCGCGAGCCACCGGATCGGGGGCCGGGACGTCGCGCAGACCGCCGACGGCCGGCGTCCGGTCTTGCGAGGTGCCCGACCGACCTCCGTCGCCAACCCGGCTCACCGCTGGAGGCGCTCCGGGCGCGGGGCCCTGCGCTTGCCGTGATCGCCGTGTTCGAGCGCCGCGCGTCGGGCCTCGTCCAGCCGCGCCTGGAGGTCCGGGTCGAGGGGGATCGACCGGCCGGCGCCGCCCGCGGGCGCGTGGCCGGTGACCTGGCCCGCATCGGGCACCTCGCCCATGCCCTGGCCGGCGCCGATGCCGCCGCTCTCGCCGAGAAACGGCATGCCCTGCCGCTCGACGGCGTCCAGGCTCATCCGGAGCGCTGCCGCCTTCTGGGCGGTGACCTCCCGGACGTAGGCAGCCTCCTCTCCGGTGGTCATCGGGCGGCCCCGGATGATCCCCTTGGGCTTGCCCACCATCAGCCACGCGAGGTGGTAGCGGTCCATGGAGCCCCACGCGGTGGCCAGCAGGTCGTCGGACAGCTGGAGCCAGGTCTGGAGCGCCGTGAGGGACGGGTCTGCCTCGAGCCGCTCGCCCTCGGCGATGAGCTGGCGGGTGCGGAGGATCAGCTCGTCGCGGGTCATCGGGCCAGTGTAGGGCCGGTCGGTGACCCGGGCCGCCTGCCGCCGCCGGCTACGCCCCGTCGGCCCCGAACACGCCTTCGCGATCTGCCCGCGCCCGCATGGTCCAGGACCCCGGCAGCCCGTCGCCGATCGGATGCCCGTTGAACCGCGTGATCGGCAGCACCCCGGCCACCGATGACGACATGAACGCCTCGGACGCCGCGGCAAGCTCGTCGGGGGTGAGCCAGCCCTCGACGGGGCGCAGGCCCACGCCCCCCGCCCATTGCAGCAGCCAGGACCGCGTCGTGCCCGGCAGGATGGCGCAGGCGAGGTCCGGCGTCGCCAGCTCCGTCACCCCATCCGCAGCGGTTCGGACCAGGAAGATGTTCGCGGTGGTGCACTCGGAGAGATGGCCGGAGGTGGTCAGGAACACGGCGTCCTCGGCGCCGGCACGGCGCGCCTCGAGGCGGGCGAACACGTAGTCGGCCCGGGACGTGGTCTTGAGGCTCAGGATCGGGTTGGACGGGTCTCGCCGGATCGCCGAGGCCACGAGCGACAGGCCACGCTCGAGGTGATCGGGCGGCGCCGGCGTCACCGGCCATGCCTGGATGACGATGGTCGGCTCCAGGTGCACGGTCGACGCCGGCAGCAGCCCACGCGAGCTCCACGTGCCGCGCGAGACCGTGATCCGGATGGACGCATCGCCGTCGGGCCCGTCGAGGCCCTCGGCCGCCAGCAGGTCGTCGATGCCGCGCGCAAGGCGCGCGTCCACGTCGGCCGGCAGCTCGATGCCAAGCCCGTCCGCGGACCCGCGCAGCCGCACGCAATGCTCGGCGAGCTCGGTCACCCGGCCACCGCGCGCCCGGAGCGTCTCGAACAACCCATCGCCCAGCTGGAAGCCCCGATCGAACACCGAGAGGTGCAGGGCCTCCGCCGCGCGGACCGCGCCATCGACCCACACGAATCGCGGTGCCCGGTCCCTCACCGGTCCGCCTCACGCGGGACTTCGGCGGCCCCGATCGACGAGAGCGGTCCACGGGCCTTGGCCACGGTCTCGTCCCACTCGTCCTGCGGGTCGCTGCGCCACGTGATGCCGCCGCCCACGTGGAGCGTGAGCCGCTCGCCGTCGGCGACGAAGGTCCGGATCACGATCGAGGATCCGAGCCGGCCGTCCGGACCGAGCCAGCACATCGCCCCGCAGTACGGGCCGCGACGCACCGGCTCCAGCCCCTCGATGATCTCCATGGCGCGGATCTTGGGTGCCCCCGTAATCGAGCCGCCGGGAAAGGCCGCCGCGAGGAGATCGAAGGCATCCCGATCCGGCCGGAGGCGCCCCGTCACGGTCGTGACCAGGTGCTGGACCGCCGCGGTCCGCTCCAGGCGTAGGAGCCGCGGCACCCGGATGGATCCCGGCTCGCAGACCCGGCCGAGATCGTTGCGCAGGACGTCCACGATCATCACATTCTCGGCCTGGTCCTTGCGGCTCGCGAGCAGCTCGCGGGCGAGGACCCGGTCCGCCTCGCGGCTGTGGCCCCGGGGCCGGGTCCCCTTGATCGGGTCGGTGCTCACGTTGCCGTCGGCGTCCACCGCGAGGAACGGTTCCGGCGAGGCCGAGAGCAGCGCCCTCGGCGCGCCGGTGGCCGGCGAGGCGCCCAGGTCCAGGTACCCGGCGAACAGCGCCGGGTCGCCGGTCCGCAGCCGCCGGAACAGCGGCCAGGGGTCGCCGGCAAACGGGGCCTCCAGGCGCCGGGTGAGGTTCGCCTGGTAGATCTCGCCCCGGCAGATCGCCGCGCGGACTGCCTCAACGCCTGCGAGCCACGCCGCATGCGGAGTACCGGAGCGAAACACGGTCGGGACCGCGGCCTCGAGGATCGATCGCGAGTCGGGCACGGGCCGGGGATCTGGCAGGTATCCGCCGAGGAAGCGATCGACCCGGTCGAGGACCTGTCCCACGCGCCCGGCCATCCGGGCGACGTCGCCGTCCACCGCCCGCACGCCAAGCCACGCGCGCCCGGTCCGCCGGTCCCAGCCGATCGCCCAGTCGTGCAGGGCGAGCCGGAGCAGCGGGAGGTGCTGATCCACCCTGGCGAACGACGGCAGCCGCTCCAGCCTCCGCCCGAGGTCATACCCGACAAACCCCACCAAACCGCCGAGGAACGGCGGGATCGCAGCCCGGTCTTCCCGGTCCTCGCTCGCCGGATGCCGGGTCAGCCCAGCGTCCATGCGGGCCAGCAGCGCGCGCGCCTCGGCGAACGGATCGGATCCCTCCGCCGGGGCGTCCACGACCGCGACGGGTTCGGCGGTCAGGTAGCTCCAGCGCCCGGTGCGGCCGGGCCGCGCGCTCTCAAGCAGCGCCAGGCCCGGCAGGTCGCGGAACGCCTCGGCGGCATCGAGCGGCAGCACGGCATCGAGCAGGGGGAGCCGCCGCGCGACCACGGCACCAGGGGTTGAGGCGTGGGTCGGGCGGCGCGGGGCGGCAGCGGTTCGCGAGGAGGGCGGCACTGGGCGATGATAGGCCCGTCCCACCCGACGGGAGGCCGGCGGGGGGCCGCAGGAGGTGGCATGCGCGCTCGGGAGCTTGGCCTGCGGATCGGCCTGCTGGAAACCGGCCGACACGACGCGATCACGGACGTGCCCGGGGTGCTCGTGGGACACACGACGCTGATCCGCGGCGATGGGCCGCTGGTGGTGGGAGAGGGTCCTGTCCGAACCGGCGTCACCATCGTCGTCCCGCACGAGGACGACGTGTGGACCGAACCGGTGTTCGCCGGCTGCCACCGCCTCAACGGCAACGGCGAGCTGACGGGACTCGAGTGGATCCGGGACTCCGGGATGCTGGGCGGGGTGATCGGCATCACCAACACCCACAGCGTCGGCGTCGTCCGGGACGCGCTGGTCGCCCACGCGGCTCGCGCGAACGCGGGCAAGGGCGTGTTCTGGTCGCTGCCGGTAGTCGGGGAGACGTACGACGGCGCGCTCAACGACATCGACGGGTTCCACGTGCGGCCCGAGCACGTCGATGCCGCGATCACGTCCGCGTCGGGTGGCCCGGTGACCGAGGGCAACGTCGGCGGCGGCACGGGCATGATCCTCCACGAGTTCAAGGGCGGC
>CAVQSY010000013.1:0-9982 GCA_963716025.1 uncultured Chloroflexia bacterium
AGAGCTCTCGGCGGAGGCGGGTCTCCAGCTTGCCCCGGGTGAAGGGTGGCGTGCAGTCGACCTGCAGCTCGTCGGCGCCGGGGACGTCGCCCGTGAGCTCGTGCCACGGGACCTCGTCGATCATCGCCATCGGTCGCTCGGGGCTCAGGCCGTTGAGCGCCTGCCACTCGCGGATCCGCTCCTGCTGGACGGGCAGCGCGGCGAGCTCGGCGACCTTCGCCGCGAGCTCGCGGACGACGGTGACGTCGGCGGCCGGGAGGCCGGTGCTGGTCTGGGTGGTCATCGGTGATCCCTTGGGTGCCGACGTGCGGCCTAGGAGGCCAGCAGGCCACGGGCGAGGTCCACCGCGGACCCGGCGTCGGGCGCGTAGCCGTGGGCGCCGATCTGGTCGGCGAACTCGGGGGTCACCGGGGCCCCGCCGATGACGACCTTGGCCGAGAGGCCGGCAGCCTTCACCGCCTCCACCACGCCGCGCATGTTGGGCATGGTCGTGGTCAGCAGGGCGGACACCCCGACCAGGTGCGCGTCGTGCTCGCGGGCGGCCTCGACGAACTTCGCCGGCGGCACGTTCACGCCGAGATCGAACACCTCGATCCCGCCGCCCTTCCACATCATCCCGACCAGGTTCTTGCCGATGTCGTGGAGGTCGCCCTCAACGGTGCCCACGACCGCGCGGAACTCGGGCTTGACCCCGGCCGCGAGCAGGACGGGCTCGAGGATCTGGGTGCCGGCCTTCATCGCCCGCGCCGCGATCAGCATCTCGGGCACGAACAGCTCGCCCTCCTGGAACTTGCGGCCCACGACATCCATCGCTGCAGTCATCGCGTCGAGGATCGTCTTGGGGTCGAGGCCCTCGTCGACCGCGGTCTGGGTCAGCTCGGCGGCGGCGGTGCGGTTGCCCGCCTCGACGGCGGCGGTGAGGGCGGCGAGGTCGGCCATGGTATGTCTCCTCTGCGGGGGATGCTCAGGCGAGGTGGGTCCAGGAGGCTGTGCGGCGCTGGATCTCGGCCAGGTTGTGCAGGCTCGACTCGCGGGCCCGCTCCTCCCAGGCGAACACGCAGACGGTCATGATCCCGTCGAAGCGCATCTCGCCCAGCGTGTCGAAGAACGTGTCCCAGGGCACCTCGCCCTGCCCGATGTCGAGGTGCTGGTGCACCCGGACCGCGTTGCCGGGCGGGTTGGTGATGTAGCGAAGGCCTGACGAGGCACGGTGGTCGAACCCGTCGGCCACGTGGAGCTGGGTCAGGAGCGGGCCGGCGTGGCGCATGATCTCGGCCATGTTGCCGCCCTGGTGGAAGGTGTGGGGCGCGCAGTACAGGAACGACACGTTGGGCGAGTTGATGCCGCGGATCATGTTCACGGCGGCGATCCCGTCCTCGACGAAGTCGTCGGGATGGGGCTCCAGGGCGAGCCGGACACCGGCCCGCTCGAACACCGGCAGCAGCTCCTCGAGCGACTTCCAGAACTGCGCCTCGGAGATCGACGGGTTCTCGGGCCGGCCGTTGAACTCCGAGTTCATGACCGTGACGCCCAGCTCCTCGGCGATGGCGATCGAGCGCTTCCAGTAGCGGACCGCGGCCTGCCGCTCGTCCTCGTCGGGACCGGACCAGCGGAAGAGCGGCAGGATGGAGGTGACCTCGACGCCGGCCGCGTCGAGCGCCTTGCGGAATGCCCGGATGCCGGCCGTGTCCACGCGCGGGTGCCGGAAGAACGGGATGAAGTCCTCGCGGGGCGAGAGCTCGAGGTAGCGATAGCCCAGGTCGGCGACCAGCCCCGGCAGCTCCGCCAGCGGCGTCGTCCGGAACATGTACGGGTCGAGCGCGATCTTCATCGTGTCATCCTCGCTGGTCGCCGGCCCGGGCCGGCCGCGGGGCCGACCAGTGGGCCGGCCGCGCGATGTTGGCTACCGGTAGATGGCGGGCTTCTCGATGTAGTCGATGGCCACCCGCTCTCCGCTCTTCACGGCCTCGACGCCGAACTCGGTGACGCGGGTTGCGGCATAGCCGTCCCACGTGGACGGGCCCACGATCTCGCCCTTCTGCAGCCCGGTGATCCAGGCCTGGAGCTCGGCCGTGTAGGCCGGGCCGAACCGGACCCGCCAGTCGGGCGGGACCACGTCCACGTCCTGGCCGCTGGTGGTCGTGCTGGCGACCACCGGATTGACGAGGCTGGCCGTGCCAAGCTCGCCGACCAGCTCGCAGCGGACGTCGTAGCCGTACTGGCAGTTGGCGAAGAACTCCGAGGTGGAAAGCACGCCCGACTCCATCCCGAACAGCGCGAACTGCGGGTCCTGGAGGTGCGGGAAGGCCTTGCTGGTGCGCTTGGGCGGCGCGACCTGGACCGAGGTGATCTCCTCGCCCAGCAGCCAGCGGGTGGTGTCGATCTCGTGGATCATCGAGTCGGTCATCGTCATGAAGCTGGTGAACGACTCGGGCACCACGGCATTGCGGTGCACGTTGTGCAGGATCAGCGCGGCGCCGATCTGGCCGGCGTCGAGGGTCGCCTTGACCTGCTTGTAGCCGGGGTCGTAGCGGCGCATGAAGCCCACGATGACGAGGCGCTTGCCGTGCTTGACCTCGGCCTCGAGGATCGCCTCGCACTCCGGGGTGGTCGGCGCCAGCGGCTTCTCGCACATCACCGGCTTGCCGGCGGCGATCGAGGCCAGGGTGTACTCGGCGTGCGTCTCGCCGATCGAGCAGATCAGCACGGCGTCGACGAGGTCGCTGTTGATCAGCGAGATGCCGTCGTCGAACACCTTGACGTCCGGGCCGAGCTCGGCGGCGACCTGCTCCGCGCGGGCGCGGTTGACGTCGGTCACGGCGCTGACCGTGGAGCCGTTGATGACGTTGACGAGCTTGTTCGCGTGATCGGTGCCGATGAGGCCGGTACCGATGACGCCGACTCGGATGGTCACGGGAGACACCCTTCCTTCGAGGTGGTGGGGACGCCTTGGGGTGGTTGTCGGGATCAGCCGAGCGGCCGGCCGGCGCCGAGACCGCAGGTCTTGAAGTACTGCTGGGTGCGCACCGCGATCGGCAGCGGCCGGTCGAAGTCGCAGGGATACATGTCCTGCTCCACGATGCAGTACAGCTCGCGGTCGAGGGCGGCGAGGGCGTCGATCAGCGACGGCATGTCAGGCTCGCCCAACGGCGGCTCCACCATGGCGCCCAGGCGCACGGCCGGAGCAAAGCCCATCTTCTCCTCCATCGCGCGAGCACGGATCGCCGGGTCCACCTGCTTGAGGTGGACGTACTGGATCCGGTCGGGGTAGTCGGCGATGAGCTTGAGGTTGTCGGCGCCGCAGTAGGCGACGTGCCCGGTGTCGAGACAGAGCTGCACGGTCTCGGCATCGGTGCCGTCGAGGAAGCGCTCGATCTCGTCCTGGGTGCCCACGTGGCTGTCGGCGTGGGTGTGGAACACGAGCACCGCGCCGTGCTTGTCGGTCACGTACTTGCCGAGCTCGCTCATGCCGGTGTTGAGGCTCGCCCACTCCTCCTCGGTGAGGGTGGGGCTGGCGGTCAGGTTGCCGTCGAAGTCGGTGTAGCCCTCGGGCAGGATCACCAGGTGCCGGGCGCCGTTGGGGCCGATCACCGCCATCTCGGCGTCGCAGTCGGCCTTGGCCTGCTCGAGCGCCGCCTTGCCCTTGTGGAGGCCGACGAACACGGTGCCGCCGGTGAGCGTCAGTCCCCGCTTGGCGTACTCCTCGCGGACCAGGCCCGGATCGGTGGGCAGGTAGCCGAACGGGCCCAGCTCGCTGTACTGGTAGCCGGCCTGCTCGACCTCGTCGAGGTACCGCTGCCACGGGGTCTGGAGGGGGTCGTCGCCCGCGTTCCAGACGCCCCAGGAATCCGGGGCAGTGCCCAGGTGGAGCTTGGGGTAGTCGACCTGCAGGTTCACGTCGCGAACTCCTTGGTGGGCGCGGGCGGGTGATGGCGCGGACGCGGTGGCGCGGACGCTTGGTGGCGCGGACGCTGACCCGCCTAATGTAATCGATTGCGCGCCAGAAGGGAAGCCCCTTCGCCCCAGCTTCTGGGAGCCCCGGGAACAGCACCGCCGGGACCCGAGGGCCCCGGCGGTTCGAAGGCGCGGAGGTCGAGGTGAGCGGTCGCGGGCCGCGCGAGATCAGCGGTTCTTGCGCTCGTCGATGATGATCGCGACGATGATGATCATGCCCTTGACCACCTGCTGGTAGAACGGGGACACGTTCAGCAGGTCGAGGCCGTTGTTCATGACACCGATGATCAGCGCGCCGACGACGGTCCCCCACACGGTCCCGATGCCGCCCGCGAAGCTGGTGCCGCCGATGACGGCTGCGGCGATGGCGTCGAGCTCATAGCCGATCCCCAGGGCGGGGGTCGCCGACTGGACGCGGGCCG
The DNA here is from genome assembly GCA_963716025.1 of uncultured Chloroflexia bacterium. Lineage (GTDB taxonomy): Bacteria > Chloroflexota > Limnocylindria > Limnocylindrales > CSP1-4 > CAIXZV01. The sequence goes on from CAVQSY010000013.1 coordinate 4,377, forward strand.
TGAGCACCACGCCGCCGAGGCCCGCCATGAGGCCCGAGAAGGCGTAGATGCCCAGCTTCGTCCGGCCGAGGTTCACGCCCGAAACGCGGGCCGCGGTCTCGTTGCCGCCGATGGCGTAGGCGTGACGCCCGAAGCGGGTGTAGTTGAGCATCAGGTGGGTCAGGATGATCACCGTCACGAACACGATGATCGGGACCGGCAGCCCCAGGATGTCGCCGCCGCCGATCCACAGGAAGTCATCGTTGAGCGTGCTCACCGGCCGCCCGTTGGAGTAGATGTAGGCGAACCCGCGGGCCATCGTCATCATGCCCAAGGTCGCGATGAATGGTGGGATCTTGAATGTCGCGATCAAGCCGCCATTCACGGATCCCAGCAGCAGGCCGGCACCGAGGCCCGCAATGACGGCCACGATCGCCGGCAGCTGGAGGCCGGGGTAGAGCGCTTCCTTCCAGCCCGGCTGCTGGACGAGGCTGGCGGAGACGACGGCGGAGAACCCGAGCACCGACCCGAGGGACAGGTCGATGCCCAGCGCGATGATGCACAGCGACACGCCGATCGCCAGCAGCCCGATGACCGAGATCTGGCGGACGACGTTGATCAGGTTCTGCGGCTTGAGGAACGAGTTGTTCGGGGAGAAGACCGCGAGGAGGACGCACATCCCGAGGAAGATGAAGACGATCAGGTACTTCCGGACGAAGGCCCCGACCGATGCCCGGGTGACAAGTCCGCCCGCGCTCGGCGCTGCTGCAGTCATCGTGCCTCTCCTGCCTCAGGCCGCCGAAGCGACGAGTGTCGCCGCTTCCAGGACCTTCTCCTGCGTCGCTTCTTCGCGGCTGAACTCCGCGGTGATCCGGCCACCCGCCATCACGAGGATGCGGTCGCTCATGCCGAGGATCTCGGGCATCTCGGACGAGACCATCAGGATGGCCTTGCCCTCCTTGGCCAGCCCCGACATCAGCCGGTGGATCTCGGCCTTGGCGCCGACGTCGATCCCGCGCGTCGGCTCATCGATCATCAGGACGTCGGGCTGTGTCAGCAGCCAGCGGGAGACCAGCACCTTCTGCTGGTTGCCACCCGACAGGTTCTTGATCAGCTGCGCGAGCGACGGGGTCTTGATCGCGAGCGCATCGCGCTGGCTCGTGCAGGCAGCCTCCATCTGGCCCTTGCGGAGAATGCCGCCCGGGCTGAACCGGTTGAGGTTGGCGATCGTCATGTTGTCGCGGACGGACAACGCGCCCATGATGCCCGTCAGCTTCCGGTCCTCGGTCAGGAGACCCATGCCGGCTTCGATCGCATCGGCCGGCGACTGGATCGAGACCTTCTTGCCATTGATCGTGATCTCGCCCGCATCGACCTTGGTCACCCCGAAGATGGCCTCGAGCACCTCCGTCCGGCCGGCGCCCATGAGGCCCGCAAGGCCCAGGATCTCGCCCCGGCGGAGGTCGAAGCTGATGTCGCTGATCACGCCGTGCCGGGCCAGCCCCCGGACGGTCATGACCACCTCGCCGATCTCGGCGTCCTCCTTGGGGAACAGGTGCGTGAGCTCGCGGCCGACCATCAGCGTGATCAGCTTCTGGCGATCGAGCTCGGAGGCGGCCTCGGTGGCGACATGCTTGCCATCGCGGAAGACCGTGACCTTGTCCGCGATCTTGAACACCTCGTCCATCTTGTGGGTGATGTAGATCACCGCCACGCCGCTCTCGCGAAGCGAGCCGATCATCCGGTGGAGATGGTCGACCTCGCGCTCGGTGATGGCCGAGGTGGGCTCGTCCATGATGACCAGCTGGGCGTCCGTCGAGATCGCCTTGGCGATCTCCACCATCTGCATCTGGGCGACGCTCAGGGTCTTCATGACCCGGCGCGGGTTGATGTCGATCGACCACTTGTCGAACACGGCCTGGGCGCCCGAGACGATGCGCCCCTTGTCGACGATCCCGAGCCTGTTGACCGGCTCGCGGCCGAGGAACATGTTCTCCGCGACGGTCATCGCCGGGACCGGGGACAGCTCCTGGTGGATCATTGCGATGCCGAGGCCGAGCGCCTTGGCGCTGTCGGGGACCTGCACCTGCTTGCCGTTGAGCTCGATCTTGCCGGCATCGGCGTGGTAGATGCCGGCAAGGACCTTCATCAGCGTTGACTTGCCCGCGCCGTTCTCACCCATCAGGGCGTGGACGGTGCCCGCTTCCACCTCGAGGTGGACGTTGTCGAGCGCCTGGACCCCGGGGAACGACTTGGAGATCCCCGTCATCCGGAGGAGCACTGCCTCACTCATCCCGTGCCTCGCGCTGCCCGCCTGTCGCCTGTCGTGACCCGCGCCCCGACTGCGTTCAGGCCCATGAACTAGGTTCGGAGGCCCGGCGAACCGGGCCTCCGAACCGTACCACTCGGGATTGGGCGTCAGTCGGCGGGGCCGACAGACGCGCTCCTAGTTGGCGCCCAGGTAGTCGGCGATGTTCGCCGGAGTGACGAGCACGTAGGGGATGTCCACGTAGTCCGGGACGGCCACGCCATTGATCAGGTCGACGGCAGCCTGCACGCCTCCCTGGCCCTGGCCGTTGGCGTCCTGAAAGACGGTGACCTCGAGATCGCCGGCCTGCATGGCGGCGAGGGCCTCGGAGGTGGCATCGACGCCGCCGACGAAGACGGAGTCGAGGAGGTTCGCGGCCTTGAGCGCGTTGATCGCGCCCAGCGCCATCTCGTCGTTGTTCGCGCAGACGACCATGCCGGCCTTGAGGGTGCCGGACTGGATCCAGTTCTCGGTGATGGCCTGGCCCTTGGCGCGATCCCAGTCGCCGGCCTGGGTGGCGACGACCGACATGTCGGGGTTCAGGCCGACGACGTCGTTGCAGCCCTGGGTCCGCAGGACCGCGGCCTCGTTGGTGACCTGGCCCTGGAGGATGACGACTTCACCCACACCACCGGCCAGCTTGGCAAGCTCTTCCATCTCGACGGTGCCCGCGTACAGCGAGTCGGAACCGACGTACGGAACGCCCGCCTGCTCGGGGTTGCGGTTGACGTAGACGAGCGGGATGCCGGCTGCCTGCGCGGCGGCGGTCATCGGGCCCGCGGCGCTGGTGTCGACCGGGACCACGATGATCGCGTCGACGCCCTGCGAGACGAAGTTCTCGACCTGCGTCAGCTGGGCTGCCGTGTCGTCCTTGGCGTCCGTGATCGTCACGCTGACGCCGAGCTCATCGGCCTTGGCCTTCATGCCGTCCTGGACGCGGCTCAGGAACGTGTCGCTGTTCGGGAACGCGACGCCGATCGTGATGTCGCCGGCCGGCGCCATGCTCTCGGGGGCCATGCTCTCGGGGGCCGGTGAGGCCTCGCCGCCGCCGCAGGCGCCCAGGATGAGCGCGCCGGCGACCATCAGGCCAGCGACGCGTCCCGTGATCTTGAGGTCCATGTGTCGTCTTCTCCTCCGCCAATATGGCTTGGTCGATCACGTCTCGCCGATCGTTCCGTGCCGGTCGGACCCTCCAAGGTCACGGAAACGATTACGCCGCGTAATCGATTGCAAGGTTAGGTGAGTCGGCGCGTCACGTCAACCCCTTTTTGGCCAGGGTCGACCCGGCGGCAACCTTCTCGCTCTAAGCCTGCAACCCGGGGATGATGGGGCATCCGGCGAGTTCGCGCCATCGGGCCGGTGGCCCCCTGTTCTCGGGCCTCTCGGTCCCCCGCCGGCGAGTTCGCGCCTGGGCCGCTGGCCTAGCGGTCGGCCCAGATCCTCCGGACTCGGTCAGCGATGGCCTCGGGCGTCAGGCCATGCCGCTCGAGCAGCCACGCGTTGGGCGCCGATTCGCCCCATGTGTCCTCGATGCCGATCCGGACCATGGGCCGCGGCTGGTGCGTGGCCAGGATCTCGGCCACGAGCCCGCCCAGCCCGCCGATCACCGTGTGCTCCTCCACCGTCACCACCACGGTCGCGTCGGCCGCGATCGCGGCGATGGCCTCTTCGTCGCAGGGCTTGATCGAGGGCACGTGCAGCACGGCCGCGGACAACCCGTCCGCCGCCAGCAGCTCGGCCGCCGCGAGCGTCCGGGCGGTCTGCTGTCCGGTCGAGATCAGCAGCGCGTCCCCCCCTTCGCGGAGCCGCACCACCCGGCGCGGCTCGAACACGTGGTCCGGCCCGAACACGTCGGGACCGGCCTCACGGCTCAGGCGCAGGTACACGGGTCCCGGCGTCGCGGTCGCCCAGCGGGTCATTGCGGCCGTCTCGGCGGCATCGACGGGCGCCAGGACCGTCATCCCGGGCATGGCGCGCACCACCGCGAGGTCGCTGATGTCGACGTGGGTCTTGCCGGCAAGCCCGGCCAGCAGCCCGGTGTAGGCCGCACCGATCTTGACGTTGGCGTGCGTCTGGGCCAGCGCCATGCGGACCTGGTCCAGCGCCCGGTTGGTGAAGAAGATCCCGAACGAGCTGAGCCACGGCACGTAGCCGCAGAACGAGAGCCCGGCCGCCGTTCCGACCATCCCCTGCTCCGCGATCCCCATCTGCAGGAAGCGGTCCGGGTACGCCGCGGCGAACTTGTCGGCCTTGGTCGAGGTTCCGAGGTCCGCGTCCATGACCAGGATGTCGGGGTTGGTGGCCCCCAGCTCCACCAGGGTCTCGGCCCACACGTCGCGCTGCGGCTTGCTCACGGCACGCGTCCCTCCCAGTCGAGCTCGCGTCGAGCGGCCTCGGTCTCCTCGGCGGTCGCCGGGCGCGCGTGCCACTCGGAGCGACCCTCGGTGAACGAGATGCCGCGGCCCTTGACCGTGTGGGCGAGGATCGCCGTCGGCGTCTCACCCGGGCCCGTGGACCGCGCGTCCTCGCAGGCCGCGAGGATCTGGCCGAAGTCGTGGCCGTCGATCTCGAGCACGCGCCACCCGAAGGCTTCCAACGCCCCGCGGAGGTTGACGCCGGCCCATGGATCGCGCCGGTTCCCGCGGTGCTCCTCGCCCTCGTCGAGCGGCCAGCCGTACTGCTGCATGCCGTTCCAGTCCACGATCATCGTCAGGTTGCCGGCGCCGTACCGGGGAGCGACGTGCACCGCTTCCCAGACCTGGCCCTCCTGCATCTCGCCGTCGCCGAGCATCGCGAACACGTGGCTCGGCAGCCCGCGGCGTCGGGTGCCCATGGCCAGGCCAAGCGCGATCGAGATCCCCTGCCCCAGCGAGCCCGTCGAGGAGTCCAGCCCGGGCAGCCTGAGCATGTCCGGGTGACCCTGGAGCCGGCTGCCTGCCTTGTCGAACGTCAGCAGCTCCTCCTCGGGGAAGTAGCCGCGCATCGCCATCACCGTGTACAGCGCGATGGCACTGTGGCCCTTCGACAGCACGAACTGGTCGCGCTCGGGCCAGTCCGGGCGGGCCGGGTCGATCCGCATCGCGCGGAAGTAGAGCGCCACCAGCAGGTCCATCGCGGACAGCGGGCCGCCGACATGGCCGGCCCCCGAGTGGGCGACGGTCTCGATGACGTGGAGGCGTCCGCGCCTGGCGAGCGCCTCGAGGTCCGCGAAGGGCCCGGTTGCGGGCGAGGACCCCGGCGGGGAGGCCGGAGGGGTGCCTGCGCTCATCCGGCCGGCGCCAGCGCGCCCCAGCAGGGCCTCGAGGTACTCCCGGTTCGC
>CAVQSY010000014.1:0-91607 GCA_963716025.1 uncultured Chloroflexia bacterium
GCGCCAGCGAGCAGGGGATGATCGCGAGATCCTGGATCGTGGCGAACGCGATCGCCTCGGAGGAGTCAGTCCGCAGCGTGGCGACCTGGGTGCCCGCGTTGATCGTCACCGTGGTCGGCTGGGGGGCAGCCAGCCAGAACGTGAGTCGGTCGTTCGCGCCGCCGTGGGCGGGAAGAGGCTGACGCCGATGAGCTCGAGGAACTTGACGTAGTTCCGGTCGGGCACCCGGTTGAGCCGGTAGACGACCTGGTCCGTCATCCAGGCGAACAGCTCGATGAGCGTGACGCCCGGGTCGGAGACGTTGTGGTCGGTCCACTCGGGGCACCGCTGCTGGACGAGCCGCTTCGCCTCGTCCACGAGGTCCTGGAAGCGGCGGTCGTCGAGGTTGGGGACCGGCAGGGCCATGGTCAGTCTCCTCCCGGGATCACGTAGAAGGGGAAGACGAGGTTGCGCCGGTCGTTGGTCCGGCGGATCGCGTAGCGGATGTCGATGTACAGGACGCTGGCGTCGCGCGCGTCGAACGAGACGATGACGTCCTCGACGTCGATCCGCGGCTCCCAGCGCCGGAGCGAGGCCTTGACCTCCGCCGCGATGCTGGACGCGGTGCCGCCATCGGCGGACGCGAAGACGTACTCGCTGATGCGGCAGCCGAACTCGGCGCATCGGCGCTCCCGGGCGAGGTGCCCAGGATGAGCCGGATCGCCTCTTCGATCTCGCGCTCGCGAGAGACGAGCGCGATGCCACCCGTGCTGTCGGTGCGCAGCGGGAACGCCCAGCCCCGCCCGATGAACTCGTCACTCATGTCCCGCTCCTCACGCGACCGTCACGTCGCTCACGGTGGCCACGGGCTGGCCGGGCACCTGGGCGCACATCGAAACCTGGAGGCGCTGGTGGCCACGGCCTTGCCGCCGGCCGTGACGGTGGGGCTGCCGGAGATGACCTTGCCCTCCTGCATGGTGGGCACCATGTACGGGTCGGCTGGGTGCAGGCCGACGTGGGGCGGCAGGTTGTCGCCGGACGAACCCATGACGGCCACGGGCTTGCCGCCGATGGTCACCGTCGCTTCGAGCCGGACAGCAGGGGCGCGAGAACGGCATCGGGGCAGGGGAGGGCTGCGGTGCCCCGGACGCCGGGTTGGGACCTGGTGGATCGCGCACTGGCCCTGGATCTTGTCGCCCATGACGAGCGGCTGTGCCATGTCCGCCTACCCCTAGTTGAGTGCCACGGTGGCACCCTTGATGGCCGTCTGGCCCGACGCCTTGATCTCGACGCCGGATGCGTCGACCTTGAAGTTGCCCTGCGTCTTCACCTCGACGTCGCCGGTCCCCTCGAGCAGGAGCTTGCCGTCGAAGTACGACGTGGATCTCGCCGCTGGTCTCGTTGAGCGAGATCCGGAACTTGTCATTCGAGCTGATCAACGCGATCCCGGATTGGCCCGCGTCGTCGAAGAACACCAGCTTGTGGCCGCTCCTCGAGACGAACCCCGAACGCTTCACCTTCCCGGAGTCGACGACGAGTCGCCGAGCGGGGCGGTGTCGGTGCCGTTCCACAGCCCGCCGATCACGAACGGCCGCGACGAGTCGCCGTGCTCGAAGGCCACCAGCACCTCGTCGTCCACCTGCGGCATCCAGACCATCCCGTAGTCCTTGCCGGCCCCGGGCATCGCGACGCGGGCCCGGAACGAACACGGCGTCCTCGCCCATCCACGGGAACCGCAGCCGCACCCGGCCCATGCCCTCCGGGTCGTCGTTGTCGTCGACCAGCGCGATCACCACGCCCGGCAGGCGCTCCGGCATCCCCGCGGCTCCCTGGCTGACCAGGCCCAGGATCGAACGGTCCTGCCGCCCCGTGAACTCCAGCGACGTGCGATAGGCGCCCGCGCCGAACTCGTGGCGGGAGCCGGAGATCACCCACTTGCCGGCGAGGGCCGGATCGATGCCCGAGACGCTGACGGCGATGCCGGCCTTGAGCGCCGGCGGCCGATGGCCCCGGCCACCGCGGTGGCTTCGAACCCGGCGCTGCCGATCTGCTCCGCTCGCGCCCGGGCCAGCTGGTCGGCGGCCTGTTGGGTCTCGACGCCGTGGTTGACGACGACCAGCGTCCGTCCGCCGACCTTCTCGGCGAGGTCGGCGGCGAACGTCGTCAGCTCGGCATTCGTCGCGGTCGCATCGGCGGTGCCGAGCACGGCTTCCTTTGCGGCCGGGTCCCAGCCGCGCACCTCGACCTTCGCGACCTGGGCGACGGCGCTCATGCGAGCCCGGAACTCGAGCAGGTTGGCACCCCACACCAGCTGGACCGGATCGGAACTCGAGAGGTCGCCCTCGCCCGGCCCAGCGGCGGATTCGACCGGCTTCTTGAATAGCAGCGTCTCGTCGTCTACTCGGCAGTCGAAGCCGATCTCGCGGGCGAGCCCGTACAGGAAGTCGAGGTCCGACTGGTTCACCTGGAACACGTGCTCGTAGGTCCCGTCCGACGTGTCGACGTCGGCCTGGAAGCCTGCGTCGCCCGCGCGATCCGCTGCGCGATGTCGGAGTACTTGGTGTTCTGGAAGGTGGCGGTCTTGCGGCCGGCAGCCAGGCGGTGTGACTTGTCGTAGCCGCGAACGACGGCCCGCGTCCCCATCGTGTCGTACTCGGCCTCGATGGAGGTGACCTCGCCCGTGATCAGCGCCTCCGGGGTGTCCGATGGTACCGACGCGGCCGAGATCGTCACCTTCTTGCCGATCTCGAGCCCGGCCTGCGAGAGGATGTCCCGCGTCGGATCCCGGAATACCAGGGTGAACATGTCGGGCGCCGCCATCCGGTCCACCACCAGCACGCTCTCCAGCTGGCGGTCAACGTCCGCCGCGAGGGCGGCGCCGTCGATCTCGACGATGCGCTGGATGGAGGCAGTGGTGGTCGGCACGGCGCGGCTCAGCGGCCCCGGGCCGCGTCGGCGAGGCTCGGGATCAGGAGGACCGTGCCGGAGGACACGCGCTGCGGATCGTCGATGCCGTTGAGCTCCGCGACCGCTCGCCAGTAGGCAGCCTTGCCGAGCTCGCGATGCGCGATCGACTGGAGCGTGTCCCCGTCGGTCAGGGTCCGGACGCGCCGGCTGTCGATCGCGTGCGAGGTCGGGTTGGTGCGGGCCAGCTTCTCGCTCTGGCCGACGATCGTCAGCTCGACCGTCGCCCGCACGGGCGTGCCGTCCATGCGGAACACCGTGTACTTGACCGAGAGGTTGGTGATGTAGCCGAAGAAGGTCTTGAGTTGCGTGTTGCCCCAGTCGAGACCCCGACCTGCGGCGGCATCGGGTGGGCGGTCGGTCCCTCGCCGGCGGTCGCCCTGGTCGGATACGTCCAGCCGAGCAGGGTGGAGACCCTGGGCGTGACGTCCCCATCGGGCTCGGAGTACGCGTCGAGGAACAGCGTCAGGCTCAGGGTGATCGCGTCGGTCCCGGCGAACTGCGCGGTGCCGCCGGGGGTCGCCGGGCTGTCGGTCCGGGTCACCTTGGCCGCCGTCTTGAGGGTGTACTCGGTCGGGTTGAACATGACCTTGAGCGGCGCGTAGCCGTCGGGCAGGTTGTCGTCCTTGCACACCAGCTTGGCCTTGGTGGGCTTCATGAACCCCAGGGCATCGCCGACGAAGCTTGCCGCGGCGCCCGCGGCGGCCATCACCATCGCATCGGCCTCAGAACGAGATGCTCGCGGAGACGGAGCCAGAGATGGCGCCGCTCACCGCGCCGGCGAGCGCACTCGCCAGCCCGCCGATGAGGCTGATCTCCTGGTACGCGATCTTGAGCGTCTCGGTCGCGAGGTCGTTGCTGCTCATCACGTCCAGCGACGGCCCCGTCCACTTCACGGGCACCGCGCCGACCAGGTTCCAGGCGGTGATCGCCTCCCCAGCTGCGGTCATGGCCGTGATCGCCATGGTGTGCGGCAACACCATCATCTGGTTGCTCTGGAGCCACATCATCAGGGCGGGCGACGTGGCGTCCACGGGGTCGCGAGAGCCGCAAGTTGGTGAACCTCACCGGTCCGACGAGCTTGTGCATGTAGCCGTTGACGCCGCCTTCGCGGTACTCGAAGACCTCGTACTCCATCCCGAGCCCGTCGACCTTGGTCCAGAAGCCGAGCGGAATGAAGCCGTCGATCGTGACGTTGTAGAACACGCTGATGGCGGGATCGCCCATGGGTGCTCCTTGCTAGAAGGCGTCGAAGCCGAGGCCGCGGGCCTCACGCTCGTGGATGACCTCAGTGCGGAGGCGGGTGCGGAGCCGGCCGAACAGCGCCTGCGCCAGCTCGTCGAGTCCCCTGTCGGACCTGGCACCACCGTCAATTCCCGGTTGGGGCGCGGGCGGAACCGTCGATCCGCTGGATGACGGGGGTGACGGAGATGTCGGGCACGGTCGAGGGGCCGGGCCGCGTCGCCTGGACGACGGGAGCCGGGGAGCTGGCGGAGGGCGAATTGACGATCCGCTGGACCGGCGCCACCGGTGAGACGGACGGGGTTGGGACGGTGACCGTCGCCGACGGGCTCGGGCGCGCGAGGTTGAGGGCTGGCTCGACGGTCCGGCGCGCCGGCGGTGACGTTCCCTGGCGCCCGCTCGGGGCGGGTGTCACCGCCGACCGCCCGATGACCGGATCTGAATGCCTCCGCCGCGCCTGTCGGCAACGCGGCCGCCGGGACACCCGGCGGCGGAAGACGATCTCGCGCATGGCGGGCGGACTTCCCTGTGGGGCGGGCGTCGGCCCGGGATGGGGCAGGGCCAGTCGCTGGAGGGGAACCGGTTCCTCGGCCGTCCACGTCCGCGGCAGCGCATCGATCGTGGCCGGGAGGTCGCCTCCGGATGACCAGTGAGCGGCCACGGGACCGGGCGTGGGGGGGCTCGGCCGGTCCGCCGGGCCCGCCGCCAGAGGCCTCACGCTGGGCCTCTACCGGACGGAGCGGGCGGGCGCCGAGGGTGGGCCGGATCGCGGGCGGGGTCTGACCAGCCGCGCGCGAGGCCCGGCCAGCCGCGAGGGCGGACGCGCCGCGTCCGGGGCGCCTCCCTATCTCGGGCGACGAGTGGGCGTGCTCGCGCTCGCCGGGACTAGCCGCCGGGGCAGGGGACTGGGTCGCCCGCCTCGAGACGGGCAGCACCGGCAGCGGGCGAGGCGCCTGGCCGGGAGCCGATGCCGGCGTCGGCGCGGCGTCGGATTCGAGCGACCAGGCCGGGCCCTCCGGCGCGTCAGCGATCCCGGGCGACGGCCGCCCCGGCGCCAGGGTCATCGGCGGGCGTCGGCTGACCGAGGTGACCGGTGCCGACGTCATCGGGCTGCCCAGACCCGCGCGTCGCTGTGCGACCCCGGTCGCTGGGGACGAGCCCGCGCTCGCGGCGGCTGCGGCCGGAGGTCCGTCTCCGATGGGTCGTGGCGCCGTTGAGGCAGGTGAGGACGTGAGCGCGGGGGCCGGCGTGCCCAGGGAGGCGGCCGCGGGCGTGGCTGACGGCAGCGGCGCCCCGAGGCCGGGCGTCGGAGCGGGGCTCGTCGGGTGCTCCGCCCAGCGGCCGGGTCGCGAGGGACCCGTGCCGCGTGGGGCCGGCAAGGGCCGGGAGTAGGCGACCCCCGGGCTGCTCGCGCCGGCCGGGCTCGGCGCCCCGCGCGACGAGGGCCGCGGTGCGCCCGCGCCCGATCGCTGGGCGACGGGCGTGGCGACGGCCGGCGCCTGGGTCAACGGCAGCGGCGACGGGGTGACAGTGGCACTTCGCGGATACCGCCGGGAGCCGTCGCGCCGGCGGTCCGCTCTCGGCCGTCGGCTCCGGCTCGGACCACGTCTCGGGGACGACCCCCAGGCACTGCGCAGCAGCGCGGCGCTGGACGGGCGTCGGTGCGTGAGAGGTCAGGCTTGGCACCGGAGACGGCTTGGCGAGCACGAGGCCCGGAGGCGCAGAAGCCAGCGTCGTGCGCCAGCGCCTGCACGATCAGCAGCAACGGCCGGTGGCCCGGAACCCCGTCGAGGAACGTGGAGCTGGGCGCGTTAGGCGGTGAGGTCGCCGACGGTCCGCTGGATGGGGGGCAGCGATGTCCAGGCGCCGGTGGGCGGCGCCGTCAGGTCTCGGCGCCGGACGGGGCCGACGGCGAGGCCCCCTCCGGTGCGGCCAGGAAGGCCCATCCGACGGCGACCTGCGGCCGAACGGCCAGGGCAGACGCATGACGCGCTACTCCTCCTCGGTCAGACGCGGTTGATGCTCGAGATCTCGGCCGCGAAGCGCTGCCGGTCGGCGTGCTCCAGGTCCATGATCTCGTCCATCGACCAGTGGAAGTGATAGGCCACGTACGCGACCTCCTCGAAGAGCCGGTCGGTCGCGTACGTCACGATTCCCCCAGGCGCCGCTCACCCGCCAGGTCGACGGTGAACTCGTGGCTGGCAGGCCGGGCAGGTCACGGCGACCTGGGTGTGCCCTCCTGGGTTGATCCGTCGGTACAGGTCCTGCAGGAACGCCAGGTCGGAGGCGAATAGGTTCTCGATCGACGCCCGGGTGGACCTGGCCACGAGCCGAGGCGGGTGATCACCCGCGAGCAGGAGGAGCACCGTCAGGTACGCCTCGTTCTCCCGCACGCGCGGGTCGCGCTGGGGGATGATCTCGTCCCGGGCCGTCGCGAGGCGCATGACGCCCTCGCGATGGACCGTCCCGGCCCGTCGACATAGCCGCGCGGCAGCACGAACGCGAACTCGGTGCGAAGGGCGTCGGACACGCTCGCGCTCCCGCGCTCGATCGGGATCTCGGGCGAGGCCGCGGCGGTCATGGAACCGGCCTAGCCCTTGCTCAGGCTCTCGCAGACGAGCGACGCCTCCTCGATCAGGACGCCCTGGTTGGCGCCGCCCTCGAGCGGCTGAGCTTGGAGACCAGGCGTTGGTGAAGTTGTAGCGGAGGACCTCTTCGCCGAGGTGCTCATCATGATCACCGAGCCGTTGCGTCGGTCCGGCGTGCCCTGCATGACCGCGACCTGATGCCAGTCCCAGAGCTGCGGTGGCGCCAGTGAGGCCGCGCTTGAGCGTGATGGTCGGCGGCTTCGGCTTGCCCGGCAACTTGCCGATGTAGAGCTTGCCCTGCTCGGTGTCATAGGGCGTCGACGACCTCCACCTCGCTCGAGATCTCCCGAGACGGAGCTGAGTTCGCGACGACACCGACGCCGTCGAGGTCGAGCAGTACGTTTCCTTGCAGAAGGGGATCGGTCGTGGGCATCTGTGCCTCCGGGAGGTCGCCGTGGTCAGGGGTGGTCGACTACTCGCTGTCCGGCGACCCCGAGAACTGGGCGATCCGGAAGATCACGAACTCGGCCGGCTTCACCGGCGCGATGCCGATCTCGCACGATGAGCTGGCCGGCGTCGACTGACCTCGGGCGGGTTGGTCTCCTCGTCGCACTTGACGTAGAAGGCCTCCTCCGGCGTCGCCCCGAACAGCGCGCCGTCGCGCCAGATGCGCAGCAGGAACGCGTTGATGGTGCGCTTGACCCGCCCCCAGAGCCGGATGTCGTTCGGCTCGAAGACGACCCACTGGGTGCCCTCGAGGATCGACTCCTCGACGTAGTTGAACAGCCGGCGGACGTTGAGGTAGCGCCAGGACGGGTCGCTGCGACAGCGTGCGCGCGCCCCAGACGCGGATGCCGCGGCCCGGGAAGGCCCGGATGCAGTTGATGCCGTCGGGTTCAAGCTGGTCCTGCTCGCCCTTGGTGATGTCGAGCTCCAGCGCGAGGGCGCCGCGGACGACCTCGTTGGCGGGCGCCTTGTGGACGCCACGGGGTCGTCGTTGCGGGCCCAGACGCCGGCGACGTGGCCGGACGGCGGCACGAACTGGCCTGGCCCGTGCGGCGGATCGAAGACCTTGATCCACGGCCAGTAGAGCGCGCGTACTTGGAGTCGTAGCCGGCCTTGTCGACCCGCCACTCCTTGACCTGCTGCGCGTTGAGGCTCGGCGGCGGGTCGAGGATGGCGACCCGGTCGCCCATCAGCTCGCAGTGCGCGATCATCGCCAGCTGGACCGCCTGGAGACCCTCGAGATCGATGATCGCCCTGCTGGTAGACGGCCATCAGGTCGGGGACGGTCAGCATCGTGACCTCGTCGACGGCCTCGAGGCCGGCGAAGCCGGTCCGGTCCGACGAGTCGCCGACATAGTCCTCGGGGGTGACGCGGGCCGGAACTGCCGCGCCGCCACCGGCGAGGCTCACCGAGCCCGTCGACGGGACCGCGAGGGCGCCGCCAACCTCCTCGATCACGATCGTCTTCGACTGCTCCTTGACGGCGGTCACGACGCTGGTCTTGCCCTTGCCGGCAGTGACATTGTCGAAGGTCTCGACAACCTTGCTGCCCTGCTTCACGACGAGCTTGAAGGCGCCCTCGGCGTCCTCGCTCGCGGCTCGACGCTCGACGCTCAGATCGTTGCCGGCCGGGCCCGACTCCAGGGCGGCGACGCGGAACGCGGGCTTGCCCTTCTCGGCCGCGCTGGGCAGCTCTGCGGACGCGGTTGGCATGACGCCGTCGGCGCCGACGCGGACCACGTAGGCGGCACCGCCGCCATTGAGGAAGTAGCCGTAGACGGCGTGCGCCAGGTAGGAGCCTTCGACGAAGTCCCCGAACACGGACGTGAACTGGTTCCAGTTCGTCACGAGCGTGGGGGTGTTGGCGGGCCCGCGACCGGCGAGCCCGACGAACGCGGCGACCGCCGTGCCGACGCCCTCGATCGGACGCGACCCGGCTTCCACCTCCTCGACGTAGACGCCGGGTGACAGATAGTTCGGCATGCGTGGCCTCTCCCGTTGTGGGGTGGATCCCGACGCTTGGACGCTCGCACCCCCGGCGGGCGCGAACAAGGTTCGAGGGGGCGCGCGGCAGGGCGGCGGCAGGTGCCCGAAGGGGCAGCGAGGGCTGCCCGCTCGCATGCCCGGCGGCGGGTGGCGGGTCTCGCGCGCGCGGCGGACGATCCATGCGTGATCCACGATGTCGACCAGCTCCTCGAGAAGCTGGTCCGCCGGGATGCCCTCAACGGCTCGTCGGTGGACCTCGTGTTCGATGCGCCGACCAAGGACTGGGTCGCCCGGCGCAGCGGTCCGTGCGTCAACCTCTACCTGTACGACATCCGCGAGGATCTCCAGCGCCGCGTCCCCAACTGGGAGGACCAGCGCGGCGCGGACGGGCAGGTCTCGGGCCGCAGGCAGCCGGCCCGCCAATTCCGGCTGGCCTACCTGGTGACCGCGTGGACCCAGCGGCCCGAGGACGAGCACCGCCTGCTCTCGTCGCTGCTGTTGTGCATGCTCAAGAACCCGATGCTCAAGCCGGGCAACCTCGGGGGATCGCTGACGAGGCGGACCTCCCCGTCTATCTCGAGGTCGGGCAGCCCGAGACCCAGGAGCGGTCCCTCGCCGACATCTGGTCGGCGTTGGGTGGCGAGCTCAAGCCGTCGCTGGACCTGGTGGTCATCGCGCCCGTGCTCCCCAATGCCGACAGCCACTACGGGCCGCCGGTCACCGCCGGTCCGACGATCGGGCTCGCGAGCCCGAGTGGTGCGCAGGAGTCGATGGGCGGATCGCGACGCGGGAAGCGGCCTGGGGTCGCCGATCCTGGACCGGTGGCCGAGGAGACGGTCCCCGCGCTCAAGGGCAGCAAGGGCGAGCAGGCGGGCGGCGTCAGGCTGCGGGTGCGCGGCTCCCGGTCGTGAGCGCACGGGCGCGGGGCGGCGGGACACCATCGCCCGCCGCAACGGATGAGGGGCCGCCGGCGCAGGGATCGGATCCGTCGCTCACCCACCTGTACCGCCGCCTCGCTCGTCTCGAGGCCCGCGTCCGGGCTGCCGTCGAGCGCCGCCGCGCGGTGGATCCGGATCCCGAGGACCGATTCCGGGGCCTGTACATCAGCGAAGACCAGGTCGACCGGCTCCTGGGGGCCGACGGCCACCCGGGTGCCGAGATCCGGGCCGCGGTCCTCGCCGCGGCCGCCATCGACGCCGAGGAGCTGGCCGCCGCCGAGCTCGATGCCGACACCGCCGAGGCGGCGGGAGCGGACCTGCGGCTTCGCACGGCTGGCCCGGACCTTCGGCCTCGACGCCCTCGACGTCGACCTGCTGCTCATCGCGCTTGCGCCGGACCTCGACCCGCGCTTCGAGCGCCTGTACGGCTACCTCCACGATGACGTCTCGAGGCGCCGGGCAAGCGCCGGCCTCGCGCTCGAGCTGGTCGGTGGCTCGGAGCTCGCCGGCGCTGGTCCCGCGAGGTCCAGGCTCGGGCCGGAGGGCGCCCTGGTGGAGGGGGGACTGCTGCTCGTGGAGGACACCGACCGGCCGTTTCTCACCCGGCCGCTGCGGGTCCCGGACCGGGTGGCGGCCCACCTCCTGGGTGACGATGCGCCCGACCCGATGGTCGCCCCTCTGCTGGGCGAGCCAGGAGAGGTGCGGTTTGGCGATGCCGCGGTGCTGGCGCGAGCCCTCGATGCCGGCGTGCCGCTGGTGTATGTCCGCCAGGCGGGCGGCGGATCCGGCCGCGCCCTGGCCCGCGCGGCGTTCGCCGTGCTGGGACGCCCGGCGGTCGACGTGGATCTGTCGCGCCTGCGGTCAACCGACGAGCCTCGGACGATCGCCGAAGCCGCGACTCGCGAGGCGAGGCTCCGTGGCGCGGGCCTCATCGCGGGGCCCGTGGAGGCGATCGTCGAGCGGGGTGCCGCGGGCGTCCGCGCGTTCGGTGAGGCCCGGTCGCCCGTGGTCCTGGTGGGCACCCGGGGCTGGGACCCGGCATGGAGCCGGGAGGTGC
This sequence comes from uncultured Chloroflexia bacterium, assembly GCA_963716025.1. Classification (GTDB taxonomy): domain Bacteria; phylum Chloroflexota; class Limnocylindria; order Limnocylindrales; family CSP1-4; genus CAIXZV01. Next base: position 10,761 of record CAVQSY010000014.1, read on the forward strand.
CGCTGGTGCTGGATGCGCCGGTACCCGACGAGGCGCAGCGCCACGAGCTGTGGGTCGGTGCGCTCAACGGGTCGGCGCCGCTGGCGTTCGACCCGGCCACGGCGACCCGGGCATTCCGGCTCGGCCCGGAGCAGGTCGTCCGGGCCGCCCGCGCGGCCCATCGCGCGGCCGTCGCCGCCGCCCGCGACCTCGAGCCGCTCGATATCGCCGCTGGCGCCCGCGCCCAGAACGCCGCCGGTCTCGAGCGCCTGGCCCGCCGGGTGGAGCCCGTGGCGGGCTGGGACGACCTGATCCTGCCCCGGGCCGTGGACACCCAGCTGCGCGAGATCGCCGCCCGCGCCAGGCACCGCGACCGGGTCATCGGCGATTGGCGGATGGGGCACACCACGGCCCGTGGTCGCGGGGTGACAGCCCTGTTCGCCGGCGATTCCGGCACCGGCAAGACGATGTCGGCGGAGGTCCTCGCCGGCGACCTCGGCCTGGACCTGTACGTGATCGACCTCTCCACCGTGATCGACAAGTACATCGGCGAGACCGAGAAGAACCTCGACCGGATCTTCACCGAGGCCGACGGGGTCAACGGCGTCCTGCTGTTCGACGAGGCCGACGCCCTGTTCGGCAAGCGCTCCGAGGTCAAGGACGCGCGCGACCGGTACGCCAACGTGGAGGTCGCCTACCTGCTCCAGCGGATGGAGCGCTTCGACGGCATCGCCATCCTGACCACCAACCTGCGCGCCAACGTGGACGAGGCCTTCACCCGCCGTCTGGACGCGATCGTGGACTTCCCGCTGCCCGAGGAGGAGGATCGCCTCCGGCTCTGGGTGCGCAACCTCCCGGAGCGCGTCCCGCGCGAGGGCGAGCTGGATCTCGCCTTCCTCGCCCGGCAGTTCCGCTTCCCGGGCGGCAACATCCGGAACATCTGCGTCTCCGCCGCCTACTTCGCCGCCGCGGCCGGGCGGCCGATCGCCATGGCCGACCTCATCCGGGGCACGGAGCGCGAGTACCGCAAGCTGGGACGGCTGACGGTGGAGGCCGAGTTCGGGTCCTACATGCACCTGCTCGACGAGTAGCCGCCGCCGGGCTATCCGGTGCTCGCCCGCCCGGTGAGCACGACCGGCACGTAGATGCCGGTGTCCTCGGCCACGAACCAGGCGGACGCCGTGAGCAGATCGCCCGCCTCACCGGCCGGGACGTCCATGGCGATCAAGGCGGACCAGCCTGGACCCGCCTCGACCCGACCCAGCCCGATGCCGCGTGCCTCGCTGCTGCCCACCGGCGTGCCGTCCCGCCATCGCGTCATCTCCGCCCAGGCGCTGCCGAGCTCGACCGCGACCGGGTCGCTGCCGCGGTGCTCGAGGCGGAGACCCCTGCCTTCGTCGATCACCAGGGCGAGCGTGGCCACGGGTGCCGACGGGAGCGTGTCGTCGAGCAGGCTCCGCGCGGCGAGCAGGAGCGCTCCCCAGGGTCCGTCAGGGGTCGTGTGGACGCTGAAGCGCGCCGAACGGCCGTCCGCCTCCAGCGACTCGATCGTCGCATCGAGGGACAGGCGTCCGATCTCGGGCTCCGGCGTGGCGACAGCCGCTCCGATCAGCGCCCGGAGCCCATCGATGTCGGGGGCGGACCCGCCGAAGCGGCCAATGCCGGGGCCCTGCGAGCGCCAGCCCGAGAGCGTGCCGTCGTCGGCCACCTCGAGCAGCTCGCGCGCGGGCGGCGGCGCGTCGGACAGACGGGAGAGGCGGAGCATCGTCACTTCGGGGCCACCGTCCAGGTCTTGTCAGGGTAGGACCGGCGGACGATGTCCAGGAAATGGCGCATGTGGCGTGGCTCCACCGCGTGGTCGTGCTCGGTCGAGCCCCCGAGGCCCCCCGGGTCGCCCATGATGCTCCGGCTCGCAAACGAGAACACCGTCTGGATCGTCCACTTGCTGCCCTCGGGCAGCTTGTCACGCATCGCCTCCACGAGGTTCTTGCTCAGCATGCCGGCGTACTTGGCGTCATAGGCCTTCTTGACGCCCTGCGCGAACTCGCCCTGCTGCGGCACGCCGCTCTTGATCAGGCCCACCTGCGAGAGGATCGCCGTCGTGGACGGGGCACGCTGCGCCGCGTCGTCGAGATACAGGCTGTTGTGGACCTGGACGGCGATCTCCTCGAAGGTCTGGCCGGACTCGTTGGACGGGCCGGCCGCGGGCTCGCCGACGATCTTCCGGTAGTCCGCGCCGGTCCGCTGGTACTCGTCGGGCAGGCCGACCAGGTGCCCGAACTCGTGGGGCACCGTGCTGTCCTTCATCCTCAGATACCAGTTGCCGGCGTCCGCACGGTCCTTCCACCAGTTGGCGGGATCCGGATCGGTGTTCTTGTGCACGGCCACCGTGTGGTCGCCACCATCGTCGGAGCGCATCGAGATGTTGATCGGGATCTTCGTCCCGCCAGGCTCCACGGCGGCGAACTGGTCCCACTTGTCGTGGACCCTCCGGTTCCAGTCGGCCAGGGGCACGGTCACGCCGTCGTCGGGCTTGAAGTGGACGGCGACCTCGACCCGGAGCTGCTCTGGCTCGAGCATCCACTCGAACTTGCCGGTGCCGGCCGTGACGATACCCTCGGTCATCTCCTGGCGGATGGAGTTCTCGAAGTCACCCGTGGCCCGGATCCCCACCAGCTCCAGCGCCCTTCGCAGGTCCGAGCCGGACAGGTCGTCCATGAAATCGCGGTCGAGGTGGTGGCCGGTGAGCTTGCGGTACTCGCGCTTGATCGCGGTGATCTCGTCCGGCGATCGGCCCTCCAGCGCGTTCCAGATCTGGTCCTCCTCGGTGCCAAGGCCCGCCATGGCATCGCGAAGCTGTTCTGCGATGGCCTTCGCTCGCTCGTCCGTCGCGGCCGCCTGCTGGCCCGCGTTCATGCCGCTGGTTTCCGGCGTGCTCTCGAGCTGCCGGCGGACCCTCGCCAGCTCCGACTCGGTCAGCTCGTCTGCGAGGTCCGCGTCCAGGTCGTGGCTGTCGCCCAGCTCGCCTCGCCTGTAGGCGGCGGCGATCTCCGCGTAGTCGCTCGGCGTCCGACCCGACAGTGCGCCGTAGATGGCCTCCTCGTCGGTGCCCCAGCCCGCCATCGCCCTGGCCAGCCGCTGGGCGATGCTCTCGGCCTGCTCGACGCTCAGCTTGCGCTGGACCACGATGGCCTGGACGGTCGCCTGGTTGCCCGCCGTCCGCTGGAGGCTGGTCGCGTCCGCGACGGTCCGCACGCCCGGCACGGAGCTGGCTCCGCCCGTCCCGGGGTGGTCGGCGGGCTCCCGCTGGGTGGCGGCCGACTGGGGCGTTGAGGGCGAGCGGCCGTTGGCCGACCGCTCGGCGTGGCTGCGCATCGGTCCTGATCCTAGTGTGCGTCGCCTGGACCGGGCTGCCCATTGAGGCAGACTTCGGGGCGCATCGCCGCTGGGGGATTGCGACCGGTGGCGCGGTGGGCGATGCTGCGGGTGCCATCAGGAGGGACAGCGCATGCGCGACTACGAGCGCGAACCCATCGCCCATCCGCACGTGGACCGGAAGGCGCCGGACCGGGTGGAAGGCCGACCGTTCGCCCCCGCACGCGGCCGGGCGCTCGACGCGGCGTCGGTCATGCATCTTCAGCGAACTGCCGGGAACCAGGGCGTGGTGCAGATGCTGGGCGAGGACGACGAGCGATCCCCGGTCCACGACGTGGTGGGTTCGGGCGGCGGGACCCCGCTGGACGCGTCCACCCGGACGTCGATGGAGTCTGCCTTCGGGGCGTCCTTCGAGGATGTCCGGGTGCACACCGGCGGCCAGGCGTCGAAGTCCGCCGAGGCCGTGGGGGCCAACGCCTACACCGTGGGCTCGGATGTCGTGTTCAAGGAGGGCCAGTACAACCCGGGCTCCACCGAGGGCCAGAAGACGCTCGCCCACGAGCTGACGCACGTGGTCCAGCAGTCGCGCGGGCCCGTCGACGGCACCGATGCGCCGGGCGGGATCAAGGTCAGTGACCCGTCGGACCGCTTCGAGCGCGCGGCGGAGCAGACCGCCAGCCAGGTGGTCGGCTCGGTGCAGCGACAGACGGGCGACGAGGAGGAGGAAGAGCTCCAGATGTGATGGAGCTCCCCCGGGGGCGAACGGTGGACGAGCCCGACGACGCCGCAGGTGGAGCGGGCGTCTAGATCAGCCCCTCGCGGATCGCGTAGGCCACGGCGTGCGTCCGGTTGCGCAGCTCGAGGCGCGACGTGATGTCGTGGATGATGTTCTTGACCGTCCGCTCGCTGTAGAACAGGTGGCCGGCGATCTCCGCCGTGTCGAACCCGTCCGCGAGGAGCCGCACCACGGCCGCCTCTCGCTCGGTCAGCCCCGAGAAGGTCAGCCCCCGTGGCGAGAGCACCTGGCGCTGGAGCTGGCCGACCTGGCGCAGCAGCCGCCCCAGCAGGTCCGGGGGCAGCGTGCCCTCGCCGGCCGCTGCCGATCGCAGCGCGGAGGACAGGTTGCCCGGCGTCGCCTCGGAGCGTCGCAGCACGCCGGTCGCGCCGGCTTCGGCGGCGCCGAGCAGGCTCCGGTCATCGACACGCGACACCAGCAGCACGACCCGCCGCACGCCGCGACCGCGGAGCGAGCGCATGGCGGCGAGCACATCGCCATCGAGCTCGTCGCCCACGACGAGTGCGACCACGTCCTCCGGAAGCTCGCCATCGGCCACGATCGCGAACCCCTGCGCCTTGCGCAGCTGGCTCACGATCCCGGCCCGCGACAGCGGGTCGGAGGCGGACACGTGGACCGGGATACGGGACCTGAAGGGAACGGGTTCGGCAACCATCGATGCACGTCTCCGCTGGGTGCCGCCCGGGTGGGACGGGTGCTTCGTGCATGCCCGGACGCGCACCCGGACCCTAGCGCGCGGGTGTGTGCGGCCAGTCAACGCTGACTTAACGGGCAGCCCAACGGTGCCCGATCGGACGCGAGTCCGCCCCGTTCGTCCGTCACCCTCCCCCTGTTCGCCGGGGCTCGGCGTCGCTACACTCCGCCCGTGGGTGCATCCGTCACGCTGGTCACGCCGGCCATCGCGGTCGAGCCGGGCCAATCCGTTTCCATCACGGTCAAGGTGCGCAACACCGGGACCGTCGTCGACGAGTTCGCGCTCGACGTCCTCGGGGATGCCGCCGCCTGGGCGGTCTGCCAGCCCGCGACCATCAGCCTGTTCCCAGGCGCTGAGGGCGAGGCCAAGGCGATCTTCTCGCCGCCACGCGTGGCGTCCACGCCGTCGGGGATGATCGCGTTCGGGCTGCGCGCCCGGTCCCGCGAAGACCCGGCCGGCTCCGCGGTGGAGGAGGGCTCGGTCCAGGTCGGGTCGTTCATGGATCCACGCGCGGAGCTGGTGCCACGGACCTCGCGCGGGTCGCGCGGCGGAACCCACGAGATCGCCGTCGACAACCGGGGCAACGCGCGCCTGTCGGCGGAGATCGAGGCCACCGACGCGGACCAGCAGCTGACGTTCGACGTCAAGCCACCCGCGGTGGTCGTGGAGCCCGGCCTCGCCGAGTTCGCCAAGGTCCGGGTCAGCCCGGCCAAGCGTTTCTGGCGCGGCCAGCCCAAGACTCGGCCGTTCCAGCTGTTCGTCAGGCCCGAGGGCGGCGCGCCGATCCAGCTCGAGGGCACGCTGCTCCAGGAGTCGGTGCTGCCGCCCTGGTTCCTCAAGGCGCTGCTGCTGCTTGTCGTCGGGCTCGTCGCCCTGATCCTGGTCTGGCTGTTCCTGCTCAAGCCGACCATCGAGAGCGCCGCTTCGGATGCGGTCTCGTCGCCCCTCGCCAGCCTCAAGGACGATGTCAACCAGGCGCTCAGCGACGCGGGCCTGCCGACGATGGGCACCGACGGCGGGGCGCCGACGGACGCGCCGCCGACCGCATCGCTTGCCCCGGGCGAGACCGCCGCGCCACCCACAGGAGCACCCGCAACGGCCACGCCCGATGGTGGAGGCGGGGTCGTCATCCCGGGCCTTGGCACCCCGATCGACGGGTCCCTCGACAACAACAACAAGGCGGTCGCGTTCGAGGGAACGCTGTTCCTCACGGACTTCCTGTTCTCAAACCCCAACGGGCGCCAGGGCGCGATCGTCGTGCTTCGCAACGACACCCAGCTGCTGCGCCTGCGGCTGGAGAACTTCCGCGACTACGACGTGCATTTCGTGACGCCCATCGTGATCGGCGAGGGTGACCAGCTGCGGCTGTCGCTCGTGTGCGAGCCGGCGACCAGCTGCGACCCGGCGGTGCTCTACTCCGGGTACCTGCGGCCCTGAGGCCAGCCATGAAACGGCTCCTCGCGGCCGGGCTGGCGCTCCTGCTCCTGGTGGCCGGCGCTGCCGGAACAGCCGGGTCCTCGGTGCACGACTCCCGCTCGGGACCCCTGGTGGCCGACCCTGTCCCGGAGGCGCCACTGCCCGCGCCGCCGGGAAGGACGTCGCTCCTGTCGAGGGCTCGCGATGGCGGGTTCCCTGACAACGGGTCGATCGAGCCATCGATGTCGGCCAGCGGCCGATACGTCGCGTTCACCTCCATCGCCTCGGACCTGGTGGCGGGGGATGTCCCGGGCACCCTTGACGTGTTCCTGCTCGACCGTCAGACGGGCAGGATCCGCAGGGCACCGATGCCGGCGGGCAACGTGGCCAGGGCCCAGCCGACCGCGAGCGAGCCGTCGATCTCCGCCAACGGCCGATGGGTCGCCTTCAGCTACCGGGAGCCACCGCCGCCGAATGCGACGGTGTCCCTGCCGCCGCGCCTCAACATCGTGCTGTGGAACGTGCGCGACGACTCCTCCGTGTTCGTGGTCACGCGCGTTCGCGGGCTGCCCGTGCTGGTGCCGGGCCGCCAGCCGTCACTGTCGGACAACGGCCGCTATGTCGCGTTCACGTCCACGAAGGACATGCCCGGTGACGACGCCGAGGGCGATGACGACGTCGTTCGCTGGGATCGCCAGACGGAGCAGCTCGTGCTCGTGAGCGCCGGGTTCAACGAGGTGCAGATCTCCGGGGTGGCGAATGCCCCGTCCATCTCCGCTGACGGCAACCTGGTCGCGTTCGCGTCCGATGGCGGCGACAGCGTCGTCGACGCCGACACCGGACCGGGGTTCCAGGTCTATGTCCGCGACATCGAGGCGGCGCGGACGAGGCAGGTCTCGGGGACCCCGGACGGCCGGCCGCCGCGCGGCGAGGCGACGGAACCCGCGATCGCCGGCGGGGGCCGGTACGTGGCGTTCGCGTCGGCAGCGTCGAACCTCACCGGCGAGGGCGCCGGCGGGGTGTTCCGGCGCGATCTGCAGACCAACACCACGCTGATGGTCTCGGTGACCCCGCAGGGCCAGGCCAGCATCGGGGCCAGCCTCCAGCCGGCGATCTCCGGTGACGGGGACTTCGTGGCCTGGACCTCACGGGCCACCGACCTCGTGCCGGAGACGGCGGGACGGATCACACCGGCGGCGTCGGCACGGTTCACCTCGGAGGTCTACCTGCGGGGCATCAGCGCGGGAGAGACGCTGCTCGTTTCGGTCGGCCTCGTCAACGCCGGGGGTGGCGGGCAGAGCTTCCAGCCCGCTGTCGGCAGCAACGGCCGCTTCGTCGCGTTCGCCTCCGACTCGCCGCAGCTGGTCGCATCGGACGACAACAAGACCTACGACGTGTTCCTGCGGGACCTGCCGCCGGTGCCCGTCATCACGCCCGCGACGCTCGACCTGGGCTCGCGCGCCGTCGATACCGAGAGCCTGCCGCTCGCGGCCACGCTGGGCAACGCCGGCTGGACCCCGCTTCGGGTCTCCGGGGCCACGATCACCGGGGCCAACCGGAAGGACTTCCGGATCGTCGCCGACGGCTGCACCGCAAGGGAGCTGCGCCGCAACGAGGCGTGCACCGTGACCGTGACGTTCCGCCCGCTCGACAAGGGGCCCCGTGTCGCCACCCTGGAGGTTGCGGACGACGTCGACGGATCGCCGCGCACCGTGAGACTGCGGGGCGTGGCGTCAAAGGGCCAGCTCGTGCTCGACCCGCCGATCGGACAGCCCGGGATCGTGACCATGGTCGAGGGCAGTGGCTTCCCGCCCAACTCGCCGGTCGTCCTCACCTGGAGCCCGGGCATCACTCCCGGGACGGACCCAGTCCTCACCGATGACCGGGGGCGCTTCCGGGTCCCGATGCTGGTCTTCCACAATGACCTGACCGGCCCGCGAGAGCTCCAGGCCGCCCCCTTCGACGGCACCTCCTTCCCGCCCGTCGCCGCCACGATGCTCGTGACCCGCCCGTCGGCGGTCCCGCCGGGGTTCGTGATCCTGCGCTTTATCGATGTCCCGCTCGTGCTAGTGATCCGAGGATGACCCGCCCGTGACCGCCAACAGCCCGCTCGTCTGCCGCCGCTGCGGCTTCAGCAACGTTCCCGGCGACCAGTTCTGTGGCTCGTGCGGTGCGTTCCTGGAGTGGGAGGGCGAGCCGCCGGATCCGGACGTCCCGCCGGTGGCAAGTGGCTCCGACGTTCCGCCGGTGACCACGACGTTCACGGCGCCGGGCTCCGGATCCCCGGCCGCGCCACAGGGCGCCGGGGGGCTGATCCGCTGCCCCGCCTGCGGGATCGCGAACGCCGCCTCACGGACGTTCTGCCAGTCGTGCGGATCGAAGCTGGCCGAGGCCGCGCGGGTGGCCCCCGTCACCTCTGAGCAGATCGCTGCCGCGGTCAATGCCCCCAATCGGCCGGCGACGGTCACCACGACCACCGTCCGGTCCGCGCACCCCGAGCCGGAGACCGGGGCCTCGCGCAGCGGCGTGCTCAAGTGGATCGTCATCATGGCCATGGCCGGCGTGCTGGTCGGGGTGGGAATCGTGGCCGTCGGCAACCTCCTGCGGGGGAGCGGGCCGGGTTCGGGTGCCACCGCCCAGCCGTCGACGGCGACCGGCACGGCCTCGCCTGGCGCCTCGGATGCGCCGAGCGCATCGGCGGAGACGCCGTCCGAAGCGCCCACGCCGACGCCCACCCCGGGCCCCAAGGCCGAGCCACTCGCGCTGCTCGGCGCCTCCGCGTCATCGGTCGTGGGCGACCTGGCGAAGTTCCAGCCGACCATGGCGATCGACGGTGACCCCGACACCTGCTGGCAGGAAGGCAGCCAGAAGGAGAATGGCGAGTGGATCGAGGTCGTCTTCGCTCCCTCGAAGGTCACGGCCGTGATCATCACCAACGGCTACAACGCCTCGAACGCGCTCTACAGGGGCAATCGCCGGCTCAAGGACATCGAGATCACGGTGGGGAATGCCGCGCCGCAGACGGTGCGGCTCAAGGACACGGGGAGTCCCCAGAAGATCGACGTCAAGAACGTCTCCGGCGCGGTGGCGGTGCGGATCACCATCCTGTCCACCTATCCGTCGGTGGCTACTTCGGTGGTTGGCACCCCGTTCGACGACACGGCGCTCGGTGAGATCGTCGTGATGGGAATCCCGGGGTCTTGACCGTGACCCGGCTGCCGCGCGTATCCTGCGCTGCCATGTCGTCCCAGCCGCCGCCCGGAATCGTCACGTGAGCGCGATCGGCGCGATGTTCAGCCGCGTGCTCGGGGCGATCGGCGGACCTGGCACGGCGGCCATCATCGCCGGCGGGCTGGTCGTCGGGGCCCTCGGCGGGGAATTCGTGGCGGCCGGAGGCTCGAGCCAGCCGGCGAGCGCGACGGGCTCCCTTGCGGTGTACCCGTGTCCTGGCACCGGCGCCCCGCTGACCATGATCCAGGCAGGGCAGAAGCTGCTCGCGACGGGCCGCACGGAGGACGCCTCGTGGCTCCGCATCCACTTCCCGGAGCCCGGCCGGACCGAGGCATGGGTCGAGGCGGGGCCGCTCCAGGTCCAGGGATCGGTCGCCGGGCTTCCCGTCGCGGAGTGTGCGCCCGAGGTCGCGGCCGCGCCGCCATCGTTGGAGCCTGCACCCACGTTGACCGCGGTCCAGGACAACCCGCCCTCGGCGGCGCCGACGGTAGCGCCGACTCCCACCGCGGCTCCGGACGCGGCGCCGGCCCTGACGGCGCTCACCGTATCGACCAGCAAGATCAGCTACGACACGGGCGGGTACTGCCCCAACGCGGTCAAGAAGGCGACCTTCACCGTCAAGGCCACCGACGACGTCGGCATCGAGTCCGTGGCCCTCTTCTGGCGAGAGCCGGGTTCGGGGTCATTCGCCCAGTCCGCGATGACGCGGACATCCGGCAGCGCGACGAAGGGGACCTGGACGGTCACGCTGGGGACGGTGGCGGACGGCATCACGGAGGCCGGCACGCTCTCGTTCTACGCGGTGGGCACGGACGTGTCGGGGGCGACCAAGCGGATCCCGGTCAAGGGGTCGGACTCGATCGAGGTGAAGGTCTGCAAGAACACGGGGCCCACGATCAGCGGGGTCGCGCCGGCGTCCAGCTCCACGCTGTTCTGGGATCCGCTCTTCGTCGGGACGTGCCGAACGACCACCAACCTCACCGCGACCATCAAGGACGACGATGGGGTGCGGTCCGCAACGCTGTTCTTCAAGCGCCCCGGCAGCAGCACATGGTCCTCCAAGCCCATGGATCCCAACACGATCAGGGGCAAGTGGTACGCCAATCTCGACACCCTCGGGGACAAGATCACCATCCCGAACCCGCCCACGGGCACCCTGCGCTGGTACATCAAGGCGGTCGACGGGGCGGGCATCGCCAGCCAGACCAGCACGAAGACGATCACGATCAAGCGGTGCGACACGGAGGCCACCTTCGGCTACGCGTCGACGTACCCCGGGACCCCTTGTCTCAGCCAGCCGTTCAACGTCTACGGCTCGGCGAGTGACCCGGACGGCATCAACGGTTCGAGCGCTGTGCTCGTCTACACGTACATCCGGACCGATGGATCGCAGCGGACCGTCCGCAAGCGCATGACCGGGGACCGCGACGGTCAGGAGTACTTCTACCAGGCTCAGGTCCAGCCGGGGTCCGGGTGGGCGGCCCGGGAGCCGTTCACCTGGTACATCGAGACCAAGGACGCGTTCGGCGGCGTGTCCAAGGGCGGCGGCGGCAAGACAACCGTGCTGGGTTGCTGATATGAGCATCCTCCCCAGGCTCCTCGCGTTCCTCGTCAGCGCGGTGCTCGGCTTCGTCGTTGCGAGCGTCGTGGTCGGCGCGATGTCGGATCGGACGCCCGTCTCGACCGCCGGCGACGCTCCCGAGTACCTTTTGGGCGGCGCCGACACCCCGCTGGCGGGGGACACCCCTGCCGTCGTGGCCTTTGACTCGGAGCCAGCCGCCGACCTCGTCGCCCTGGCCCCGCTCGATCCCGGTGACCTGAGCGCCGCGGCCGCGGCCATCCTCGGCGCCGGTGAGCCCGGCCTGGGCGTGGAGCCGGCGGTGTTCACGGATCCCACCGGCTTCCCGCGCATCGACCCGGTCACGCAGTTCGACGGCGGTCCCTTCCAGGGCGCGAACTGCACCCTCGCCTCGGGTTCGATGCTCGCCCGGCTGGCGTTCGGCGTCGTGACCAACGGGTCGGTGCTTCGGACGCTCCAGGATGACCAGGACGGCGGCACGGGTCTGAACGACCTCAAGGCAGCGCTGTGGCGCGGCTACGGCGTATCGGCACCGACCGGCCTGCTGCGACCCCAGCAGCTCAAGGACCTGCTCGCGAACGGGTATGGGGCCGTGGTCCAGGGCATCTACGGCGAGATCCCCGCGGGACTCCGCCTCCAGAAGGACTTCACCGGCGGCCACGCCATCTATCTCGATGGCTATTACCCGGGCAACGCCAAGCGCGGCATTCCCGAGGCGTACTACGTGATCGACCCGCTCGGGCGGCCGCACTCGGGCTACAAGGGGGACTGGTGGCCGGCCTCGGTCGTTGACCGGTTCGGCATGGCCTTCGGCAGCGGCCGGATCCCGGCGATGTGGGCGTTCCCGCCCGGCGGAGTGCCCCCCGACGTCGTGGGTCCCGATGTCCTGCCCATCCCCGCCGACAGCACCGGGCCGGGCCCGGGTTCCACGCCCAACCCGTCGGCAAGCGCCCTGCCGTCGGTCGACCCGGACGCCACGCCGGTGCCCGTCCCGTCCGGGTTCCTGCCCGCGGAGCCCGGGGATATCGACCTCGTGGTCACCGGCCCGCCTGAGCCCCCCGTGTCGGGCGGCCTGCGAGACAGCATCCTGGTCACCCCGGTGTTCGACATCTGCATCGTGAGCCCCAGCCTGCCGGGCTGCCCAACAGGTCTCGAAGCCATCTTCCCGTCGGGTGACACGCCGCTGGTCCAGCTCAAGCTGGGACCGACGGTGACGGTCCTGTTCGTCGATTCGGACCGGGCGAACAAGGCGATCGTCGGCTTCACCGTGGACCCAGCGACGACGTCCACGGTGAAGTTCTGGGCCCAGGGCCAGAGTCCCGCCAGCGTGCACACCGCGTCCTCGCTGACCAGCGTCACCCTGTTCGGGACCCCGATGATCCTGGCCGAGCTCGATGTCCAGGCCGCGACCACCTACGGCTTCCAGGCAGTGGCCGGAAGCGGGATCTTCGCCGGGTCCAGTGGCATCGGCTCGTTCACCACCGGCAGCGGGGTCAAGACCTTCGACGTGTCGCTGGATGCGGTCGCGTCGCCGGTGTTCAAGGCTGGCACGGGCCTGTCGCCCTACTCCCACCTCGCCGCCGACTCCTTCCTGCAGCCGATGGTCCGGCTGGACCAGCTGGCCGGGGCGTCCTGCGACGAATCGGCGAGCTTCGGCGGCACCGGGTTCTGCCTCGACCAGCTGGCCATCGCGCCGGCGTCAAGCAGCTGTACCAGCGCGAACGTCTCGTACGAGCTCGTGGGCATCGGCGAGGACAGCGTGGCCGTCCGCGCCCACCCGACCGCGGCGGGGGTCACCCCGGATGGCGGCCTGACCCTGGACGGCGTGCTCGAGGCGACCGGACCGGCCGGCTCCGGGACGGTGGCCGTGGGCTGCCTCGCGTCCGGCCTGAGCTACAGCATCGTCATCGACGGGATCGGCGACGATCGAGGACCGCTGGCGGCCACGACGGTGACGGTGCCCTAGGTGCTCGGCCGGACGCGGTGACCGCCGCGAACCGGCGCTAGCATGGGGGTCGTGAGCGAGACCGCGTCCCCACCCGCTCCGCGCCCGCACCGTGTGGTGATCGTCGGTGGCGGCTTCGCCGGGCTGTACGCCGCCCGCGAGCTGCGCAAGGGCGGTGACCGGGTCGCGGTCACGCTGGTGGACCGGCGAAACCACCACGTGTTCCAGCCGCTGCTCTACCAGGTGGCAACCGGCTCGCTCTCGCCGGGGGACATCGCGCAGCCGCTGCGCTCGATCTTCCGAAACCAGCGCAACACCACCGTGCTGCTTGGCGAGGCTACCGGGATCGACCCCGATGCCCGCGTGGTCGAGCTCAAGGATGGCCTTGATCTCCCGTACGACACCCTGATCGTGGCCACCGGCGCCCGCCACGCCTACTTCGGTCATGACGAGTGGGCCCCCTTCGCGCCGGGGCTCAAGACCCTCGACGACGCGACCGAGATGCGGCGACGGATCCTGATCGCCTTCGAGGCTGCCGAGCGCGAGATGGACCCGGAGCGGCGGCGCGAATGGATGACCTTCGTCCTCGTCGGCGGCGGCCCGACGGGCGTCGAGCTCGCCGGCGCGCTCGGCGAGATCGCCAATGACACGCTCCGGTCCGACTTCCGGTCGATCCATCCGCAGGATGCGCAGATCGTGCTGGTCGAGGCGCTGGACCGGGTGCTGCCCACGTACCCGGCGGACCGTTCGGCGTCGGCGAGGCAGCAGCTGGAGCGACTCGGGGTCACCGTGCGGACGAGCACCCGCGTGATCGAGATCGGCGACGCCATCGTGTGCGTCGAGGACGAGCGCGGCAGCGAGGAGATCCGGGCGCGGACCGTGCTGTGGGCGGCGGGTGTGCTCGCCGCATCGTTCGGGCGGGCGGTCGCGCAGGCGGTGGGAGCCGAGACGGACCGGTCCGGGCGGATTCTCGTCCGGCGCGACCTGACGACCCCTGGTCACCCCGAGATCATCGTGGTCGGGGACGCGGCAGTCCAGCCGTGGAAGGAGGGCCGTCCCGTACCGGGCGTCGCCCAGGGCGGGATCCAGGGTGGCAGGCATGCCGGGCGGCTCGTGGTGGCGCGACTCCGAGGCGAGCCGACCCGGCCCTTCCGCTACCAGGACCGCGGCGATGTCGCCGTCATCGGCCGGCTGCGCGGCGTGACCAACATCGGCTGGATGGGCCCGTTCGGGCGCCAGGGCGGGTTCATCGCCTGGGCCCTGTGGCTCGGGATCCACATCGTGTACCTGATCGGGTTCGCCAACCGGATCGTGGTGACCGTCCGCTGGGCGTGGTCGTTCCTGACCCGCGGGCGCAGCACCCGGCTGATCACGGGAACCCCGGAGGTCCTGCCGATCGAGCGGCCGGAGCCACCGGCGGTGCTACCATCCCGCTCCGATGAGGCTCGGTGAACGGTGGCCCGGCCGGCGGTGCGCCTGATGGCGAGCGGGGCTCGATGAGCCCGGCCGAGGGACGTCGCACGAGCGGTCCGGTCCGCCGAGCGCTGCGCCGTCGCCTGGCGCGCGCTCGCGGCTGGCTGCCGGGCAGCCGCCTTCCCCGGTTGCCGGAATGGACGGGTCCCGAGACCAGCCTCCCGCCCATCATCGTGGGTGGGACCGGTCGCAGCGGAACCACGATCACGGGCCGGCTGCTGGGCAGCCACCCCGTGTACCACATGATCCCGTTCGAGGTGCGGTTCCTCTCGGCAAAGGGCGGCCTCGCCGACCTCGTCGAAGGCAAGACGACCACGAGGGCGTTCGAACGAAGGCTCCTGGACAAGTGGTTCGATCGGGGGCACGACAAGGGCCTGTTCTGGATCACTGACCGCACGACGATCCGGGCGGCCATCCGCGAGCTCGACGCGGATCTCCATCGTGATCCCTTGCCGGCGGCTCGCCGGTTTGCGCACCGGCTGCTGGACCCGGCCACCATCGCGGCCGACGGCAGGGGCTGGGTGGAGGAGACGCCCGGGACGCTGTCGGCAGCCCGGACGCTCTCGCACATCCTCCCCGACGCCCGGTTTGTCCATATCGTTCGCGACGGGCGCGATGCCGCGTGCTCGGTGGTCCCGCTGCGCTACGGCCCGACGGATCTCAGCGCCGCGCTGCGCTGGTGGGAGCGCCGCCTCGATCGGGCGTATGGCGGGGCGGCGGGGGTTCCGCCGGAGCGCCTCCTCACGATCCGCATGGAATCGCTGCTGCGGCTGGACCGCGAGGCGACCTACCGGCGCCTGCTGGCATTCGTGGGCCTGTCCGACGTCCCGGCCATCCGGGCGTTCTTCGACGAGCAGGTCTCGGGGGATCGCGCCCACATCGCCCGCTGGCGCCAGGACGTGCCGCACGAGATGCGGGGCGCGTTCCTCGACGCCTATCACGAGGCTGCCGGGCGCCTGGCCACGCGCTGGGGATACGAGCCGGACCTCATCCCGGGGGAGACGTCCTAGGTGGCCGGTCAGCCCTCGAACATGATCATCTGGCGCGCCGCCTCGCCGGCGCGCAGCCGGTCGAACGCGTCCTCGAGGTCATCGAGCGGGAGGCGGCGGTCGATCAGCCGGTCGATCGGCAGTCGGCCCGCGAGGTAGGCCTGCGCGTACCGGGGGAAGTCGACCGCCGCGACCGCCGACCCGTAGTTGGATCCCAGGATCCGCCGTCCGCCGTCGACGAACGGGAACGGCTCGAACGAGGCCACCTGCCCGAACCGCGTCAGCCCCACGAGCACCGCGGTGCCCCCCGGCGGCAGGGCGGCGATGGCCTGGGCGATGGTGTCCGGCAGGCCGATGGCCTCGAAGATGAAGTCGGGTCCGTCACCGGCAGCGGCGCGCCGGATCCCGTCGACGGTCGCCGCCGGGTCGGCCGCATCGGCCTGGATCCAATGCGTGGCGCCCAGATCGCCGGCGAGCTCCAGCTTGGCCCGGCTCACATCCACGGCGATGATCCGCCGGGCGCCGGCGAGCACCGCGCCCATGACGCACGAGAGGCCCACGCCGCCCAGCCCGATCACGGCGACCGTCGATCCGGCCGGGACCTCGGCGGTCTTGACCACGGCACCCACGCCGGTGGACACGCCGCACCCGATCAGCGCCGCGACCTCGGGCGGTACCCCGTCCGGCATGGGGACCACCGCCGACGCCGGCACGACCTGGTGAGTCGCCATGGTCCCGATCGAGAGGTAGGCGAGGACCGGGGTGCCGTCCGGGCGGGAGAGCCGGGTGGTTCCGTCTGCCTGCGCATGGCGGAGCGACGGCGAGCCGGAGCACAGCCACTGGCGACCGCGCTGGCACTCCCGGCAGCGGAGGCACGGGGCGTACCAGGAGAGGGCCGCCGGGCGCCCGACGACCGCCGGATCGAGGCCGGAACCCACGGCCTCGATCACGCAGGCCCCCTCGTGGCCCATGACGATGGGCCCTGGGCGCTCCCAGTGGCCATCGCGCACGTGGAGGTCGGAGTGGCAGACCCCGGCCGATGTCATCCGGACCAGGACCTCGGCCGGCCGCGGGTCGTCGAGCCGCAGCGGCTCGACCGCGGTAGGCTGTCCGGCCGCGTTGATGACCGCTGCCCTGATCTCGCGCACGCGCCGCCTCCGGACCCATCCGGCGCGCTCGCAACGCGCCTGCGCGCCGATCGGCGCGCCTCCGTGAATGGTGCCGCGTCTAGCCCGTGTTCTGCAGGCCCGCGGCGATGCCGTTGATCGTGGCTCCGACGACCCCTCGCAGCGCGGCCGTGACCTCGGGTCCGGCGCCGGTGGCCTCCGCCTGTCGGAGGCGGCCGAGGAGCTCCACCTGGATGGCGGAGAGCGCGTCGATGTAGGGCGCCCGGAGCTCGATTGACTGGGCAAGGCTCGGGTGGCCGGCCAGCAGCCGGTCGCTGCCGGTCACCTGGAGCAGGAGCCGGATCGAACGCGCGTACTCGGCCTCGATGAGTCCCCGGATGGCGACCGCCTCGGGTCCGGACGCCAGGTCCGCGTACCGGCGGAAGGTCGCGATGTCGGCCTTGGCCAGCGACAGCTCCGCGTTGTCCAGGACCGAGGTGAAGAAGGGCCAGCGCTGGTACAGGTCCGTGAGGTGATCGAGGATCTCGCGGCCGCCACGGGCCGCGACCGCCTCCAGCGCGGTGCCCAGCCCGTACCACCCGGGCAGGTTCGCGCGCGCCTGGGACCACGCGAACACCCAGGGGATCGCCCGCAGGGTGTCGAGGTCGGGCGGGGCGCCGGCGTCCGGCCGACCCCGCGATCGTGACGACGGACGCGACCCGAGGCCGAGTCCGCTGATCAGGGCGATGGGCGTTGCCGAGCCGAAGAAGGCCGCGAACCCCGGGTGCTCCACCAGCGCCCGGTAGGCCGACCTCGAGATCGCGGACAGCTCCGTCATCGACGTCCGGCCCGTCGCGGCCGCCTCCTCCGTCTCGCGCTCGTGCGCGGGCGTCGAGGCCAGCAGCGCAGCGGCGGTGACCTGCTCGAGGTGGCGCTGGGCGATCGTCACGTCCGCGTAGTGGGCCGCGATGACCTCGCCCTGTTCAGTGAACTTGAGGCGGCCACCCACCGAGCCCGGTGCCTGGGCCAGGATGGCGCGGTTGGCAGGTCCGCCGCCGCGGCCGATGGCCCCGCCGCGCCCATGGAACAGGGTGAGCGTCACGTCGTGCCGGCGGGCGGTCCGGACCAGTGCCTCCTGGGCGTGGTACAGGAGCCAGTTCGCCGCCAGGAACCCGCTCTCCTTGGACGAGTCGGAGTAGCCGAGCATCACCTCCTGGCGGTCGCCGCGGGCCCGCAGGTGGTCGCGATAGCGGGGATCGCCGAGCAACCCCTCCAGCAGGGTGGCGGCTCCCGACAGGGCGTCGGCGGACTCCAGCAGCGGGACCACGTCAAGGATCGGCAGGGCCGCCGGGAGCTCGTCGAGCGTGGGTGCGGGGCGCCTGAACGGCTCCGGGTCCGCGGCACGGCGCGCCAGCTCGAGCACGTTGGCGACATCGTCGGGCGAGGTGGTGAAGCTGATCACGTAGCGCCGGCAGGCCTCGACGCCGAAGCGTGCCTGGATCCTGGCGATCGACCGGAACGTGGCGAGCACCTCGGCGAGCGATACGCCCCCGGTGATCTCCATCTCGGGATCGGCAATGGCCCCGTCGTCCAGCGCACGGAGCGCGTCGCGGTGGACCCCGGCGTGCTGCCGGACCTCGAGGGAGGCGAGATGGAACCCGAACGTGGAGACCTGCCAGCGGAGATCCGCCAGCTCACCCCAGGCGACGCGCGTCAGGCCATCGGCGGCGAGGGCCGCCTGGAGCATCGCGAGGTCCGCGTCGAACGCGCCGGCATCGGGGTAGCTGCCCGCGCGCGGCGCCGACTCGCCCGTGAGCGCCGCGCGCGTGCGCCGCACGCGCTCCGCGATGGCGCCCAGGTGCTGGCGGTACGGCTCGTCCGGAAACCGGCGCCGGAGGTGACGGGCCGCGTCACCGAGGTCCTCCGCATCGCGCACGAGTGCCGTGTCCAGCGCCCGGTCCAAACGCGAGGCATGCAGACGGGCCGCGACGGTCTGCATCAGGCGAGTGCACACGGCCTCGTACCCGCGGAGGAGATGGTCTGCCTGCAGGCGGGCGGCCTGGAGCGTGACATCGGACGTCACGCCGGGGTGGCCATCCCGGTCCGCCCCGATCCAGGATCCGAGGCGAAGCAGGGCCGGTGCCGCGGTCGGTCGCGTCCCGGTCCGCCCGGCGTCGGCGGCCACGGCACCGCCGGAGGCCCCGGCGACCGACCCGCCCAGCAGGTCGAGTGCCCGGTCCACGGTGCGCTGGAATCGGGGCACCGCCACGAACAGCGTCTCGTCGAAGATCGCCAGCTCCGAGCGCACCTCGTCGAGGGACGTCGGCGCGATCGAACGGACCTCGGCGGTGTGCCACAGGAGCGAGATCTCCTCGCGGAGGCGCCGGCGGACGTCGGCGTCCTCGTCGGGGGTGATCAGCGCGTCGTCGAGATGGTCCAGCAGTCGCCGGATCCGGCGCTGGGCGACCAGCACGGTCCGACGGCGGGCCTCGGTCGGGTGAGCCGTCAGGACCGGGTTGACCCGCGTCCGCTCGAGGATCGCGACGACCTCCGCCCGGCTGTGCACGGAGCCGAGGGCAGCCACTGCTTCGCCGATGGACTCCTTGATGGGTTGGCCGTGGCCGAGCCTGGCCCGCGTGCGGAGGGTACGGATCCGCTGCCGCTCCTCGGCCAGGTTCGTCAGCTGGAAGTAGATGGTGAACGCCCGACCCACGGCGGCGAGCTGCTCGAGGGTGAGGGTGGCGATCTCCGCGTCGAGCCGTCGCCGTTCCGCATCGGGCTCGAAGGCGAGCGTCGGATCGCCGCGCCGGAAGGCGATCATCCGCCGCCGGATCCGCTCGACCAGCAGGAACAGGTCCCGTCCGGCCTGTTCGGCGATCACCTGGCCGAGCAGCGAGCCCAGAAGCCCAACCTCCCGGCGGACCCGGTCGCGGGCGCGCCCGAGTCCGGGTCCCGGGGGCTCGGCGGCGATCGCCGGGAACCGGGCGTCCCGAGAACGCGCGGGCTTGCCCTTCGTGGGGCGGTTGGGGCTGGCTGGCATCCCGGTAAGGATGCCGACGCGGCCCACGGCTGTCACGATCCCATTGGTTACGGTTCGACTGCAAGGGCACCGTCCCGCTACCGTGTCGCAACGGTATTCGGCGGGGACGCCTCCTACGCTTGCCGATGTGATCGACATGGCGCCGCACGAGGAGCAGCCGGTGAATCTCGGGGAGCCTCAGCTTCCGGAGGCTCCGCCGCTGCACGACCCGGTCGCCCAGCTCCGGTTCCTGCACGAGCTCCTGCGGGTGGCGACGACAGCCCAGACATGGGATGAGCTGCTCGCGACGGTGGTGGACGGGACGCGGACGGCCCTCCGGGCGCGCGTCTCGTCGCTGTATCTCATGGACCGCGACGACCTGACTCTGACGCTCGCCGCGACCAACGGTCTCGATCGCCACCACATCGGCCGTGCCGTCGTTCCCATCGGGGAGGGGATCACCGGGCGGGTCGCTGCCAATCGCGAGCCCATTGCCGTGCCCGACATCGCCGAGGACCCGCGCTTCCTGTGGGTCCGCGGCCTGGACCAGCGCCGGTACGTCGCCTCGATGCTGTCCGTGCCCCTCACCTGGCACGACCAGGTGATCGGCGTGCTCAACATCCAGACCGAGGAGCGCCGGACCTTCACCGACGAGGACGTCGCCCAGCTGTCGGCCATCGCGGACCTCCTCGCCGGGATCGTCGAGAAGGGCCGCCTGCAGCGCGAGGCCGAGGCCCAGGTCGCCCAGCTCCAGGCGCTCGACCGCGCGCGCAACGAGCTGATCGCGCTGGTGACCCATGAGCTCCGCACGCCGCTCGCCGTGGTGCGCGCGTACACGGACCTGCTGGCGGAGGAGCCGGTGCTCGATGGCCGCTCGTCGCGTGACCCGTCGCGGCGTCGCACCCGAGCCGCCTGGCGGCAGGGGACGGTGGACCAGATCGAGCGGCTCGACCGCCTCGTCAGCTCGATCCTCGAATCGGTGCGGGTGGTGCCCGATCGGCCGGCCGAGCTCGACTCGGTCGACCTTCACGAGTTCGTCACCCATCTGCTCGAGGATGTCGCGCCCCTGTTGCACCGCCACCAGCCCTCGATCGCGCGGTCGCGGAGGCTGCACGTCGTCGCGGATCCGGCCCGCCTCCGACAGGTGCTCGAGCACCTGCTCGAGAACGCCGTGAAATACGCCCCGCCAGAGACGCCGGTGGAGCTGGAATGGACGCTTGTCGAGGGGGTCGTGCGGATCGCGGTCTCGGACGAGGGACCGGGCATCCCGCCCGAGTGGCGAGATCGGATCTTCGAGCCCTACTCCCGCCGGGAGACGCTGACGGCGCGGGGGTCCGGCATCGGGCTCTACGCCGCACGCCGCCTGGCGGAATCGATGCGGGGCCGGCTGTGGTGCGAGCCCGCACCGTCCGGGGGCGCACGCTTCGTGCTGGCACTCCCGGCGTCGGTTGCCGCCTGAGGAAGAAGCGAGGTACCAGACGTGCTCGGAACGAGACCGCTCCGGATCCTGGTCGTGGACGACGATCCCGCGATGGTCGGCGCCATCACCGCGCTGGTGGGCACGGAGGGCCACCAGGTCATCACCGCCTACGATGGCCTGACCGCCGTCAAGCGCTTCCGCGAGGAGCGGCCGGACCTCGTCCTGCTCGACCTCGCGATGCCCGGTCCCGACGGGTTCACGGTCATCGGCCAGCTGCGCTCGTCGGGCAACGTGCCGGTGCTCGTCGTCTCCGGCGAGAGCGCCGAGGCGGCCAAGGTCAAGGCCCTCGGCATCGGGGCGGACGACTACCTCGTCAAGCCGTTCGGCAAGCAGGAGCTGCTGGCGCGGATCTCGGCGGTCATGCGCCGGGTGGACCTGGCGGGCACGGGCCTGATCGGCGGCGAGGGCAGCTCGGGTGTGCTGACGGCCGGCTCACTCACGCTCGAGCCGGCGCGCCACGAGGCGCGCGTGGGCGCGATGTCGTTGAGCCTGACGCCCACCGAGTTCCGGCTGCTGGAGGCGCTGGTCCGCGCCGGCGGGGACCTGGTCGCGCACCATCGCCTGGCACGGGCCGGGTGGCCGGCCGAGCCGGACCCGGACCTGCTGTGGCTCAAGCCGCATCTCGCCCGCCTCCGCTCCAAGCTGGAGGCGGTGGGTGGGCCGCGGATCGTCGCGGTGCGCTCGGTGGGGTATCGCATCGAGGCCGACGAAGCCGCCTGACGCCGGCGACAGCAGGCAAGGAGCACCCGGGCCACCCGAGCCAGGTCCGGGAGGAATCGAAACGGCCCCGGGGGAATCGAAACGGCCCCGGGGGCGGGCCCGGGGCCGTGTCGTTGTGGTGGCGCCGGGCGGTGCCCGACGGGATGGCCTATGCGGCGGCGCGACCGGCGTCGTCGTGCGACGCGTCGGCACAGGCCACGCGGCAGCCTCGGGCGTCCCGGCCGCCCATGGGCGAGAAGTGGACCCACCCTTCACGGCCATCGGCCGAACGGGTCAGGCGGCAGCCACAGGAAGCGCAGGTGACGGGGCCGGACGCGGACTCGCTGGAACCGGCCATGCTGCTGGTGTCGAAGGCGGGGTAGGTCATTCGGGTGGGTCCTCCCTGGCGGTCTGGCGGGCTCGGTGGCGGTGGGTTGACGGACCTGGACCGGATCCGTGGGCCGCTGATCGTCCTCGAACGAAGCCGTGGAGGCCATGCCCGGGCGGGCATCAAGGCGGTTGCATTTCGGTTGCACGGGGAGCACCGGCGAGAAGTACAGTCGCGCTGCGTCTCGGTCGTCACCGGAGACCCGGCACCGTACAGGGGGTCCAGTTCCCATGGCTAGCCGCACGCGGATCGCCAGCGTTGTCACGCTCATCCTTGCCGCGGCTGTCGCGCTGCCAGGCGCCGCGACGCCGGCAGCCGCCGCGCCGCCGGTCACCGCTCGTCACGACGCGGACGCAGCCGCGTACCGGGATCGCCTCATCGTGGTCTGGAGAGGCGCGGCGCCATCCACCCTCAGCATGGCCGGCGTCCGCTCGGTCGAGACAACGGCGTGGCCGATGCGCTCCATCGTCCAGGCCCGTCCCAGCGAGGCGGCCGCGGTGGCAGCCCGGCTGCGCGCGGACCCCAGGGTCCTCGTGGTCGTGCCCGACGCGCGGCTGACCTTCACGGCCTGGCCGGCGGACGCGCCGCCGGACGACCCGCTCTTCGCCGACCAGGGGAACCTCGTCCAGATCGGCGTGCCGGATGCCTGGACCGTCACCACTGGCGATCCGTCGGTCGTGGTGGCAGTGATCGACAGCGGCGTGGATCTCTCGCATCCGGATCTCGACGACGTGGTCGTCACGGACCAGCGCAACGTCGTCTGGAACAACGCCGACGTGACCGACGCCGTAGGTCACGGGTCGTGGGTCGCCGGCACCATCGCAGCCGAGACCGACAATGGCGAGGGAGTCGCCGGGATCGCCCCAGGCGTCAAGCTGATGCCGGTCAAGATCGCCGATGACTATGGCTTCATCTCGTTTGCCGATGCCCTCGACGCTGTCGACTGGGCTCGCGACCACGGGGCCGACATCATCAACATGAGCTTCGGCGGGTATCTCACCAGCGAGCAGGTGGCGCTCGGCCAGCCCACCTTCACCGCCGCGCGTGACGCCGGCGTGCTGATGGTCGCCGCCTCGGGCAACGAGGGCATGTCCCTGCGCAACTACCCGGCCTCGTTCCGCGGTGTCGTGTCGGTGGGGGCAGTCGACGGCGACGACAACCTGGCGGAGTTCTCGACCACCGGACGCGCCCTGGACCTGGTCGCACCCGGCGTCGACACGTGGTCGACCATTCCGGACGGCGACTACGAGGCCGGCAGCGGCACCAGTGGCTCCTCGCCGCACGTGGCAGGTGTCGCCGCGCTCGTCTGGTCCGAGCGCCCCGCCCTGCTGGTGGACGAGCTGGAGGCGGTCCTCCGCGCGTCAGCGGCAGACCTTGGCGAGCCGGGCTGGGACCCGCTCTTCGGCGACGGCCGGATCGATGCGGTCGCCGCCCTCACGGAACCCGTTCCTGATCCGCTGCCCGATCTCGAGCCCGCTCCGGCCCTTCCGGAGCTCCAGCTCACGTTCCTCGCTCCGACGGCGCCCGTGGTCCAGACCGGCTCGACCTACGACGTTCGGGTCGAGGCGAACCACGAGGTCACGGAGGCGTACGCGCTGCTGGGCGACTGGCGCATCGACGCCGGCAAGTGCGACTACCGGGGCCGGGTTCGCCTGCACGACCTGGCCTACGCGGAAGAGATGCCGCTCACCCACCTCCGGCAGGGGCGCTGCTACCGGGTCCTTGTCGTCGCGATCGACGAGGACGGCAACTTTGCCGAGGTGGTCTCCAAGCCGATCATGGTCGTCAACCCCGTCGCGCCCACCATCGTCCGCCGCCGGCCGGCAGCGGACGCAACCAGGATCGACCGGGACGCGAACGTCCGGGTCCGCTTCTCCGAGCCGCTCCGGGCACCCGAGGGGGCGGTCCGGCTGCGGAACCTCGACACCGGCCTGATCGTCCGCACCACGGCTCGCTGGATCAAGGGGACGAACACGCTCGTTCTGGACCCCGTGCTCCGGATGTACCCGCGGACCCGGTACCGCGTTGAGGTGACGTCGAGCGCCCAGGATCGGACCGGCAACCCGGTCGGGACGCAGCGCTGGGTGTTCAAGACCGGGCGTTGATCCGCGCCGGGGGCGAGCCGGCGCGGATCCCAGTCCTCATGCCTGGTACGCGGCCTCCCCGTGAAGGGCGAGGTCGAGTCCCAGCTCCTCGTCATGGCTCGAGACGCGCATGCCCAGGACCACGTCGACGACCTTGACGATGACGAACGTGGCCACCACCGCGTAGGCGATGGTTGCGCCGACCGCGATCAGCTGGGTCACCACCTGGCCGGGGTTGCCGTCGATGAGTCCCGCCCCGGCCGCGTTGATCGCCGTGGTCGCGAACACGCCGGTCGCGACGGCGCCGAACATGCCACCCACCCCGTGGACCGCGAACACGTCAAGCGCGTCGTCGATCCGCAGCCGCTCGCGGAGCAGGGTGGCGCTGTAGCACAGGCCGCCGGCCGCGAGGCCGATGGCGAGCGCGCCGCCCGCGGTCACGAAGCCCGAGGCGGGCGTGACGGCGACCAGGCCCGCGACCGCACCGGCGGCCGCGCCCACGACGCTGACCTTCTTCTTGTGCAGATAGCTGGTCAGCACCCACGTGAGCGTTGCGGCGGCAGCCGCGGTGTTGGTCACCAGCAGGGCGTTGGCCGCCAGCCCGTTGGCACCCAGCGATGAGCCGGCGTTGAACCCGAACCAGCCGAACCACAGCAGGCCCGCGCCGAGGACGGTCATCGGGATGTCGTGCGGCTCCAGCCCCTCACCGTTGGCCACGCGGCGCCCGATGAGCAGGGCGACGATGAGCGCTGAGATCCCCGACGTCGCGTGGACGACGGTGCCGCCCGCGAAGTCGAGGGCACCCAGCTTGAACAGCCAGCCATCCACCGACCACACCCAGTGGGCGACCGGCGAGTACACGAGAACCGACCACAGGACGGTGAACACCACGAAGGCGCCGAACCGCTTGCGCTCGGCGAAGGCGCCGGTGATTAGCGCGGGCGTGATGGCCGCGAACATCAGCTGGAACGCCGCGAACAGGATGAACGGGATCGTGGGGCCGTAGGTCGGGTTGGGCTCGAGGCCCACGGCGATGAAGCCGACGAAGTCGAACGGGTTGCCGATCAGGCCGAGCCCGCCGACATCGCTGCCGAAGGCGAGCGAGAACCCGACCACCACCCACACCACCGAGACCAGGGCGAGGCCGAAGAAGCTGTGCATGATCGTTGACAGGACGTTCTTGCGACGAACGAGACCGCCGTAGAACAGGGCCAGTCCCGGCAGCATCACCATGACCAGTGCCGTCGAGACGAGCAGCCAGGCCGTGTCGCCGCTATCGGCGACCGGTGCCTCGTCTGCCGCCAGCACGACGGCGGGCAGCGCCGCCGCCAGGCTTGCTGCCGCCATTCCGCCGAGGAGCAATCTGCGTGGGCTTCGCATCTCCGATGGATCCTCCCAGTCACGCTCCGGCCGACAGGGTCCGGCTCGGCGTGTTGACGGGCACATTGCGGTCGGCCGGAGGGATGTTCAGCGCGCGCCGCCGGTGCGGCGAGGTGCCGTTTCGGGTGGAGGCGACGTTGCCGGGGGGTTGCGGCGGACGCGGCCGGGTGGCGGCGTGTGTGTCCGCGGTGCGTGCCCTGATCCGCCGTTCGGAGGCTACCCTTGCCGCACGCAGCTGGAGGGACGGATGGGCACCGGGATTGGAGGGTCGGCGGGCGCTCGTCGCAGGGCGGGTCTGGGATCAGAGGCGGATCGCGACCGCGCTGGCCGGCGAGGGGGCGCGGGTCGCGCTCATCGGCCGCTCGCGCGACAGAATCGACGTGGAGGCCGCTCGCCTCGACGGCTCGCCGGTGGTCGCGGATCTCGCGACGCCAGGTGGACCGGCGGACGCGGTCGCCCAGGCGGTCGCAGCCCTGGGCGGGCTGGACCTGCTTGTCGCCGACAGCGGTGGCCCGCCCTCCGGAACCTTCGACACGCTGCTCGAGACCGACTGGGAGGCGGCCATCGCGGGCACGCTGCAATCGGTGCTGCGCCTCGTCCGGGCCGCGCTACCGCACCTGCGCGAGGGCGACGACCCGGCGATCCTGATCGTGCTCAGCTCCTCCGTCCGTGAGCCGATCTCAGGCCTCACGCTCTCGAACGTGCTGCGGCCGGGTCTGGCCGGGCTGGTCAAGACGCTGACGGCCGAGATCGCCCCGATCCGGATCAACGGCCTTGCGCCGGGCCGAAATCGCCACCGAGCGGCTCGCCTCGCTCGATGCTCGGCACGCGGAGGAGGCCGGCCTCACGGTCGCCGAGGTCGAGAGGCGCTCGAAGGTGGGCATCCCGCTCGGGCGGTACGGCGCCCCGGCCGAGATCGGGCGATTGGGGGCGTTCCTGCTCTCGCCCGCGGCGTCGTTCGTGACCGGCGCGATCGTGCCGGTCAACGGGGGCATGGTCCGGGCGCTGCCGTAGCGGGACCCGGTCGGGGTGGTCAGGGCCGGGCGGGCAGCCCCGGGGTCAGGGCCGGCGGATGCGCAGGTCGTCGATCGCTGCCTCGACGAGGTTGCCACGGCCGTCGTCGACCGCCTCGATCACCAGCCGGATCGTCTGGCCCGCCCAGGCGTCGATGTCGACGGTGGCGCTGCGCCAGGTGGCCGTCCGGGTGACCGAGCTCCCGAGCACCTCGAACACCGTGGTCGGCGTGCCGTCCTCCGCCTCGACGATCACCCGCAGGGCATCGTCCGCGGAGGCCTTCACGTTGTGGGCGAAGGTCCACGAGAAGGTGAGACCCCCGATGGCCGCTGGATCCGCGGGGAGCGGGATGGCGTGGCTGCGGATCGTCGTGTTGCCGCCGTCCACGTCGTTGGCGCCGGCTCTCGTGCCCGCCGCGGCGCCGGTGACCAGGGCGCGCCTGCCCGAGACCGTCGCGCCCCGCTGCAGCTTGCCGGCCGACGTGCGGGTGGGCTGCGGGTTGGCGACGGCCCACACGCCGGAGCTGGCGGTGTCCGTCCCGAACGGGTCCCGATCCCAGCCTCGGTTGATCTCGAGGTCATCGAACAGCGGTCCGCAGTTGGCCTTCGCCGAGGCCGTTCCAACCGCGGCGTACGGGCAGGCGGCCCGGTCGATCAGCAGCAGCAGCGCTGTCCGGTTGCGCTCGGTCTGGGTCGCGATCTTCGAGTCGTCCGGGTAGTGGTCCTTCCAGACCGTCGCCTTCTCGGTCGGGAACAGCTCGAAGGTGTAGCTGAAGATCCGCTGCCGGCCGTAGAGCCAGTCGATCTCGTCGCCATCGGTGATGTACAGGTCCGACGACTGTTCGGCGGTATACCCGTTGCGCGCCGCCATCGCTCGCCCCAGCGCCACGAACACGTCGTGATCGAGCGCCGTCATGTCCTTGGGCACGTTCTTCCTGGTGTAGCCGTACGGCCACAGGATCAGCTCGCCGTTGGTGTGCAGCGTCACGTGCGTCCGGATCTGCTGGACCCCGTCGATCACGCGGCTCTCGACGAAGTCGCGCAAGGCCCGGGTCTCGGGCGCCGAGAACGGGGCCGGGCCACGGTAGACGAGGGAGTTCCGCTTCCCCGACGAGCCGCCGCAGCACCCCCAGCGATAGTCGTAGTTGCGGTTCAGGTCCGTGAACTGCGGATCGCCCTGCGCGTCGCGCTGCCGGTTCTTGCGCCAGGCCCGGAACGGGTCGCCGGTCAGGTCGTAGCGCATGCCGTCCGGGTTGAGGGCGAAGATCACGAAGATCTCGCGGTTGTTCACCAGGCGCGTGATCTCCTGATCGTTCCCGTAGTCGTCGGTGAGCCAGCGAAGGAGCACCAGGGCCTGCTCGGTGGTGAAGTGCTCGCGCGCGTGGTGGAGGGCGTCCACGAGGACTTCCGGCTCGTCCTCGTCCTCGGCGACGTTGTCGCTGATCTTCGCCATCCAGATCGGACGGCCAGCGTCGCTCTCGCCGATCGAGAACAGGGAGACGATGTCGGCGTGGTCCACTGCCGCCTGGGCGATCTCGTCCTGGAGCTCGGACCAGTTGTGGTAGCCACTCATGTCGGCCGGGAAGTCCGGATCGGCGGCCGCCACCGGTGGGGCCGCGGGCAGCCCGAGGGCGCCGGCGAGGAGCAGGGGAGCGGCCAGCCGGGCAAGGCGGCTGGCGGGGTGACGGGAGGAGCGCATGACCCGAGGGTGCCAGAGACGGCCGGATCGCGATACCCCGCATTCGAGCCATCGGTCGTGGGACCAACGCGGCCTCCGCCCGGCCGCACGTCCAGGGTCCGCCCGCCAAGTCACGCGCGACCGGGATCCACGACCACCGAACGGAGCTCGTCGAACGGCCACGCTCGGGGCGGTGACGATCTCCTCGTGGTGGTCCGGCCGGGCAGTCAGTGACGACTAGCTGTGATCCCCAAGGACGTTGTCGGCAGCGTCGAGGGGTGATCGGCGACCGGCGCATGGTACGGCGGGAACGGTCACCGCGGCCTCGGCCCCAGGACCAGGATGGGCGGTCTTGACAGCGTCACGTTGTAGTGTCATGATCTTCCCATGCCCGACGATCCGTACTCACTCGCCGACTTGGCCCGCCTCGCGGACGTGACCCCGCGAACGGTGCGGTACTACGTGGCACAGGGGCTGCTCCCGGCCCCCGACGCCGCGGGTCCGGCCACGCGGTACGGGGAGGGTCACCTCGCGCGTCTGTGGCTGATCCGGCGACTCCAGCGGGAGCATCTGCCGCTCGCGGAGATCCGGCTGCGGCTGGAGCGGATGGGGGACGACGAGGTCATCGCAACGGTCAGCGCGCTGTCTCCCCAGGCACCGGCGCCCAGCCGGGCGCCGGGCGACACGCTGGCGTTCGTCCGCGCGCTGATGACGCGGTCGGGCGTCCGGCCGACGGTGCCGGGTGGCGGGTCGAGCGGGCGCGTGTCGCCCAGCCGCCTGTCCGTGGCAGAGTCGGCGGGCGACGTTTCCGCCACCCTGGGTGACGTTCCCGCCCCGCTGGCCATGTCCGCGCCACCCGCCGCGTCCGCGCCCCCCGCCGCGACGGAGTTCCGCGCGCCGCCGGCGCCCACGCCCCCCGGCGCATCGCCCGCCGCCACCGGACCCATCGCCGATCGCTCCACGTGGGAGCGCCTGTCCATCACCCCTGACGTGGAGGTCCACGTCCGCCGCCCGCTGGACCGGACCACGAACAAGCGCGTGGACCAGCTGGAGCGGATCGCCCGGGAGCTGTTCGAAGACACATAGATCCCGCCACCACCATCGGCCCGCTCAACCCGCGGGCCGGCCACGCCCTGAGACCCGCCCCATTCCGGGCCTCGACCAGCCATCGAGAAGGAGGCCCCACGTGACCAACCCCCAGACTCCCCAGCCCGCCGACCGCCTGGTCGACGCGCGCCTCGTCGTCCGTCCGGACCGGCGTCTGATCCGCGCCAGCGGTCGCAGCCGGCGGTTCCTGGTCATCGACGTCACAGCCCCCACCGTCCAGGCGGATCCCGCCCGCCGCCGCCCGCCCGTGAACCTCGCGTTCGTCCTGGACCGCTCCGGGTCCATGGGCGGCCACAACAAGCTCGGGCTGGCCAAGCAGGCCGTCCTGGAATCGATCCACCGCCTCGACCCCGTGGACCGGTTCTCGGTCGTGACCTACGACAGCCACATCGACGTGGTGATGCCCGGCACCCTCGCGACGGCAGAGGCGCGCGGCGAGGCAGCGCGGCGCCTGGGGCCCGTGCAGCCGCGCGGCAGCACGGACCTGCACGGCGGCTGGCTCACCGGCTGCGAGCAGGTTGCAGCCGCGCTCGCGCCGGAAGGCGTCAACCGGGTCCTGCTGCTGACCGACGGACTTGCCAATCATGGAGTCACCGATCCCGGCCAGCTCGCCGCAACGGCGCAGGACCTGCGGCAGCGCGGGGTCACCACGTCCACCTTCGGCGTGGGCACGGACTTCGACGAGTCGCTGCTCCAGGCGATGGCCGATAGCGGTGGCGGCCACTTCTACTTCGCGGGCGACGTGGCGGCGATGCGCGACCACATCACCTCCGAGGTGGGCGAGACCCTGGACATCGTCGCCCGCGACGTCGTCGTGGACCTGAAGTTGCCGGAATCCATCCGTGTCGAGTCCCTCAGCCCATTCCGCGTCGAGCAGCGACCCGGGCATGCCCGGATCCACCTCGGCGACATGGTGTCTGGCCAGGTGCTGACGATCGCCATGCGGC
Organism: uncultured Chloroflexia bacterium; assembly: GCA_963716025.1. Taxonomy (GTDB): domain Bacteria; phylum Chloroflexota; class Limnocylindria; order Limnocylindrales; family CSP1-4; genus CAIXZV01. The sequence continues at coordinate 41,139 of CAVQSY010000014.1, forward strand.
TGACCTTCGACTACGGCGATCTCGGTCGCGAGATCGGCACGATGGTCCGGGTGGAGGACCGGGACCGGGCTTTCGAGCTTGCGACGCCCGCTGCGGCACCGGTCTCGCTAGCCTGGCAGTACGCCGATCACCCCGCGAACGACGGCCAGCCGCGGGACGTCGAGGTTGACCGGGTCGTCGCCCGCCTGTTCGCCGAGCGCGCCAGGCAGGAGGCCGTGCGCCTCAACCGAGAGGGCCGGTTCGAGGACGCGCGCCACGCGCTCGATGGCGTGCGCAACCAGATCCACGGGTACGCGCACGGCGACGCCCTGCTGAGCGGGCTCGAGCAGGATCTCGCGCTCAACGGGGCCCAGCTTGCGGCCCCGATGCCCGAGCTGGCCCGCAAGGAGATGCACTTCGCTGCCAGCACGGCCGCGCGGATGCGGACCGTGGACGGCAAGTCGCAGAAGCGCTGACGTTCTCCACCGCGGCTCGAGGCAGCCCGGGTCCGGCCCTCGCCGGCCCGGGCTGCTGCGTGGATGCCCGGGCACTATGCTGGCGGCACTCGGCAGGGGAGGGAGATCACGTGGATCACGTGGATCACGCGGATCACCGCGGCGGCGCCCAGGTCCAGGCCCGCTGCGCTTCGGTGGGTCGCCCGGGTCATCGTCGCCGCCGTCGTCCTCGCATCGTGCGGCGACCCCGGCCCGTCGCCCGTCGCCGTGCCGTCCATGGCCCCGCAGCCGACTCCCACCCCGACGGCAGCGCCCTCGCCCACCCCCGCTCCCACGGATTCGCCCGCCCCGACCCCGGAACCCTCGGAGGTACCCCTCGCCACCGGTGAGCCCATGCGGCTCAAGGTGATGGAGTACAACGTCGAGTACGGGGGCGCGCTGGTCAGCCTCAGGAAGACCGAGGCGGCGATCCGGCTCGCCGATGCCGACGTGGTCGGGCTCCTGGAGCCGTACGAGAACCTGCCGAAGATCGCGAGGGCAACGGGCTACCCGTACTACAACACGAGCCTCCAGGTCCTCTCGAGGTTCCCGATCCACGAGCCGTCGGGAGCCGATGGCCTGTACGCCCTGATCGAGGTCCAGCCGGGCTACGTCATCGCCTTCGGCAACATCCACCTCGACTACGTCCGAGACGGGCCCAGCGCGCTCCTCCGGGGCAAGTCCGTCGACGCGGTGATCGCGACCGAGGACCTCGTCCGCACGTCGGCGATGGCGGAGCTGCTCCGCGTGCTGCCCCCGCTGGCCGAGCAGGGGTACCCCGTGTTCCTGACCGGCGACTTCAACGAACCCTCGAGCCTTGACTACGTGGCCGCGACCGTCGGCCTCCGGCCGCAGATCACCGCCCCGGTTGCCTGGCCGGTGAGCGAGGCCCTGTTCGCCGCCGGCTTCCGCGACACCTACCGTGACGCCAACCCCGACCCGGTCGCGAACCCGGGCGTCACCTGGCCCGCGGAGCGCCCGAGGGTCGCGGCCTGGGCGGGCAACCCGTCCGCGAGCGTCCCGCGGGACCGGATCGACTACGTCTATGCGGCCGGCCCGTCCACGACGGTGGCCAGCGTGGTCATGGGCGAGACGGGTGGTCCGGATGTGTCGCTGAGCGTCACGCCCTGGCCCTCCGACCATCGCGCGGTCGTCTCGACGTTCGACCTGGCGCCGGTGGCGATGCCCACGATGGTCGGCGTCAGCGCACGGCTGCTGACCGTCGGCGACACGGTCAGCGTGACCTACAACGCACCGGACGCGAGCGGCGCGTCGGCCACCATCGTGGCCGCCGGCGGCGAGCCGGCGTCCGCGCTGCTGCGCCAGGACGCGCCCGGCCAGCGTGGCACCCTGGTCTTCGACACGTCCTTGCTTGACGCGGGCGGCTACGAGGCCGTGCTGTCCGCCGGCGACGGCACCGAGATCGCCCGGGTCCCGGTGTGGCTGCGCGCGAAACGCGCCAGGGTGCAGCTGTTGACCGACCGGGCGACCTACGCCACCGGGGACCCGATCCTCGTCAGCTGGACCGACGGGCCCGCCAACCGCTGGGACTGGATCGGCGTGTACACGTCGAAGCAGGCCGACCCCGACGTCGACGACTACCTGGTCTGGGCCTACACCGGCCTGCATGCCTCGGGCACGGTGCCGCCCGAGGTCGACGGTTCGCTGACGCTGGACGGCAGCTCCCAGGGCAAGCCATGGCCGCTGCCGCCCGGCACCTACGTCGTGCACTACCTGCTCACGGACGCGTACACGTCGGCCGGCAGCGTGCGATTCACCGTGACGAAGTAGGGGAGCAGGCCCGACGCCACGCGCGGGTCCGTGGCGCCCCAGACGGGCGCGACCGGGCGTGCCAGGTCACGCAGGCCGGCATCGCGCATCCCCGGGTGCCGCGACAGGCGCGACCGTGGCGCCCCAGGCCACGCCCGGCGGCACGGATCTCCTTTTCGTCCGGCATTCGGCCGCAATCCCTTGACGATGCGGTCCGGGTACGCGAAGATTGCGCATGTAATCGATTGCCACAGTTGGCCGATCGGGCCCCTGGACGGAGATCCCGTCGGAACTCGACGTCGGGCCGGGCGACGCGGAGGTGCCTGAATCGATGACCTCTCCCACGGCGGACCCCGTCGCACATCCCAACCGATCGGCCGCGCGGCGCCTCCTCCGCCGCGCGGCCGATCCCGGTCCCGACGGCCTCGTGAACGGGATCGAGCCCGCCTCGGCAGGCTGGGACTGGACGACGTTCCACGTTTATCGCCTCGGACCCGGCCAGCGTGTCGAACGGGCTGCGGACGACATGGAGCGCCTGGTCCTCGTGCTCGAGGGCCGCGCCGTCCTGGCCGTGGGTGACGATGACCTTGGCGAGCAGGGTTCCCGGGCCTCGGTGTTCGATGGCCCGCCGCCGCCGGTCCTGCTCGTGGAGCCCGGGAAGTCACTGTCGGCGACGGCCACCACCGGGGCACTGCTCGCCATCGGCGCGGCGCCGCGTGGCCCGGTCAGCCGGACCGCGCTCGTTGCGCCGGAGGACATCCTCGTCGAGTCCCGCGGGGAGGGCAGCACGGCCCGTCGCATCCACCACCTGCTGCCGCCGTCGGCCGAGGCCGGTCGCCTGATCGCGTTCGAGGTGTTCACGCCGGGCGGCAACTGGTCGAGCTATCCGCCGCACAAGCACGACACCGAGAACCCGCCGGTCGAGGCCCGGCTCGAGGAGCTGTACTACTACAAGTTCGCGAAACCGGGCCAGGGCTTCGCGTTTGCCCGCGTGTACACCGCGGATCGCAGCCTCGACGAGGCGATGACGCCGACCGACGGCGACCTGGTGCTGGTGCCGGAGGGGTATCACCCGGTTGGCGTCCCGGCGGGTTACGACTGCTACTACCTCAACGTCATGGCCGGTCCGAACCGCGCCTGGCATTTCACGCTCGATCCGGATCACGCCTGGCTCATGAACTGGACGCCGCCGGGGGCCACGCCGCCGGCAGCGTCCGGCGACCGCTAGGGGATCCCGGGGCGACTCCGCGCACCGGACAGAACATCGATCATCGATTATATTGGTCGTGCGACCAAGGGCCCCGGGGGCCGCAGCTCAGGGAGAACGGATGACCACCACGCTCACCACCATCGACAGCCCGCTGGCCCGGATGGTCGAGGCCACCCCGACCGACTTCTGGAATGACTCCTGCGCGGTTGCCGAGCTGGCCTACGCGGTCGAGCGTGGCGGGACCGGCGCGACCTCGAACCCGGTGATCGTGGGCGAGGTGATGAAGAAGGAGAAGGACCACTGGGGCCCGCGCGTCCGCGAGATGATCGGGGAGCACCCGACCTGGTCGGAGGTGGAGCTCACCTGGGCGCTGATCGAGGAGATGGGCATTCGGGGCGCCGGCATCCTCCAGCCCGTGTTCGACGCGCACGACGGCATGAAGGGCCGTCTCTCGCTCCAGACGAACCCAGCCAACTACCGCGATCCGGGCCGGATGGCGGACCAGGGGGTCCACTTCAGCACCCTTGCCCCAAACATCCAGGTCAAGTTCCCGTGCACGGCGGCCGGGCTCCAGGCGGCCGAGGACGCCACGGCCCGGGGTGTCGTGGTCAACGTCACGGTCGTGTTCACCGTTGCCCAGTGCATCGCGGCGGCCGAGGCGATCGAGCGTGGCCTCCGCCGGTACGAGGAAGCCGGTGGCGACACCAGCAAGTTCAGCCCCGTGTGCTCGCTGATGATCGGGCGGCTCGACGACTGGATGAAGGTCCTCGTGGAAAAGGACAGCATCGCCCTCGATCCCGACGCGGCCAACTGGGCGGGCGTGGCGGCCTTCAAGCGCGCCTACGGGATCTTCCAGGAGCGCGGGTACCGCACACGCCTGCTCGCCGCGGCATACCGCCATCGCCTGCACTGGACCGAGCTGGTCGGCGGGGACGTGGTCCTGACCATGCCCTACCCGTGGCAGGTCCGCTTCAACGGGTCCGGCATCGATCCGCAGCCGCGGATCGACCTTCCCGTCGACCAGCACCTGGTCGACGATCTGCTCGCACGGATCCCCGATTTCCGCCGGGCCTATGAGCCGGATGGCCTGACGCCCGCGGAGTTCGAGGGCTATGGAGCCGCCGTTCGGACCCTGCGCGGCTTCGTCCAGTCGTATCACGATCTGCAGGCAACGGTCCGCGACATCATGATGCCCAACCCGGACATCAAGAGCGCATGACCCGCGGGTCACTTGACCCCGCATACGAACATCTAGGCAAGACAGATCCGCGGCGGCACCCCAGGAGGATTATCGGCAACATGACGATCGAGACCCGCGAGGAGACGGCGATCCTGCCGATCCTCTCCCACTGGATCAATGGCACGGCCGTCGAGGTCATGCCCGAGCAGACCGGCCCGATCACGAACCCGGCCACGGGCAAGGTCTTCGCGCGCGTGCCGCGCGGCGGCCAGGCCGAGGTCGATGCGGCCGTCACCGCGGCCAGCGCCGCATTCCCGGCCTGGCGTGACATGCCGCTCATCGCGCGCTCCAACATCTTCTTCCAGTTCCGGAACCTGATGTACGAGCATCGCGAGGACCTGGCCGCGCTCATCACGCGTGACCACGGCAAGACGTTCCCCGACGCCCTGGCCGAGGTCCTGCGCGGGATCGAGACGATCGACTTCGCGTGCGGCCTGCCGGTCCATCTCGCCGGCATGATGACCCCCAACGTCTCGACCAAGGTGGACGCCTTCTCGTTCCGCGCACCGCTGGGTGTCGTGGCGGCGATCACGCCGTTCAACTTCCCGGTCATGGTGCCCGCCTGGATCTACCCGATCGCGCTGATGACCGGCAACACGGTGATCCTCAAGCCGTCCTCGCACACGCCGGGCGCCACCCAGCTCCAGGCTGAGCTGTGGACGCAGGCCGGTGGGCCCGACGGCACCTTCAACGTCGTCTATGGTGGCCGCGAGGCGGTCAAGGCGATCGTCGAGCACAAGGACATCAAGGCGATCCAGTTCGTGGGCTCCACGGCCGTCGGCCGCTATGTCTACGAGGAGGGCACCAAGCGCGGCAAGCGCGTGGGCTCCTACACCAGCGCCAAGAACGCGATGCTCGTCCTGCCCGACGCGGACATGGACCTGGTGGCGGACGCGGCGGTCGCGGCGGGCTTCGGCTCGGCCGGTGAGCGGTGCATGGCCCAGACCCTGATGGTCGCGGTGGGCGACACGGGCGAGCGCCTCAAGCCCAAGATCCTCGACCGGATCGCGAAGCTCAAGATCGGCGACGGCATGGAGCCGGGCACCGACATGGGCCCGATCTACACGGATGAGCACCGGCAGTCGGTGATCAAGTGGATCGGCATCGGCGAGTCCGAGGGCGCCGAGCTCCTCGTCGACGGGCGCAAGTTCGAAGGCCCCAACCCCGACGGGTTCTTCCTGGGCGTCAGCCTGTTCGATCACGTCACCCCGGACATGCAGATCTACCAGGAGGAGATCTTCGGCCCGGTGTTCGGCATCGTGTATGCCGAGACCTTCGACGAAGGCCTCAAGCTGATCAACGACCACAAGTACGCCAACGGCACCGCGGTGTTCACCACCGACGGCGGGGCCGCCCGGCGCTTCAAGCTCGAGGTCGAGGTCCCGATGATCGGCGTCAACGTGCCGATCCCGGTGCCCGCCGGCTACATGAGCTTCTCGGGCGCCAAGGAGTCCGCGATCGGCGACCTGGCGATGCGCGGTGAGGACGGCGTCCGCTTCTTCACCCAGCAGAAGATGGTCACCGAGCGCTGGCCCGAGCCCGGCAAGCAGGGGCCGCTGAGCCTCGTGTTCCCCGGCAACTAGACGCTGTCTCGCAGCCGGCCCCGGGACCTCGGTCCCGGGGCCGGCTTCGTTGTTTCCGGCCTCAGCTTCCGGCCGGCACGGCCTCGGCGAGCGTGCCCAGCAGCGCGACGGTCGCGGCCGGCGTGGGCAGCCGGTACCGCGCCCGCGTGGACCCGCCACCGACCCGGATGGTGATCGCGTCCGGGGACAGGCGCTCGAACAGGTCCTCGTCCGTCCGGTCGTCGCCGATCGCCAGCTCCAGGTCCGGCGCCGGTCCCGAGGCCCGGATCGATGCGGCGACATCACCCTTGTTCGCCCATGCGAACCGCACCTCGACCACCATGTTGCCGCGCAGGACCGCGAGGTCCGTGCCAGCGAGCTGGTGGTCCAGCGTGGCCGCGAGCTCGTTGGCGAACCAGTCGCCCGACTCCCGCTCGGCCAGACGGAAGTGCCACGCCAGCGCGTAGTCCTTCTCCTCGATCAGGCTGCCGGGGACGCGCTCCCCGAAGTGCTCCAGCAGCGGCCGGACACGGGCCTTCCACTCGGCGTTGGCCCCCGGGTGGAGGGGGACCCACTCGTGGCTCCCCGGTGCCCGGATCAGCGCGCCATGCTCCGCCGCCAGCCACAGGTGCTCCACGTGTCCGAACCAGCGCTCGAGATCCGCGGCGCGCCGCCCGGAGACGATCGCGACCGTGGTGTCCCGCCGTGCCGCGAGCGCTGCCACGACCTCCGCCACGCCCCCGTCCGGCGTCGCGTCCTGCGGGCGTGGCGCAAGCGGCACCAGCGTGCCGTCGTAATCGAGGTAGCAGATGCGCTGTCGCGCGCGGGCGAACCGGTCCCGGAGCTCCTCGACCCGTGGGGTCGGCAGGTCCCTGACCGTCCGGCGTCGTTCGGCGACGGCGAGGCGCAGATCGGCGACGGAGCGTTCAGCCCACGCGATCGCCGTGTTCTGGCGAATTCGTCCCTGGAGCGCCTGCTGGCGGTCCCGCCGCGTCTCCTCGTCCATCTCGAGCGCCCGGATCAGCGCCTCCGCGGACCCCTGCTCGTCGTACGGGTTGATGCGGACGGCCTCGCCCATCTCGCCCGCCGCGCCCGCGAACTCGCTGAGCAGCAGGACGCCCGCGCGTGAGCCCTGGCAGGCGACGTACTCCTTGGCCACGAGGTTCATCCCGTCGCGAAGCGACGCGATCCACGCCACATCCGCGGCCGCATACAGCGCGGCCAGCTCGTGGCGCGGCACGGAGCGGCGCAGGTAGATCACCGGGGTCCAGTCCGCGGTCCCGAGCTCGCCGTTGATCTCGCCCACGAGCTCGTTGACCTCGCGCCGCAGCGCCGCGTAGCGCGGGATCCCCTCGCGGGAGGGGACGGCGACCTGGATCAGCGTGATCCGGCCCCGCCACTCGGGATGCGCATGGAACAGGTAGCGAAGGGCCCGCAGTCGCTCCGGGATGCCCTTCGTGTAGTCGAGCCGGTCGACCGCGATGACCAGGTGGCGGCCCGCATGCCGCCGTTCGAGATCCCCGATCCGCGCGATCACCCGCTTGTCGGCGTCCACGAGCTGTTCCCACGCCTCGGGCTCGATCCCGATCGGCCGCGCCTGGAGGGAGACGGTCCGATCATCGAGGTCAAGCCGGTCCATCCGGTGGGCAAGGCCCATGACCGACAGGACCGTGCGCCGGAACGAGCCCAGGTGCTCGTGGGTCTGGAACCCGATCACGTCGGCCCCCAGCAACCCTCGCAGCAGGTCTTCGCGCTGGGGAAGCACGCGGAAGGTCTCGGGCGAAGGGAAGGGAACATGGAGGAAGAACGCGATCCGTGCCTCGGGTCGGCGCTCGCGCAGCATGCCCGGGAGGAGCATCAGCTGGTAGTCCTGGACCCAGACCAGGTCGTCGGGCCCAAGGTGCTCGACCACCGCGTCCGCGAAGCGCGCGTTGGCGTCGCGATACGCCGTGAAGGCGGCCGCGTCAAAGGTGACCCGGGACGGGAAGCCGTGGAGCAGCGGCCAAAGCGTGTTGTTGCTGAACCCCTCGTAGAACGCCCGGCTGACCGACACCGGCAGCTCCACGGGGACCATCGACTGCTCGCGTTCCAGCTCCCCGAGCAGCTCGGCGCGTCCGGCCGCAGCCGCCGGCGAGGCCTCGCCGGGCCAGCCGATCCACAGGCCGTCGGCCTGCTCCATGACGGGGGCCATGGCGGCCACGAGCCCGCCGCTGCTGCGCTCCGCGTGCCACTTCTCACCGCTCCGCCGGATCGTCAGCGGAAGGCGGTTTGACACCACCAGGAGGCGCTCGGGCAATTGGTGTTTCCCCTTCCTGGGTGCCGCCCGCCGACGCAAGCGTGGCAGCGCTCCCCACGCTTCCAATGGTACCCGGTGCTCCTGGCCCCCCGGCTGGCGGGTCCCACGCCAGGCTCAGGAAGCGGCCGGAATCTCGTCGGGCGGGGTGCTCTGGTCGAGCGCCGCCGGGCGGTCGTCAAGTCGTGAGGGCCCTTCGTCGGGGACCGTCGACCCGGCCGGCAACGAGCCGCCGACGCGTTCGCCGGGTCCTTCGTGCCGCGAGGCACGTGTCCTGGTGATTCGCTCCACGACGGGCCGTCGACCCAGCGCCACGGGCTCCTGGAGTCGTGCGAGCCCGGCGAATGCGAGCAGCGTGAGCCCGGCCCCGGCCAGCCCGAGACCAAGGTGCACGAACACGCCTTCCGCCCCGTTGGGAGCACGCAGCAGTGGGAACAGCAGCGGCAGCAGTCCCATCAGGCCGGCCGTGGCGACGAGGAGAAGCGCCGAGAGAACCAGGCCCACGTGGATGCGGGGGTGCACCCGGCCGCGCGGGTCCGGCTCGACGAACCCGCCGGCCGCCAGGACGGCGAGCGAGGCCGCGGTCACGGCGAGCACCAGCAGCATCGCCCCGATGGCGTCGCTCGCCCGATGCCAGCCGGCGACCTGGGTTGCCTGGCCGATGACCGCCGCTCCGATCGCCGCAACCGGGAGCGCTGCCCAGCGGAGGCGGCCCGGGCTGACCATCAGGATGCCGGCGCCGATCGCTGCCGCCACCGTCGCGTGGCCGCTCGGGAAGCTGTTCCGGAGCAGCCAGGCGGGACCCTCCACCAACTCCGGACGTGGCAGCACCTCCTTGAGGAGGGCCCCCAGGACGGCCGAGCCGCCCATCGCGACGACTGCGGCGACGGCCAGGGCCGGGCGGCGGCGGAGCAGGGCGACGAGGGCGACCGCCGCGATCGCAAGGGCAAACGAGACCACGCTGATGGTCGCGAGCCCGAACGTGGAATCGGCGCGCGTCGCCTCGGCCCGGAGTGCGGAGCCCTCGAGCGCCAGGTTCTCCAGGCGCTGGCCGGGCTCGGTCAGCACGAACAGCGCGTAGGTCACCGCGAAGAGCACCAGGAACAGGAGCGCACCGGCCCACAGGCGAAGTGCCGGGTGGGGGATCCTGCGCCCAGCGCGGGCACGCCGGTTGGGCGGTGGGCCGGCCAGGTCGGCAGGCGGCGGCACGGTCAGGTCGGCAGGCGGCGGCACGGCGCCACCATCGGGCGGCTGGACAGTGGTCGCAGGATCGGGAGCGGGCGTCTCCATCGGCATCGCCTCAAAGCCTACCGCTCGCCGGCCGCGATCTCCTCGATCGTCACTCGCCGGCCCTCGCGGGCGGATCGTCCGGCCGCGTCCACGATCCGCTGCACCGCCCAGGCATCCCGGAACGACGGGATGGCGGTGCCACCCTCGGCGATCGCCGTCACGAACCCGCGAGCCATGTTGTCGTGCTCCCGGAACGTGTCCTTGTACGTGTTGTGCACCGTGTCGCGACGCAACCCCTCGAACAGGCGGTCGGGGATCGGCAGGTCGGCGATCCGGGGCCGCTCCACCGTGCGGTCGGCCTCGGGGCCCGCGATCCGCACGCCCGCGACGCGCTGGGCCTCATCCCAGTCGCAGGTCACGTGGAGCGTCCCCTCGGACCCGTGGAACTCCCACGCGTGGAGCTGTCCGAACCGGGACGGCTCGTAGGCCACCGACGACACGTGCAGGTTCCCGGTAGCACCGTTCGCGAACTCGAGCAGGATCATCGCCGAGTCCTCGGCCGGGTCGAACGGGGCTCCGTCCGGTCGCGGCGCCCGCGGCACGATCCGCGAGAACACCGCCGTGACCGCCGCGACCTCGCCGAACAGCCATCGGGCGATATACGACCAGTGGGACGCGAGGTCGCCCGATACGCCGGCCCCGGCCTCCCCCAGGTCGAACCGCCAGATGTACCGCTCATCGCGGCCGTAGTCGGCGTAATAGCGCATGTTCAGGTGGTACGGACGGCCGATGTAGCCGTTATCCACGAGCTCCTTGGTGTACCGGGCGTAGGGCATGAACGAGTAGGTGAACGGGCACATGTTGACCACGCCCATCCGCTCGGCGGTCTCGGTCATCTCGCGCGCCTGCGCGGACGTCATGCCCAGCGGCTTCTCGCACAGGACGTGGAGCCCCCGCTCCAGGGCCGCCATCGTGTACGGGTGGTGGTGGATGTTGGGCGCGAGGATCACCACCGCGTCCAGCGCCTCGGCGTCAAGCATCGCCCCGAGGGTCGGGTAGGCGTTGGGGATGGCCCACTGGTCGGCGAACGCGCGCGTCTGCTCGGGACGCCCGCCGACGACGGCACGGACATCCGCCAGGGGGTGGCGGGTGAGCGCGGGCAGGTACATGGAGTCCGCCCACCAGCTGGTGCCAACGACGCCGATCCGGACCCGCCCGGTCATGGCGGCCTACCCGCTCGCTCGCGCGGGTCCGCTGGAGCCGCGGACCCGGAGGATCATCGGGATCCGGATCGTCTCCGCCGCGCCAACCTGACCGGGGTTGTCGAGCGCGAGCGCCAGGTGTTCGACCGCCAGCCGTCCCATCTCCGCCTTCTGCTGGGCGACGGTGGTCAGGGCCGGCGTCACCCAGGAGGCGGCCGCGATGTCGTCGCAGCCCACGACGCTGATATCCCGCGGGATGTGCAGGCCGGCCGTCCGGATCGCCCGCATCGCACCGATCGCCGTCACGTCGTTGTGGCAGACAACCCCGGTGACCGCGGAGTGGCTGGTGAGCAGCTCGGCCATCGCATGCTCGCCACCCTCGAACTGGCCGTCACCCCGCACCTCCACCAGGTCCGATGCGGCGAGCCCGGCATCCGCGGAGGCTGCCCGGAACCCCTCGATCCGCGGGGTGTCGGCCGTGAATCCCTCGTGGCCACGAATGTAGCCGAGCTTGCGGTGGCCGAGACCAACAAGGTGTTCGACCGCCAGCCGCATGCCCCCGGCGTTGTCGCTCGTGATCACCGGGACCCCGAGCCCGCCCGGTTCCGCATTGGCGACCACCACCGGGACCGGCGAGCTGCCGAGCCACTTCCAGGTCTCGTGCGAGAGCTGGCTCGAGGCGATGATCAGGCCGTCCACCCGGCGATCGACCATCAGGTCCAGGTAGCGCATCGCGCGGTGCTCGTCGTACGCCGCGCTGCCAAGGATGATCGAGTAGTTCCGGCTGCGGGCCGCGGAATCGGCGGCCACCACGAGCTCCGGGAAGAACGGGTTCTCGATGTCGGTGATGATCAGCCCCAGCGTCCGCGTGCGCCGCATTCGCAACGACCGGGCGACGCCGGATGGCCGGTAGCCGAGCTCGCTGACGGCAAGCATCACCGCAGCGGCGGTGTCGGGCCTCGGGTTGCCGATCCCGGCCAGCACCCGGCTGACGGTGGCCGTGGAAACGCCGGCTCGCTCCGCGACGGTGCGGATGGTGGTGGGGCCCGTGGGGTCGCTCATCGGCGCGCGCGTCCGGTGCCGGGACGGACCTGCCACCCTGCGACGATCCGAGCTGGCCGCATCCGCCTGATCCTCTCGATGGCCGGCCCACGCCGCTGGGCACGACGTGGATGCACGTAATCGATTGCAGCGTACTCGGCCCCTCGGGCCGCCGTCAAGGCGTCCAGAGCCCTGGGTCCCGAGCTCTGGGTCCCGAGCCCTGATCCGGAGCCTGGTCCGGAGCCCTGGTCCCGAGCCCTGGTCCGGAGCCCTGGGTCCCGAGCCCTGGTCCCGAGCCCTGGTCCGGAGCCCTGGGTCCCAGAGCCCTACCGGCGGGCGGACCAACCGTCGGGCACAACCGACGAATGCACCGCCGGGCGCTCCGGACATCGGAGCGAGGGCCTGCCCGGGGAACGAACGCGCCGAGGGGCGCACTGAACGTGGGTCCGGACCGATGGTTGGTCCGCTGGGCGGTTCGGCACCAGGTCCGCGCCCGGTGGGGCGTCGCGTCAACAGCGCTTGCCAGCGGCTGCCGCAGCGGTCTAGACTTGTAATCGATTGCACCGCGGGTGCAGGCGGCGCGAGGTGCAGGGCGAACGGCGCCAGGACCGCTGTTGCCGGAGTCGTCGAGCAGGCGAGAGGAGCGTTGGCGTTGAGCACGATCCGACTGACGGTGGGCCAGGCCATCGTCCGCTTCATGGCCGCCCAGTACGTCGAGCGCGACGGCCACCAGCAGCGGTTCATCGCCGGGGTCTGGGGGATCTTCGGCCACGGCAACGTGGCGGGTTTCGGCCAGGCGCTCGAGGAGCTGGGCGACGAGTACGACATGCCGTACTACCGGCCCCAGAACGAGCAGGCGCAGGTCCACGCGGCGGCGGCCTTCGCCAAGCACAACAACCGGCTCCGGGCCTTCGCCTGCACCAGCTCCATCGGCCCGGGCGCCACGAACATGATCACCGGCGCGGCGACGGCCACGGTGAACCGCCTGCCGGTGCTCCTCCTGCCCTCGGACTACTTCGCCAACCGCCTCGTGGATCCGGTGCTCCAGCAGGTGGAGCACCCGGTCGAGCACGACGTCTCCGCGTCCGACGCCTTCCGCCCGGTGTCGCGCTACTTCGACCGCATCTCCCGTCCTGAGCAGCTCATCTCGAGCCTGCCGGAGGCATTCCGCGTCCTCACGGACCCGGCCGAGACCGGCGCCGTCACCGTCTCCCTGCCCGAGGATGTCCAGGCCGAAGTCTTCGACTGGCCCGCGCGGTTCTTCGACAGGCGCGTGTGGCGCGTCCGACGCCCGCGGCCCGAGGCCGAGGTCACCGAAGAGGTCGTGGACCTCATCCGGACGGCCAAGCGGCCGCTGATCGTGGCCGGTGGCGGGGCCATCTACGCCGGAGCCGAGGCCGCGCTCGACACGCTGGCCACGACCTACGGAATCCCGGTCTCGGAGTCCCAGGCGGGCAAGGGCGTGCTGCCCTGGAACCACCCCTGGAATGTCGGGCCGATCGGATCCGCCGGCGGCCTGGCGGCCAACCGGCTGGCGCGCGAGGCGGACCTCGTGATCGGCATCGGAACCCGGATGGGCGACTTCGTCACCGCGTCCCGGACCGCGTTCCAGGACCCGGACGTGACGTTCGTGGGCATCAACGTCAACGCGTTCGACGCGGGCAAGATGCGCTCGGTCCCGGTGATCGCGGACGCGCGTGCCGCTCTCGAGGCCATCGGCGCGGGGCTGGCCGCCGCCGGCCACGCGGGGACCTCGCAGGACTACCGCGCTCGGGTCGCGTCGCTCAAGGCCGAGTGGGACGAGCGGGTCACGTTCCACCGCACGCCCGTCGACGATGGGGGCGACCTTGCCCAGCCCGAGGTGATCGGCATCCTCAACGACGCCATCGGAGGGCACGCGACGATCGTGTGCGCCGCCGGCTCGCTCCCGGGCGACCTGCTCAAGCTCTGGCGACCCGAGGACAGCAAGGCCTACCACCTCGAGTACGGCTACTCGTGCATGGGGTACGAGATCCCGGCCGGGATCGGGATCAAGATGGCCGAGCCCGCGCGCGAGGTGGTGGTCGCCATCGGTGACGGCACCTACCTGATGCTCAACTCGGAGATCGTGACCGCCGTTGCCGAGGGCATCAAGCTCACGATCGTGGTCTTCGACAACCACGGCTACCAGTGCATCAAGGACCTCGCCTGGAACTGCGGGGTACCGCAGTTCGGCAACGAGCTCCGGTTCCGGGACGGGAAGAGCGGCCGCCTGACCGGCGGCTACATCCCGGTCGACTTCAAGAAGCACGGTGAGTCGATGGGCGCCCTGGGCATCTACGCCCGGACCGAGGACGACATCCGTGCGGCCGTCGAGGCCGCGCGGGCGCATGACGGCGTGACCGTCATCCACGTGGCCGTCAGCCCGGACAAGCGGGCCCCGGGTTACGACTCCTGGTGGGACGTGCCGGTGGCCGCCGTGTCCGGATCGGACACCGTCAACGCCGCCCGCGAGCGGTACGAGGTGGCCGTGAGCCGCCAGCGAGCCGAGCTGCTGTGATGAGAATTGCGACCGCACCCGTCAACTGGAACAACCCGGACGTCCCCGAATACCGCGCCTGGCTGCCCTATGGGCAGATGATGGACGAGTTCGTGGAAGCGGGCTACAACGCCACCGAGTGGGGCCCCGGCATGCCCGAGGACCCCGCCGAGCTCAGGGTCGAGCTGGACAAGCGCGGCCTGGAGATGGTGGGGGCCTTCGTCGGCCTCGGCTTCCGCGACGCGGACCGGCATGAAGCCGAGATGGAGAAGGCGATGGCGATCGCCCGCCGGCTCCACGCCACGGGCGGCCGACTCCTGGTGGCCGCCGAGGGTGGCGACGACCGCCGGCGCGCCGAGGCGGGCCACGTGAACGAGGCTGCGGGGCTGACCGACGAGCAGTGGCGCAACCTCGCCCGCGGGCTCCACGACCTGGCCGACAACCTCGCCCCGCTCGGCATGAGCGTCGTCTTCCACAATCACGTGGGCACCTACGTCGAGACCCCGGCCGAGACCGCGCGGCTGCTCGACGAGACGGACCCGGCCAGGGTCGGATGGTGCCTGGACGTCGGACATCTGGCCTACGGCGGCGGCAACAGCCTCGAGATGCTCGGCACGTACGGTGACCGGGTCAAGCACATCCACCTCAAGGACGTGGACGGCGAGGTGCTCGCCCGCGCACGAGCGGAGGAGTGGAGCTTCGGCCAGGCGCTCAAGACCTGGATCTTCCCGGCCCTCGGCGAGGGGATGGCCCAGGTGCCGGAGGTCGTCGACGCGCTCCTGCGGCGTGGCTACGACGGCTGGTTCGTGCTCGAGCAGGACACCACGCCCGACGATCCCAAGGATGTCGCGCGGGCGAACCGCGAATACCTCCAAGCGCTGCTCGGGCGCCTGACGCCGGCCTGATGGGCGGCACCGCGTCCCAGGGACCCCGTCCGGAAGCCGGACCGCTCGCGGACCTCGAGGCGTTCGCCCGGCGTGGGCGCCTCCACGTCATCGAGACCGTCGCCCACTCGGGGGCCGGCCATGTCGGTGGTCCGCTGTCCGCGATGGACCTGCTGGTGGCGCTCTACTTCCGCGTGATGCGGATCGACCCGGCGCGCCCGGACTGGCCCGAGCGCGACCGGTTCGTCCTGTCCAAGGGCCACAGCGCCATCGCGCTCTACACCGTGATGGCGATGCGCGGCTACTTCCCCGAGGAGGAGCTGCTGACGTTCGACAAGGCGGGCAGCCGGCTCCAGGGCCACCCCGACATGCTCAGGCTGCCCGGGCTGGACTCCTCGACGGGCTCGCTGGGGCAGGGGATCTCGATCGCGCTGGGTCTGGCCATGGGCACCCGGCGCCGCAGCCTGCCAAGCCACGTGTTCGCGATGCTCGGCGACGGCGAGATGCAGGAGGGCCAGGTCTGGGAAGCGGTGCACGTCGCCCCCCGCCACGGCGCCGGCAACCTGACCGCGATCGTGGACTGGAATGGCATGCAGCAGTACGGCTGGCCGCTTGGCGAGGGCGAGGAGCACCGCGGCAACCGTCGTGATCCGTGGGCCGGGATCAACCTCCGCGGGGCGTTCGAAGCCTTCGGGTGGCGCGTGCTCGAGATCGACGGGCACGACTTCGGCCAGATCCTCACGGCCTGCGAGGACGCGCGGTCCACGGGCATGGGGGACGCGCCGACGGCAATCCTCGCGCACACGATCAAGGGCCGCGGGATCTCGTTCACCGAGGGCCGTTCCGAGTGGCATGCGCGTCCGCCGATCGCCGAGGAGACCGAGGCTGCCCGTCGCGAGCTGGACTGGGAAGGGCGCGTGCCGTGAGCAAGCCGCAGCGTGACGTGTGGGCCGAGACCCTCGTGGAGCTCGGTGCGACCAACCCGGACCTCCTGGTCATGGATGCCGACCTCGCAACGTCCACGAAGGCCGACAGGTTCGCCGCAGCCTACCCGGACCGCTTCCTCCAGATGGGGATCGCGGAACAGGGGATGGTCGGAACGGCAGCCGGGCTCTCGTTCTGCGGTTACGTGCCGTGGCTCAGCTCGTTCGGGATCTTCTTCACCAACCGGGCGCTGGACCAGGTGCGGATGGCGCTGGCCCAAACGCAGGCCAACGTCAAGATCGGGGCCGCCTACACCGGCCTGCAGGCTGGTCTCGCGGGCAAGACGCACGTGGACATCAGCGAC
The DNA here is from genome assembly GCA_963716025.1 of uncultured Chloroflexia bacterium. GTDB lineage: Bacteria > Chloroflexota > Limnocylindria > Limnocylindrales > CSP1-4 > CAIXZV01. The sequence continues at coordinate 57,850 of CAVQSY010000014.1, forward strand.
CTTGCGGTGATGCGGGCGATGCCGGGAATGACGGTCCTGGCCCCCGCTGATGCCGTCGAGACTGCAGCGATGACGCGCTGGGCCACGGAGACGCCCGGGCCCGTGTACCTGCGCCTGAGCCGGGAGGCCGGTCCCGACGTATTCGGGCCGGACGACGCATTCGAGCCCCGCCGGGTCGTGCAGCTCCGGCAGGGAAGCGATGTGCTGCTCGTCTCGACCGGGCAGCAGACGGCCCGCACGCTCGCGGCGGCCGAGCTGTTGGCCGCGGACGGGCTCCACGCCGCCGTGCTCCACGTGCCGTCGATCAAGCCCTGCGACGAGGAGGCGATCGCGGCTGCAGCATCCGAGGTGGCCATGGTGGTCACGGTCGAGGAGCACTCCGTGATCGGCGGCCTCGGCGGGCTCGTGGCCGAGATCCTCGTCACGCACGAGCCACGACCCATGGTCCGCATCGGCATCGCGGACACGTGGGGCGAATCCGCGCCCAACGCCTGGCTTCTCGAGCGGCATGGCCTGACGCCGGAGGCCGTGGCGGAGCGGGTGCGCAGGACCTGGCCCCACCGGTAGGGTTGGCCACGGGCGCTGGCGCCAGGGCGCCGATGGCACCGATGCGCCAGATGGGCGATCATCGACCGGTTGCGGGCAACAGACGAGGAGGTTGTCGCCGGGTTGACGCCACCCAAGAATGGGGTTGACTTGACGTCCCGACTCGCCTAACCTTGCAATCGATTACGCGGCGTAATCGTTTCCGCGACCTTGGAGGGTCCTACCGGCGCGGAACGATCGGCGAGACGTGATCGGTCAAGCCATATTGGCGGAGGAGAAGACGACACATGGATCTCAAATTCACGGGACGCGTCGCTGGCCTGATGGTCGTTGGCGCGCTCATCCTGGGTGCCTGCGGCGGCGGCGAGGCTTCATCGGCCCCGACCACGGCCCCCGAGAGCACGGCCCCCGAGAGCACGGCCCCCGAGAGCATGGCACCGGCCGGTGACATCACCATCGGTGTGGCGTTCCCCAATAGCGACACGTTCCTGAGCCGCGTCCAGGACGGCATGAAGGCCAAGGCTGAAGAGCTCGGCGTGACCGTGACGATCACGGACGCCAAGGACGACACCGCGGCCCAGCTGACGCAGGTCGAGAACTTCGTCTCGCAGGGCGTCGACGCGATCATCGTGGTCCCGGTCGACACCAGCGCGGCGGGCCCGATGACGGCAGCCGCGCAGGCGGCCAACATCCCGCTTGTCTACGTCAACCGCAACCCGGTGCAGCCGGGCGTTCCCTACGTCGGTTCCGACTCGCTGTACGCGGGCACGGTCGAGATGCAGGAGCTCGCGAAGCTGGCCGGTGGTGTGGGTGACGTCGTCATCCTCCAGGGTCAGGTCACCAACGAGGCTGCGGTCCTTCGGACCCAGGGCTGCAACGACGTCGTCGGGCAGAACCCCGACATGGCGGTCGTCGCCACCCAGGCCGGCGACTGGGATCGCGCCAAGGGCCAGGCCATCACCGAGAACTGGATCCAGTCCGGCACCCTCAAGGCCGGCATGGTCGTGTGTGCGAACAACGACGAGATGGCGCTCGGCGCGATCAACGCGCTGAAGGCCGCGAACCTCCTCGACTCCGTCTTCGTCGGCGGCGTCGACGCCACCTCCGAGGCCCTCGCCGCGATGCAGGCGGGCGACCTCGAGGTCACCGTGTTCCAGGATGCCAACGGCCAGGGCCAGGGCGGCGTGCAGGCTGCCGTCGACCTGATCAACGGCGTGTCCGTTCCGGACTACGTGGACATCCCCTACGTGCTCGTGACGCCGGCGAACATCGCCGACTACCTGGGCGCCAACTAGGAGCGAGTCGGTCGGGCCCCCCGACCGGCGCATGATCCCGAGTGGTACGGTTCGGAGGCCCGGTTCGCCGGGCCTCCGAACCTTGTTCATGGGCCTGATCGCGGCCGGGGCCCGCGCCGCGACAGGCGACAGGCGAGCAGCACGAGGCACGGGATGAGTGAGGCAGTGCTCCTCCGGATGAAGGGGATCTCCAAGGCATTCCCCGGGGTCCAGGCGCTGGACAACGTCCACCTCGAGGTGGAAGCCGGCACCGTCCACGCCCTGATGGGCGAGAACGGCGCGGGCAAGTCAACGCTGATGAAGGTGCTCGCCGGGATCTATCACGCCGATGCCGGCACCATCGAGCTCAACGGCAAGCAGGTCCACGTTCCCGACACCGCCCGGGCGCTTGGCCTCGGGATCGCCATGATCCACCAGGAGCTGTCACCGGTTCCGGCGATGACCGTTGCGGAGAACATGTTCCTCGGTCGCGAGCCGGTCGACCAGGCTCGGGCATCGTCGACAAGGGGCGCCATCGTTTCGGGCGCCCAGGCCGTGTTCGACAAGTGGTCCATCGACGTCAACCCGCGCCGCATCATGAGAACCCTGAGCGTCGCGCAGATGCAGATGGTCGAGATCGCCAAGGCGATCTCGACGCGACGCCTCAGCTGGTCATCATGGACGAGCCGACCTCGGCCATCACCGAGCGCGAGGTCGACGCACCTCTCACCGGATGATCCGCACGCTGCGCGAGAGCGGCGTGGCGATCATCTACATCACCCACAAGATGGACGAGGTGTTCCGGATCGCCGACAAGGTCACGGTCTTCCGCGACGGCAAGCACGTCGCCACCGAGGACGCCTCCGCGCTCGACCGCCAGAAGCTGATCACCCTGATGGTCGGCCGTGAGCTCACCCACCTGTTCCCGAAGGAGCATGCCGAGATCGGCGAGGTGGTCATGACGGTCCGGGGGCTGACCCGGCACGGCGTGATCAGCGACATCAGCTTCGACCTCCGCCGGGGCGAGATTCTCGGCCTGGCGGGCCTGATGGGCGCGGGCCGGACGGAGGTGCTCGAGGCGGTCTTCGGGGTGACCAGGATCGACGCGGGCGAGATCACGATCAACGGCGAGAAGGTGTCGATCCAGTCGCCGGCCGACGCGATCGAGGCCGGCATGGGCCTCCTGACCGAGGACCGCAAGCTGACCGGGCATCATGGGCGCCCTGTCCGTCCGGGACAACATGACGATCGCCAACCTCAACGCGTTCAGCCCAGGAGGCGTCCTGCGGAAGGGGCGGATGGAAGCCGCGTGCACAGAGCCAGCGTGAGGCGCTGGCGATCAAGACGCCGTCGCTCGCGCAGCTGATCAGGAACCTGTCGGGTGGCAACCAGCAGAAGGTGCTGGTCTCGCGCTGGCTGCTCACGCAGCCCGACGTCCTGATGATCGACGAGCCGACGCGCGGGATCGACGTCGGCGCAAAGGCCGAGATCCACCGGCTGATGTCGGGGCTCGCGAAGGAGGGCAAGGCCATCCTGATGGTCTCGTCCGAGATGCCCGAGATCCTCGGCATGAGCGACCGCATCCTCGTGATGGCAGGTGGACGGATCACCGCGGAGCTCAGCCGCGAGGAAGCGACACAGGAGAAGGTCCTGGAAGCGGCGACGCTCGTCGCTCCGGCGGCCTGAGGCAGGAGAGGCACGATGACTGCAGCAGCGCCGAGCGCCGGCGGACTCGTCACCCGGGCATCGGTCGGGGCGTTCGTCCGGAAGTACCTGATCGTGTTCATCTTCCTCGGGATGTGCGCCCTGCTCGCTGTCTTCTCCCCGAACAACTCGTTCCTCAAGCCCCAGAACCTGATCAACGTCGTCCGCCAGATCTCGGTCATCGGGCTGCTGGCGATCGGCGTGTCACTGTGCATCATCGCCCTGGGCATCGACCTCTCGCTCGGGTCGGTGCTCGGGTTCTCAGCCGTGGTGTCGGCCAGCCTCGTCCAGCAGCCGGGCTGGAAGGAGGCCCTCTACCCGGGGCTGCAGCTGCCGGCCTTCGTTGCCGTGCTGGCCGGCCTCGGCGCCGGTCTGCTGCTTGGGTCCGTGAACGGCGGCTTGATCGCGACCTTCAAGATCCCACCATTCATCGCGACCCTGGGCATGATGACCATGGCCCGCGGCTTCGCCTACATCTACTCCAACGGGCGCCCGGTGAGCACGCTCAACGAGGACTTCCTGTGGATCGGCGGCGGCGACATCCTTGGCCTGCCGGTCCCGATCATCATCTTCGTGATCGTCATCATCCTGACCCACCTGATGCTCAACTACACGCGCTTCGGGCGTCACGCCTACGCGATCGGCGGCAACGAGACCGCCGCCCGTGTCTCGGGCGTGAACCTCGGCCGGACGAAGCTCGGCATCTACGCGTTCTCGGGTCTCATGGCGGGCCTGGGAGGCGTGGTGCTCACCGCCCGTGTGCAGTCGGCGACCCCGGCGCTGGGGATGGGCTACGAGCTCGACGCGATCGCCGCCGCGGTCATCGGTGGTACCAGCTTCGCCGGCGGGATCGGCACCGTGTGGGGGACCGTCGTCGGCGCCCTGATCATCGGCGTCATGAACAACGGTCTCGACCTGCTGAACGTGTCGCCGTTCTACCAACAGGTGGTCAAGGGCGTGATCATCATCGTCGCGATCATCATCGACGAGCGCAAGAACCGCTGACCTCGCGGGCGGCCAGCCGCGACCGCCCTGCGGCCGGCGAGCCGCCGCTCACCACGATCGAGCGTTCGACCCGCCGGGGCCCTCGGGTCCCGGCGGCTTCGTCTCTGATCCTGGGGGTCCGGGGGTCCGGGGGTCCGGGGGTCCGGGGGTCCGGGTGCCGACCGCGGGTGCCGATCCCGGGTGCCGACCCCGGGTGACCGACCCCGGGTGCCGACCCCGGGTGCCGGTCTGCCGGTGCCGATCCCGGGTGCCGGTCTGCCCGGCGGGCCAACCATCGGCCAGGACCGATATCCGGTTCGCCCGGCGGCACGACCGTCGGGCAGGCAGGTTCGAGCCCGGATGTTCGCGGCGCCCGGTGGCTCATTCGTCGGCTGCAGCGGATCGTTGCGCCGCGGGCAGGATCGCGACGAACCGCAAGGACGGCGCCGCGGGCAGGACCGCGCCGCGGGAACCGCGACGCCGCGAGGACCGCGACGACCGCAAGGACCGCGCCGCGGGAACCGCGACGCCCGCAAGGACCGCGCCGACCGCGCGATGGCCCGACCCCGGAGGACTGCCGTCGAACGAGGGCTTCCCTTCTGGCGCGCAATCGATTACATTAGACGGGTCAGCGTCCGCCGCATCACCCGCCCGCGTCCCACCAAGGAGTCCGCGACGTGAACGTCCAGGTCGACTATCCGAAGCTTCACCTCGGCACCGCCCCGGATTCCTGGGGCGTCTGGAACCCCGGCGACGATCCGCTCCAGACCCCGTGGCAGCGGTACCTCGACGAGGTCCAGCAGGCCGGCTACCAGTACAGCGAGCTGGGCCCGTTCGGCTACCTCCCGACGGACGCGGGCCTGGTCCGCGAGGAGTACGCCAAACGGGGACTCACCCTCAGCGGCGGCACCGTGTTCGTCGCTCTCCACAAGGGGAGAGCAGCGCTCGAGAAGGCCAAGGCCGACTGCGATGCCGAGATGGCGGTCATCGGCCCCAACGGTGCGCGGCACCTGGTGATCCTGCCCGAGGGCTACACGGACTTCGATGGCAACCTCGTCGCCAGCCCGACCCTCACCGAGGGGGAGTGGGCAAGCCTGAACGCAGGCATGTCCGAGCTGGGCAGGTACGTGACCGACAAGCACGGCGCCGTCCTCGTGTTCCACACCCACGCCGACAGCCACGTGGGCACCCAGGACGAGATCGAGCGCTTCCTCGACGGCACGGATCCCGAGACCGTGCAGCTCTGCCTGGACACCGGGCACGTCGCCTACTGCGGCGCCGACAACCTCAAGCTCATCGCCGACTACCCGGATCGGATCCAGTACGTCCACCTCAAGCAGGTGGATCCGGCGATCCAGGCCCGTGTCCGGGAGGAGAAGCTGGGCTTCGCCCCCGCCGTCCGCCTCGGGGCCATGGTGGAGCCGCCGCTGGGCGAGCCCGACATGCCGAGCCTGATCGATGCCCTCGCCGCCCTCGACCGGGACCTCTACTGCATCGTCGAGCAGGACATGTACCCCTGCGACTTCGACCGGCCGCTGCCGATCGCGGTCCGGACCCAGCAGTACTTCAAGACCTGCGGACTGGGCGCCGGCCGGCCGCTGGGCTGATCCCGCCAACCACCTCAGGGCGTCCCCACCAGCTCGAAGGAAGGCACCCCATGACCATCCGGGTCGGCGTCATCGGTACCGGGCTCATCGGCACGGACCACGCCAACAAGCTCGTCAACGTGATCAACGGATCCACGGTCAGCGCGGTGACCGACGTCAACCGCGCCCGCGCGGAGCAGGTGGCGGCGGAGCTGGGCCCCGACGTCAAGGTGTTCGACGACGGCATCTCGCTGATCAACAGCGACCTCGTCGACGCGGTGCTGATCTGCTCGATTGGCGAGACCCACGCGGAGTACACGCTGGCCTCGATCGCCGCCGGCAAGCCGGTCATGTGCGAGAAGCCGCTGGCGCCCACCACCCCGGAGTGCGAGGCGATCCTCGAGGCCGAGGTCAAGCACGGCAAGCGCCTCGTCATCGTCGGCTTCATGCGCCGCTACGACCCCGGCTACAAGCAGGTCAAGGCGACTCTCGACAACGGCCAGATCGGCGCTGCGCTGATCCTCCACAACGTGCACCGCAACGCGGTGGTGCCCGAGTCGTTCACCAGCTTCATGACCATGACCGACTCGATGATCCACGAGATCGACACCACCCGGTGGCTGCTGGGCGAGGAGATCACCTCGGTCCAGGTCGCGCCGCCCAAGCGGACCAGCAAGGCGTTCCCGCACCTCCAGGACCCGCAGTTCGCGTTGTTCGGGATGGAGTCGGGCGTCCTGTCCACCTCGGAGTTCTTCGCCAACTGCCAGTACGGCTACGACGTCCGATGCGAGCTCGTCGGCGAGCTGGGCACGGCGAGCCTCGTCAACCCGGTCGTCGCCAGCACCACCGCCAACGGCCAGGACGTCGACGTGGTCCCGCCCGACTGGCAGGTCCGGTTCGGCCCGGCCTACACGGCCGAGCTCCAGGCCTGGATCAGCGGGCTTGGCAGAAGGGCGAGATCGTGGGCCCGTCCTCGTGGGACGGCTACGCGGCGACCCGGGTCACCGAGTTCGGCGTCGAGGCCGTGAAGAGCGGCGAGCGGGTGGCCATCGACTACGTCGAGAAGCCCGCCATCTACCGGTAGCGCCAGGTTCGTCGGCCGGCCCCCCGGCGGTCGGCCCGCCGGGCCGGCGACCAGCGAGGAGGACACGATGAAGATCGCGCTCGACCCGTACATGTTCCGGGCGACCCCGCTCGCGGAGTTGCCGGGGCTGGTCGCCGACCTGGGCTACCGCTACATCGAGCTCTCGCCCCGCGAGGACTTCATCCCGTTCTTCCGGCACCCGCGCGTGGATACGGCCGGCGATCCGGTCCTTCCGCAAGGCCCTCGATGCCGCCGGCGTCGAGGTCAGCTCCATCCTGCCGCTGTTCCGCTGGTCCGGTCCGGACGAGGACGAGCGACAGGCGGCCGTGCGCTACTGGAAGCGCTCGATCGAGATCGCCGAGGAGCTGGGCGTCACGGTCATGAACTCCGAGTTCAACGGCCGGCCCGAGAACGCGTCGATCTCCGAGGCGCAGTTCTGGAAGTCGCTCGACGAGCTGCTCCCGGTGTTCGAGCGGGCGGGTGTCCGGCTGGCCCTGGAGCCCCACCCCGACGACTTCATCGAGGACGGCATCGCTGCGGTGAACATGATCCGGGGCATCAACTCGCCGTCAACGTCTCGTTCCTGTACTGCGCGCCCCACACGTTCCACCAGGGCGGCAACATGGCCGAGATCATGCGCCACGCCGGCGACCGCTGCTCACCCAGCTCCACGTGGCGGACGGGTTCGACCACCGTGCCTCGTCGGGGCTGCGCTACATCACCAACCCGCCCGGCAACAGCGTCCGGGTCCACCAGCACCTCGACATCGGGCAGGGCGAGGTGCCCTGGGACACGTTCTTCGACACGCTCGGCGAGATGCGGTTCGACGGCATCATGACGGTGTGCGTGTTCGCGTGGGAGGAGCGCGCCCGCGAGTCGAGCCTCCACAACCTCGCCGAGATCCAGCGCCGCACCGCGAGCTGGACGCATCTCGCGAGGTAGTCCCGGCGTCCGACGACGGGCCGGCGACGGCCCTAGGTCGGGAGCTCGACCACTCGGCCTTCGGCGTCGCTGAGCCTCGCCGCATCGAGGACCTCGATCGCGCGGAGCCCTTCCTCGGCGGGGACCGGGAACGCCGCCGCGCCACGCAGCGCCGCGGCAACCTGCGCGTAGTAGTCCTGGTAGGCGCCGCGCTCGGATGGCACGCGTCGTTCGCCGGCCGCGGTCCGCAGGACGCCCCACGCGGTCTCGGGCTCATAGCCCCATGCCTCGCCCTCGGCCAGGGGCCGCCGGCCGGCGAAGATCGCTGCCGTCTGGGCGTCCGTGGACCGGCCGATGTACGAGCCGGACGAGCCGTAGGCCCGCAGCTCGCGCTCGACGTTGTGGTTGACCTTGCTGGCCGTGGCGCGCGAGCGAACTCCCGACACGTGGTCGAGGTCGATCGAAAACCCGACATCGGTCCGGCCGACCGGCTGCTCCACCCAGTCGAGCTGGGCGTGGACCGCGCTCGGCCGGGCCGAGCAGCCACAGCAACTGGTCGACGAGGTGGGCACCGAGGTCACGCAGCAGCCCGCCGTGCGGCCCCGGGTCCAGCGTGCCGGGCTCGTCGAGGTCGAACCGGCTCTCGATGCGCCACGGGTCGCCAAGCTCGCCACCCGCGAGGACGGCGGCCAGCGTCCGGACGTCCGCGTCCCAGCGCCGGTTGTGGAACACGTTGATCACGACGCCCGCCGCCGACGCGGCGTCGATCAGCTCGCGGGCACCGTCCGCGTTGGGAGCGAACGGCTTGTCGGCGATCGACGTGGACGCCGCCGCCGATCGCCTCGAGCACCAGCTGGCGGCGCGTCTCGGGCGGGGTGGTGATCGTGACGGCGTCGACCCCGGCGGCCAGGAGCTCCGCCAGGGTGTCGAAGGCCGGTACGTCCGGGTAGTCCCGGGCCAGCTGCGACTCGTCGCTCGGGCGAGCGAATGACGACACCGGCCAGCTCGACGTCGTCGGCCGCGACGATGTATGGGGCGTGGAAGTGGCGGCCACCGTTGCCGTAGCCGACGAGCCCGAGTCGCATGCCCGTGTCCTCCGTGTCGATGGTTGGTCGGGGACTCGACCCCGTGCGCCCTCGAGTCGCTGGAACCCGAAATGCATCTTGACGCACCGCACCATGCTGGCATAGCGTACACGCAATCGATTACACCAGCACTGCGACGTGACGCCGGATGCGATGCGGCCCGGTAGCGACCACCCTCCCGCGACCGTCGCTCGTGACCAGACCGACCACCTACGCCACCCGTCATCATCGCCGAGGAGACACACCATGGCCGACCTCGCCGCCCTCACCGCCGCCGTCGAGGCGGGCAACCGGACCGCCGCCGCCGAGCTGACCCAGGCCGCCGTCGACGAGGGCCTCGACCCCAAGACGATCCTCGACGCGATGACCGCCGCCATGGACGTCGTGGGCCGCAAGTTCCAGGAGGGCGAGCTGTTCGTGCCCGAGATGCTGATCGCGGCGCGGGCGATGAAGGCCGGCACCCAGATCCTGGAGCCCGTCCTGCTCGCGGCCGGCGTCAAGCCCGAGTTCCGCGCCGTCGTGGGCACCGTCGAGGGCGACCTCCACGACATCGGCAAGAACCTGGTCGGGATGATGTGGAAGGGCGGCGGGATCGAGGTGTTCGACCTCGGCGTCAACGTGCCGCCGGCGAAGTTCGTCGAGGCGGCGAAGGAGCACGACGCCCACCTGATCGGCGTCTCCGCGCTGCTGACCACGACCATGCCCAACATGCGCGGCCGTGGTCGAGGCGGTGAAGGCCGCGGGACTCACGACCAAGGTCGTCATCGGCGGCGCCCCGGTGACCCCCGAGTTCGCCGACCAGATCGGCGCCAACGGCTACGCGCCCGACGCCGGGTCCGCGGTGGACCTCGCCCGTGGCCTGCTGGCCTCCTAGCTGGCCGCCGGCACGGGACTCCACCGGCATGGGACCGCGCCTGCACAGGAAGGGATCACCGATGACCACCCAGACCAGCACCGGCCTCCCCGCCGCCGACGTCGCCGTCGTCCGCGAGCTCGCCTCGAAGGTCGCCGAGCTCGCCGCGCTGCCCGTCCAGCAGGAGCGGATCCGCGAGTGGCAGGCGCTCAACGGCCTGCGCCCCGAGCGGCCGATGGCGATGATCGACGAGGTCCCGTGGCACGAGCTGACGGGCAACGTCCCCGGTGCCGACGAGCTCCGGCGTCGAATGCACCCACCCCTTCACCAGGGAGCTCGAGACCCGCCTCCGCCAGGAGCTGTACCGCTGGAACCATCTGCGGGTGGACATGGTGGTCGAGCCCTACCTGGACATCAAGAAGGTCATCGACCGCCCGGGCTGGGGGATCCGGATCGCGCAGGAGACCATCGACCAGGGCGCCGGCAACGTGGTCCAGAGCCACCACTACGAGGACCAGCTCGAGCACCCCGAGGACGTCGACAAGCTCCGGGTCCTGCGAACCCAGCCTCGACGTCGAGGCGACCGCCGAGCGCGAGGCCCGGGCCCACGAGTGCCTCGACGGATCCCTCGACGTCCGGATGCAGGGCCTCACCGGCTACGACGGCGACGAGCTCGGGTTCCCGCTGTGGGACGACATCGAGCAGTTCCGGGGCACCGAGCCCATCCTGCTCGACTTCATGGACCGCCCCGAGCACCTTCACGCGATCGCCGACCGCCTCACCGAGGTCCGGCTCGCCGAGCTCGACATCCTCGAGGCGAAGGGCCTCATGGGGTACGGCAACGACCGGATCCACTGCACCGGCGCCCAGACCACGGAGCTGCCCAAGCCCGGCTTCGACCCGGCCCGGCCGCGAGCGATCGACACCTGGACCGTCGGCCGGTCACAGCTCTTCGTGTCCGTTGGCGACGCCACGTTCGACGAGTTCGTGCCGCCCTACTACGCTCGCTGGTTCGATCGGTTCGGTCTCGGCTACTTCGGCTGCTGCGACCCACTCCACAACCGGATCGACTCGGTTCGCAAGATCCCCAACGTCCGCAAGATCTCGATGAGCCCGTGGGCGAAGATCGGCAAGGGCGCCGAGGCGATCGGCTCCGAGTTCGTGTTCAGCCGCAAGCCCAACCCCTCGATGGTGGCCATGGACCAGTGGGTTCCGGAGATCGCGGAGAAGGACTTCCGCGAGGTCCTCGAGGCGACGGCGGCCAACGGTTGCCCCGTCGAGTTCACCCTCAAGGACATCAGCACCTGCCGCTCCGAGCCGCCGCGCCTCTGGGAGTGGTGCACGATCGCGGAGCGGATGACCCGGGCGTAGTCACCGGCCCAGAGACCCCCGGGCGCCTGGTGTCCGAGGCCGCCCGTCGTTCGTTGGCTGCCGAGCCTTGCGACCCGGTCCTGCGCCCGAGCCTCGCGACCCGGGCTCCTGATCCGCTCCTGCGCCCGGCCCCGCGCCCCCGCTCCTGCGCCCGGCCTCGCGACCCGGATCCAGAGCCCGCCCCCGCGACCCGGCTCCAGCGCCCGCCCCCGCGACCTGGCCTCCTGACTCAGCCAGGGGTCAACACGCGATGCGGCGTGCAGAGGTGCGGTCACGAACTGCTGGTTCGAGGCCCGAGCCACGCTGGCCGGAGGCGCTGCTGACCCTGCGGCGAGTCAACCAGTCAGGGACCAGCGAATCCGGACCCGCGACTCGGGGCCTGCGCCCGCCCCCGCGATCCGGACCCGCGACCCGGATCCGCGCCGAGCTCCAGCGCCCGACCCCGCGACGCGGCTCCTGCGCCCGGCCCCGCGATCCGGACCCGCGACTCGGGGCCTGCGCCCGCCCCCGCGATCCGGACCCGCGACCCGGACCCGCGACCCGCCCCCGCGACCCGGCTCCAGCGCCCGCCCCCGCGACCTGGCCTCCTGACTCAGCCAGGGGTCAACACGCGATGCGGCGTGCAGAGGTGCGGTCACGAACTGCTGGTTCGAGGCCCGAGCCACGCTGGCCGGAGGCGCTGCTGACCCTGCGGCGAGTCAACCAGTCAGGGACCAGCGGATCCGGACCCTAGCGAGACGCCGGCGTCACCTCGGCGGCAGCGGCCGCCTCCGCGACCTCCGACGGCTGGTCACGCCGGCCCGGGATCAGCGACGTGATCGCGATGCCGCCCAGCACGAGCGCGAAGCCCGCCAGGTCGAGGAGCCCTAGCGACTCGCCCAGCAGGACGGCACCACTGACGAGGCCGACCACCGGCGTGGCCAGGAACCCGATCGCCGATGCCAGCGGACCCAGGGAGCGCGTGATCGACTGGCTGGCCCAGTTGGCGAACGCCGTCGCAAGCGGCCCGCTGTAGAGCAGGGCGAGGATCCCGGGCAGCTCCCACCGGATTCCGCGTCCCTGCTCGAGGAGAACCGCCGCCAGGACGACCGGCACGGTCGCGATCAGCAGCATCCATGGCTGGAGGTCGAGTGGCGAGGACTGCCAGGTGTGGCGCCGGATGTGGATCGTGACCGCCGCCCACAGGATCCCGTTCACCACCAGTGCCAGCGTGCCCGCGAGCTCGAGCGGGATGCCCCAGTCGATGACCGTCGGGTTGACGAGGATCAGGATCCCGCCCAGGCCCAGGACCAGGCCCACCGCCTCGTTGCGGCGCGGGGGCGTGCGGAAGAACGCCCACAACAGGAGGGCGACCCACAGGGGCATCGCGTACAGCAGGACCGATGACCGCCCCGCCGGCACGGCCTGGAGGGCGAAGTTCATGATCAGGACGCCGGCCGCGATCTGGAGCAGCGACACCGACGCGATGATCGGGAGGTCATGGCGCGGCGGCCGCTTGATGCGCCGCTGGAGGCCGAGGATCGCCACCATCGTGAGCAGGCCGCCGAGCATCCGGAAGGCCCCGTACGTGAGCGGCGGCAGGTAGTTGAGCCCCTGCTTGACCACGACCCAGTGCACGCCCCAGACGAGCGCCAGGAGCACCAGCAGGACGAGCGCGGCCCGGCGGCTGTGGATCGCCGAGGCGGTCGGAGCGGGCCGTTCAGGGGATGGCGTCACGCGGGCCAGCGTACCGGGCGCAATCGATTTCGTCAGGCCTGCCACGCGTCGCGAGCCGACGCGCCCGACGCGCCCGAGGCGCGCAGGTCATTCGTCGCGGGGGCGCTCCCGGACCAGCGCGCCAAGGTCGGCGTCCGGGTCGGATGGCACGAGGGGGAACTCCCAGATCTCGGTGGGCGAGTCGTCGAGCGCGTTGGACGCCCAGGGCTGCGGCCGGGCCCTGCCCTCCGCGACCGCGAGCATCGTCTCCGGCCCCGCCGTGGCGCGCCGCGAGGCTGCCGCCCGGGCCTGCCGGACCAGCACCACGGCCAGGATCGCCAGCAGCAGGACGGCAACGACCGCCCCGCCGGCCATCCGCTGCTGGCCAACCGCGCGCAGTCCCGCGACCGTCGCTCGGACCTCGGCCGTGACCGCGGCCACCGTGTCCCCGTCGCCGGCGCGGACCGCCGGGATGGCGGCGTCGAGGCTGGGCACCCGTGTCCCGAACAGGCCCACCTGTTGCGCGATGTCGAGCGGGGCGTCCAGGAGGTCGCGCGCCGCGGCGAGGTCCCGCGCCGCGGCCAGCTGCCGGGCGGCGAGGTCCGCGGCCGCGTCGAGATCCGCGAGCGACGTCGCCGCCGCCCAGGCCTCGGCGGCGGGTCCGTGCCGCGCGTCCACGCCCTCGAGGACCGCGTCCGTCTCGCCGGTGAGCACCCAGGTCGGCCCCGCGGCCTCGATCGCCGCTCCGGCGCTGCGGAAGTCCCACGCTGACATCGGCGTCCGCACCGCCGCCGGGACCACCCAGCCCTCGGTCGTCGCCGCGAGGTCGAGGTAGGCGCGTCGTGTCGCCGCCCGCTCCGCGAGCAACGCCGTCTCGGTGGCGACGCCGTACTCCAACAGCAGGTCCGAGGCCAGCGTGTCGCCCGCGCCGGCGGGAGCCAGGGCCAGCTCGTCGACCGCGTCGAGCCAGTCCCGCCAGGTGGCCGCGGGGTTGGCGCGCCGCGCCGTGTCGTCGATCCCGTACGGGTCACGCCGGGCCAGCAGCGCCGACAGCGCGCGCGTCATGCCCTTGTCGCCCGCCGCCGTGGCCACCGCCGTGACCACGTAGCAGGCCGCGTCGTACTGGAGCCTGGCCGCGTCGTGCTCGGCAGGGGTCGACTGCGCCGACAGGGTCTGCCACCGGGCGAGGGTGATCGCACCCGCCGACGTGTCGGGGCGGGCGCAGGGGGCCGCGTCGCCGCTCACCGCCCGCCCGGCCCACTCGGCGAGCCCCTCGCTCAGCCACGGCTCGCGGAAGCCCGTCCGGTTGAACCAGACATGCGCGAGCTCGTGCTCGACGAGCGCCGGCTGCCCGTAGTCCTCGCCCACGGTGATCGTCCCGCTCTTCGCGTCGTAGAAGCCCGCGTACTGGGTGCCGGTCGGGGTCTCCTGGACGCTCAGCGCCGCCTCACCCGCGAGACCGGTGCCGGTCAGGTGCTCCAGCGCCGGGAGGCTCGCCGCGATATCGGCACGGACGCCCTTCGCCCACGCCGGGTCCTCGGGCCAGGACCGCACGATGACCGTCCGCCCATCGTGGGCCGCCACCTTGGCCGTCTTGTAGGCGCCCGCATTGGTGCCCGTGAAGCACGCGAACCAGTCGGAGGTCGTGGTGATCCTGCCCGACGAGAGGACGCGCTCCGTGCCGACGACCCTGGCGTCCAGGGTCTCGCCGGTGGTCGTGACCTTGAACCCCTTCGGCAGGCGGACCTTCACGCTGCCCCTGTCGATGCCGTTCGCGATGGCACAGAAGTTGACGAAGGCGCTCATGGTCCGGGTCGCGGACTGGCTGCGCGGCTCACCGCCCTTGATCGAATAGGTGAGCGTCACGGTCCGCGTCTCGCCGAGGTAGAGGTTGGGGAAGGCGATCGTCACCACGCGGTAGGCGACGCCCGGGGCCCCTTCGGTCAGCGGAAGTGGCTGCCCGTCCGAGACGGCGCCCAGGTCCGTCGCCTCGTTCTCGACGAGCGCGGTGGTCGTGGTCATCGCGTACCGGGTGGTCGTATAGCAGGTGGACGGGTAGGGGACGGGGAGCCAGCCGTTCGTGTACTCGATGCAGGTGTACGGCTCCTGCCGGTCCGGTGTCCGGTTCGTGACCTTGAGGGTGACCGTGACTTGGAGCCGGCCGTTGGCCGGGTCGAGCTGGTATACCGAGGCGGCCGTCTGGTCGTAGCCGTCGGCCGCGAGCGCACGCGCGGGAGCCACCGCTCCCAGCCCGGTGGCTGCGACGAGGGCGACGGCGAGGAAGGCGATTGTGCGGCGCATGCGGGGGACATCCTGCACTGCCATGGGCCTTTGCGCCATTTCCGGTCGGACCCCGGATTCCGGCACTCGCTCCTCCAGTGGCCGATTGTGCCGAATGACCACGGCAATTTGGGTTGCACCACCGACGGTTCTTCGGACATCATGGCTGGTGACCGAACATCCCCTTGCCACGAGGGCATCACATGACCAGTCTCACCCTCGATGACGTCGATCGCGACATCGTTCGCCGGCTCCAGGCGGACGGACGGATGAGCAACCTGGACCTGTCGCGGGCGATCGGGCTCAGCCCCGCGGCGACGCATGCCCGTGTCCGCCGGCTGGAGGAACGGGGTGTGATCACGGGGTACGCCGCCCGGGTCGATGCGGAGCTGGCCGGCTTCGACCTCCTGTGCCTCGTCAGCATCGGCATCGGGCTCCACCAGCAGGACGCGGTCGCCCGGGTGCGCAAGGCGCTCTCGGAGCTGCCCGAGGTCCTCGAGTGCCACCACCTGACCGGCCAGTTCGACTACCAGATCAAGGTGGTCCTGCGCGACCGCCGGGCGCTCGAGCGGTTCGTGGTCGACAAGCTCACGCCGCTGCCCGGGATCGCCCGGATCCAGACGAGCGTCGTCCTGTCCACGGTGAAGGACACCGTGGCCCTGCCGATCTGACCCTGTTCGAACAACATCCCCACCGACGAGGAGACCCACCGATGACCGCGACCACCCCGACGTCCGGCCTCGAGACCTGGATCGAGCGCGGCCGAGAGGAGGTGGCGTCGGAGGCGGAGCGGCGCAAGCGGGCCCGGACCCGGCGGTTCGACACGATCGCCGTCCACGGCATGTACGACCACGTGGCCGCGATGGACAACCAGGGCAGCCTGATCGAACCCGCCTACCTGTCGCCGGCCCAGCACTTCGAGGACTCCGATCATCTCGAGGCGGCGCTCGCGTACCTGATCCCGGCCTGGGGCTACACGCGGATCGCCAACCCCACGACCCACTACCTGGAGGAGACGCTGGCGCTGCTCGAGACCTACGGCACGGACCTCGAGGCGTCGGCCGTGGTCACGAGCTCCGGGATGGCTGCGGTTCACCTGGCGACCAACGCGCTGCTCGCGATCGACCCGGCCCGGCCCGGCGCCAGGATCAACCTGGTGGCCTCGGCGCGCTGCTACGGCGGCACGTTCATGCTGTTCAACCGCTACGCGGCCGAGCGGGGGATCGACGTCCGCTGGATCTCGGACCCGCTCGATACCGAGGCGTTCGCGCGGGCCATCGACGACGACACGCGCTTCCTGTACGCGGAGGTGCCGTCCAACCCGGCCCTCGCCATCGCGGACATCCCGGCGCTCGCGGCCCTCGCCCATGCCCACGGGATGCCGCTGATCGTGGATTCGACCGTGGCGACGCCGGCCCTCCTGCGGCCGCTCGCGCTCGGTGCCGACATCGTCATCCAGTCGCTGTCGAAGGCGATCGGGTCGTCCGGGCTCGCGATCGCGGGCGCGGTGATCGCCCGGCAGCACATCCACGTGCGGGTGGGGTCGGACGAGCTGCGCGACGACTGCGCGACCCATTTCAAGCTGCTCCCGTCGCGCGACCTGGGGCCGGCGCTGTCGCCGTTCAGCGCGCTGATGCTGCTCTCGGACCTGCGCACGCTGCGGACGCGGATGGACGCCTGGAGTCGGGCGACGATGCGGGTGGCGCGGTTCCTCGAGGCGCACCCCGCCGTGGAGGGCGTGTCGTACCCGGGTCTCGAGTCACACCCGGGCCACGAGATCGCCGCGCGCGACTTCCGGCTGGCCGACGGGGATGCCGACGGGGCGGAGGCCGTCCGCTACTCCACGTTGCTGGGGTTCACGCTCCGGGGCGGGCTGCCTGCGGCACGCCGGGCTTACGACCGGTTCGGGCTCATCTTCCGGGGGACGGACCTGGGCCGCGTGAAGAGCATCGCCACGATCCCGTCGATCTCCACCCACCAGCAGCAGGGCGAGGAGGGCCGCGCCGTGGCCGAGCTCGACCCGGGCCTGATCCGGCTCTCGGTGGGCGGCGAGCACCCGGACGACGTGATCGCGGACCTCGAGCAGGCGCTGGAGGGGTAGCAAGCCGCGATTCATGGCGACGCGCCGGGCGGGTGCCCGGCGCGATGCCGTTCGTGGGTTGGGGTCCCGCAGGGCGGGCGCTGGCGTTACGGGATCAGGAACACCACCTGGACCGTGATCACGACATCGGTCGTGCCCGGGAGGACGGGGGTCGATGCCGTGTCCTCTGCCATCGCCCCGGCCGCGTAGGCCCGGTCGTACCAGATCGGCGTCGAGGACTGCTCGGAGACCGAGGCAACGCCCTCGATGCGGACGCCCAGCCCGGAGGCGAGCGCCTCGGCCTTGGCCTTGGCGTCGGCCACGGCGGCGTCGCGGGCCTTCGCCTCGCTGGCGGTCCGGTCGGCGACGTCGAAGCTGACCCCGTTGACCGACGTGGCGCCGGCCTGGACGCCGTTGTCGAGCACGTCGGACAGCTTGTCGAGATCGCGGACGGTGACGGTGACCATGTTCTGGAGCTGGTAGCCGCGGATCTTCGGTGCCTGGTTGCTGGGGTAGTCGTAGACGGGCTGGAGCGACACGTTGACGGTCGCGATGTCCTTGTCGTCGATGCCCAGGGCCTTGATCGCGGCGACGACCTTGGTCATCGCCTCCGCCGCAGCGGTGCGAGCGGCCTTCGCCGTGTTGCGCTCGATGACGACGCCGAGGTTCACCGTCGCGAGGTCCGGGACGACCACGACCTTGCCGGAGCCCGAGACCGAGATCGTGTGCTCGGGCGGCTGGTCCGTGGCGCCGTTCGCTGGCGCGTAGGTGCGCGGGGCCACGGCGCCGGCGAGGACCGGGCCGGCCACGAGGCCGACCAGCAGCGCGCCCGTGCCGGCGAGGAGGGCCCAGCGCATCGCCTGGGAGGTCGAGGAGGTGGCGGTCGGGGCGGGGGTTGCGGTGGGATCTGAGCTCATCGATCGTCCTCACGAGGGTGGGGGAACGGCTTCATGTCGTGCCGGTCGCCCACCCTGACGCCCGGGGTGGCCTGTGGGTTGCCTCGCTGTGGTGCGGCGATGCCCCGGTTCCGCGTTGCCCCGGTTCCGGCCCCGCGTTCCCCGCCGCCCCGCGTTCCCCGCCGCCCCGCGTTCCCCGGCCGGGCGCTCGGCGCCCCAACGGTTCCATCGCGCGACGCTTCGGGCGTCCCGCGCCCTGCCTGTCGCCTGCGCAGGCCTGCCGCGTATCGTTCGAGGCGCCACGCGCCCGGTTCGTCTCGAGAGGCGCCCGTTGAGGCGCCCGGCGCCCGCACCCGCCGGAGGGCCCGCCGGAGGGCCCGTTGAGGCGCCCGTTGAGGCGCCCGTTGAGGCGCGCGGCAGCGGGCCACGGCACAGGGCCACTCGGCGCTGTCCTACGGGACGGTCGTACCGGTGCGGGCACGCCCTCGGTCGGGTAGGGTCCCGGCATCGAGCTTGGAGTCGGAGGAACCCACGTGGGGGCCCTGGGGGAACAGGCCGAGCACCGGACCGAGGCACGCATCCGCGCTGCGCTGCCCCAGGGTGCGCGCGCGTACGCGAATGTGCGCTTCGTTGCACGATCGCGACCCGGCAAGCCGGCGCATGACGGCGAGGCGGACTTCGTCATCGTCCATCCCGATCACGGCCTGCTCGTGATCGAGACCAAGGCCGGGGAGCCGCGCCGAGACGGCGGCGGACGCTGGCACATCGGCAGCCATGAGCTCGCGCGCAGCCCGTTCGACCAGGCGGCAGCGGCAAAACGGGACCTCGTCAACGCCGTCTGCGAGGTGCTCGCCCTGCCGGCCGACCACCGCCCGCGATCCGGACACGCCGTCGCGTTCCCGGATGCGGACCTGGCGACCCTGCCTCCCGGTCACGTCCTGCTCGGCCCGGACGCCCCACGGGAGCTGATCCTCGACGCCGCGGACCTCGCCGACGACCACGCCGCCCGCCGCGCGCTCGAGCGGACCTGGGCGTTCTGGGTGGGCGACGGATCCCGCGACTATCCGCTGACCGAGATCCAGGCCAGGGCGATCGACGAGTACCTCGACCCGGCCGTCACCCTGCACCGTCTGCTCAGGCGGGATGTCGAGGATGGCGCCGAGCGCCTGGTCAGAGCCTCCCGTGCCCAGCGCATCGTGCTCAACCAGCATCGGACCACGCGCCGCCTCGAGATCGTCGGCCCGGCGGGCAGCGGCAAGAGCCTGCTCGCGATCGAGAGGGCCCGCAGGCTCGCGCGCGAGGGCTGGCGGACCCTGTTCGTGTGCTTCAACCAGCCCCTCGCCACGGCCGTGATGCGCGAGTTCGAGGAGGAGGGTGAGCCGCCCGACCGCCGCCCGACGGTATCGACCTTCCACCAGCTGTGCGAGACCCTCGGCGCCCGGGCGAGCGTGCTCCCGTCCAGGACCGAGCCGCTTCCCCGGGACTGGTGGGACGTGGCCCTGCCGGCCGCCCTCGACCACGCCATCGACCGCCTGCCCGACGAGCGGTTCCAGGCGATCGTGGTGGACGAGGGCCAGGACTTCGAGCTCGCGTGGCTGGAGTCGCTGTCATTCCTCCTTCGCACCCCGGCGGAGGACGTGCTGTGGGTCTTCCACGACCCCGGGCAGGCGCTGATCCGCGATGACCGCGTGGCCGAGCTTGGCCTGCCGTCGATCGAGCTGTACGAGGACTACCGCTCACCGGCGCCCGTCGCGGAGCTCGCACGACGGTTCTACCAGGGTCCGTTCGAGCCGATCGCGATGGACGAGACCGGGCGGAAGCCCGTGATCGAGATCGCGGAGCCGGGCCGCGAGACGATCGATGCCGTCCGGCGCCAGCTCCACCGGCTGCTCGTCGACGAGGAGGTCCGCGGCTGGGACGTGGCCGTGCTCTCGGGTGCCGGCGCAGCGCACAGCGATGTCTGGCGCCAGCGCACGTTCGGCAGCGCGACGCTCTGGAACGGGGCGATCGACGACGAGGGGCAGTCCCTCCGCTTGCCGGCCGACCGGGTGCCGGGGCCGCCGGCCGATGCGGGCGTCGTCCTGTTCGAGACCATCCGCCGGTTCAAGGGGCTCGAGCGCCCGATCGTCGTCCTGTGCGAGCTGCCCGCGGAGGCCCCCCGGCTCGACGCCCTGCTCTACACCGCGCTGACCCGGTCAACCACGCACGTCGTGGTGATCGCGCCTCCCGCGCTCGCGGCCCGGCTGCGACGATGACACCCAACCTGTCACTGGGAGGGTCCACGATGCGCTTGATGATCCGGGTCGAATCGCGAGGAGGAGTCGCGTGACCGAGCCGCAGCTGCCGCGGCCGCCTGCCTATGCCCCGCCGCCTGCCTTTGCCCCGCCGCCTGCCTTTGCCCCGCCGCCGGGTGGGGCGCTGGTCGCGGAACGGAAGTCCGGGCCGAGCCTGCCCGTCCGGGCGCTGTACTTCCTCCTGGTCGGCTGGTGGCTGACCGGGTTCGTTGCCGCTGTCGCCTGGTTCAGCATGATCACGATCATCGGGCTGCCGCTGGGGATCTGGCTGGTCAACCGCATCCCCACGGTCCTCACGCTCCGGCCGCGCACCAGCTACGTCTACGCCTGGACAGATGCCTACGGCCGCACATTCACGAGGGAGGCTGCTATCGACCAGCCGCCCTGGTGGGTGCGTGGGCTGTGGTTCGTGCTCGTGGGCTGGTGGGCGTCGGCGCTGATGATGTCGATCGGCTACGCCCTGTGCCTGCTGATCCTCACGCTGCCCCTCGGGCTGATGGTGTTCAACCGCGTCCCGTTCGTTGCGTCGCTCTATCGCTACTGAGATGGAGCTGACTCCCGAGCAGCGCGCGATCGTCGAGGCCGATGACGGCCCGGTCGTCGTCATCGCGGGTGCCGGGACGGGGAAGACGCGCGTCATCGTGGAGCGCGTCCGCTGGCTGCTGGAGACGAAGGGGGACCCCGGCGGCAATTTGGCGGCGGAGCCCACGCCGCGGCACGGGGATCCGTTCGGCGGCCCGCTGGTCCCGGAGCAGATCCTGGTCCTCACCTACAACGTCAAGGCCACGAGGGAGCTCGGGGAGCGGCTGGACGAGGCGGTGGGCGCGGCCGTCCGGGCGCGGATCACGGTCAGCAACTTCCACAGCTTCTGCCAGCACGTGCTCACCGAGAGCGCCGGCGACGCGGGTCTCCCGGCCAGGCCGGAGGTCCTCGACGGCGTTGGCCAGCTGCTGCTCCTGCGGGATCTGCGCCACACCCTTGATCTGCGCTACCACAGCGACTGGTCCTTCCCGGGCTTCGTCCAGTTCATCAACCGGGCCAAGGACGAGCTGGTGGACCCCGACGACTTCGACGCCTTCGTGGAGATCGAGCGCCGGGAGTACGAGCTGAAGTACGGCCCCTACAGCGGCGCCCCCGGGCGCCTGGAGACCCAGGGCAACCTCGCACCGCTGCGCTCGGTGCGCGGCGCCTATGCCGGCCTGCGGGCGAACGAGCGGGCAGCGGCGGCCGGCGAGGAACGCCGCTACGAGCCTCGCATGGTCGAGAAGGTCGCGAACCGCGAGGCCCGGCGGACCGTGGGTGGTGACGGCCACGCTCGCAGCCGCCACCAGTTCGGCGCCGCGGACCAGGCCCGGATCGACACCCTCGCGGCGGACTACGAGCGCGACGGCGCCGCCCTCGAGGTGATGCGCCTCGGGGAGCTGGCTCGTGTCTACCGTGCGTACGAGCAGGAGCTGGGGGCTCTCGGGGCGCTGGACTTCGGCGAGCAGATCGCCCTCGTCGCGCGCCTGTTCAAGACCCGGCCCAACGTCCTGCGCCGCTGGCAGCGCCAGTTCCGCTACCTCCTGGTGGACGAGTTCCAGGACGCGAACGTTGCCCAGATCGAGCTGATCGAGCTGCTCGGCCGCACGCCTGACCGGCCCGACAACGTGATGGTGGTGGGCGACGACGACCAGTCGATCTACCGGTTCCGGGGGGCGTCGTTCGCGGCCTTCGCGGAGTTCATGACCCGGTTCTCGGCACCGCCCGCCCACGCGCCCGACGCGCCGCCGCCCGCTCCGCCGCGCCGGCTCCGGATCGATCGCAACTTCCGCAGCACCAGCCGGGTCATCGAGGCCGCCAACCGGCTCATCGAGCGCAATGTCACCCGCTTTGAACCCGACAAGCGGCTGTGGACGGATCGGGAGGCCGGGATCGCGGTCGAGCTCCACGTGTGCGCCGGGATCGAGGACGAGGCCGTCGCCATCGTCGATGCCATCCGCGAGCACGCCGGCGAGGACTCCGCCACCGGGCACGCCTGGACCGACGTCGCCGTCCTGTACCGCAAGCACAAGCACCGCGATGCCATCGTGGAGCGCCTGCGAGCCGAGGACATCCCGTACACCGTGGTGGGTGGCTTGTCGTTGTTCGAGGCGCCCGAGATCCGGGACCTGGAGCAGGGCCTGCGGGCGATCGCGGACCCCCACGACGACGCCGCCCTCGTGCGCATGATGACTGCCGGCCCGTGGCGCATGGACGCCCTCGAGATCCTGCGGGTCGCCCGGGATGCACGCTTTGACCGGAGCCGCTTCGCCGACGCCGTCAAGCGGATGGTCGAGCAGGGCCAGGAGCACGTGGACGTCATCGACGAGGTCACCGGCGAGGCCCGCCAGCCGTGGCGGGAGCTGGCGCCCGTGCCGGCCGCGCTGCGCGCCAAGCTGCGGATGCTCCTGGGCGCCATCGAGGAGCTCAATCCCCTGACGTGGCGTGAGGGCCCGTACACCATCCTCGAGCGGTACCTCGAGCGGACCGGCGTCGTGCTGGACCTCCTCGCCGCGGGGACCCTGGAGGCGCGGCGGTCCGTCGTCAACATCGCGAGCTTCATGCGCTTCGCGTCCGACTGGGAGGCCGCCAACCCCTCGCGGACCCTTGCCGATTTCGTCGACTACCTCGACGCCTACAAGGCCGCCGGCGGCGAGCTGCCCACCAGCGTGGAGCTGACCGAGGACGTCGAGGGCGTGCGGCTGATGACCCTCTACCAGGCCAAGGGTCTCGAGTTCCCGATCGTCATCGTCCCCAACCTGCTCGAAGGGGAGTGGCCCGTCCGCGAGCAGGGTGCCGGCTGGTTCCCGCGCGAGCTGCTGCGCGAGGCCGTGCCCAAGGGCGACATCCACACTGACGAGGAACGCCGGCTCCTGTACGTGGCCATGACCCGCGCGCAGGAGCGGCTGATCCTGGCCTCGCCCGTGGGCGCCGGGGGGAAGGGGCCGTCGCAGTTCGTGGGCGAGCTGCGCGACGGAGCGGGGGAGGAGCTCCGGGTGCTTGACCGCACGGTCGGTGTCGGCGATCCCCTCACAGGCGCTGGACCCGGCGCTGGACCCGGCGCTGGACCCGTCACTGGACCCGGCGCTGGACCCGTCACTGGACCCGGCGCAGGACCCGGCGGCGAGCCGCCCACCGGCCCAACGGTCGGTTCCGGCGAACAATCCCTCCGCCCGCCGGACCGTTCGTTCGCCGGCGATGCCGCCCTGCCAACGATTGCGCCGCCCGGCGAGCCAGACGTCGCCCGCAGCCAACCGTTGACCCGCCTGGCGAACGGCGCTGGCTTGCCGGAGGCGCTCGGGACCACCGCCGGCGGGGACGCCGCCGCCATCGCCGCCGCCCGCCGGGTGATGCCCCTGCCCACGTCCCGGGAGCGCCGTCTCGCCCTCCGGCTGCGTGCCGCCGAGCTCGTCGGGCTCATGGAGGCCACCGCCCCCACCGACCCGGAGGCGGAAGGCGCCCGCGAGGCCTTCGCCACCCAGCTCGCGGATGTCGGCCGGGGAGCGGCCCAGACCGCCGACCAGGCGCGTGCCGCCGGCCTCGACCCCCTGACCTTCCGCCATCTCGCGCTGGACACCGCCGCCGGTTCGGGCCTGCTCGATGTCGCGCCCGTGCCCGGGCACTTCAGCTACTCCGCGCTCAACGCCTTCGAGCGGTGCGGCCTCGCGTACGCCCTCGAGTACGTCTACCGGATCCCCGAGCCCGCCCGGCCCCAGGCGCCGCTCACGTTCGGGTCCACCGCCCACGCCGCGTTCGAGGCCTTCACCCGGGAGCGACGCGAGCGCATCGCCCGCGGCGAGCCCCCGCCCACGCGCCTCGCCCTCGAGCGCCTGTTCGCCGCCAACTGGAAGTCCACCGGCTTTGGCGACCGGACCGAGGAGGAGGCCTTCGGCCGGCGCGTCGGGCGTCTCCTGGACAACTTCTGGAACGGCGAGCTTGCGTCGGTGGGGGAGGCGCTCGCGGAGGAGCAGAGCTTCGAGCTCGTGCTGGAGCCCGACGACGGCAGCGCGCCGGTGAAGGTCCACGGCGGCATCGACCGCATCGATCGGCTCCCGTCGGGCGGCGTCGAGGTCATCGACTACAAGACCGGCAGCCCGCGGAGCCAGAAGGGCGTGGACGAGAATCTCCAGCTCACGATCTACGCGCTGGCGTGCCGCGATGCCCTGGGCCTGGGCACGCCCGAGCGGCTGACCCTCTACTACACCGAGCTCGGCACCCGCCAGTCCACCGTGCGCACGGACGCGCAGCTCGACGCCGCCCGCGATGAGATCCTTGCCCGCGTGAAGACGATCCGCGCCGGCGAGTTCACGGCCAACCCGGGCGACGCGTGCCGCTGGTGCAACTATCGGGCGATGTGCCCGGAGCGCGTGTGATGAGGTTGGCCGGCTATCCTGCCCGACATGCCTGACGAGCTGGCGCCGGGACTCTACGAAGCGCTGGTAACCGAAGCCCTCAGGGCGAGGATCGAGCGAGCAAAGGCCCATGGCTGGCTCGTTGAGTGGAAAGCGATCGACGACGCCACGCTAGCCGCAATCCTCGCGCGCCACATCCATGACCGAGCCCGACAGCGGATAGACAGCATTCCGTCGTCCGTGATAGACCCGCCGTCGTGCCCAGGTTGACTTAGCCAACCGGGTTCTCGAGGCATTGGCCTCGTACTCCGCCAGCACCGACGACGAACTAGTTGGAGCTGGTGCGCAACTGTTGCTCGACGTTGCACCTCCATCGACCCCGGACCAACCGCGTAGATCCGACCACGGCCAGGGATTTCGCTGCGTGACAGCGTTCTGCTCACGAATAGTCATCGCGATCTGCAAATCGGCGGCCAGGTCGCGCTCGAGATCCAGAGCGCGGACCAGATCGATCTGCTCTGCGCATTCGTTCGGTTCGCGGGCGTGCGGATGATCCGCAAGGAATTGCAGGAGTTCCTGCTTCGCGGTGGCCAGATGCGTGTGATCGCGAGCGTCTACACGGGGTCGACCGAGAAACGAGCCCTCGACGAACTCGTTGGCCTGGGGGCGAAGGTCAAGATCTCATACGAGACCGCCCAGACCCGGCTGCATGCGAAGGCATGGCTCTTCGAGCGCAACTCGGGCTTTCACACCGCCTATGTTGGTTCATCAAACCTGACGCACTCGGCCCTCTTGGACGGGCTGGAGTGGAACGTTCGCGCGACTGCCGTCGACAACCCTGCGATCGTCGGGCGAGTCTCCAAGCTACGTTCGAGCAGTATTGGAACGAGCCCGAGTTCGAGGAGTACGACCCCAGGGTCGACGGTGAGCGATTGCAGGCTGCCCTTGAGGCGGAGAGCCACGCAGGCGGAGGCGTGCCACCATTTCGCCTACGCGTCCACGTTGAGGCGAAGCCGTTCCAGGTCGAGATTCTGGAGGCGCTGAGCGCCGAACGCCAGCGAGGTCACTTCCGGAATCTAGTCGTGGCTCCGACCGGCACGGGCAAGACGTGGGTGTCCGCGTTCGACTATCGACGCTTGCGGGCAGCAGGTCATGAGCGCTTACTGTTCGTCGCGCACCGAAACGAGATGCTCCAGCAGAGCCAGGAGGTCTTTCGACTGGTTCTGGACGACCAGTCGTTCGGTGAGCGCTTCATTGGTGGTGAGCGGCCAACCGCCTGGAACCACGTCTTCGCGTCCATCCAGTCGATCCACCGGCACATCAAGGAGCTCGAGCCGACGCAGTTCGACGTCGTCATCATCGATGAATTCCATCACGCCGAGGCCGACACCTACGTGAAGCTCCTGGAGCACCTTGCGCCCAAGGTGCTCCTCGGACTCACGGCGACACCTGAGCGCGCCGACGGCAAGTCCGTCTACCGGTGGTTCGATGAGCGCACCGCGTCGGACATGCGGCTGTGGGAGGCTCTCGACGAAGGGCTCCTTTGCCCGTTCCACTACCTAGGGGATCGCGGACGGTACGGACTTGCGCGGCGTCGGTTTCCAGCGTGGGCGGTACGTCACAACCGAGCTCGAGGGCATCCTTACAGGTGACCACGTTCGAGCGCGCCGCATCCTCGACGCTGTCGGCGAATGGGTCTTGAACCCGCAGAAGATGCGGGCGCTTGGATTCTGCGTCGGCATCCAGCACGCGAAGTTCATGGCACAGCAGTTCAACGATGCGAACCTGCCCGCCGTGGCGCTCGACGCATGGCACGATCCGGAGGTGCGGCTGGACGCGATCGAGCAGCTCCGACGGGGGGAGCTCCGGGCGATCTTCACTGTCGACATTTTCAACGAGGGTGTCGACATCCCCGAGGTCGACACCCTCCTGCTGCTGCGGCCGACCGAGAGCGCGACGATCTTCCTCCAGCAGCTCGGGCGCGGCCTTCGATGGGCTGCCGGCAAGAGCGTCCTGACCGTCCTCGACTTCATCGGTCAAGCCCATGCGGACTATCGGTTCGACATCCGCTACCGGGCGCTCGTCGGCGGAACGCGCCAGCAGATCAAGAAGTCGGTCGAGGATGGTTTTCCGCTGATGCCACCGGGGTGTGCCGTTCGGCTTGACGAGATCTCCCAACAGATCGTCCTCGACAACCTGAAGGTCGCCATTCGCAACACTCGCAAGGGAGTCATCGACGACCTGCGTGGACTGCCTGCTTCAGCCACGCTCCCTGAGTTCCTGGCAACGAGCTCGTACGACCTGGGCGACATCTACGTCAACCCAGCGTCTGGCTCAACCTTCACTTCCGCTAGGCGCGCCGCCGGCCATCTGCGGGTTCCGCCCACGGCAGACGAGAACGAGTTCGCGAAGGCCATCGGCAAGATGCTGCACGTCGACGACGAAGAGCGCTACGCAGTCTGGCGGTCGTGGTTGACGGCAGTCGAGCCACCCGTGCCCGCTGAGGCAGGTTCGCGCGAAGAGCGCCTCCAATGGATGCTGTATGCCGCCCTGGGGCAGCGAAAGCGTCCCCTGACCGAAGTCCAGACCGCACTCCGTGATTTATGGCGAGTTCCCGAATTGCGCGCCGAGTTGGTCGACCTGCTCGATGTACTTCGCGAACGGGTGCGCCTCGATTGACGCCCAATCGATCCAACGGGCGTCGTTCCAGCTTCACAGCCACGCGACCTACGGGCTCTATGAGATTGTCGCGGCCCACGGGGTCGCCGGAAACGGAGGTCTTCGCGAAACGCGCGAGGGTGTGATGTGGGTTGAGACGCACAACTCGGACCTGTTCTTCATCACCTTGAACAAGTCCGACGAGGACTACTCGATCACCACCCGGTACCAGGATTACCCGATCTCACCGACGCTCTTCCACTGGGAGTCGCAATCGCGTACAGCCACCGCCTCGCCGACTGGGCAGCGCTACATCCACCATGCTTTGCGGGGATCACGAGTCATCCTGTTTGTTCGCGAGAACAAGCGTGACGAGCGGGATGTGAGCACCCCCTATCTCTGTCTTGGACCGGCACGCCACGTGAGCCACAAGTCCGACCGGCCGATGCAGATCGTCTGGGAGCTCGAACGATGGATGCCGGTTGAGATCTACAGTCACGCCAAGGTGGCCGCTGGCTAGATGGGCTAGCGGAATCACGCGGATCCAGGACGGCGTTGTCTGCCTCGTGCGACGTATGATGATGCACCATGGAGCGCACCAACATCTACCTCGATGAGTGGGAGCTGGCGGAGCCTCCGCGCCGCTGAGCCGGCAGCACCGGACGGCCGGTGGCCGCGCTGGTGCGCGAGGCGGTGGACGCCTGGCTGGACCAGCACGGCGTGGTCGAGGTTGCCGAGGACGAGTGGAGTCGCCGGTTCAGGGCCCTGTTGGATCGTCGAGGCCGACTCGCGGCGGCGGAGCGGTGGTCGCCGGATTCGGTGGGCGCGGACGTTCTCGCCGCGGTCGCCGAGGTGAGGAGCTCGCGCGCTGCGCGCCGTCGTTGACACGGATGCGTGGGTCTCGGGGCTGATCGCGCCAGGAGGCACGCCCGGACAGGTGCTCGAGGCCGTACGGCGGGGGAGGATCGATGCCGTCGCGTCGTGGGCGCTCGCCGAGGAGATCGTGGAGGTGTTGCGGCGCCCGGCCCTTCGTCGGTACGGGGTGACCGAAGGCGTCATCGACGAGCTCCTGCTGGTGCTCGGCCCGCTGCTTCCTGACGTGGACGTGGCCGTCGCGGTGCGGGACGCCGACGACGCGGTGGTCATCGCAGCGGCCATCGCGGGACAGGCCGAAGTGATCGTGTCCGGTGACCGTGACCTGCCCGACGATGGCGCCCTACGGGAATGGCTGGAACAGCGCGGGATCTCGGTCTGGCGCCAGCCGACGCCCTGGCGGTGCTGGCGGGCCGCTGGCCCGGCTCGGCTGACTCTAGGCGAGCGTCTCCGGGTAGACGTTGCCCACCTCGAGGACGTCCCAGGCCGCGCCACGCTTGCCGATCACCAGGTTGATGGTCCAGCCCGGGCGCGCGAGCGCGCTCGCCTCGCTCGGGACCTTGATCGGCCCGACTCCGTCCAGGAACCAGATCCGCCCGGGCGCGACTCGCGCGACAACGAGGTAGTCCTCCACGATCTCCTCGTACTGGTGCCGGACGCCGTCCTCCGCCTCGCCGCGGACGACCTCGCTCAGCCGGTGCAGGATTCGCTCACTGCTCAGCAGCGGGCAGGTCCACGGACGCGGTGGCGAGGGCGCCGAGGGCCTTGCGAGCGGCCGCCGCGCTGATGGTGCCCTCGTCGCGCAACCAGGCGACGAACGCGCGGACGTGCTCCACGATCTCGGCGATCTGCTCGTCGCGACAGCATCACCTTTCGAACGAGGAAGTAGCCGAGGAACTCGTCGAGGTAGCGGAGCAGCGCCGCTCGGCCTGGCCATCTTGCAGAACGCGCCCTCGTCGCCGGCGTCGTAGGCGGCCTGGAACCGCGCCTGTCGGCCGGCTCAGCACCTGGTAGCCGTAGCCGTCGAGGGCGGAGCGGAGCAGGTCAAGGCCGGCCCGCCGCTCCCAGTGCCTCGTCATCCACGCTGTCGCCGTCGGCCGGCTCCTTGCCGAGGGTGGCGAGGTATGCCGTGAGAAGGTCGTCGATCGTGGCGGTGGGCGCGGCCTGGGGCGTCGGGGTCGGCAGCGCGGTCGCTACGAGCGACCGCGGGTCCGGCCGGTCTCCGCCGCTGTCGTCGCCGGACTAGTCCTCGAGCAGGCCCGCAACAGCTGGCTCATGGTCATGCCCTCCTGCGTCGCGTACGCGACGAGCTCCTGACGCAGCTCGACGGGGATCCGCGTGGCGACGCGAGGGGAATGCGTGCCGGGCGCCACGGGACCGGCCGACAGCGAGGGCCGGCCTCGCCACGGGACCGGCTTCCAGTTGCTGAGGTCGAGCCCGCCTCGGCTTCATCGGCGATGCGGTCGAGTCCTCGTCGGTGACGATGCGCCCGTCCTTGCCGATCAGTGCCATCGCCAATGGGCAGTGCCGGTAGTCGGCGGAGCCGCATCGCGTGCACGACGCCAGGTGCCCGGCCCGGTTCTCGAACGCCCAACCTCGACGGGCACGCCGTGCTGATCAATGCCCAGGAAGAGGTGCTGGCCCGGGTAGGTCGGGTTGTCGAGGGCGAGCGGACAGGTCGCGATCACGTGCCGGATGCGCTCATCGCTGATCCCGTGGCGCCGCGCAGATGGGAGGATCGCCAGCCATTGATCGTCATCCACCGCATTGTGTCACACATAAGGCCATGTCAACCGGGGAAGCGTACGGGCGCGGACTCACCGCGGCTTATCTCCGCCGGCCGTCCGAGCTGCCGGCCCGGTGACCCGTCGCGCCCGTCCCACGTCGCGAGATCGCAACGGGACGACGCCCGACTCCGTCGGGGGGATACTTGTCGCATGACCTCCCCATCCCTCGACCAGTTGCTCGAACGCGCACGCAACGCCGACCCGCGTGATCGCATCGAGCTCCGCGACCCGATCGCCGCCCACGGGGAGGCCGCGATCGACGAGCTGACCGACTGGCTGGCGGACCCGAGGCTGGCGGCGTTCGCGGTGCGGGTGCTGGAGCGGATCGGGCGCGAGGCCGAGAACCGGGCGGCGGTCGTGGCGGAGCTGAAGGCGGTGGATCGCGAGGACCTGGCCCCGGGGGTCGCCGGCGACATCGACGTCGCGCTCCAGGGCCTGGGGGTGGCGTCGAGGGTCGCGCGGGCGGTGAAGCGGCCGGCATCGGTCACCCTGGCGAGGCGGATCCGCGGGCTGCCGGGGGTCACCGGGCGGCACTACTGGGTGATGCGCACGAGCCCGGGCCGCCGGGAGCTGATCTGGTCCGAGGCGGCCAAGGGCAACCTCCGCCAGGGCTGGGGCTGGGACGACCGCCAGGACCTCGACGTCATCGCCGAGCTGATCAAGCGCGGCAAGCCGCTCAGCGACGAGCAGCAGCTCGCCCGGCGTTCGCTCCGGATGCGCACGGCCGAGTCGGACGGCGTCCACGTCGACGACCTGATCGTGGCGCCGCACCTGCCGGCGTGGGGCCAGCTCTCGGTGTTCCGCGTGGCCGGCAGCTACCGCTGGGACCGGCTGGACCTCGGGATCGAGGATGGCTTCGGGCACGTGCTCCCGGTGGAGCTCCTCGCGGAGGGGATCGATCGGTCGGTCGCCGGAGGTCAGCGACGAGCTGCGCTCGATGCTCCACCCGCAGACGCGCCTGTACCGGATCGACAACGTGGGCGGCGACGTGGAGCGGCTGGTCGCGGGAGGCTGACGCCAGGCAGTGCTCCGTGCCGTTGCACCGCCTGAGTAGCATGGCCTGAGTGAGATGATCGAGATTCGCACGGTCCAGCCGATCCGCGGCCGACGCGTTCGCCTGACGCTGTCCGATGGGACGCAGGTCGAACGCGACCTGTCCGGGTTGCTGCGAGGCCCCCTTCTTGGCCGGCTCGCCGATGATGACGCCCTCTTCTCCCAGGTCAGGGTCGAATACGGGACGCTCGTCTGGCCGGGCGAGCTCAGACATCGCCCCGGAAACGTTGATCTGGGACGGACCAACGCCGGAGGACGAGCAAGCGCGACGACCAGCGGCGATCCTGCGGCCCCGGCCTCCGGCTGATCGGCGCCAGCCCCAGGACCGGGCGCACCGATGATCGCAAGCTCACATTGAGCGAGGCGCCCGGGGTGCGTATCTGCGGGCGGCCCTAGACTCAACTCGTGATCGGACACTCGCGGCGCCCTCGCGATGCGCGGTAGCACCCGGGCCCGGCGTCTCGAGGCCCAGGAGCCGCTGGTCGGCGCCCGCGGCGCAGGCCGTCGGCCGCGCGGCGAGCCTGGCCGCCCGCGCCGGGGCGGTCGCCGAGCTCGACCTCGGCTCGCGGATCGGCCTCGCTTCGGACATCCAGGCCTCGGCCGGCAACGCGGCGACGGCCCAACTCGTCGGCTTCACCCGCACGGATCGCCCGCAGCAGCCGCCGGCCGGGCTTCGCGCCCTGATGGACGCGCAGCGGGCCCGGGAACCGCGGCCTGACGCGCACCAGCTACGGGGCCGACGCGCCGCTGTTCCGGATCCGGCGCACGGAGCAGGTCGGCGAGACGTGGCACGTGAAGCCCGGTGACGTCCGGCTCGCCGAGCCGGACCACGAGGTCTGGTGGCCCGCGGCGGGCCGCCACCGGATCGGCGACTACGGGCGGGGGAGCCAGATCCTCGAGGTCACCGAGGAGTGGTCGAACCGCCTCAAGGCGGGCGAGGATGAGCACGTGGCGGACAGCGACCGCGCGTGGGAGATGACCCGTGGCCGCGTGGCGGCGGTGATCAACGAGATGGCGGCGGGCGACGACTTCACGGGCGCCACGGTGGATGCCGCCAGGTCTGCTGCCTGGACGGAGTTCAAGCGCCGGCTCCCAGCCCCGATGCGCCCCGAGGGCGACCAGCCCACGAACGAGGCGCAGGAGGCGAAGTGGGGCCAGGAGCCGAACACGACGATCTTCCGCCGGATGATGCGGGTCACGAAGCAGGCCCGGGACCTTTCGGGCTGGCACACGCCGGACCAGTCGATGCACGCGATGGAGGGCGAGGACCGGGTCGACCGGCTCTGCCGCGGGCAACTCCCGCATCCCCGGCACGGCCTCGCCGCAGCTGATGCAGGAGGCGTGGGACCGGATCACGGGGAGCAGCTGAGGAGCGGGCGCGCGGTGGGCGGCGTGTCGTGCGCCAGGTAAGCGGCCCATACGCGCCACGTAAGCGGTGGCCGGTAGGGTTCGCGACAACCCATCGGCAGGCCGGCCCCTTGACCTCGTCGCCCGCGCCCTCCACTATTCCTACCACTGGTAGGAATGCATCGGAGCGGCGATCCATGGCCGTCATCAAGAAGTCCGTCGCGTTCGACGAGGCGGTCGGACAGGGAAGCCCTGGAGCGGGCAGGTCGAGCGTGGCTTCTCGCGATTCGTCAACGACGCGGTCGCGCAGCGTCTCCAGGCTCTCCGCGTCGCGGAGCTGCTGTCAGACATGGACGAGGAGTTGGGGCCGGTCCCGCCCGACGTCATCGCTGACGCGGAGGCGGAATGGGACGCCGCGGCGCGACCCCGCTGAAGCCGAGGCTCGTCCTCGACACGGGCGCGCTGATCGCACTCGAGCGAGGGGACCCGCGGGCCCGTGCCCAGCTGGGAGCGGCCGTGCGTCGCGGATACGCGGTCGTGGTGCCCGTGCTGGTCGTGATGGAGGCGCTCGACGGGGCTCGGTCACCCGCGAGGCTGAACCAGGTCCTCGCTGCCCTCGACGCCGAGCTGCCCGCTCCCGGCCATCGCCCACCAGGTCGGCGGGCTGAAGCGGCGCTCCGGGATCCGGGACGACGCCGAAGCCACGGTCGTCCTCGAGGCCCTGGCCGTGCCGGGCTCCGCGATCCTGACGGGCGACCCAGCCGACATCGGGGCGCTGCTCGAGGTGTGCGGCGCGGCGGGTCGGGTGCCGGTTCTCCGCGTGTAGCGGGAT
Source organism: uncultured Chloroflexia bacterium (assembly GCA_963716025.1). GTDB lineage: Bacteria > Chloroflexota > Limnocylindria > Limnocylindrales > CSP1-4 > CAIXZV01. The sequence goes on from CAVQSY010000014.1 coordinate 91,426, forward strand.
GCTCATCGCACGTGCGGGCAAGCCCGTCGCGCGACTCTTGCCGGTCGAATCGCCTTCCCAGCCCCGGACGCCTGGAACGTGGCGTGGCCAGGTCCGATATCGACCCGGACTTCGACCGAAACGATCGGGGCCTGCTGGAGAGCTTCGAGGGCGATGGATCTCGAGCAAGTGCTCGACCTTCC
>CAVQSY010000015.1:0-25752 GCA_963716025.1 uncultured Chloroflexia bacterium
CGTCGACGGCGGGGCGCCCCAGCGCGCGCATAGGCCGCGCGGGCCAGGGCGCGGCCGGATCGCGCCGCCGGCCTGGCGGACATACACGAGCGGCACGCCGGCCTCGAGGGCTCGCGCCAGCACGGCCGGCATCGCCGAGGCGCACCTCTCCGCGCCTCGCCGAGCAGCGGGGCGACCAGCGGGTCGGGCGCGTCGTCTCCCAGGAGGTGGGCCGCCACCCGGTCCGGGACCCGCAGCGGCCGGGTGAGGAACGGCTCGGTCGGTGTCCTCGACGAGCAGCAGTCCCGCCCTCCAGCAGGGCGCCCTCCGGCCCGAGCCTGGACCTCGCGGGTCCGGCGCCGGCGAGCTCCTGAGCCGACCGACCAGCTCGAGGGCGAGGCCGGCGCTCGCCCGGCGCCTCGAGACGTCGTCGTGGAGGATAGCCGTAGCAGGCGCTCGAAGCGGGGGTCGAGGTCCGGGGCAAGCGCGATCAGCAGCAGGTCGACGTCGAGGGCGTCCAGCCCGAACGCCCGCGCCAGCCTGCGCAGCCGCAGGTCCGCTCCCGCCGCCTCGGCGGCGTCGGCATCGAGCTCGGCAGCGGCCAGCTCCGCGGCGTCGAGCGTGGCCGCGGCGAGGACCGCGGCCCGGATCTCGGCACCCGGATGGCCGTCGGCCCCCAGGAGCCGGTCGACCTGGTCATCGCTGATGTACAGGCCCCGGAACCGGTCCTCGGGATCCGGATCCACCGCGCGGCGGCGCTCGACGGCGGCCCTGACGCGGGCCTCGAGACGCGGCGAGGCGCCGGTACAGGTGGGCGAGCGACGTGATCCGATGCCTGCGCCGGCGGCGCCTCCGCCGCGGCGGGCGATCGGGGTCCGGCCGCTCCGCGCCCGTGCGCTCACGACCGGGAGCCGCGCACCCGCAGCCTGATGCCGCCCGCCTCCTCGCCCTTGGTGCCCCTGGGCGCGGGAACCGTCTCCTCCGCCACCGGAGCGGGCTCGGCCGTGTCAGCGCTGCTTCCCGCGCCGAGATCCGCCCATCGCCTCCTCCGCACCGCCCGTGCTCGAAAGCCCGATCGTCGGACCGGCGGTGACCGGCGGGCCGTAGTAGCTGTCGCTGTCGGGCAGCACCGGGGCGATGACCACCAGGTCCAGCGACGGCTTGAGCTCGCCACCCAGCGCCGACCAGATGTCGGCCAGGGACGCGCTCCTGGGTCTCGGGCTGGCCGACCTCGATGATAGACGGGAAGGTCCGTCTCGTCGAGCGATCCCCCGAGGTTGCCGGGCTTGAGCATCGGGTTCTTGAGCATGCACAGCAGGAGCGACGAGAGCAGGCGGTGCTCGTCCTCGGGCCGCTGCGTCCAGGCGGTCGACGAGGTAGGCGAGGCGGAACCGGCGGGCCGGCTGCCTGCGGCCCGAGACCTGCCCGTCCGGGCCGCGCTTGTCCTCCCAGGTGGGGACGCGGCGCTGGAGGTCCTCGCGGATGTCGTACAGGTAGAGGTCGACCGCGGGGGCGTTCCGACGGGCGACCCAGTCCCTCGTCGGGGCATCGAAGACGAGTTCGACCCCAGGGATCCCGTTGAGGGCGTCGCGGCGCACGAGCCGCTCGAACAGCAGTTGGTCGACATCGTGGATCATCAGACCGATGGTCGGGCCCATGTGCCGCGCGCGACCACCCGACGCCGGGCAGCCCTCGGGGCAGGTCCGATTGCCCGTTCGGGCGAGCAGCCTGCCCCGCCGCGTGTCCGCTCGACCCTTGTGACCGGCCCCTGCGGGAGCGAGCGTAGGACCGTCCGGAAGTGTTCGAGCAGAGAAGGGGCCCCGCATGCCGACGTATCTGTCACCTGGGGTCTACGTCGAGGAGGTCGAAGCCGGCTCACGGCCCATCGAGGGTGTGGGAACGTCAGTCGCGGCATTCGTCGGACTCGCCGAGGACGGACCCGATCAACGAACCGGTGCTGGTCACCAACTGGAGCCAGTTCACCCAGACCTTCGGCGAGTTCACCGATGGTTCATACCTCGCCCACGCCGTCTACGGCTACTTCCTCAACGGCGGTGGCACGTGCTACGTCGTGCGCCTCGGAGGTGACCGGCCCCCGACGGCGGCCAAGGCCGAGCTGCCCACGGCCAAGGACAAGGCCGTCGCCGGCTACCGCGTGATGGCGCTCCAGCCGGGCTCGGCCGGGAACCAGATCCGGGTCACGGTCGACGATGCCAGCCAACCGGGCGAGGACAACTTCAAGCTCACCGTGCACGCGCCGGGCCAGCCCGACGAGGTCTACGACGACGTGACCTTCAAGAAGGGCAAGGACTCGGTGGTGACCAGGGTCAAGGCCGAGTCGAAGCTGATCGAGATCGTCGAGATCGGCCCCGCCAGCCTCGAGCGAGCCCCAGCCAAGGGCACCCAGACGCTCACTGGCTCGGAGGTGGCCAGGCCGGTGAGCCTGGCGCCCTGACGACTACATCGGCGACGCGGCCGACCGCACCGGATTCAGCGGCCTCGAGGCCGTGGACTCGGTGACGATGCTCGCCGTGCCCGACCTGATGGCCATGTACCAGGCCGGCCAGATCGACCTCGAGGGCGTGCAGGCGGTACAGACCGCGATGCTGGCCCACTGCGAGCTGATGGGCGACCGCGTGGCCATCCTCGACGCACCTCCGGGCCTCAACGCCCAGCAGATCAGCGAGTGGCGCACCGACAAGGTCGGCTACGACAGCAAGTACGGCACGCTGTACTGGCCCTGGCTCAAGGTCTTCGATCCGGTCGCAGGACAGGCGCGCTTCGTGCCGCCGAGCGGCCACGTGGCCGGCGTGTGGGCCCGCAGCGACGAGGAGCGTGGCGTACACAAGGCACCCGCCAACGAGATCCTGCGCGGCGCGCTCAGCCTGGAGCTCAACATCACCAAGGGCGAGCACGACCAGCTCAACCCCGACGGCATCAACTGCATCCGGGCCTTCCCCGGCCGCGGCATCCGCATCTGGGGCGCGCGCACGCTCTCGAGCGATCCCGCCTGGCGCTACCTCAACGTGCGACGCCTGTTCAACTACATCGAGGAGTCGATCCTCGAGGGCACCCAGTGGGTCGTCTTCGAGCCCAACGACCTCGACCTGTGGATGCGCGTGAAGCGGACCATCAACGCCTTCCTCACCCGCACCTGGCGCGACGGTGCGCTCTTCGGAGCCACACCCGACGCAGGCCTTCTTCGTCAAGTGCGACGCGGAGACCAACCCACCTGATGTCGTCGATGCCGGTCAGCTGATCGTCGAGATCGGCGTCGCACCGGTGAAGCCGGCCGAGTTCGTGGTCTTCCGCATCGCCCAGTACTCGGGTGGCTCGGACCGCGAGTAGCCGACCCCCCTGACCACGCTCGAAGTCGACAAAGGAGCCATCCCGATGGCGAAAGGATCCGAACCCCGACTGAAGCGATCGTCCTGCTCGACATCGACGGCATCGGCGTCGTCGCCCAGTTCGCTCCGTCAGCGGCCTCACGTCCGAGGTGGACGTGGTCGAGCTCAAGGAGAACACCTCCGACGGCAAGCCCATCATCCACAAGTTGCCGGGGGCGCCGAAGCCTCCGACGATCACGCTCAAGCGAGCCAAGACTCACTCCACCGAGCTGTGGGACTGGCATGACGCCATGCAGGGTCACGCCGGAACGCCGCAAGGAAGGCTCGGTGCTCAAGGACTTCGAGGGCGGGGAGGTCTCCGCTACAACTTCTACGGCGCCTGGATCAGCAAGCTCACCACGAGCACGCTGCCGGCTCCAACGAAGTCCTCATGGAAGAGGTCACCATCGACTGCGAGTCCCTGGAGCGCTGCCGGTCCCATGACCGCCGCGGCCGCGGAGCCCTCGACCACGACCGGCGGAGGTCGACGGGCCTCCGCACGGAGTTCTCGTTCGTGCTGCCGCGTGGCTACGTCGACGAGAACGGCACGGTCCACCGGACGGCGTCATGCGCCTCGCCACGGCCAAGGACGAGATCATCCCCCAGCGCGACCCGCGCGTACGGGAGAACGAGTCCTACCTCACGGTGTTGCTGCTGTCACGCGTCATCACCGCTCGGCTCCCTGGGCCAGATCCACACGGGCGTGATCGAGTCGATGTTCGCGTCCGACCTGGCGTTCCTGCAGGACCTGTACCGACGCATCAACCAAGACGGCACGACCGAGGCGGCGGTGACCTGCCCGTCCTGCGGGCACGGCTTCACGGTCGACGTGGCGGGTGAGAGCGCCTGGGGGAATCGTGACGTACGCGACCGACCGGCTCTTCGAGGAGGTCGCGTACGTCTCCTACCACTTCCACTGGTCGATCGACGAGATCCTCGACCTCGAGCACCCCCTGAGGCTGCGCTTCGTCGAGGAGATCGGCCGGATCAACAATCGCCTGTCCGAGGAGGAGTGACCCGTGCGCCTGCCCTGGCCGTTCGGCCGCAGGTCGCCGTCGGATGGGCCCTCCCCGGCCGCACCGGAGGGGGCCTCGCCGTCGGCCCCGTCCGCGCCCCGAGACCTGACGGCGCCGCCCACCGGCGCCTGGACATCGCTGCCCCCGATCCAGCGGACCGTCGGCGACCCACCGCTCGTCGCGCCCAGCTCCACGTTCCTCGACGGGGTTCCGGGCCACCGGCCGTTGCCGCCGATCGTGCAGGCGCTGGGCCACGAGACCGGCCCCGCCGCGCCTCCGGGCCTCGTGCTCGCCAAGCCGTCTCCGGTGCCAAGCCTGACCTCTCACGCACCGATGCCCGTCCAGCGCCGCGCTGCTGCGGTGCCTGGGGTCGTCCCCGAGACGTGGTCCGAGCCGGAGCCCACGGCCGAGAGCGGACCGCCGGCGCGACGGCTCCCGGCGGTATCCGCGAGTGCGACCGTCACCCCGTCGCCGCTGCCGTTGACCCAGGCGCCGGCCGTGCCCCAGCCGGTCGCCCAGCGATCGGCCGCGGGAGGCATGCGCACTGCGTCACCCGCCCCGGCGGCCACCCATGACGGTGGACACAGCCCCGCGGCCGTGTCGTCTCCATCGCTGCCGTCACCGCGTGCCGCACGTCCGGCACGGGCTGGCCGCTGGGCGGAGCACCCGACGGCCGGACCGGCATCGCCCGGCCTCGGGGCGCCACTGCCTGCGAGCCACCCCGGTCATGGCGTCCTCGCCCCCGGCCGACCCGCCCACGTCCCCGGTCACCGGGAGTGCCTCGACTCCCACCGCGACCCCGGCGGCAGCCGCCACCGTCCAGCGACGCGCGGGCCTGGGCAGCCCGATGACGGCGGCGCCGGTCACCTCGGTCAGCCAGCGGCCGCCGATGGCCCTGGCGCCGGGCGCCCGACCCATGCCCTCGGGGATGGTCCAGGTGCCAGCAGGGTCGCCTCCATCGCCGGGGCATGCCCTGTCGCTGGCACCGGCTGCGGGCAGCGAACCCCGCCCTCTCCCGGTGTTGGCCGTTTCCAGGCGGGCAAGCGCATCCTCTGTCTCGGCGGTCGGCGCCGGGCACGACCACGCAGCCGCCTCGCCGCCAGCTGCCACGGACCCGGGAAGCCGCGGATCCGACGGATCGACTGCCACAACCCCGCGCTCGAGCCGCCACGGACCAACGCCACCGGCCGCAACCCCGTCCGGGGTCCGGTCCACCCTGGGCCTCCGGCCGCTGCGCACCAGCATCGCGGTGCAGCGTGAGGCGCCGGACGCCGGGTCCGCCCACCACGCCGACCCCGCCACGCCCGGTCCCGTGGCCGCTCGCTGGCCATCCGGCAGCGATCTCCCGGCCACGATCGAGGCCCTGCCGCGCGCGTCGTCCGCCGAGGACCCCGTCCCGCTCCGCCGGCTGGCATCGCCGGATCCGTCCCCGGCCGCCGCGTCCCCCGGTGGGCCACCAGCCATGCGCGAGATCGTGTTCCCGGCGCCAGGCACCCCGGCGGCGGCCATGACCTCGGCAAGCGAGCAGGCATTCCCGGGATCTCCGGTCATCCAGCGCTCGGCGGTGACGCCCACCTTGCCGGCGCGCCAGGGACTCCGCCCGCTGGCGCGGTCGGATGCCGAGCCGATTTTCAACCTCGCCCGACTGGGCACGCCGCCGGTGAGCATCGCGCCGGCTGCGTCCAGCTCCCCCGGAGCGCCGCTCCAGCGTTTCGTCGATCCGTCGTCCGCCGGCTCCCCGGCTCCGGTTGTCCAGACCACCCGACCCGGTCGCTCGGCGGTGCCCGACATCTCCGTCACCCCCGTGATCCAGCGGATCGACGGCTCGGCCCCCCCGACCCAGTCGGGCCCCGGCGGTGGCGCCAGGTCCGACAAGGAGCTCGACGAGCTGGCGCAGGCACTGTTCGGCCGACTCCGCACCCGCCTCCGCACGGAGGTCATCCACGAGCGTGAGGCCCGCGGCCTCGGCTTCGACGCCTTCTAGCGAGGAGAACCAATGGGCGATCCCGCCATCAGCGTGTTCTACAACGTCACCATCGACGGCTTCATCCCGCTGGGCTTCTGGACCAAGGTCGACGGGCTCGGCATGGAGTACGAGGTCTTCGAGTATCGCGAGGGCGGGGTCAACGGCTACATGCACAAGCTGGTCGGCCCGGTGAAGTTCACCAACCTGCGGCTCTCGCGACCGGTGGACGCCACCTCGCCCGCCCTGATGATGTGGCTCCAGAGCAACCAGATGATGGTGGTCCCGCAGACGATGGCGATCACGGCCATGACGGCCGCAGGCGAGGCGATCACGACGTGGAACCTGGTCGGTGCGCGTGCCCGTGAAGTGGACCGGGCCGTCGCTCGACGTGTTGAGCAACAACCTCGCCACCGAGACGCTCGAGGTCGCGTACCAGGAGATCAGCCTCATCGGCGGGCTGGCGAGCGCGCTCGCCGGTGCGGTGAGCGGGGCCATCTCCGGCTCCGTCTCCGCGAGCATCTCGTTCTGAGGGCGATGCGATGGTGATGGCCGCCGCGGGCGCCGCGGCAAGCTTCGTCGGCGATGCCCTGGGGTTCATGAAGCCCACCAAGGCCAAGCTGGTGTGCAAGGACGACAACCTGCCCGACGGCTACGCGCCGCTCGAGGTCATGTTCAACCCGACCGAGTACACCCTCAAGACGGCGGCCAAGGTGACCCGGACCGACAGCCCGGCCACCCCCGGCGGCACCGCGCAGTTCGCCGGGACCGACGCGATCACCCTGAGCCTCACCCTGTTCCTCGACGCGTTCTCAGAACCCGAGGGCGACGTCACCCCCAAGGTCTCGACACTCCTCGGCTGGACGTATCCGACCAAGTCGACCGCCGGCGAAGGACCGACCGCCCATCCGATGCCGCCGCAGGTCGGGCTCGAGTGGGGCAACAAGCAGCTCGAGACGTTCTTCGGCTACATCACCAACCTCTCGGTCAAGTACACGGTGTTCCGCATGGACGGCACGCCGGTCCGGGCGACCGTGGAGCTGACGATCGTCGGCCAGAGCGAGAAGCTCGCCCGCACCAACCCGACCTCGCACGCGATCGACAGCCGGCGCGTCCGGACCCTGACCGACGGGGACACGCTCCAGTCCATCGCCCACCGCGAGCTCGGCAAGGCCGCCTCCTGGCGCGCGATCGCCGAGCTCAACGGGATCGACGATCCGCAGCGCGTGCCGGCGGGCTCGTCCGTGCTCATCCCCACCCGCGCCGACGCCTCGCGGTACCGCTGATGACCGTCGCCCAGTCCGCCCCCACGGCCGCCGTCGTGACCATCGACGGCACCGACCTCGACGACGGGGTCGCGGGGCGGCTCTCGGGCGCCATCGTGGTCGACCGGCTGACGGCGCCGGACATGTTCGCCCTGGTATTCGACGACCCGTCCCGGACGGTGCTGGCGGATGCCGGCCTGGAGATCGGGAAGGTCGTCGAGATCTCCACCAGCTCCCGGCAGAGCTCGGAGCTCGTGCCGCTGATCAAGGGCGAGGTCACGTCGATCGAGACGGAGTTCGACGCGCTCGGCGCGCGGGCCGTCGTTCGTGGCTACGACAAGTCGCACCGGCTTGCGGCGGGTCGCAAGACGGCCACGTTCCAGGGCGTCACCTACTCCGACATCGCGAGCCAGATCGCGTCGGACACTGGGCTCCAGGCCGACGTGGACACCACCGAGGGCGTGTTCGACCACGTGTTCCAGGTCAACCAGTCGAACCTCGACTTCCTCTACGGCCTCGCCCGGCTCGCCAACCGCGACTTCCGGGTGGAGGGCGACACCCTGGTCTTCAAGCGGCCCGTGCCGTCCACCGAGGGCCCGGGCCAGGGGGATGCCGAGACCGCGACGCCGGACCAGCTCGTGTGCGGGGAGAACCTGGTGGAGTTCCGGGCCCGGATGAGCGCCGTCGGCCAGGTGGCCAAGGTGCAGGTCCGTGGCTGGGATCCCGGCGAGAAGAAGGAGGTGGTCGGCGAGAAGGAGGCGGTCGCCACGAACGCCGAGGTGCAGCTCACGGCGGCCCAGCTCGCGGACCGGGTCGGCGGTCAGACGCTGGTGGTCGTGGACCATGCCGTGGAGGACCAGGAGTCCGCGGAGCGCCTGGCCCAGGCCCGCGCGGAGCAGGTCGGCAGCGCAGCCTTCGAGGCAACGGGCGTCGCGGTCGGCGACCCGGCGCTCCGGGCCGGCGTGGCGGTCAGCGTGTCGGGCGTGGATCCCAGCCTGTGCGGCAAGTGGGTGATCTCGGGCTCCCGCCACGAGATCGTGAACGGCGTCTACCGGACGGCGCTCGACTTCACCGGCCGCCAGGACCGGACGCTGTTCGGGCTGCTCAACCAGGGCAGCGGGAGCAGCGGCGGCGGGGGTGGCGCGAGCGAACGGGTGCCCGGCGTGGTGATCGCGATCGTGGACGACAACGCGGATCCCGAGCAGCTCGGACGGGTGCGGCTCAAGTACCCGTGGATGGGCGACGACGCGGTGTCCTACTGGGCCCGGGTCGCGGCCCCGGGCGCCGGTCCCGACTACGGGATGGTCTGGCTGCCCCAGGTCGGCGACGAGGTCCTGGTGGCGTTCGAGCACGGCGACACGAGCCGGCCGATCGTGGTCGGTGGGCTGTGGAACGGCACCGACGCCATTCCGTTCAACTACGACGACATGGACAACGGCAAGGTCACCTACTGCGGATGGACCTCGCGCACGGGGCACAAGATCAGCATCTGGGAGAGCCAGGGCGACGCCTCGATCCAGCTGCTCACCGCCAACGGCGAGGTCAACATCGTCCTCGACGACAAGAACAAGGAGCTCAAGGTCGAGACGACCGGGAAGATCACGTTCGATGCCCAGGGCGACGTCTCGATCAAGGCCGGTGGTTCGATGACCCTCGAGGCCTCGGGCCAGATGACCGTCAAGGGCTCCACCATTGGGCTCAACTAGGGGAGGGCCACGTGAACGAGGAGTTCATCGGGCGCGGCTGGGCCTTCCCGCTGCGCGTGGACGCGACCGGCGGCATCGCCCTCGTCGGGCGCGAGCAGGAGATCGAGGAGTCGATCCGCCTCATCCTCGGCACCTCGCCCGGCGAGCGGCCGATGCGCCCCGAGTTCGGCTGCCGGATCCACGAGTACCTGTTCTCGTCGGCCGACTCCGAGACGGCGGGCGCCATCGCGCGCGAGGTCCGGGGCGCCCTCCAGCGCTGGGAGCCCCGGATCGACATCGCCGACGTCAACGTCGACCTTCGATGCCCGCGAGGCGACGCTGCTCTACATCAACGTCGGCTACACGATCAAGGCGACCAACGACCGTCGGAACCTCGTGTTCCCGTTCTACGTGATCCCGGGAGGAGACTGACCATGGCCCTGCCGGTCCCCAATCTCGACGACCGCCGCTTCCAGGACCTCGTCGACGAGGCGAAGCGCCTGGTCCAGCAGCGCTGCCCGGAGTGGACCGACCACAACGTCTCCGATCCGGGCGTGACGCTGATCGAGCTGTTCGCGTGGATGACCGACCAGGTCGTCTATCGGCTCAACCGCGTCCCGGAGCGGAACTACGTGAAGTTCCTCGAGCTCATCGGGGTCAGCCTGTTCCCGCCGACCGCGGCGCGGACATCGGTCACCTTCTGGCTTTCGGCGCCCCAGCCGGACGTCGTGACGATCGCTGCCTCGACGCAGGTCGCCACCGTCCGGACGGACACGTCCGAGGCGATCGTGTTCGCAACGACTGACGACCTGCCGATCGTCCCCTGCTCGCTGGCGCGACTGGGCTCGATGATCGACGGCAAGACGTTCCGCGACCACACCGAGACCCTCGCCAAGGGCGCGGACATCTACGGCTTCCACGAGGTCCCCAGGCCCGGCGACGCCCTGTACGTCGGCCTGACCGAGGCCGTGCCGTCGAACGCGGTCCGGCTGCGGTTCCACGCCCACATCGAGGGAGTCGGCGTGGACCCCACCAACCCGCCGCTCGCCTGGGAGGCGTGGACGGGCGACGACTGGGAGCCGTGCGAGCTCGACTCGGACTCCACCGGGCGGGCTCAACCGCGACGGCGACGTCGTCCTCCACGTGCCACGCGGCCACGTGGCCTCGCTCATCGCCAAGCAGCGGGCCGGATGGCTCCGCGGCCGGGTCACGGAGACCGTCGAGGGGCAGCCCGGCTACAGCTCGTCACCGTCCGTCACCGGCCTGTCCGCGATCACGATCGGCGGGACGGTCGAGGCGGTCAACGCGGACCTCGTGCGGAACGAGGAGATCGGGATCTCCGCCGGCGTCCCCGGCGAGCGGTTCCCGCTCAAGCGCGGACCGGTCGTGCCCGGCGATGGCGCGATGATCCTCGAGGTGTCCGACGACACCGGCTGGGACGAGTGGACGCAGGTCTCCGACTTCGCGAACTCCGGCCCGGAGGACAAGCACTTCACGGTTGACCTCTCCGCCGGCGAGATCCGGCTCGGTCCGGCCGTCCGAATGGCCGACGGCTCGCTCCGGCGCTACGGCGCCGTGCCCCCCAAGAGCGCCCATCTCCGGATCCGCGAGTACCGCGTCGGCGGTGGCCGGCGAGGCAACGTCGCCCCCAGGGCGCTGGCCGTGCTCAAGTCGTCGATCCCGTTCGTCAGCCGGGTCGAGAACCGTCGTCCGGGGCGCGGCGGCGTCGACGGCGAGGACATCGAGAACGCCAAGGTCCGCGGTCCGATCCGGCTCCGGGCCAGGGGCCGGGCCGTGACGACCGAGGACTTCGAGCAGCTCGCCCGCGAGGCGGCCCCCGAGGTCGCCCGGGTCCGGGCGGTCGCTGCGGGCGACGGTGCCGACGCGGGGTCGGTCCGCGTGCTCGTGGTGCCGGCCGCCGTCTCCGACCAGGGACGGATCCGGTTCGAGCAGCTGGTGCCGTCCGAGGACACGCTCCAGGCGATCACCGATCGCCTGGAGGAGAGCCGGGTCATCGGGACGCGGGCCAACGTCGAGCCGCCGGTCTACCGCGGCATCACCGTGGTCGCGAAGCTCAAGCCCAGGTCGCGCGTCAACCCGTCGCGACTCCAGGAGGAGGCGCTCGAGGCGCTCTACGCCTACTTCCACCCCATCACCGGGGGCCCGGACGGCAACGGCTGGCCGTTCGGCCGCCCGATCAACGTGGGCGAGGTGTTCTCCGTCCTCCAGGGCCTGCCGGGAACGGAGATCGTCGAGGATGCCCGCCTGTTCGGGGCCGACCCGGTCACCGGCCAGCGCGGCCAGCAGACGCAGCGCCTCGAGCTCGAGCCGCATGCCCTGGTGTTCAGCTACGAGCACCAGGTGCTCGTCGAGGGCGCCTGATGCGTGGCGGCCTGACCGGTCTCGCGACGCCCCATCCGCTGGGGCCGACCCTGCCCGCCATCTACCAGGACGACGACTTCGCGCAGCGGATGCTCGAGGCCTTCGACCAGGTCGTGGCCCCCATCTACTCGACGCTGGACAACTTCGACTCCTACCTCGATCCGTGGCTGGCGCCCGAGGACTTCCTCGCCTGGCTTGCGGGATGGGTCGGGATCGCCCTCGACGACAGCTGGGACGAGGCCCGCAAGCGCGAGGTGGTGGCCCGAGCGGCCGAGCTGTTCCGGATGCGTGGGACGGCCGCGGGGCTGGCGGGCCAGGTCGAGATCCAGACCGGCGGCACGGTGGAGATCATCGAGAACGGCGCGACGGGCTGGTCGGTTGACCCCGGCGGCGACCTGCCCGGCTCGCCCGAGCCGCTCGTCGTGGTCCGGGTGACCGTGCCCGATCCCAAGGCCATCGACGGCGGGCGCCTGGATGCGCTCGTCGCCGCGGCCAAGCCCGCCCACGTGATGCACCGGATCGAGCTGGTAAAAGGCCCGGCACCGAAGGGATGATCCAGCCGCGCTGGATGGCACCTGCCCGGGCCGACTATCCTTCGCGGATCGGCGGCTGGGACTGGGGAGTGCACGCGTGATCGTCTGCGGCAATTGCGGCCACCAGAACGAGGCTACGGACGCGTTCTGCGGGAACTGCGGCCAGTTCCTCGAGTGGGTGGCGAAGCCGACAGACGGCGCCCTCGAACCGCCCGCGACCGCCTCGCGTCGGGACGCGTCGTCGTGATCGACACGGGACCAACGCCCGTTCCGGAGCCCATTGCGGAGCCGCGAGCCCGTTCCGGAGCCGGAGCCGGAGCCGGAGCCCGAGCCGGAGCCGGAGCCCGAGCCGGAGCCCGTTGCCGGAGCCCGAGCCGGAGCCCGAGCCGGAGCCCGAGCCCGAGCCGGAGCCCATTGCCGGAGCCGCGAGCCCGAGCCTGAGCCCATTGCGGAGCCCGAGCCGGTTCCGGAGCCCGAGCCGGAGCCTGAGCCCGAGCCCGAGCCCGAGCCCGTTCCGGAGCCCGAGCCGGAGCCGCGAGCCCGTTCCGGAGCCCATTGCGGAGCCCGAGCCCGTTCCGGAGCCCGAGCCCGAGCCTGAGCCCATTGCGGAGCCCGAGCCCGAGCCGGAGCCCGACGCCGGAGCCCGAGCCCGTTCCGGAGCCGGAGCCGGAGCCCGAGCCGGAGCCCGTTCCGGAGCCCGATCGCGGAGCCGGAGCCCGTTCCGGAGCCCATTGCGGAGCCTGAGCCCGCGCCGAGCCCGAGCCGGAGCCCATTGCGGAGCCTGAGCCTGTCGCCGGAGCCCGAGCCGGAGCCCATTGCGGAGCCTGAGCCCGTGCGCCGGAGCCCGAGCCGGAGCCCGTTGCGGAGCCTGAGCCCGAGCCTGAGCCCGAAGCCGGAGCCGGAGCCGGAACCCGTTCCGGAACCTGAGCCTGTCGCGGAGCCCGTTCCCGAGCCGGAGTTCCCGAGCCCGTTGCGGAGCCTGAGCCCGAGCCGGAGCCGGAGCCCGAGCCGGAGCCGGAGCTCGTTCCTGAGCCGGAACCCGTTCCGGAGCCACCGGCGAAGCCGCGAGCCCGTCGCGGTGGACCGACCAGGAAGCTGTCGAGCACCCTCCCCGACATCGATCAGGCTTCGCCCCTTCACGAGCCGCCGTCCGGGTCGTCGCCCACGTGGCCGGCACCCGCAACACCGGGCGGCGCCGAGAGCGGCCCACCGGCAACGTCCCCGATCGCCCCGCCACCAGCCACTTCCACGGGTGCGATCCCGGGTTGGGGTCAATCGGCAGCGGCCATGCCCACGCCGTCGGTCACGCAACCGCCGGCTTCGCCCATCCCGCCGCCCGTGGCTCCCACGCCGCCGCCGGCCGCCCCCATCCCTCCGCCGATGCAACCAGCCGCGGTGAGACCAACAGCCTCCCAGGCGGCCCAGCCGGCGCCCATCCAGCCGACAGCGGCCAGTCAGCAACCGGCGGCGCGCACGCCGCAGCCCGCGGACGACCAGCCGGTTGCCCGATTGCCGACGGCCGACCAGGCCCCGAAGCCCCGGCCAACGCCTCAGGCCGAGCAGGATACCGCCCAGCCTGGCGACCGGATCTGTGGATCGTGCGGCTCGCCGAACGACCCATCACGGAAGTTCTGCCGCCGGTGCGGGACCAGCCTGGTCGAGGCCAAAGTGGTCGCCGAACCGAAGCTGCCGTGGTGGAAGCGCCTGTTCGGCGGCGGCACGAAGAAGCAGGAGCCGACCTACGCAGCCGGCGAGCGCAAGTCGTCGATGAAGAAGGCCGCTCCGAAGACCAGGGGGATCCGCGGCCTCCTTGGCAAGATCGGCATCGTCCGGGGCCTGCTCGGCCTGGTCGTGGCGATCGGAATCTTCGGCTACGTCGGCATCCCGTCATTCCGCGGCATGGTGACCTCGGCTGCGGATCCGCTCCTCCACGGCGGCCCGACCCAGGTCATCGACAACATCCGCAAGATCGTGTCGCCGAAGCCCGCCCAGGTCGTACCGCGGCCCGAGGACATCTCGGCGACCAGCGAGGTGAAGGACCACGAGGCGCGCCTCATTGGAGACCAGGCCAGCAATACCGACTGGCAGGGCACCGACAAGGTGCCCGAGATCACGGTGCGGTTCGAGGAGCCCATCGACCTCGGCTGGGTGATCGTGCGTGTCGGCAATCCATCGGCCTTCGCGGACTTGCGTCGCCCGTCCGCCATCGAGCTTGTCATGGACGGCTCGGTGAAGCGGATCGAGCTCGAGGACACCAAGGATCCCGCAGACCTTCGAGGTATCGCCGGGGATCATCGACAGCATCGTGATCCGCGTGGTGGACACCAACGGGCCGGAGTCCGCCCCGATCTCGATTTCCGAAATCGAGTTCTTCAAGAGGAGCTAGGGTCCGGATCCGCTGGTCCCTGACTGGTTGACTCGCCGCAGGGTCAGCAGCGCCTCCGGCCAGCGTGGCTGGGACCTCGAACCAGCAGTTCGTGACCGCACCTCTGCACGCCGCATCGCGTGTTGACTCCTGGCTGAGTCAGGAGGCCAGGTCGCGGGGCCGGGCGCAGGAGCCGGATCGCGGGGCCGGGCGCAGGAGCCGGATCGCGGGGCCGGGGGCAGGAGCGGATCGCGGGGCCGGGCGCTGGGACCGGGCGCTCGAGCGGGCGCTGGGACCGGGCGCTCGAGCGGGCGTCGTTCGGGGCGGGACTGTTGTCTCCCAATCCGCTGATCCCTGGCTGTTGACCCGCCGCAGGGTCAGTAGCGCGTCCTGCGTGCGTGCTCGCGCCCGGAACTCGGATTCGCGACGCGACGCCCACACGTGGGGCCCCGATCTGAAGCAGTGCTGCTTCAAGCGGCGGCCGACCGCGGGGTGCTGGCAGCCGGGGGCGGGCCGCAGGCGGCGGGTCGAGGGCCGGTGGCGCCCAGCACGCGATGCAACCCCCCCCGGGGACCCTAGGAGATCGCGGCCGCCCCGTCTGCGGCCACGCCGAGCGTCTCCAGGACCAGGGCGTACTCGCGCCGGTCCCGCGTGGCGGCTCCGGCATCTCCGCCCCGCTCCCGGGCCGCGATGAGCATCCGCCACAGCGCGTCCTGGTAGCGGTCGAGCTCGAGCCCGAACCGGCACGCCCGGACGGTGGTCGCCAGGTCGTCGGCGAGGAGGCACGCTTCGGCGAGGCGCTCCGCCGCCTCGATCGCCCGGGCACGGCACTGGTCGCGCCGCTCGATCACCCAGCCGGCCGGGCCTTCCTCGGGCAGGAGGGCACCCGTGTAGAGGTCGACGGCGCTCGCAAAGACAGCGGCTGACGGCTCTCGCCCGGGCGAGGGTCGCCCGCCCGGCGGCGATGGCCTGGTCGAAGCGTCCGAGATCGACGTCCTCGGCGGCGACTGCCAGCCGGTACGCATCACCGTCACGGGCGATGAGCCTGCCGCCACCCGGACCGCGCCTCCTCGTCGAGCAGTCGCCGCAGCGCCGACAGGGCGACGTGCAGGCTGCGGGCGCCGGCGGTGGCGTCGGACTCCGGCCACAGCGACTCCTGGATCACCTCTCGATGCACCGGCGCCCCGGCGTGCAGGGCCAGCAGCCGGAGCAGCGAACGGGCCCTCGGCTTGACCCCATCGAGCGAGACCCGCCGCCCGTCGACCTCGAGCGCGAACCCGCCCAGCGTCCGGACCTCGACCGGGTCGCCTCTCGGTGGCCCGGGGCTTCCCGGACCTGCCGGCCAGCCTCGCGGGCTGGAATCAGGGATCAAGGCGGACAGCGACTCGTCGCCGTCGCTCGCCCAGGGAGGCAGCACGAGGCCGGTCTCGTCGGCCGCAGCGGTCGCCAGCCGGACGTGGTCGTCGGCATGCACGGGGTCCACTCGCGCCAGGGCGGCGTGCGCGAGCAGCCGCGCGGCCGCCGAGCCGGACGCTCGGGCGAGACCTTCCGCCGCCTGCGCCTGCGCCGCCCGCGTCGGGCAGGCCCGCCTGCGCGGCCGCGAGGGCGCCCAGCGACCGGGCCCAGGCCTCGAGGACACGCCGGCTCCGAGGCGACGGAACGCGTCGGCGGCCGCCTCCGCTGCGGTGATGGTCGCCTCGTTCGATCCATCCCCGCACCACGCCTCCGCGAGATCCAGCAGCGCGGCACCCCACGGCTCGTCGATGCCGACGACCGCGCCCCGATCGACGCCGAGGGCCGAGCTGGACGCGCGCTCCAGCGGCCTCGGCACGTGGCATCGCCAGCGTGGGTCGCCAGGCGGCCACCGAGCACCCGCCCGAGCCGCGCCAGCCACGCCACCCCGGCCCGCTCCGCATCCTCGACGGCGCGGTCGAACGTCCGCGCATCGCACGCATCCCCCGCCAGCACGGCGGCGACGGTGGCGCCCAACCGGGCGGCGGCGGTTGCGACGGGCCCGCCGTCGCCCGCGTCCGCCGCTTCCGTCAGCATCCGGCGCGCCTGCGACGACCTCTCCCGACGCGAGCGTGAGCAGGCCGCGGGCCAGCGGAGGCCAGGTTGTCGGGCCGGCGCGCCAGCTCGCGGGTCGCCGTGCCCGGATCGCGCACCAGGCCCGACCGCAGGATGCCGACCGCATCGGCCTGGGGGATCGCGAGCGGGTCCAGCCAGGCGGTCAGCGCGAGACGCTCCGCGCGGGGCACCTCGGCGGCCCGGACCGGCCCGAGCCCCGCCTCGGCGTGGGCATAGGCGGCGATGGCGGCAGCCCATCGACCGTCGTTGCGCGCCCGACGGGCGGCGGCGAGGGCGACCCACGGGTCGTGCCGCTCGATGGCCGGCGGCAGCTCCTCGATCCAGCGCCCTCCGGCACCGGCGGCGAGGCGCTCGCCCTCCCCACCCAGCAGCCGCCGCACCGCGTCCCAGTCCTCCGCCCGCGAGTACGCCCGCAGCGCCTCGGCCAGGGCGCCATCCTCCTCGAGCAGGTGCCCGGCACGATCGTGGCGCTCACGGGCCGCCGCCTCGCCGATCTCCTCGACGAGCATCCGGTCGAGATGCTGGCGGAGGATCTCGTGGTAGCGGTAGGCGTCCGTGCCGTCCTCGACCGGGACGGTGAACACGCCGCGCCGCGCGAGCTCGTCGAGAAGCGCGCTGCTCCCCGCGGCCCCCCGGATCTCGGTCGCAGAGCGTGGCCGGACAGCCGCCCCAGGACACAGGTGTCGAGGAGGAACGTCTGGAGCGCCGCGGGCAGGCCGCCCATCACGTTCTGGGCGAGGTACTCGCGCAGCAGCCGGCCCGACGAGCCCGGGCCACCCAGGACACGGCGTCGCTCCTCGGGTGATCGGCCGTGCGTCGCGAGGTGGAACAGCTGGAGACCGGCGGCCCAGCCCTCGGTGCGCCGGGCCAGGATGGCGAGATCGGCCGGGGGCACAGGGTCGTGATAGACGTCGCGGAACAGCTGCTCCACCTCCCAGGCACGGAACCGGAGATCGTCGGTGCCCACCTCGAGCAGGTCGTCGGCGACGCGGAGGCGCGAGAGGTTGAGCGCCGGGGCGACGCGGGTCGCCACCAGCAAGGTGAGCCAGGCGGGCGCGTAGTCGACGAGCCGCCCGAACGCCGCCTCGGCGGGCGTGTCCTCGAGGGAGTAGAAGTCGTCGATCACGAGCAGGACCGGTGCCTCCGGCGAGCCCGTCGCCTCGAGATCGCGCACCGCGTCCTCCACCGTCCGCCAGCCACCGGCGAGCGCGGGCATGACGGCCGACAGCGACGCCTCGAGGTGGCGGACGAAGGAAGGCTCGTCCGCATCCCAGGTCTCGGCGCGATACCACGCGACGGGCCGGCCAGCGATGGCGGCGAAGCGGGCAAGGAGCGTGGTCTTGCCCGAGCCCGCGGGGGCGATGACGAGCGTCAGCCGCTTGTGGACGGCATCCGCGAGCCGCGTCTCCAGGCGCTCACGCGGCAGCGCGGCGAGCACGGGCACACGGATCTTCGCCGGCACCACCAGCGCCGATCCCGCGTTGACCGAGCGGTCCCTTGTCGCGCCCTCCCGCGCGTCACGCAATCCGACACTCCCCTGGCAGGCACGGACTCCCGGGTACGTCAGGCAGGACGCCCGGGCCCCGTATCGTCCCACGGTGTCGGACGCGGGTCTAGGGGGTAGGACGCCGCATCGGTGGGCCGCAACGACGAAGCGCCTCCCCGGCGACCGGGGAAGCGCCTGTCCAGGTGCGGCGAAGCCGGGCCGCCGTGGCCCGGCGGGCTACTTGTCGTGCGAGGTGGCCAGCACCGCCTGCGCCGCCGCGAGCCGGGCGACCGGCACCCGGAACGGCGAGCAGGACACGTAGTCGAGGCCGATCTTCTCGCACTTGTGGATGGACTCCGGATCGCCACCGTGCTCGCCGCAGATGCCGAGCTCGATGTCGGGGCGCGTGCTGCGACCCTTGTCGACGGCGATCTTCATCAGCCCGGCGATCGCGTCGTCGAGCGTCTGGAACGGGTTCACCGGGAGGATCCCGTCTTCCACGTACTTGAGCAGGAAGCCGCCCTCGGCATCGTCGCGGCTGTAGCCGAACGTCATCTGGGTGAGGTCGTTGGTGCCGAAGCTGAAGAACGACGCCTCGGTCGCGATCTCGTCGGCCGTGAGGGCGCCGCGCGGGATCTCGATCATGGTGCCGAACTTGTAGTCCACGTTCACATCGGCGGCGGCCGCGATCGCGTCCGCCTCGGCCGCGAGGAGCGCCCGCGTGACCTTGAGCTCGTTCACGTGGCCCACGAGCGGGATCATGATCTTGGCGATCGGGTTGCCGCCGGCGCGGCGCACGGCCACCTGGGCATTGAGGATGGCCCGGGTCTGGATCTTCACGAAGTCCGGGATCATGATCCCCAGCCGGCAGCCGCGCAGGCCCAGCATCGGGTTCTGCTCGTGCATCGACTTGATCGTCGCGAGCAGCTGCTTGTCCTCGTCGGACGCGCCGCCGCTCATCTCGGCCTTGGTGACCTTGACCAGCTGCTCTTCGAGGTTCGGCAGGAACTCGTGGAGCGGCGGGTCGATCAGGCGGACGACGACCGGCAGGCCGTCCATCGCCTTGAAGATGCCCTCGAAGTCGCCCTGCTGGAGCGCCTCGAGCTTGGCCATCGCGGCATCGAAGGTGGCCACGGCCCCGGTCTCGTCGGCGGTGAGCGCCTCCCCGGCCGCGACCTTGGCCTTGGCACGGGTGGCGACGTTGGCCACGAGGATCGCGCCGCGGACGATCTCCAGGCGCTCGCCCTCGCGGAACATGTGCTCGGTGCGGCAGAGGCCGATGCCCTCGGCGCCGTAGGAGCGGGCCTGGGCGGCCTCCTCGGGCTTGTCGGCGTTGGTCCAGACGCCCATCCGGCGGATCTCGTCGGCCCAGCCGAGGATCTGCTGGAGCTCCGGCTGGTCCTCGAAGCGGGCCTCGACGGTCGGCAGCGCTCCGACGAAGACCTCGCCGGTGGACCCGTCGACGCTGATCCAGTCGCCTTCGTCGAACGTGGTGCCCGACAGCGTGGACCTGGCACTCCGCGTGCCGTAGTCCACCACCAGCTCGGCGCAGCCGGCGACGCACGGCTTGCCGATCTGGCGGGCCACGACCGCGGCGTGCGAGGTGGCGCCGCCGCGGGCGGTCAGGATGCCCTGGGCCACGGCCATGCCGTGGAAGTCGTCGGGGCTGGTCTCGACCCGCACCAGGACGACCTTCTCGCCCTTGTCCACCCACTCGACCGCGAGGTCGGCGTCGAACACGGCCCGCCCGACGGCGGCACCCGGCGAGGCATTGAGGCCCTTGGCGACCTTCTCGGCGTCCTTGCGGGCACCCGGGTCGAACTGGGCGCGCAGCAGCTGGTCGACCTGGGTCGGCTCGATCCGCTCGACGGCCTCGCGCTTGGAGATCACGCCCTCGTCGACCATCTGGACGGCGATCTTCACGGCCGCCGCCGCGGTCCGCTTCGCGATCCGCGTCTGGAGCATGTACAGCTTGCCGTTCTCGATCGTGAACTCGAGGTCCTGCACGTCGCGGTAGTGCGCCTCGAGCTGGTCACCGATCCTGACGAACTCGTCGTAGGCCTCGGGCATCTCGACCTTGAGGTGGCTGATGTCCTGCGGCGTCCGGATGCCGGCCACGACGTCCTCGCCCTGCGCGTTGACGAGGTACTCGCCGTAGAGCTCCTTGGTCCCGTCGAAGGTGTTGCGGGTGAAGGCGACGCCGGTGCCCGAGGCGTCGCCCATGTTGCCGAAGACCATGGTCACGACGTTGACCGCGGTGCCGAGGTCGTGGGCGATCTTCTGGCTGTTGCGGTAGTCGTGGGCACGCTTGCCGAACCAGGAGGCGAACACGGCCTTGATGGCGAGGTCGAGCTGCTGGTAGGGGTCGGTCGGGAAGTCGGTGCCCGTGTCCTGCTTGACGACCGCCTTGAACTCGCCGACCAGCGCCTTGAGGTCCTCGACCGTGAGGTCGGTGTCCTTGGCGTCCGGGCCGTGGACGTGCTTGCGGGCCTCGAGCGGCTCGTCGAAGCGGGAGGCGTCCACGCCCATGACGATCCGGCCGAACATCCCGATGAACCGGCGGTAGGCGTCCCAGCCGAAGCGCTCGTTGCCCGACAGCGCGATCAGGCCGTTGAGCGTCTCCTCGTTGAGGCCGAGGTTGAGGACCGTGTCCATCATGCCCGGCATCGAGAACTTGGCGCCCGAGCGGACCGAGACCAGCAGCGGGTTCTTCGGATCCCCGAAGCCCTTGCCGGATCGCTCCTCGACCTCCTTCATCGCCCCCAGGACGTCATCCCAGAGGCCGGCCGGCAGCTGCTTGCCGCTGGCGAAGTAGTCGTTGCACGCCTCGGTCGTGATCGTGAATCCGGGCGGCGTCGGCAGGCCGGCGAGGGTCATCTCGGCGAGGCCCGCGCCCTTGCCGCCGAGGAGGTCCTTCATCGTGCCGTTGCCTTCGGCGGTGCCGGCACCCCAGGCGTAGATGTAGCGCTTGGCGGCGACGTGCGACCGATCGGACGTGGTTGGGCTGTGGGCCATCGTGGAGGGGCTCCTTGTGCAAGCGTGGCGGGCACAGGCTGGGGACGCGGCCCGCGGACATACCTCGATTGGGGTCGCGACGATTGTACGCCGCGATCCGCCGCGATCCGGGTTTCGGCTGGGTTGCGAAGGCAGGGCCGGAGCGCCCGGGGAATGGGGCCGTTCGGCGGCGAGGCGCGGGCCACGAGGCACGGGAACGCGGTGTACGCTCAGGTCAAGTTGCGCGCCCCGAACCGCACCGTGAACCACAGGGAGTCCGTTCCGTGCCCGATCCGGTCGATGCTCAAGCCATCGAGGACAGCCGCGTCATCGAGATCTTCGCCGACGTCTACAACGCGACCCTGGTCCACCGCGAGGACCTCACCGAGGATCTCGCCTACTTCCGCGTCAAGATGGACGGTCCCGGCCACCCCGTTCGTCCCCGGGCAGTACATGACGCTCGGCGTCGTGGCCGACGGCAAGATGCTCCAGCGCCCGTACTCGGTCGCGTCCGCGCCCGCGACGGCGGACACCCACGGCTACGAGGTGTTCGTCCGCCACGTCCCGATCGTCCGGTTCACGACGGCGCTGTGGCGGCTCAAGGTGGGGCACCGGGCGCGCCTCATCGGGCCCAAGGGCAAGTTCATGCTCGAGCCCGAGGACGACGCGGACCCACCTGTACGTGTCCACCGGCACCGGGCATCGCCCCGTTCCTCTCGATGATCCGCGAGACCATGGCCGACGGAAAGCCGCGCGAGACCGTGGTGCATCAACGGCTGCTCGTTCGCGGACGAGCTGGGCTACCGCGAGGAGCTGGAGGCGTGGGAGCAGGATCCCGCCTATCGGCTGACCTACGTGCCGACCATCTCGCGGCCCAAGGACGCGCGCAACGCGGGCTGGACGGGCCGCGTCGGCCGTGCCGAGCAGGTCATCGCGGACATCTGCCGCGACCTGGGCATCGCGCCGGAGCGGACCGTGGTCTACATCTGCGGCAACCCGGAGATGATCCTCAACGTGGAGCGGACGCTGATGGAGCGTGACTTCCCGGAGTTCCACGTCAAGAAGGAGCTCTACTGGCCGAAGGGCAAGGCGCCCGTGCCGCGCCGCGGCCGGCTGAGACCAGGGAGGCGCACCGTGCAGTACGAGATCCGCTACCAGCCGTCGTACTCGCTTGCCGTCATCACGCTCCAGCCGGGTGAGCGGTTCCGGGCCGAGGCCGGCGCCATGGTCAGCATGAGCGACTCCATCCAGATCGAGACCAAGACCGGCGGCGGGCTCGGCTCGGTGCTCAAGCGCTCGTTCCTGGGCGGCGAGTCGCTGTTCGTCAACGACATGGTCGCGACCCAGCCCAACAGCCAGGTGACGGTGGCGCCCGCGCTGCCCGGCGACATCGCGCCGGTCGAGATCACGGCCGGGCGCAACCTCCTGGTGCAGTCGGGGTCGTACCTGGCCTCAACTCCGGAGATCGTGGTCGACACCAAGTTCGGAGCCGGACGCTCGTTCTTCTCCGGCGAGGGCCTGTTCCTGCTCAAGCTGACCGGGCCCGGCCTCGCGTTCCTGTCCAGCTACGGCGCCATCGCGGCGATCGACCTGGGGCCGGGCGAGGCACACGTGGTCGACACCGGGCACATGGTCGCCTTCGACGAGGGCATGGGCTACGAGGTCCGCAAGGCCGGCAACTCGTGGAAGACCACGCTGCTCGGCGGCGAGGGGCTGGTCTGCCGGATCACGGGCCCCGGGCGCTTCTACTTCCAGACCCGCAGCCCCGGCGGCCTGCTCGACTGGCTGATCCCGCGCCTTCCGCGCCAGGGGTCCTCGAACTAGGGTCCCCGTCGTGCGCCGCGCGGATACCGGTCCAGGCCGCGCGGTCGTCAGGCGTCGCCTGGCCGGCCAGCAGCGGTCCGCCGGGCGGACCAACGGTCCGGTCGAGGCGACGTTTCGGCCGCCCAGCGGCTCGCCTGTCGCGTCAGCAGAGCACATCGGGCCCGACGATCGAACCTCCGGGCGGAGTGATTCGTTGGGCGCAGCGGACGGTTGGGCCGCTCAGGGGTACGTGCCGGGGTGACCGCGGGCGGTCGACGAGGTCGGCTCCGCGGCGGCACCGGAGCCCGCGGTTCCGGGGCGTGCCCTCCGATCGGCCCTGCCGGTAGGTGACCTTCGGACCTGAGCCCGATGCCATGCGAGGGTAACGTGCACGGTTTGGCGGTTTGGGACCATTCTTGCAGTCCACCAGCACAGCGAGGTTCCATGCATCCCGTCATCGAGCGTGAGCAGCTCTCCCCGAACGTCGTCCGCCTCGTCGTCGAGGCTCCCCGGGTCGCGAAGGTCCGGCGTCCCGGCCAGTTCGTCATCGTCCGGAAGGGTCCGGGCGCGGAGCGAATCCCGCTCACGATCGCGGACAACGACCCCGAGGCCGGGACCATCACCCTGATGATCCAGGCCATCGGCGCCAGCACGACCGAGCTCACCGCCCTCCAGGTCGGCGACGCCATCCAGGACGTCGCGGGCCCCCTCGGGCGCGAGACCGATCTCCTCGAGTCGGGGCACGCCGTATGCGTCGGCGGCGGCGTGGGCACCGCGGTGCTCCTGCCGATCGTCCGCGCGCTCGCGGACAAGGGCGTCCACGTGACCAGCGTGATCGGCGGCCGCAGCAAGGAGTGGGTCATCCTCGAGCCCGAGCTCCGCGCCTGCGGCGACGTCGTCGTGTGCACCGACGACGGCTCCTACGGTCGCCACGGCTTCGTGACCGAGGCGCTCAAGGACCTGCTCGACGCGGGCGGCATCGACGCCGTGTACGCGATCGGCCCGGTGCCGATGATGAAGGCCGTGTCGGCGATGACCGAGCCCTACGGCGTCGAGACCACCGTGTCGCTCAACGCGATCATGGTCGACGGGACCGGCATGTGCGGCGGCTGCCGCGTGACGGTCGGCGGCGAGACCAAGTACGCGTGCGTGGACGGACCCGAGTTCGACGCGCACAAGGTGAACTTCCAGGAGCTCGCCGACCGCCTGACCACGTACCGCAGCTTCGAGCAGGCCGCGCTGGCCCGCCAGGCGGACGAGGAGGCCAAGGGCGCCTGCGCAACCACCGAGGTGAAGGCATGACCGAGCCCGCGTCCCCGGTGCCGGCCGACGAGGACGGCACCGAAGCACCCAAGGCCCCGCTCACCAACAAGGAGCGGATGCTCATCGACCGGGTCGCCATGCCCGAGCAGGCGGGCGACGCGCGCGCGAAGAACTTCGAGGAGGTCAACCTCGGCCTCACCTACCAGCTGGCGATGCTGGAGGCCGAGCGCTGCATCCAGTGCCCCAAGCCGTTCTGCGTCGACGGCTGCCCGGTCCGGGTGGACATCCCGCGGTTCATCAAGTTCCTGCGCGAGGGCGACATGCCCGCCGCGGCGGAGAGCCTCCTGGGCGACAACGCGCTCCCCTGCGTCACCGGGCGCGTCTGCCCGCAGGAGACCCAGTGCGAGGGCGTCTGCGTCCGGGTCAAGAAGGGCGACCCGGTGGCCATCGGCTAGCTCGAGCGGTTCGTGGCCGACTGGGCGCAGGCCAACCTCGACCAGCTGCCGAAGGCCAATCCGACGCCGACCGGCAAGAAGGTGGCCATCGTGGGCTCCGGCCCGGCCGGCCTCACCGCCGCCGGCGAGCTCGCCCACCGCGGCCACGACGTGACGGTGTTCGAGGCGTTCCACGCCCCGGGCGGCGTGCTGATCTACGGCATCCCGGAGTTCCGCCTGCCCAAGGACATCGTCCAGGCCGAGGTCGACCGCCTGGGCGCCGACGGCGTGAAGATCGAGGTCGACGCGATCGTCGGCCGGACGCTACACGATCGACGAGCTGCGCGAGGACGTTCGACGCCGCTGTTCCTCGCCGTCGGCGCTGGCCTGCCGGTGTTCATGAACGTCCCGGGCGAGAACCTCAAGGGCGTGTACTCGGCCAACGAGTACCTGACCCGCGTGAACCTGATGGGCGCTTCGAACCCCGAGTCCCAGACCCCGATCCTCCACGGCCAGCGCGTGGTCGTCGTCGGCGGCGGCAACGTCGCGATGGACGCCGTGCGCACCGCCAAGCGCCTCGGCGCCGAGGAGGCGACATCGTCTACCGCCGCTCCGAGGAGGAGATGCCCGCGCGCGTGGAGGAGGTCCACCACGCCAAGGAGGAGGGGGTCGAGTTCCAGCTGCCTGACCGCGCCCGTCGAGGTCCTCGGCGACGAGAACGGCTGGGTCACGGGGCTCAAGTGCTCCAGATGGAGCTGGGCGAGCCGGACGCCTCCGGTCGCCGCCGCCCGGTCCCGATCGAGGGCTCGGAGCACGTCATCGACTGCGACCTCGTGGTGGTCGCCATCGGCACGCGGGCCAACCCGCTGCTCACCGGCTCCGCCCCGGAGCTCAAGGTCAACAAGTGCGGCAACATGATCGCCGACGAGAGGGGCATGACCACGATGGAGGGCGTGTTCGCGGGCGGCGACATCGTCCGCGGCGCCGCGACGGTCATCCTCGCGATGGGCGACGGCAAGCGCGCCGCCCAGGCGATCGACTCGTACCTCAAGGGGGTCTGGCCGCCCGAGGGCGTCGATCCCAAGGGGAAGCAGGAGGCCGTGGCGGCCG